>DATKUK010000103.1:0-114104 GCA_035530655.1 Phycisphaerae bacterium
GATTCACCGGAGTGACCGACTCGTCACCGCTGGAGCTGACCAGATCGAACGCCACCGTCGGATACACATCGTTGTCGTTGATCGTGTAGGTATGGACGGTGTTGGTACCCAGAGTGGCGCCCGTCGGATCGCTCAGCGTCACCTCGATGGTCTCAGCCGGCTCGACCAGCCCATCGTCGACGACCGTAATGTCGACAGTCTTACTCACGTCGTTGGGATCGAACGTCAGCGTGCCGGCCGCCAGGGTGTAGTCGTTCGGGTCCACAGCCGTGCCACCCGTGACCGCGTAGTCCACCGTCACCGTCTCGTCCGACGCGACACTGAGCGAAACGCTCAGATTCACCGGAGTGACCGACTCGTCTCCGCTCGAACTGACCGCGTCAAACTCCACCGTCGGAAGCGGCTCGAACTCGGGCAGGGGCGAACCATTGTTCCACAACGGCGAGTCGGCGAACGCGAGGCCGTACGCGATCCTAAACCCGTATCCGTCCGGATCCATGCCCAAGTCGTAGGCATCGACGCCTACGATCCCGGTCCCGAAATTCGGGTTCGGCGGGTCGTTCGGGTCGTTCGGGTCGCCGGCGTCAGCCGCGTCCCTCAGCCTGCCGAGGAACGCCTTGACGCTTCTGAGCGGCATGCCGTCGTAACGGTTGTCGTTAGTCCTGCGACCGCCCATGTAAATCAAGTTGCCCTGGCCGTCGAACTCGATATCGTTGAACGATTCCCACTGGACCAACGGATCGTAGCCTTGCGTCATCCACAAATCGCCGTCAGTCTGGAACTGGCCGATCCGAAGATCAGGATCGTCCGTGCCGCCCACGAACGACGTATCGGCCAGAACCACAAAACCATTGGGGTCGATGATCACGTCCACGATCGCCAGATCCAAACCGTCGTCGAACGCGTCTCCGTCACCTTCGGCGCAGGCGATCCACAGACGCGTCACGTTGGCGGGCAGCGGATCGAGCGGCCAGTTTGGATCGTTCGGGTCGTACGCCAACCCCGGATCGATCTCCACGTCGCCGGCGATGATCAGGCCCTTGACCATGCCGCCTGCCAGTTGGCTGGCTTCGTACTGGTACAGCTCCCCCAACGCGACCGGCACAAAATCATTCGGGTCGTGTGAGTTTGGATCTGCGCCTACATTGGTCCGCTGCGTCAGGGCGTTCAGGTCGATGGTCTGCAGCGTCCCGTCCGGCTGGTACACGTCGATATACGCCTTGCTGACCCACGGATCATTCGGATCCTGAAGGGCGGGGATGTTGTAAACGCCCGCCTCGGTTACCGAGTAACTCACGTCGAAGGCGCCGGCCGTATCGTCGCCCGGGTCCTGGGCCAGGCTGGCCCATTGACCGTCCGGATCCATTGCCGTAATCGTCAACGGAACCCCGATGTTCGCTTCGCCGGCGGGATCCGCCGTGCACCACACCCAGTCGCCTACCGCCACGGGCGTGGTGTTCGGATCGCCGAACAAGTTCCAGTAGGTCCTTAAAGGAGGACCATTCGGATCGTTAGGATCAGGAACGTCGGTCTTGTCCTCGTCGGCCACGTAGATGTAGTTGCCGTACATGGGCTGTTCCGGGGCGAACCAAGGCTGGTAAGGCTCGTCTTCAGGGAGCAACGGGACGCCGCCGCCGGCGCCGTTCCACACCTCCCCCGCCGTACCCTTGTACTTGAACCCGCCAATAACCAAACCGCTCTCTGTCTCGATCCGGTTGCTGACGGCATACACACGGCCGCCCTTGTCGACGGCCAGGCCCGTGTAATGCCGATCCGTCACGACCGGTTCGAGGTTGTTCGAGTCGTTCGGGTCGGCTGCATTGAACAGCTCCACCGATGAGATGGCCACTGCCTCCCACGTGGGCGGGACGTACGGCAGCCAATTCGGGTCGTTCGGATCGAGGTAATTCGGGTCCTCCGGATCGGTCGGAGTGCCCGGCTGGCCCGGATCGGTCTGGTTGACATCACCAAGAACCGGACCGCCGAGAGAGGCGGGCGTAGCGTAGGTGCCGCCACCGGTGTAGAGCGGGAAGAAATTGTACGTCGACTCGACAAACTTCGCCCCGCCGTTGCCCAGACGCGTGCCCGCCGTCGGCTGGCCCGCGGCACGCTTCCAGCCCAACGGATTCGCGGCCGTCAACTTGTAGATGCGGCCATCATACGTCGCGGTGTAGACCGAATTCTCGTCCTCACCGTAGAACGCCACAAGGTCCACAACGGTGAGCTGTTCGTTCTCCGCGCCGGGCTGATATTGGCTCTGCGTATAGATGACCGGCGTGCTCGGGAACGGACCTCTGTTATAGCCGACATACTTGTCGAACGGCACGAAGTTGCCGGGCGGGGAGTTGTACGTGATGTAGTGGTACCCATAGTTCGGATCGTTCGGATCCCGCGTGCCATACCAGTAGGTGGAAAGGCCCGCCGTCGCCGAGTCGGCAATCTGGAGCTTGCCCGTCAGGGCGCCGCCCGTCCACGCCCAGTCACACGGCCCCGGGGCGGGCAGGAAAGACGGCAGCGGCTCCGGGTAGGTCTGCATGGCGACGTTGGGCCGATTCGCCACCAGAAACGACAGGAAGCCGCTGTAGACCATCATGCCTTCATACTGATCGTCCGTGAAGCCGATGGTGGGAAAAAGCGAGGCCGTGTTGGGGTCTCCCGGGGTCACGTCGAACCAGGTGTCGCGAAACTCGATCTGATAGAGCCCCGGCATCGAGCCGGCAGCACCGGCCCCGCCCAACACCAGGAACGTATCCTCGTCCCAACGCACCAACCCGCGGCCGCTGCGCGTAATGTCCTGGTACCAGCCGCCGTAGCCGCCGGTGGCGAGCTTCTCATACTCATCAAGCGGATCGTCCCAGTGGGCACGCTCGTCGCTCGAGGGGAGGCTCATGGGGGTGCCATTGGGGTCACGCGGGCCCACACGGTTCTCCCAGCTTGCCGTAGACCACGCGCTGACGCCGGTGTTGGGGTCGTTCGGATCGGTCTGTGGCGCACCCCAGTTGACCACACAATAGCTGACACCCACCGAGCCTTCCTTGGTGTAATTCTTGTCGTTCAAGCCGACCACGGCCGTGTCAACCAGGGTCCACTGCCACGGGTCGCCAGTGTTCCGCATGTCGCCTATGAACAGGAGGCCGCTGCCTTCCACTGCCTGACCCGCGCCGGCCGGCACGGCGACCGCCGCCGTCAAGCCCAGTGCCATTAACCAACAAAGCTTTCTCATACCCGTTCCTCCTTACCAGATAAGGACTATACCCGGAAAAATGTTCCGCGGAGCAGCCATTGGGGGCCTCAGGGCAACCCTCCGTCACACCCGGGCGTCTCCAGAGTTCACCGTAACTGCTTGCCGCAAAGCCACTTACACTTTCTAACCGATCTGTCCCTCGTCCTGCCGGGCATCGCACGCCCAGCCGCATGTCTACAGCCGCAAAACTCCTGCCAAGCAGCCACTCCCGCCCCAATGCCTCCCTCAAGTACGCTAACGTGCTTCAAAATAAGCACTTAAATCGACTCCCGGGCACATGTGACTCTACGCCATATGTAGCGATTATGCGGGCTTGTCCGCCGCTGCCAACGCCCGTGCTGTGCTGCACGCGCCCCCTCGCGCCGTTAGAGCCCCACCGCACGGGGCACCTGCAGCGACTCCGGCAGCCGGCAGCGCGCCTGCCAGGCGTGTCGCCTCGTTTGGCCAAGCGGGGCTGCCTGTCGCTGATGAGCGGACCTTGTTACGGCCACGCAGTACCTGTGGCAATCCGGCCCGCGCCCGGCGCAGACCGCACAGGTGGTCCGGCCGACCAGGTCCGCGCATCAGTCACGGCCGGGCCTTTGCACCCGGCGGCCAGTAAACACGTTCGCCAGGGGCTGTTGCTCTTGTGCATCGGCACGGCCCAGCGCGCGCCGGCGAGACAACCGCCCGCCGATAACAATGTATCCTCCGGCTCCTGACGGCGCCGACGCATCCGACCTTGACGGCCAATCCCTGCGCGAATAGCTTGCGCATTGCAGCGGGCACGCCGTGCCTGACTGCAATTGATGCTCCGGTGGCGAGCCAGGACCGCAGGCACTGTTGAGACTCTTTCAGCACAGCCATCGCACCATCGAGGCAGTCAACCGATTCGTCGCGCTCGTAGCTCAGCAGGATAGAGCGTCGGTTTCCTAAACCGAAGGTCGCAGGTTCGAGTCCTGCCGGGCGCGTTCGGCTCTTCATCGTTGGCATGCGATTGTGTCGCGATCGACGGACAACCGGTCGTTCTGAGCGTCAAACGCCCACCGCCAACGGCCTCTAATAGCGTGCAGAAGTGCGTCAGTGAATCTCGCCGTCGGCGGGTGCGTTGCACACCAAGTGTATCGCATGGCAGTCGCCGCACTCCCGGACCGAATGGTTTCTGGCAAAGCTCTTCCAGTGACGGCGCTGCTGCGGGGTAAGAATTCCCGTTCCCTTGCACAACGGACACGCACTATCCAGCGCGGCCAGGATCGCCGAGCGTATGAACTCGGAACGATTCGAGATTCCCCGCATGGCTTTTGCCAGCGCCGCATCCGCCTTGAACGTGATGATTTCCTGCTTGGTTGACCGGGCCATCGACCGCCTCCGATTCGCGTTGCAGCGCCCACATCGTATTATTTTGTATTACCGACTGTCAAGAGGTGTTGCTCGGCATCGCCCGGCGCACACGAGGGTGGTTGCCGGGGCGCGGCCGTCGGCATGCTGCTCGCCCGCGTCGGACGGCGTCGACGCCGCGCGAACTAGGGCGCTACGCTGAGGCTGAGATATTCCATTCGCGGGTACTTCGGGCCGGCGACGTCGACTTCGAACTGACCGTCGGCGGTGAAGGTCCGCGCGATCGATCGGGCATTCAGGCAGTTGGAGCCCTCGGCCCACTGATAGGTCACCGTCAGCGGCGAGCGGTACCGCTCGGCGGCCACGAACACGGTGTTCTTGCCCGGCACGAAATTGGGCAGCGAAAAGCGGTTGAGCTGGAAATGGCTGATCGACACCAGGTCGGCGATGGCCGCGCCGCCTGACATGTCGAGCTTCAGCCAATAGCCGTCGAAGCTGCCGTTGACTTCGTCGACGAAGACCGCTTGGAGTTCGTTGTCGACGGACGTAAGCGCCACCGGCTGCCACGTCTTGCCGCGATCCGTGCTGACCGCAGCCGAGACGGTTCCAGCCGCCCGTGAAGTGAGACGTCCATCGAGTTCGCGCGGTCAGAGATACTGCACCACACAGGGAAACAGCGTCTCCAGCAGGTCGGTCGTCGAGGCGTTGAGCATGGGTGAGATGGTTACCTGCGTCTGGAGCGACTCCTCGAACGGGGTAGCCAGGCCCATGGCGATCCGCTCGACGGCTGTCTGGTCGCCGCAGATCGCGAGCGTCGGCTGCGTCGGCCGGCGGCTCGTGACGGTCACCCGGCCGTGCCGGAAACGCAAACACGCCCGCAACCGTTGCCCGTCGATCCAGACGCTGCCGGTCCAGCCGGCAAATACGGCGTTGGCCGCCAGGCGCTTCTCCAACGCATCGGCAGTTTCCGTGAAGTACCGCGCAAGGTCATTGACCCGTCGCTGCTCGACGAGCCCCTCTCGCCTCAGGCCGTAGCCGCAGTGGCGCAGAAGGGATCGAGTAAAGCTGTCGTCGACCGTTCCACGAGGCAGCCAGCGATTCGTCTCTATGGACTTCACCTGGCGCCTCCACATCGCCTTGTGCAGCGCCGACAGAAGCGCCTCGCCCGTTCGCTCGCGACGCTTGCGATCGTCCTTCCGTTCGTCCTCTGCCAGCTTGGCGACAGCGAGATGGTCCAGCACAGCGTTGCCGCGCTGCCGGCTAGCCAATGCCAGTCCGACCAGTCGTCGGCCGTCGAAGGCGCCGTAGGCCGCAGCCGAGGCGGGCAATTGAGAAAGCCTGATCCGCGCGTGCGGCCGGTCGGCCACGTACTCATTGAGCATTTCGCCGGCCGCAGCCAGATCGCTGCGAGTCAGGCGGCGAATGGTGATGCCTCGCGGCGGGCGGCGGTTTGGCTCACCGTGCAGCTTGCGGTGGAAGGTGTGGTGCACCGTATAGTCGATCAGGCCCCATCCGCGATACAACGTGTGGGCCACGTTGCGCGTGCCCGTGTGCAGACTGGTGGCGGCACAGGTCCTGTGCCATCGATGGTCGAGCGCCGCAGCGAAGCTAAGGCGGGCCAGTCCCCGTCGACGCCAGTGCGGATCGGTGTGCACCCAGGCCACGTAGTAATCCGAGTAGTAGGCCCCGTGGCCCGCCGGGGCAAACTGCGGCAGGCAGAACGTGTTGGCCGTCTCGTATCCGTCCACGACGGAGAACGCTTTCACATACCCATCCTGCACCACTTTCATACGGCAGCCATCAAGATTCTCGAACGCGAACCGATCCGCCCGCCGATCGCCCGCCAGGCGCAGGGCGTAGCCCGCGCTGAGTTGGAACCGCACGTCCTGCTTACCTGCCAGCTTGACCAGCACGTCGGCGGCGCGCTTGTCGAACGCCTCGAACACCAGCGTCAGGGCCGAGATAGCCGCCAGGCCCGAATCGGCGTGACGCAGCCATCGGCGAAGCCTCGCGATCCCTCGCTGGTCTTTGGCTTGTGCCAGATGGGCAGCGGTGGGCACGGCGAGGGTCAATCGCGTCGACTTGGCGAGCCGGGCGCACGTATCGAGACTGCGCTTGTCGCGCTTCAGCCGCCCAGCCAGACAGCACAGTGCATCGAATCGGTCCGACGCGGTCTCGGTCGGATCGAGCAGCAGTTTGCGGACCGCTCGGCTCTGCGCCGCTTTAAGCCGATCGGAGTTCGGCGGCGCCAGCGGAATTCGGCGCAACGTATGGCCCTGCGACTCCAGCCAGTCATAGGCCCGCTCGCCCACCGCCCTGGCCAGGTAGTACGCCCAAAGGTCGAAGCGGCTGTAGACGCGGTGTTCGATGCTCTCGCCGAAGTCCTTGCGCGGCACGGCTCGGGCAAATTTCCGCAATACATCGTCGCCGAACTCGGCTGCCACATCGGTCCAGAGACGCAGGCTCTGCTTGGGGATGTCGGCCTCGCTGTAGGCTCGACCCAGGTCGACCCGCTTACCGCCGGCACACGCAGCCTCAAGCTGTTGGGCATACTTCTCATGCCCCAGCCTGCGCAACACGTGCAGGGCGAAGCCGCGGGCCATCGGCACGGGCAGGCCCGGCAGGTCGCGCGGGAAGAAGAACACCCACGCCACAAGGCCCGCCAGCGAGGCCACGATGGAAGCGTCGGACGCATCGACGCCAACGTGCCACGACGGCTCCTGCTCAGGCATGGTCCGGTCGGGCCACGCGCCGACGCCCGGCTCAAGGTGGATATGCCACGTTTTCGGTGGCTTTGCCGGCCGACGGATACGAAACACCTCGGCCAACACTTGCGTGACGAGACGGTGGACACGGTCGGCGTGTCGGTGCGTGGCGGCCGAGTAGTGCAGCACGATATCGCCGCGCTTCGATCGCTGCGACGCCGGCCAGACGCATTCGACGGGACGCCGGGCCGGTGTTCGCCGCCCGGGCACGATGGGCATCAACCAATGGGCGGCCGACCACGTCCACGGCCTCCACCCACTTTCGACACCCCATAGGCCCAGGTCGTTACAGGCCATTACTCGGCCGAGCCCATGGCGGGCGGTGGCGATCACCGGGTCGCCCGAGCGCTTGGCGCGCATCAAGACGCGTGCGCCGGGCGGGACGGTCAGCGGGCCGGGGCGTCCCAATCCGATCTCGCCCAATTTCAGGCCCACCGTCTTGCCCGCCTGTGTAAGTGCAAGCCGTGCGCGATCGAAGCCGCAACAGCCGTGCACGTCGGCCGGCAGGTCAGAGGCAGAAAGGAACCCAAAGCCGAACAATCTGGCGAGGGCGTTCACCGCCAGCGCGTCTACAGGGCGACCGGTTTTCTGCTCGAACGCGCCCGAACAGGCGGCCAGCAGCAGACTCCCGCCGCGTCGGACGAACGTCTGGACAGCTTTTTTCTCGGCGGGGGTGTACGGCATCGTACCATTGCCGCAGATCGCCAGAATGTCGTAGCCAGCCAGTCGTCCGGCGGTCAGACGCACCCGGCTGTCGGTCGTGCGAAACACGTCGTCAGGCCTGAGACACACCAGATTGGCGCCCGTGCACGCATCGCGCGAGCGGTCGACCAGCACCGCCACGGGTGTCGTACCGAGGATTCTGTCTATCGCGCTGGTCCGCCGTGCAGCCATAACACGTCACCTCAACACTCAAGTATGCGTAAAGAAGCCGCATGATCGGCTGTGTGTGCCGCCCTTTCAAGCAGATATTTGTGAATCCCTTTTGCGTCTTTACACAAAGTCAGGCGACGTGCCAGACGCCCTCTGTCGTGTTGTTTGCCCTTCGGCAGCTCATTGACGGGGCTTCTCCTGGAGCAACCGATTCGTTAGGCTTTGCCGCCGCAACCGTAGCGTGCGGGTCAGCCGGTGTCGACGTTCAGCCAGACGGCACACAGCGGAGTGGCCGACGAGCAAATGCAAGGAGTCATGCAACGATGAGCAAGCCCAACCCACTGAAGCCCTTTCCGTTCCGTGCCCTATCGCCCTGCCACGCAACCGAGATGCAACTCGACTATCTGCTGCAAGTGGTCGAGGCGGCACGCAAGTACGGCTTCAACGCCATCCAGATCTGCGGAGCCACGCACGACGACGTCGGCAACCTCGACGGGTTGACCGAGTTCGTGCGCTTCGGGAAAGCCAATGATATTCGTGACATGAGCAAGGTGGCGGAGCAGCGGGACATCCTCCGGAAGGTGTGCCGCGCCGCTCACGAACACGACATGCAGGTGTACTACTGGCATCACGAACTATGGTATCCGACGCGGTTGGCTGAGGCGTACCCGGACTGGTTCGTGCCTGCTCCGCAAAACCGCTTCACGCGCGACCTTCGCGGCGACGGTCGCCTGGTGCCCCGTGTCGAGCCGGACGCGCCGTTCTGGGCGTTCATGGACGCGAAGTTCGACGAGGCGTTCGAGCAATGCCCCGAACTCGACGGCACGATCATGACCATCCAGGAAGCGCACGTGCCGATCTACTGTCTGTTCGAGGATTTCGAGCAACAGGTCGAATCGCTGGTCGATCTGTACAAACGACTGGAGGCAGCCCACAAACGCGTCGGCAAGAGGTGGATCATCCGCACGTTCGCGTGGCGTGAGTTGGAATATCGCATCGTCACCGAGGCACTCGAGCGCTGGCGACCGTCGGTTCCGGTCGAGAGCAAGGGGGTGCCGATGGACTGGAGTTTTTACTACATTTACGATCCACTTCTAGGCCGCTTCGACTGGGCGAGAAACCACGTGGAGCTCGCGCCAAGCTGTGAGTTTCACGGATGCACGTCTCACCCGGTGGGCCATCCCTGGTTCTACACGGAGAACCTTCGCTATGCAGCCGAGCGGGGGCACACGGGGGCGGTTCTGCGGATCGACCGGGCGGGGGTCAACATGCTCGGTGGGCCGGACGAGGGCGTATTGGCCTGCATCGGCGCTTGGCTGAACGACCCCGAGGGCACCGACGTCGGCGAGGTGTACGTGCGATGGTTGCAGGACCGTTACCAGGTCGATCGCGACACGGCCTTCGCGCTGCTCTGGGACGTGATGGAGAACTGCTGGCAGGCCACGCTGCACACCTATCACCATGACAAGATCTACCTCGGCGATGCGTTCGGGCTCAAGTACGAGCACCACTTCTTCGTGGCCGAGCGCGACGGCTGCGTCGAGCACGACGATCCCGAGCCGCTGGCGGAGAAGGACCAGGCTGTCGCATTCGCCGATGCGGCTGCCGACGCGCTGGCCAAGCTGCGATCGGCGCTGAGGCAGCAAGACGCCGACGACCTGGCCCGCCGCGTTCGCCTGCTGCAACTCGCCAGCCGCGCCTACCGCACGCTGGTCGCCATGCTGGTGGGCCGACGGCGTCAGATGTACGAGCCGTCCGAAGCCAACCGGCAAGCGATGGAACGGACGATCGACGATCTCGAAGCCGCGGGTGCAGACATCTCGCGCGAGTTCGCCGACCGCGAGAGCGTGCCGGGCAGAGGCTGGCAGGGCCACTGGCAACTCGGGCCGCTGGTGCGCGATTTTGCCCGGACGGCGCGGGCCGACGTGCCGAACCTGCCGACCCGCAACATTGTCCAGGTTCTCGGCCCGAAGGAGCTTGGGGCCAACGCCACCCATCGCGAACAGCCGTGCTTCCAGCCGGGCGCCGAGCCTGTAAAGGTGGTCCTGAAAGGTCAGCCCGGCGCCAAGCACGTTCTAGTGCTCTTCACCGGCACCGAAATGTGTGTTCGCCGGCCTCTGGTGGTACGCAGTGGCGCGTGGAGCCACCGCTTCGACATCGGCCAGTACGCCTGGTTCCTCTCGCACGACCGCTTCCGACGCTATGAGGTCGCCCTGCCGGGCGATTGCTCGGACGAGTCGGGCAATTGTCGAATCGAGCTAATCGTGCCCGAGCCGGAGCACGCCCCCTATCTGAGCTGCATTCGTTTAGAGGTGGAGACGCACGCCTGACGCCGCCACTGCCCAGCACGTGGGCGATGCGGCGAAACTCAGCCGTCGAAAAGCGCTGGCATCGCGCCGGGCGGCGCGGTCGGATCGGCAACAAAGAGCTGGCGGCCGCCGGTCGGCGCGCCGAGAAACAGCAGGCGTCTGCCGGGCCGATCCCAGGTTATATGGGCGTCGCGCCGAAGCGGCGCCTGCTCGCCGGTGGCCAGAGAGCTTTCGACCCAACAGATATCCTGCCAGGCTTTGTCCTTAAGGCTCACCAGTCGTACGCCGACGCGGCGCCGTCCGCTCTCTTCGTACGTGGCGTCGGTAACCAGAAACGTGCAGTCGCGGTTGACGATCGGATGGCCCGTGCCGCGCGGGTCGTCGATGAGAATCTCCGCCCGGCCGGTCACTCCATCGACCAGGCAGAAGTGGTAGCCGGTATCGTCGATGACGCGGCACATGAGGATTCGCTTGCCGTCGGGATACCACATGGGGTGGTGTCCGCCGCGAGCCCACTGGTGGTGCGTAACGACGGTGCGGATGTCGGAACCGTCCGGCTTGAAAGTGACCATCTGCGGGCGGTAGCGCCCGTCGGGTGTACGGGCACGAACGACCAGCAGAATCCGCGTGCCCTGCGGATTGAACTTGGCGTGAAAGGCGTAGAGGACCAACCCGGCGGGCAGATCGTCACGGTCGGCAAGGTGCTCCCAGATCTGCGCGAGCGAAACGAGCAGCGTCTGCCTGCCACTGGCCAGATCGACGCGAAATAGGCCGTCGTCGTCGGCCGCACGGTCGGTGTTATACAGCTCATGCTCCGGCCGCACCGACACGCCGTAGCTTCGTTGCGTGAGGTTGGCGCGAATCAGGCAGGGGCAGATGGCATGGGTCTCGTCAGGGCTGATCTGCCAGATGGGACCGTCGAGCAGACGCGGCTTGCCCGTCGCCAGGTCGAGTTGAACGCCGACGGGTCGATCGTCGCGCATGTCGTTGAAGTAGAGGAATTGATCGGTGCGACCCCAGTGCTGGTGCGCGCCCTTCTGGAAGCCCCAGGCGGCAGTACGATAGACCGGTCGGACAGTCTGCTCGGCCAGGTCGACAACGCATACCTCGGCGAGATCGCCGGGAGCCGGCTCGCGATCCTCATAAGGCAGTCGCAGCGAAGCGAGGTATCGCCCCGACGGACTCCACGGGGTCAGATCGTAGTAGGTGTGCATGTGGGCCTGATCGGGCGGGGTGATAGCCACTACGGCACAGGCGGGGTCGTCGCGCATATAGGGCTCAAATCGCAACGGCTGGTGGGGCATCGATTCTGTCCTCCATCCAATACGGAGGGGAGTATGGCCGTCGAGCGGGCGGTGTCCAGCCCGCCGGCGCGGCCCTGCCCAGCGCTACACTTGTCCGAGCACACCGTTGGGGTTAAAAATAGGCGGCCACTCGATCCTGAATTACAAGGAGCTGCCATGCCTGACGATTACGGCGACTACAGACCCCTGCTGTTGGAGGAGGTGTCGGTCGAGACGCTTAAGTCGGACGCCTATCGTCAGTTCATCCTGGAAGCGGCGATCACCCCGGCGATCAGGCTTGTGCTCCGCCGCAGCCGGCTGCGCGACGATTGGCCTTACGTCGACACCAAATTCAACCCCAACACCGGTAAGGACCTGCCGGCGTCGAGCTACAATGTGATCCACACCTGGTTTCTAGGTCGTGGTGCCGACGCGCTGGACGGCCATCTGCCGTGGATCGATCGACTGGACGATCTGTCAGCCGCCGAGAAGCGCGAGGCAAAGGAGTTGCTCGCACGGCTGACCGCCAGCATGGCCGAGGCCATCAACCAGGTGCTGGACGCCAACGGGGGGCGTTGCCCGTTTAGGGTCGATCGCGCCTTCGAGGCGATCGACGAGGCCGGCAAGCGGATCGAGACCGATCCCGGGCGCACCGGTGCGGGCGACCTCTTCGTGGGCAAGGGGCTGATTGCCGAGGGCTCTCAGACCAACGTGCATCGTGGCGTGCAGGTGCTGCTGCGAAGTGGCGAAATGATTCGCCAGAACCGCTACGACACCGACCAATTCAAGGACCAGCTGGCGGACATCCCGCAAGGTCCGAAGATGCTGATGCAGGCCGCCCCGCCGCTTCTGTATCGAAAGTCGCAGCAGCCGCAGTTGCGGCAGCAGATTGTGACGATGACGGCCGAGTTCATGGCCAACGTGCTCGATCTGCATTACGACGAGAAGACCGCGATCTTCTCGGAGTACGTCGATCGCACCACCCACCAGCGCAAGAGCTACCTCGACCCGGGCCACGCCAACGAGTTTGTGGGACTGGGACTGGGCACGGTGCAGTGCCTCAAGTCGGACGTGGCCGGCCTGACCGACGAGCGGCGGGCGCTGGTGGAACGGGCCTGTCGCGAGCTGCCGAGACTGCTGATCCAATCGACCGAGCTGGGATTCAACCGCAAGCATCCCGGGTTGTATAAGGCCGTCGACACCAAGACGGGCAAGGCACTCAACGACGACATGCCTTGGTGGAACCTGCCAGAGACGATGCGGGCAGCCATCCTGGCCTACGAGGTGGCGGAGGACGACAAGGTCGGCGAGCAGTGCCTGGCGATGCTTCGAATCTGCCACAACGCATACTTCGCGCACTACCTCAACCGCGACAACATGCTGTTTCCCTATCAGACGATCAGCGGTACGACGGGCAAGGTGGCCAACAAGGTGCCGGCCGTACCCGAGGGCGACCCCTTGTACCACACGAACCTGGCGCTGCTGGAGATGCTGGAGGTTTTGGAACGACTCTGAGCGGCGGGGTCGCTGAACCGGGCCTGGGCGACAGCAGCGTGACGCGCATTTGCATCAGGCAGGGTGAGCGCAGGAGGATCGGGCAGAGCGCGGAACGCTATCTCAGCATGTGCGCGGCGGTCAGACGGGCCCCAAAGATCGAGCGGCGCCGGTGAGGGGGGTCTTGCCCTCGTCGCGCACAACTCGCGCGAGCGGCACGAAATATTCGTTGGTTGGGGTGTCCTCGGTCAGGCCCATCACGAACCTGTCGCCAGGGACGGCTTCGGCCAGCAGGCCCCGCGCCGCATCGACCACCGCCCCCAGGCCCCGCAGGTGCAGCGACGAGGGGAAGTTCAGGTGGATCGCCTTGTCCGGCCAGAGCCGGCGGGCCTCACCCAGCGCCAGGTCGCAGTCCGGTGGCGGGGTGAACGCTTCGATTACGTCCAACGAGGTGCGCCCGATCAGCCCCGCCATCGCGCGGTTGTTGCCGTCCAGGTGGGCCGCAGCCAACATGCCCCGCTTGTGCAGCAGGTCACACGCCTCCTCGATAGCCGGCAGGTAGTACCGATCGAACCGTTGCGGCCCGACAATGTCGAAGCTGATGTTGCCTTCGATGACCGCGTATTGCGCCGGCGAGTCTGCGACGACAGCCAGCGCCTCTCTTCGCTTGGCCAGCAGCGCCTCATACAGGGCATCCATCGCGTCAGGCTTATCGGCCAACTGCGTGCAGAACATTTCGACCCCCATTAGTTCGTACATGATCTCGAACATCGGCGTGCGCAGCGGTGCGGGCCGGCCGATCGACTGCGGGCCATGGCGCGCGTCGTCACGGACGAACTGGTCATAGGTCGGCACGAACCGGCGGCTGGCAACCAGTTCGATCAGCGGACCGTAGTCGTCGGGCGTTTTGAACGGCCACTCGGTAACCCATGTGGTTGCATGCGCCGGCCAGAAGGCACTGGCCGTCTGAACGTCGCCCGCCCGCGTATGGTAGACGGTGCGCACATGTTCGTTGCCGTCGTGATCGGTCCACTGCTTCGATTCGGTCTGCACGCCTTCATGCTCGACGCGGTAGACGTCCGATCGAACGATGATGCAGACCTCCGCCTCCAGCAGCGGCGGGTAATCCGGTGGGAACAGGCGCGTGTGCCAGATGGCTACCGGCACACGGTCGGGCATGCCGCCTCGCCAGGCAGTCAGGACTCTTTCGCGCGGGGTCACAACACTCACGGCTCCACTGCGAGCGACGGGAACAACATCGAGGTCACAGCGCTGCCCTCCAGCGGTCACTCGCAAGCGGCATGGTAAAAGAGGGCGTCGCCACACGCCAACGTCGGGGCGACAACAGGCGGGCCCGTCAACCCAAATCGATGGTCCGGTCCACGCGGAACACGTCTTCGGGCGGCGGGCTTCGCCGAATGAGACTGACTTGACCGATGACGAAGCTCACCGGCTGCCATCCGGATTGCAGTCGGGCCTGAAGGTCGGCCGCAGGATCGTCCCCGTTCGCCTGACCGACGCTGAGATGCGGAGAGAAACCGCCCGGGTACTGTAACACGTCGTCGCAGTCGGGCACGGCAGCCTGTAACGACGACTGCAATCGCGACAGCACCTCAGGCGGCTCGGGCGCAAGCCACAACGTATAGCGGCCACGTCCGTGGCAGAACCGATCGAATCGCCTCAGGGTGATCTCGAACGGCGCGATCGCCGCACAGGCCTGGCCGAGCCGTTCGGCCACAGCGTCGAAGTCACTCACTGGACGAAACGGATACAGCAGCGTAATGTGCGGCATCCACCGGCGCACCTGCCGATCGTGCCGCCGACGAATAGCCTGGATCGGCTCCCAGCACTCCTGCGGCGGAATGACTACGACGGCTGTGTGCTGGGTTCTGTCGGGCATGACCGATCACATGATACCAGCGAACCTGCCTACGACGGAGCGCCGCCAGATATCGGGTGGCGGCCTCAACCAAAACGAGACGCAGTCGAGCGCAGCTTGTGCGTGTGTACGTGGGCGACGAGCAGGACCCCATCGCACCCTCAACTTTATATTCACACAGCGTCGCGCCGCGGCGCCATACCGCGTACGGTCTCCACCCAGGCGACGATGTTGGCGGGCGGCACATCGTCCTGCATGTTGTGGCCCGCGGCGATGACGTAGCCGCCGTCGCGACCCAGCACGTCGATCAGTTCAGCCACATGACGGCGAACCTGCTCGGGCGCAGCGGTGCGAAGGAACTGCTGCACGTCGAGCCCGCCCCAGAAGACCACACGATCACCGAAGCGGCTCTTGAGCGCCCCAGGGTCCATCCTTGCCGCCGAGGTTTGGACGGGGTTGAGGATATCCACACCGCAGTCGAGGATCTGGTCGAGCAGATCGAAGATCGACCCGCACGAGTGGTGCCAGAACCAGCAATCGGCGAGTTGCTTGGTGCGAGCGATGCGGGCGGCAAAGTAGGGCGCAATGAGCGATTGGAACGCGTCAGGCGAGATAAGCGGGCCCGTCTGGGCACCGAAGTCGTCGCCGCTGGTGGTCAGATCGATATACGGGCCCAGGGCGGTGTAGTACTGCTCGATCACCTGCATCTGGATGGCGAAGACCTTGTCGAAGAACGCGCGGACGAAGTCGGGCTCGCCCGCCGTCCGAACCAGGAAGTCTTCATACCCACACATCCAGCACCCCAGTTCGAGGATACCGTAGACGGGGTGCTCGGCGATTACGACGTACGTGCCCTGCTCTTTGAGGCGCCGCGCCTGGTCCTGCCACTGCTCCAGCAGGCGCTCGTCAATCCGGGGCTCGGGCCAGTCGAACGCGTCGAGGTCGTCGACAGACGCACCGGCCAGCGGACAACGGGTGATCTCGCTGTATTGGCCTACAACTTCGCGCTGCACGCCCCAGCAATCGACATGTTTGGTGGGCGAGAGGCGGCGGGTGTGTCGGCTGGGCAGATCGACGATTTGCCCGACGGCGCGAAAGTCGGTACCGGCCCATTGGAGGATGCGCTCGTCAAGGCCGGAGTTGGTCGGCACGATCTCGCCGACAAAGCCGAGGAGTTCCCGCAGGGCGGCCTGGCAGCCGCTGCTCATCGACGTGAGCGTGGTCGCCCCGATGTCGATAGGCGGACGATCGGGCGACTGATGGCGCATCGTTTGCTGGAATCGCTGCCGGCTGTCCATGCGCACGACCTCCGCGAAAAAGCCGCCAGCCATCCTATCCCCTTCACAAGCGTGGTACCAATGCAGGCTCGGCTATACCGACCGTCAAGGCGGCGTGGGCAGCCACCCGAAATCGGGGCGATCCAGACCCAGCTTACCTCTGCCGCAGAACCTCGCGCCCCTTACCTAGGGTGCGGGCCACGTCCTGGAGTTGTTCGACGATGGAGATGTTTTGCGGGCACTTGGGCTCGCACTCGCCGCACTGCGTGCAGGCGGACGCAGCCAGCGGCGGGTCACCCTCAGTCCGCAAATGGCTGTAGCGGTGGCGGGCAAATTCGGTGGCGCCGTAGAGGCGGTGCAGGTTCATGAACTGGAAGTTTCGCGGGATGTCCACGCCGTGGGGGCAAGGCATGCAGTAATTGCAGGCGGTGCAGTAGAGTTCGGCGAGCTTCTTCTTTTCGGCAACGGCGGCTTCGAGATGTTTGCGGTCGGCCGGGCCAAGCGGGCGCAGGTGCGACACAACCTCGGCGTTCTGGTCGATCCACTCAGGCTGAGTCATGCCTGAAAAGGCCACGTCGATGTTCTCGTTGCTGAGCACGAAGCGCAGGCACAGCTCGGGCGTGCTGGCGATGCCGGGCGGATACATGGCCGCCACTTCGGGCGTGGGCGGCCCGAGCATGCCGCCGGCCATCGGGCCCATCACGCCGGTGGCTACGCCTCGGGCGTGCGCGTGGGCGAAGCATGGCTCATAGGCGCGATCGAGCAGGTTGTACTGGAACAGCACCAGGTCGCACTGCCCCGTGTCGATCAGCTTGTCGATGAACTCCGGCGTGCCGTGGGCGCTGAAGCCCACGAAGCGGACCAGCCCCTCGTCGCGGAACTTGGCGGCGGCAGCCACGAACGCATCGCCGTGCCCGTCGGCCTCCCAACTATCTTGACTCACGGAGTGGGCCATATAGCCGTCGACGTAGTCGGTTTGGAGGCGCTTCAGGGCCGCCTCGAGCCGCGAGCGATAGGTATCCCCGCCCGACTCGCCGCGATAAAAGGGGTTCTTGGTCTGAATGAATACCTGGTCGCGGACGCCAGCGAAGGCGTGGCCGAGCGCTTCTTCGGATTGACTGCGATGATAGTTGTGATGCGTGTCGAAGATGTTGATGCCCGCGTCGTAAGCGTGGCGGAGCACCTTGACGGCCTTGTCCATATCCACGTTGTGCTGCTCGTCGACCGGCAGACGCATCACACCGTAACCCAGGCGAGAGGCCTGGAATTGCGTCTTTCCATACGAACGGTACAACATCGCTCCGGCTAACCTCCGCGGCGGGCACACGGTAAACCCGCCGTCAAAAAACGTGCCCGCGCCGGGCGCAGGCACCTGGACACCTTACAAGCTGGTCAGGCCCCGCGCTCTGCGGGTCCTCCGACCTGCGAAGATGATAGCAGCATCAGGGGTAAGCGGCAAGCAGCACCGACTCAGCGATCCACAGGGGACGGCTCGAAGCGGTCGGCCAATGCGACGCGACGCTTAAGAGCCGGGTGGTCGTAATAATACCACTCCATCAGCGGGTGGGGGTCGGGATCGGCCAGGTTGATCGTGCCCAGTTGGGTCATGGCATCGCGGAAGGCCTGCGGATCGCGCGTGAGCGTCATGGCATCGAGATCGCAGTGGGTCTCAAACCGACGACTGACGGCGCACATGATCGGCTGGAGTACGAAACTCAGCAGCGCCACGCCAAGGCAGAATTTCGGCAAGGCGGCAACAGCCTTGCACCAGTGGTCGGGCGCCGTCCCTGCATGCGGAGCCAGGAACCAGACGACCACGGCGATCAGGGCGGTAGAGGTGACAGCCGACAGGGCAAGCAGCTTCCAGATGTGCCGGCGGCGATGGTGGCCCAGTTCATGGGCGAAGACGACGGCGATCTGCCGCAGATCGAAGCGGTCGAGCAAGGTGTCGGAAAGCAGGACGCGTCGCGTACCACCCATCCCGACCAGCGCCGCGTTGACCTTGTTGGTGTCTTTGCTCAGGTCGATCGACTGCACGGCTGAGATCGCCAGACCCGATTCGGCAGCCAACTCCACCAGCGAATCGACGAGGGGCTGATCGTCGATGGGTGTAGCCTTGTAGAAGATCGGCAGGATCACCGTCGGCAAGAGTCGGGCCAACAGCACCAGCAGCGCCACCCACGCCGCCCACGCCCACAGCCACCAGAGCGACCCGCCATACCAGACCAGCAGATACAGGCCCAGCAGCACGATCAGGCCGATCACGCCGCCGACAGCGCACTGCTTGAGGGTATTGATGGCGAAGGCACGTGGAGTCTCGTTGCTTAAGTCGTAGCGGTGCTCCAGCACGTAGCCGCTGTAGATCGAAAGCGGCAGTGTGAGCAACTCGAAGAGGGCGAAGATGATCGCCGCCAGCACAATCAGCACGACGGCTCGCAAGCCTATGGCGTCGGCAAGGATGGGCGCGAGCCGGTCGGCCAGCGGCCACCAGGCTGCCAGGTACACGATCGTTACGATGCTGCTGATCAGCCGCACCGCCAGCTTGCGGCGATGATAGGCCTTGATGTCGGCGCGGTCACGCATGGTCGTGTGATGGTACCGTGGGGACGGGCGAAGTCCAACGCAGCGAGCCGATTGCTGGCGGGCGCCGGCTACAGCGACAGGACGCGATCGAGCCAGAGTTTGAGGAACTCTTCGGCCTTGACGTCGACGCAGATGTGATGGCGGCCTTTCTCGTCGGGCGCAAAGAGCGTCTGGCCGTAGGCGTGCTGCCCGGTCAACTCGACCGATACGGTGCCGGTCTTGGTGGTGACCAATTCGGGTTGGACGAGAGTGGCCACGGCCAGCGGGTCGTGCAGCATGGGGCGACGGGCCTTGCTATCGCCCTGCCAGAAGCGGGTGGCGTGGGCGAGATTGCGTGCGACAGGTCGATCGGAATCGAGCAACTGCTGGAGTTGCTGCTCGCTGAGAACACACTTGGTGGTAACGTCGAGCCCGACGTAGGTGACGTCGAGCCCGCTGGCAGCCACCAGGGCCGCCGCGACCGGATCGCAACAGATGTTCCACTCGGCGATCTGACGGCTGAACACAGCGGCCATCGACACGACGCGCCCGATCTTCGTGACGATACTCGGCTGAACCGACAGCGCAACCGCCAGGTTCGTCTGCGCGCCGACGGTCACGACGGTCAGGCCGGGGTTGGCTGTGATCGTGTCGATCAGGAAACGAACGGCGCACTGCGGATGGATGGGGGGCAGCTGCTCAGGCGGCAGGGCTGACGGGTCCTGACACGGGCGCACATCGTCGATGGCGCACTTGGTGGGCCAGGGTACGGGGTGATCGGCTATCCCTGCGTCGGCGACGGCATGCTTGTACTCGACGCGGGGCGAGATCGGCGAGGCCACCCCCGCTGCGACCGGCACGTCCTCACGGCCGGCGAGCTTGAGGATAGTCTGGCCCTGCCGGGCGCGGGCAACGGTGTTGCCGAAGACGGTCGTGACGCCGAGCAGGTCGAGCTCGCTACTGGCCAGAGCGAACGCCAGGGCGTAGGCGTCGTCGATGTCGTCGCCGATGTCGGTATCGAGAATGATCTTGTGCGGCATGATCGGCTCCTGGAGGTTGAAGTTGAGGTAGAAGATAGCGCAGCGTATGCGACATATCAATACGGCCCGGCGAACGCGACGGTGGGCACACCTTGTCGCTGGGGCCACCGCGAGTAGAATCCGTCGCGATGGGTAAGACCCCCAGCAACAGGCGATTCGAGAATGTCGATGCCGTCCTGTTCGACATGGACGGGACGCTGGTGGATTTCTTCGGCGACGCCGAGCGGGCGCTGGCCAAGGCGATGCGTCGACACGACCTGATGCCCGACGACTGGGAGACGTTTTTTGCCGGCTACGTCGAGGCAGCCATCGCACGGTATGAGGACTATGCAGCCGGGCGGATCACGCGGGACCAGATGCGCCGGCGCCGGGTGGCCGAAGCGCTGGGGCAGATCGGCCAAAGCCCGGCAAAGGTCGAGTCGGTGGTGGGCGACTACCTCCACGTGCTAAACCGCGAGGTTACGCTCACCCCGGGCGCGGGTGAAGTGGTGGCGAGGTTGGCGACGCGCTATCGGCTCGGCGTGGTGACTAATGGATTCCTGGATACGTCGACGCAGCGGCTGGAGCGTACCGGGTTGATCGGGCACTTCGAGGCGGTCGTCGTCTCCGAGGAGTTGGGCATACACAAGCCCGAGCCGGCGGTGTTCGCCGAGGCGCTGCGGCAACTGGGCGCCACGGCCGAGCGGAGCGCGTTCGTGGGCGATTCGCTGGAACATGACGTGGCCGGGGCACGGGCGATCGGCATGCGGGCCATCTACTACCGCCACGACGGCAAGAGCGAAGGCCCGCTCGAACCGCAGCCCGACTTGATTATTTCCGATTTGAGAGAACTGTTGGCTGTGCTTTAGGCGGGCTCAATTCATGAGTAGCTACGAATACTGTGTGGTGGACGCGTTCGCCAGTCAGCCGTTTACGGGCAATCCGGCTGGCGTGGTGTTCGACGCCGACGGTCTCAGCGACGAGCAGATGCGCCAGATCGCCGCCGAAGTGAACGCCAGTGAGACCACGTTCGTGCTGCCGCCGACGCAGAGCCAGGCGGCGGTGCGTTTCCGGTGGTTCTCGCCCATGCAGGAGGTCAACATGTGCGGGCACGCCACGCTGGCAGGCGTGCACGCGCTGCTTGAGGCCGGGCGGTTCGCCACCGAGATGCGCGAGCCGGGAGCCATTTTACCCATCGAGACGCAGGCGGGCGTGCTGACGGCCCGCACGTATCAGCAGGACCAGGCCGACAGACAGTGTGTGATCTGGCTCGATCTGGTTCGGCCTCGGCTCACACGCAAGTCTATCAACCAGGCCAAGTTGGCGGAGCTTCTGGGCACGCAGTTCGAGATGCTCGACGTGACGCGCCCGCCGCAGATCACGCAGGACGGCGATCTGATCGTTTCGGTGAAGGGCTACGCCGAGTTGCTGACGATGCAGCCGCACTTTGCCGAGCTGGGCGAGTTCTGCCGGCGGAACGGGATTCGCGGCGTGTGTACGATGACGACGGCCACGCTTGCGGCGACGATGGTGGCGCAGTCGCGGTTTTTCGCCCCAGCCATCGGGATCGACGAGGATCCGGTCACCGGCAGCGTTCACGGGCCGCTGGCGGTGTACCTGCTCGAGCACGGGGCGGTGTCGACAGACAGGGACGAGGTGTACATGGAGTGCGTGCAGGCCAAGCCCGGGGTGCAAGGCCGTGCGGGCCTGGTGCGGATCGTGGCCACCCGCCGCGACGAGGGACAGTACGATGTCCGCATCGGCGGCACGTGCGTGACGACGCTAAAGGGGCAGGTCGTTTCGGTGCCGTGACACACGGGCCCAACCGCGCAGTGCGCTTCAGGGAGTACATTTGGCGATGACGCATAGGATCACACGTAGCCGGCACGTTGCGCTCGCGGCCATCGTGCTGCGCGGCGTATAGATGCACACGCCAGAGCCGCTGCCCGATTGCGACCCTGCGGCCCAGACTTGAGATCGAGATCGGGTCGCCACCCGATTCGTCAGCTTAGCCTCTCCGCCACACGCCGTCGTGCCGACGCGATTCGCTCTTGTCGCTGATGTAGGTACCCTCGGCCCAGGTCAGACCCGACCGCTCGACCAGCGTCTTGAGGTAGTCGTAATGCGGACAGGGCGGCGCGTGAGCGCTGTCCTTGCAGACGCAACTGGCGAAATGCACGCGGATCTGCCCCGGCTCGATGCCGGCAAGGTGCCCCAGGCGCTTGCGCAGGTTGGTCAGCTTGCGGCGGACCGCCCGCCCGCAGCAGCCGCTGCACGTGATCGACATATAGCGGATGGGCGGATCCTTCGGATACGCGGCAAAGGCACCTTTTCGCTTCCAGAACGCATCCTCGCAGGCCACACCGCTGCATCGCTGCATGACGATGTCGCACTGCAACGCGACCACATATCGCACGTCGTCCACGGCTACTTGACCTCGAAGCGGACCCATTTGTTGACGACGTTCTGACCGGTCGGCACGGTCCAGGTGTCGGTGTTCTTGCCGGCGGCGATCGTGTGGGTGTCCTGCTTGGCCCGGCCATCCTCGAGCCATCCGTAGGTAACTTCCAGGTTCGAGCTGTTGGGCGCTTCGTGGGTGGCGTAGACCTCGCAGGTTGGTATGTTGCCCTTGCCGAAGCGGAAAAGCACCTCTTTCGACGAGCCGTCGGCAAACTCCTTCTGCGCCCAGACGTAGGCGTGCCGTCCGCCGCCCCAGTCGCTGTCGTCCTTGGTCATGGCGTCGCCGTCGGACTGAGCCACCATCACATCCTTCATGCCGGCCAGCCAGGTCTTGCCCCCGTCAACACTGAACTCGACCGACCAAGGCCCGAACAAACCGCCTTTGCTCTCACCTTTGGCCTCACAGCGTCCTACGCCCGCGACATAGCGGATCGGGCCCGGTGCGACGATGCGATAGACGCGGTAGCCGGGCTCCTCCAACTTCGTGTACCGGAAGTGCTCGGCCAAATACTGGCTGGGCCCACCGTGGACGGCCACTTGGCCGCTGGCCTGGTAGGTGACCTTCGTGCCGCCATCGGTCAGGCGCGGGAACACCCCGCGGGACATGTGCGTGACGGTCCGCAGCTTCAGCGATTGCAGGCCGGTGTCCTGGGTCAGGCCGAAGCGGATCAGATAGAAATGGCGCCCTTTGACCACGTCGGTGAAGTCGATGCGGAAGTCGCCCCATGCCTTGCCCACATCCTGCCAGGTCTTGCCGGCGTCGACGGAGACGGCCACGGGAACCTGTCCGAGCGCCCGGCCGGTGACGATCGCACCGTTGACGCACTCCTCCTCGCGGATGTTCCATTCGCGCTCGCCGCCCGCCGCTGCGGTGGCGGCAATCACGTAAGGGCTCTGATGCTGGAAAATCAGATCGGCGTTGTCCTTTTCGGCCCGCAGGGCACCGCCGGCGAAGAGCATCCTAGGCTTGTCGTAGCCACCCCAGAGGCCCTCGGCATAGCGGGCGTCGGTCAGCGGAGGGCCGTATTCGAACACCCCGTTGCCGTAGCGGCAGTAGCCACGCCCTTTGCGGTCGCTGCCCACCGGCGGGTCGTCGAGGAATGTGACGTTGCGGAAGGGACCGTGGACGGGCTTACCCATGATGTTGTAGTAGTCGCGGCCCCAGTAGCACCACGTCTTGGCGTCCGCCAGACCGGGGTCGAGGTAGCGGGTGAAGGTCTCACCGGGTCGGAGGCTGTACACGATCGGCATCGCGCTGTAGCCGAAGTACTTCTGGTTGGCCTCGATGGCCTGGTAGACCCCCCAGTTGTCGCCAAAGGGCACCACTTGGAACTTGCCGAAGCCGGTGCGGCGCGGATCGGCCGTCCACTCGTTCCCACCCTCCTGGCCGGGCGGCACGTGCGGGATGATCTCGGCGATGCTCATCGGCTTGCCGTCGTCGTCGAAGACCATCATGCCGGTGGTCATGTCGGCCAGGGCCCACTTGCCGTCGACGTAGGCCTCGAAGGGCGTGTGGCCCGGCACGTTGGGGCAGTTGGTCTTGCTCATGTCGCCCAGGGCGTAGCCGACCAGCGCGCTGAACTGGGCGTGGATCGTGTAGCACAGCGAGAACCCGAACGAAAACTGCCCGAGCTGCCAGTCGCGCGTCTCCATCCAGCCGTTTCGGGCGTCGATCTGGTCGGGCCCGCCGTACACCCACGGGTCGCAGGCGTGCATGTGGTGCTCACACTGCCAGATCCAAAGGGCGACGAGCTTCTCGGTGTCGGTTTTGGGCTCGTGACCGTAGCGCTCGGCGAAGACGCGGTAGGCGTCTGCGATCGCGCGATCGAGTGTCGAGCAGGTCAACTCGCCGCCATAGACCGGATGATCGGTCTTGATCTGCGGATCGGGGACAACAGCCAAGGACACCCCGGCCAGACCCAAAACGAACGCCGCAACCAAACAAAGCAACATCCTGGACATGATTCAGACTCCTTACCGAGCAGCCACCAAGGCTTGCGGGCCGCTAGAGCAACACGAGAGACGCCTGCACCCCGCCGCAACCACGCCGAAGCGGCGGGCAACAGTCACGCCGTTTGACGGATATATGGTACGGCAATCAGCCGTGGCACGAAACTGGAGCGTGTCCGATGTGCGTCCGTCCCGGGTGTAGTGGGGCGGAATGACATTTGTGGTCGGCACTCGCGCCCTATTAGAATGCACCCCCAGCAACGATCCACAGGGGAGACCGCATGGGCAGAGCCACCCGCAGAAGCGTACGCCGAGGCAAGCACCTGACGGTGGCGGCTGCACAAGTCATCACCGGCAAAGACCTAAGCAATAGCACCAACTTGGTCCTGGAGATGATCGACAACGCAGCCAAGGCCGAGGTCGATATCGTGGGATTCCCCGAGGGTGCGCTGTTCGGCTACACGGGGGATGCCCGGTTCTGGCGGACGGTGGCGCCCGAGGCGTTTGCCGCCGCCGAGCGGCGCATCGGCCGGCGATGTGCCCGCCGGCGGATCGCGGCGGTCGTGGGCTCGGCCCACCGAGTGGATGGGAAATGGCTCAACAGCCTGGCTATTTTCGACAAAAAAGGACAAGTCAAAGCTCGTTATGGCAAGACGTTCCTGGCCGGGGAGCGATGGTGCACGAACAATCGGGCGGCTTTGCCAGTGGTCGAGCTGGCAGGCACGAAGTGCTGCTTTATCATCTGCCACGACGTTCGCTACCCGGAGCTTGTGCGGCTGCCGGCGATCGCCGGGGCGCAGCTATGCTGGTTCTGTTCCTGCGAATCGGGCCTGTCCGCCGAGCACAAGCTGTCGGCCTATAGGGCGATGCCGATCGCCCGGGCGACAGAGAACGGCATTTTCCTGGTGATGTGCAACACGCCGGCCGATTCGAGAAACCTGCAGCGTCGCGGGACCAGCCATGGCAACAGCAAGATTGTCGATCCCGACGGCAACGTACTGGCCGAGGCGGGTTATTTCGAAAACGGACTCGTAACCGCGAAGATCGATCTGAGCAAGGCGGACCGTCAGATTGCCCGGCGATCGGTGAACGACCCTACGATCATAGGCGATTGGCTGCGCCGAGCGGCAGCGGACTTCATCGAACATGTCAGGTAAAGCGGCACGGCCGCGGACACAGCCGAGACGTGTTTTGCACAGAGGACAGCAAAGCCTCGCTCTCAGCCCGTCGCTGCCCCTGCTGGCCGGGGTGCTGCTTGCGATGGCCGTCGGATGCGACCGCGCCGCGCCAGGTGCCGACGTGGAGTACACCTTCGCGCTGGTCGGTCCGGTTGTCGATCATCCGGCCTGGCCGGTCGTGCAGGCCGGGGCGAGGCGTTTCGCAACCGATCACCCGTCCGTGCATATCATCTTTGACGCACCACAGCGCGACACACCGGCGGCCCAGCAGGCGCTAATCGGGCGAGTCCGACAGCAGCGGCTCGACGCGATGGCCGTCTGGCCGGCCAACGGGGCTGCCCTGGTAGGGCTGATAGACGATCTGGTGGGGCGCGGTGTGCCGGTGGTCACCGTTGGCGTGGACGCAGCCGACAGCCGCCGCGTGGGCTTTGTGGGCTGGGATCAGCGTCGGGTGGGTGAAGCGCTGGCGGATCTGGCCGGCGAACAGATCCGTTCAGGCAGGACGCTGATGGTGCTGCATGCCGACCGGCGAGCCGACCATCTCGCTGTGCGGTGGCAGGCCTTGCGGTCGACACTGTCGGCTCAACAGCGTCTCAAGACGCTCATGGAGCTGGACTGCCAGGGCTCGCCTGCGGTGGCTCGAGAGCGGATCGCCGAGCGGATGGGGCGATACCCCGACCTGAGTGGATGGATCAGCCTGGAGGACTGGCCGTTGCGAGGCCTGGACGAGCGGGCGTCGCTGCTTCCCGCCGGTTGCGTTATGATTACGTGTCACCCGGGGCCTGCTTATTGGTCGATGGTGGCCAACGGCGAGGCCGCGTTCGTGGCGACCGATTATTTCCAGTGGGGGTGGCGAGCGATGTGGATCGCCCACAATGCGGTTCGAAGCGTTCCATTGGAGGCACCCGACTACTATACGCCGATCGAGCAGGTAACGGCCGACAACCTGGCGGCATGGCAGCAACGCTGGCACGGGTGGCTCGGTATGCTACCGACAGCCCCTACGACACGGGATGAAAACCCGGTAGAGTAAGTAGAACCTTCGAGAGGAGAACTTGTGTCGAGGGACATATCGCACGCAGGCGAAACAGCGGCGGAGGAAACCTGGCGCGTCTTCCGCATCATGGCCGAGTTTGTGGAAGGCTTCGAGCTGATGGCGAACCTGGGACCTGCGGTCTCGGTTTTCGGTTCGGCCAGGTCGCAACCGGGACAGAAGTACTACCGTCTGGCCGAGCAGATGGGCGAGCGGCTGGCCAAGGCCGGTTTCGGAGTCATCACCGGCGGCGGACCGGGCATCATGGAGGCCGCCAACAAAGGCGCATTCCAGGCCGGCGGCACGAGCGTCGGGCTGAACATCTCGCTGCCCATGGAGCAGATCGCCAACGACTACCAGACGATCGCCATGGATTTCCATTACTTCTTCTGTCGCAAGGTAATGTTCGTCAAGTACGCCCTCGCCTTTGTCTGCTTTCCGGGCGGGTTCGGCACGATGGACGAGTTCTTCGAATCCATGACCCTGATGCAGACCGAGAAGATCCGGCGCTTCCCCGTGGTGCTGGTCGGCTCGAACTTCTGGGGATCGCTGTCGGACTGGATGCGTGAGGTGATGCTCGAGCGATACCACAACATCGATGCCGACGATATGGACATGTTCAAGGTGACCGACGACGTCGATGAGGCCGTGAAGTTCATCCAGGACTCGATCGAGCAATTCGGCCTGCCTCGCGACGGCCGAGGCCAAAGAAGATACTTCGAGACGCCCTGGCACGAGCAGATGACGGCGGAAGGCACAACGTACGGGTGGCGCCCGAAGCAACCGAAGCGCAACAAGCAGCGGCGGTCATAGCGCCCTGCCCGCATTCATGACGCGCGGGTGAAAAGATGTCGAAGCGGCTGCATCCAAACAGACTCACCACACCGGCCTGTACAGCGGCGGCATCTTTGGTGCTGTGCGCGTGGCTTGGCTGCCAGGATAGCTCGGTCGCCAAGGTCGAACGTGAGCGGCAGCGCTCCGTGGAAAGGACGCTCAAGACGCTGGACGAGCAGGAGGCCCGCGCGCTCAAGAGCCTGCTGAAGACCCAACGAGAGATGGACAAGCAGCTCCGGCGGGACGCGGCTGCCCTGCGGACGGACTTCGCCAAGCTGGACCGCGAGGTCAAGGCCGAATCCGAGCGGTGGGACAAGAAGAAACCGCAGATCGAGGCGGAGGTCCAGCGGCGCATGCGAGGCAACCCGGAGCGGCTGCACGAGACGGCCACAAAGTTCTATTAGCCGTCTTGACCTACCGGCACGCGGTGGAGGCGTGTCGTCTGGGGCGAGGGGGCCTGTGCATATCCAGAGCGATTGGCCCGAAACGGAGGTCTCGTCATGCAGGAGGTAGCGAAGGCAGGAGCGCACACCGTCAGTCGACGGCGCTTTCTGGGCGCCGGTGCGGCGGGCGTCCTGACGGCGCTGGGCGGACCTGTCGGTGCGGATCAGCCGCCGACCACCACCCGGTCGGTGAGTGTCGGCAAGCGCCGACTGGGCAAAACCGGGCTGATGGTACCGCAGGTCGGATTCGGGAGTTACAATCTCTCTAACCCGAGGCTCGTCGACGCCGCGATCGATGCGGGCGTGACGCTGATCGAAACGGCCGCAAGCTATCAGAACGGCCGCGCCGAGGAAACGATCGGGCAGGTGATGAAGCGGCGGCGCGGGGATGTCATACTCGGGACGGGCTGGAAACCCGATGAGAAGGCCACGAGCGATGAACTGCTGTCCCAACTGGATGGCAGCCTCAAGCGTCTTCAGACCGACTACGTCGACCTGATCCGTGCGTACGACGTGACGCGCCCCAGCCAGTTGGACAACCCGTCGCTGTACGAGGCATTTGAAAAGGCACGCCGGGCCGGCAAGGCGCGACACCTGGGTCTGTCGAGCCATTCGAGCGAGCAGCAGGAAGCCATTCTCGACAAGGCGATCGAGACCGGTCGGATCGCCTACGTCATGGTCAAGTACAACTTCATGGAGTTCCCTCACATCTTCGAACTGTTCGAGCGGGCCGACAAGGCGGGGATCGGCATCGTCGTGTTCAAGACCGGTGCCGGCGAACGGCAGAAGGAGATGGACGACCTGCGGCAGCGCGAGAAGCTGACGCTCAAACAGGCCTCCATCCGCTGGGCGCTGACGAACCCACACGTAGCCAGCGTGCTGACGACGGCGCGCAGTTTCGAGCAAATCCGCGAGTATGCGGCGGCCGGGACAGGCGGCGCGCTGACCACGCAGCAGAGCAGGCTGCTCCGCGAGTACCGACATCGGTTCGATCGTGAGTACTGTCGTTACTGCGGCCGATGCAGCGGGGCGTGCCCGGCGGGGGTGGACGTCGACCGCACCATGCGCTATGCCATGTATCACGATTACTACGACGCGCCCGACGAAGCGAGGCGACTCTACACCTGCCTCGACAGCGCCCAACGGGCCGGCGCGTGCAGCGAGTGCGCAGGGCCCTGCCGAGCGGCCTGTCCCCACGGCTTGGACGTGCCGAAACAGTTGATGGCTGCACACCACCGTCTGTCCTTGGGGCTCACCTGAAATGAAGTGGCGCATCGTGCTGATGCTGGCGGTGGTGGCAGCGGCCACCGGTTGCCGCGGCGCGGCCGATCGGTTCCAGTTTGATCCACAACGCCTGGTGCCGCACGACCGGCGGACGCGCGCATGGGAACTGGCAGCCGAACCGAAGGTGTATGGCCGCGACAACCTCTGGGAGTACCTCGACGGTCAGGCGCCGACCTACCTCGACTACGGGATGGCGACCTGCATCCACGCCGAGTACCGGCACAAGTATCAGCCAGACCGGAAGCTCATTCTCGACCTTTTTGACATGGGCGACGCGGAGGGGGCGTTCGGCCTGCTGAGCGCAGGTCGGCGGCGCGAGGCCGAAACGCTCCAGATCGGCTCGCTGGGCTACTGGCAGGACGGGCGGGCATGTTGGATGCGCGACCGCGTATTCGCGCAGGTGATCGTCCCCGATGCCGGGTTGGCCAGCTTTGCCACCGCCAGTTACATGGCGCTGCTTGCCGACAAAGCGATCGATCTGCCGCCGACGCTGCCGCCCGCTCTGGAAGCCCTGCCGCAGCAGGACCGAATCGCCGGCACCGAGTCGTTCGTCGCCCGCGACATGCTGGGACACGACTTTTTGGGCGCCGGATGGATGGCCGACTACGAATACCGGGCGGGGCTGGAGTATCGTGTTTTCTGGGTGCCGTGTGCCGACGCCGCGCAGGCACAGCAGCGGCTCGAAGCTTTGCGCCGGTTCGGCGCGCAGAACGGACGCGTGTTCGACATACAGGCTGGGGTGGGCCGAACGGCGTCGCTGATCATCAGCAACTACACCGGACGATTGTTTGTCGTCGCCGACTCGCAAGACTTGGCGGGCACGGTGGACTGTCTCGACGAGCAGCTCGCCGTGCAGAAGGTCAATGCTCTACTGGAGAGGGCGCGCACGCTGCGCACAGATGGAAGGCTGTAGGATCGGCCCGAAGCACCAAGCATCAGGCCCATTCAGCGGGGCATGCTTCGACGCATGCGGCGCTCGGCCTGCGCCTGGCGGCGAAGCGTCTGGCGCCGAAGTTCGATCATCTCCTCGATCTGAGAAATCTCATGCTCGACAACCTGGACCGAGCGATGATCCGGACCGAACTGGGCGGTCAAGCCCGGCAGGGCCTCCAGCAACTCCTCGCGCGACTGTTCGAGCTGCTCGATTTCGGGGTCTTGGCCCGCAGCCTTACGGGTCTTGTAGTCGTCGACAATGCCGCAGCCGACCCACGCGAGCCCGCCGCCCAGCAGGATCACCCACAGCAGCGAGCCCCTTTCCCGATGGTGCACCATATCCAACCCCCTAAGACGGAATCAATGACTGACCAGTCATTTCATCAGGCTTCGGCAAACCCATCATCGCCAGGCACGTGGGCATGACATCGGCCAGCGTGCCGTCCTCGCGCAGCTTCACTTCTCGGAACCGCTCGTCGACGACGATAAGCGGCACGTCGCCGACGGTGTGAGCGGTATGCGCTTTACCCGTATCCGGATCGACCATGCACTCAAAGTTGCCGTGGTCGGCTGTGACAACCGCCACGCCACCGGCGTCTTTCAGCGCCTCCAGCAGGGCGCCCACACACTCGTCGACGACCTCGGCGGCCTTGACGGCAGCCTTGAGCACGCCCGTGTGGCCCACCATGTCCGGATTGGCAAAGTTCACGAGCGCGAAATCGTACGCACCCGAGCGGATGTGGGACGCCGCCTCCTCGGCCACCGGATAGGCGGACATCTCGGGCTTCAAGTCGTACGTGGCCACGTTGGGCGAGGCGATCAGCTTGCGGTCCTCTCCGTCGAACGGGTCCTCACGATAGTCGTTGAAGAAGAACGTCACGTGAGCATATTTCTCCGTCTCGGCACAGCGAAACTGCTTCAGTCCGAGCCGGCCGAGATACTCGCCCACAATATTGACCATTCTTGGCAGTTTGGGGAAGGCCACATCGACCGGCAAGCTCTTCTCGTATTCGGTCATGGCCACGAAGCAGAGATCGGGTTTCCGCGACCGCTCGAACCCGAGTTTCCGCTCCCCGCTATCGCCGCCAGACTCGCCATACGGGAACGTGTCGTATTGGAACGCCTTGATCAGCTCGCGCGGGCGATCGCCGCGGAAGTTGAAAAACACAGCCGCGTCGCCATCCTCGATGAGGGCACGCGGAGTCGATCCGTTGTCGGTAATCAGCGTGGGGAAGATGAACTCGTCGCCGTACATCGTCTCGGCCGAGGGCTTGCCGTAGTATTGTCTGGCGGCCGATGGTCCGTCCGGGGCGCGCCACCCCTCGCCCTCGGTCAACATCCGATAGGCCCTGGCCACCCGATCCCAGTAGTTGTTGCGGTCCATGGCGTAGTAGCGGCCACACACGCTGGCGAGCTTGCCCACCCCGATCTGTTCGAGCTTGCTCTCGATTTCCGCAAGATATCCCTCGCCGCTGGTGGGCGGCGAGTCGCGACCGTCGGTGAACGCATGGACGTACACCTGCTTCAGGCCCTTCTTGGCGGCCATTTCCACAATGGCGTACAGATGAGGCAGCAGCGAATGCACCCCGATATCGCTGGCCAAACCCATCACGTGCAATTTGCTACCCTCAGCCTGGCAATGCTCGATCGCCCGCGTCAACGCCGGATTCTGGAAGAACGAACCGTCCCGAATCGCCTTGGTAATCCGGACCGACTCCTGGTCGACGGTGCGGCCCGCACCGATGTTCTGGTGTCCAACCTCGCTGTTGCCCATCGTGCCATCGGGCAGCCCGACATACTCGCCGTACGTGTGAACCAGCGTATGGGCGTAGTTGGATCGAAGCGCGTCGTCAACGGGCGTCTTGGCCAGCTTCGTGGCGTTAAAACGGTCCTGATCAGGATGGGGGTTGTAGCCCCAGCCATCCCGAATAATCAGTAAGAGCGGTCTACGCTTCGGTTTCATCGTTTACCTCGATTGATCGTCGGAGCCGCACAAACGCTCTGCCGGCACCTCGAGCAAGTAGTCATCACCGCACGTTCACCCAGCCCCGTCACCGCGGCGCGAGCACCGCGTCATCGGTCAACATCGATCATCACCTTCATGGCTTGGTCGGCGTGATCGTCCAGCCAGCGATAGGCGGCCAGGTAATCGGCAAACGGATAATGGTGTGTCACCAGAGGCGCAACGTTCATGCGCCCCTCGTCCACCCAGCGGACCGCCTGGCGCCAATCCTCCCGTCGGTACATCATCGAACCGACCAGATCCAGCTCCCACTCCACCACGCGAACCATATCCACCCTGGGCTGCTCGGGATAGACCCCGACCGCCACCAGGCGAATACCCTTGCCCGCCGCCTCGAACGCCGCCGACAGGCTCGCCTGAGTGCCGACGCACTCGACGATCACGTCGGGCGCCTCGCCCAGACGGCTTCGCACGGCCTGCCCCAACGGTTCCTCACGTGGGTCGACGACCTCGTCGATTCCCAACTGCTCGGCGATTCGTCTTCGCGCTTCTGACGGCTCGCTGACCAGCACACGCCGGGCCCCGCGGGCCTTGGCCGCCAACGCCACCATCATGCCGATTGGACCGGCGCCGACCACCACGACGATCGTACCCGTGTCGATCCCGGCGCGGGCCGTGGCATGCACGCCGACCGCAGCCGGCTCCATCAGGGCTCCCTCGTCGAAGCTGAAACCGTCGGGCAATGAAATCAGCTTGTCGGCAGGCAGCGCCGCCACCTCTTGCGCCACTCCGGACGTCTGAAAGCCTCTAACCTTCAACTCATCGCACACGTGGTATCGGCCGGTGCGGCAAGGGCGGCACCGACCGCAGGTAACCTGCGTCTCGCAGGTGACCTTCCGCCCGACTGAAAGCTGTGGGTTGTCCACGGCTGAGCCAACTTCGATCAACTCCCCGCTGAACTCGTGGCCCTGCACCACGGGATAGTCGGTCAAAGGGTGCGTGCCGTGGTACACGTGGACGTCGGAGCCGCAGATCCCGATCCGCCGGATACGGACCAACGCCTGGTCCGGCAGGCACCGAGGCCGATCCACATCACCCAACTCAATCCGCCCCGGGCTCACCATCACGGCTTGTCGCATGCGCTCTCCACGTACGATGGCCTAGCCGCATCACACGAACGGGCCGAGCCACATTGTAGCGTCGACCCGCCGCCGGCCAAACGCCGCGATCTCCGCAAACCAGTATCCTTGACCGGTTCGTCCGCGAGGATCGCGGCTACTGGGGCTGGGCCGGCTTTTCCGCGATCAGCTTGGGGATCAGCTCATCAAGCGTGCCACGCGCGTCGGTGCTGCGCAGCCGGCCGTTCTTGTCCACCACGAAGTACGTCGGGATGGCCTGCACGCCCCACCACCGCATCAACCTGTCCACGCCCTCCGGGTCGAAGTAGATCGGCCACGGCAACGGGACTCCCTCAAGGTATTGATCGAGCGCCGCTCGCGAACTGTCGCCGTTGACCCCGACGATCTCCAGTCCCTGCGGGTTGTACGTGCGATACAGCTTCTGTAGATGTGGCATCGACGCACGGCACGGCGCACACCAACTTGCCCAGAAGTCCACAAGAATAACCTTGCCCCGCATCTGCTGCACGTCGATTTTGCGCCCGTCGATGGCCGTAAATGCCAGTTCGAAGGGCTTGCCCACACCGTCCCTGCGGCGCTGCTGCCCGGCGAGCATCTGTGTAACCACATGATCGGGAAAGTTTGTCTCAAGCAGTCGGAAATACTTGTCCGCGGCTGCCTGATCGTTCCGTCGATCGGCCAGGTCGATCAGTGCGCCGAGCAGGTCCGGCGTGAACTCGCTTTTGGGGTAGGCATCGACGTATTCCTTAAGCTTCTCGGAGACGAACGCACGATACTGCTCCTCCCGCTGCGAATCGCTGAGCTTCGCATCGGCCTCAAGCTGGCTGATCCTGCTGCTCACATCGCACCTGAGCACCCAGTACGCAGCGTGAGAGGCCAACTCCGTCGAGGGACTCGCCCGGAGGATCGACTCGGCCTCCAGGCGCAGCGGGGCCAAATCCTCTCCCGCGAGAGTAGCCAGCGCGAACATCGACTCGAGCTTGGCCTGCAACACCTCGTCGCGCTTAGCAGCGTTGGGGAAACGCCGCAGCAGTCCGTCCGCCAAACGAATCAGCTCGCCGTACCGCTTACGTATCACCTCCATGTACTGCTGCCGGTCCTGCTCGCCGGTGGGCGGCGGGTTTTCGGCCAACGCAAGGATGCGCGTCGTCAGGGCCTGCTCGTCCATGGCCGGCGCCGTGGCGGGCGCCGAGGCCGGGGCAGCCGTCTCCTGGCCGTCCGCCGCTGCCACAAGGGCTGAGAAGACCAGGAGGCAGACTCCTCCTGCCCGAAACACTCGCCGCCTGTCCATAATCACCGTCCTCAAAACGGGCCATTCCCCCGAACACCGTCCATCCAACTCCAACCGCTACCGCATCATAGCTCGGTCCACGCGGCCGGACCAGTCGGGCGCTCCGCCGCCTGTAAGCCGCCATGTTACGACAGCGCGTCAACAATCGCCTGTGTGAACGAATCGGTGGTGCCGCGGCCGCCGATATCCGGCGTCAGATGCGCTGGATCGCCATGCGTCAGCACCGTGTCGTATGCGGCCTTGATTCGCTCAGCCGCACTCGCCTCGCCCATGTGGTTCAGCATCATGACCCCGCTCATGATGCACGCCAGGGGGTTGGCGATGCCCTTGCCGGCGATGTCCGGCGCGGTACCGTGCACGGCCTCAAACACCGCGCAATCCGCGCCGATGTTCCCACCAGGCACCACACCCAGCCCGCCAACCAGACCGCTGCACAGATCGCTGACCAGATCGCCGTAAAGGTTTTCCATCAGAAGGACGTCGAATCGACTCGGATCCGCCACAAGTTGCATACATCCATTATCTATAATAAGCTCTTCGTATTCGATGTCGGGGTAAAACGCTTCGCGTATCCTGCGGGCGGTGCGCAGGAACAGCCCGTCCGACATCTTCATGATGTTGGCCTTGTGGAATACCGTCACCTTCCTGCGCCCACGACTTTCGGCATAGTCGAAGGCCCACCGGGCGATCCGGGTGCAGGCGGAGAGAGTGGCCACCTTGAGCGACTCGACCACACCCGACACCACCTCGTGCTCGATGCCGCTGTAGAGCCCCTCGGTGTTCTCGCGGATGACCACCAGATCCACATCCTCATAGCGGGACCGGACCCCCGGAAGGCTGCGCACGGGGCGCACGGCTGCGTACAGCCCCAGCCGCCGCCGCAGCATCACGTTCACGCTGGTGAAACCTTCGCCGATCGGCGTGGCCACCGGACCTTTCAGGCACACCTTATGCCCGAGGATGGCCGCCGTCGTCCGCTCCGGCAGCGCATGCCCATACTCGGCCAAAGCCGATGCGCCCGCCGGCAGCTCCACCCAGTCGACCCTGACCCCGGCCGCCTCGATCACGCGCACGGCAGCCGCGGTTACCTCGGGGCCGATCCCGTCTCCTCGAATCAAGCCGATCGTCTTACTCACGGTCGAATCCGCCTCATGGAATCACTCATGTCCGGATCAGCAGGTCCGGCGGATTATACGTCATACCGGTGCATACGACACGCCCATGCCCGACCGGTCCACCCACCCGAACCCGTGGGCGAGAAACCCTTTGACAACCGCTTCGGCAGATCGTAGTTTCTGCCACGATGAACAGGGGCACGCGATGCGGGCACGCGTGCCAATCGACGATCAGCTCGGACCGAGGTCGAGTCTTGGCCACCCGTTCGGCACATCAGCACGGAGTGGCGGAGGTGACCCTCAGGCAGCTTCGCAAGGACCTGACCGTAGGCATTCTCCGCGCCGGTATGCAAGCTTCGCAGCGAAGTTCGCGCAGTGCGGTCGAATTGCTGCGTCATGTGGCCTTGGTAACAGCCAAGGGATGCCTGCCTCTGCGAATCCGGCTGGCGCGCAACATGAAGCTGACCGGGCTCTACCGGCCGGGCCTGGTGGATGAGCACTTCGAGCGGGCCGCCGATCAGTTCGGCTTCCTGATGCACATTTTTCGCGCGGGTTTCGACCGGTCGGGCACGGCCGATCGCTTCCACTTTGACGAATCGTTTCGGCACATCGAGCAGGCTCACGCGCTCGGTCGCGGCGTGCTGCACGTCTCCCCACACCTCTGCTGCTACCCCGTGTACCCACGTGTGGTCTCGACGCGGATTCCCTGCAGCATCTACCTGCGCCGGTCACCTGATCCTCGCAAGCACGAAATCAACAAAGCCATCGGGCAGGCAGGCTCGGGCCATTTGGTGTATCCGCCTGCCGACGCCGCCCGCGGCCAGCGGCTGGCCGTGGCGATGCAGATCCTCCGTAAGGGATGCATGCTTTTCATGACGCCCGACCTGCCGCGCAAGCCCAACGAGGGCGTCGCGGTCAGCATACTCGGACGAAGAGTCTATTTCCCTACTGGAATGATCATCATGGCGATGAGGACCGGCGCGCCCATCGTCCCCGCGCTGTGGCACCGCGAAGACGGCATATATCGTGTTCGGTGCTTCGAGCCCATGACGTTTAACGGCCCGGGTGACCGGCGCCGCCGGACCGCCGCCGGCGTCCGCAAGTTCGCCGAACTCATGGATCGATTCCTTCGCCGCCACCCGGAGATGTGGTGGAACTGGCTCGACAAGCGATGGACGGCGATCATCCGCAATCAGAACACCACGTGACCGCAGACTCGAATTCGCGCGAGCACGGGCCGGACAGCCCTACTCGCCCGGCTCGCCGACAAACCGTATGTGGCCAAAACGCGACGCGTCGTGGAAATCCCGCGACGGCGACCAGGCAGAGCTTTCTGCCGGATCGACCCGGCGATTGCGGCAAAAGTTGGCGCCCCACACGTCACCCGCCTTCGGTGCAGTCCCGACAGCCGCAAACGGAATGACCACCTCCACCGACCACGAATCCTTTCCGATATGCGTAGCGCTTTGCCAGACCCGCTCAGCGCCCGGATCGCTGCTCGCATGCCCGTCCATGAAAGCACCGCGGCAGTTCACTACAAACTGCCACGCCTGCTGACCCGACCCTCCCGGATGGAGGTGGATCTCAATGCTGTCGTCGCGCCACGCCTCATCGAAGAAGCCCTCGGTCTCGCGGGCCACCATTTGGTCGGGATGCGGCTCGGGCATGACCATCGCCACGTAGAGACGCTCGGCATCCCAAGCAAGCATCGCCTTGGTGTTCAGCGAAGAGCTGCGGCCCTGCCTGTCGTCATAGAAATACTGCGCAACGGCCGCTTTCTGCCAGAGCGGCTCATCGATCAGCCCATCGAGCATCGGCGCTGTTGCCATCGCCGGCACATCCAACTCGCGATGCAACAGCACCCTCTGCTCAACGCTCCGCCGTGTCTGATCGATCACGATCGTGGCCCGGCACATCGGCAACGATTCGATGGGCCACGTCGGCCCGTGCACTGCAAATTCGACTGTCTGGGTCTGCCCCGCCGCCAACTCGGTACGCACCACAGCCGGCCTGACGGTGATCCCCTTCGGCGCTTGCCAGTCCAGCTCGATCCGGCAGGGCCCGCCAAAGCCGTTCGCCAGCACCGCCTGGGTTACCCTCTCGCCCGACTCGGTCGAGAACGGCACGGCCAACAGCCGCACGGCCTTGGCCAGGGCATCGCCAAAAGACTGCGCTTTCTCGACTGTTGTAACGTCGTCTCGCTCCAGCCACCCGGTGCGGACGACCGCCACGTTGACATTCGGACCGTCCACCTTCACCCACAGATAGTGAAAGAAGCCGCCTGAAAGCGGGTCGGCCTCGATCGGCGAGCCCCCCCCGCCCGTGATGTAATACTGCACGCCGTCCCGCGCCGCGTCGCGGACGTACCGACGCTGCTGTCCGGCAAAGATTGCATCGACACCACGACTGGCGAGCATAGGATGCACGTCGGAAAACCAGGGACCGCTGGCGCCCGCGTCGCGCCAAAGCGGACGGTGGACGAAGATGAAGGTGTGGGCAGCGTCCTCGGCCCGTTGAAGGTCGTGCTTCAGCCAGGCGAGTTGCTCGCCGGCGATTCGCCCTTCATGGCCCACGACCTCCGAGTCGAGCACCACGAAGTGGCAGCCACCATGGTCGAAGCTGTACCACAACGGACCGTACCGCAGCCTGAACAGATGCTCGCTCGCCGCGTCGGACACGTCGCGATGACCCACAACCAGAAAATGCGTCACGGCGAAGCTGCTTCGCACCTTCTCGAACGCGTCCCACCGTCGCGAGAGCGTCTGAGCATCTCCGCCGCGCCCATCGACCACGTCACCCAGGTTCACGACGAACTTGGGCCGCAGCATGTTGATCTCATTGCGCGCCCGCAGGAACATCGGCGCCGACGCGTCGGCCGTCGCGCCTGCGGTTTCGCCCATGACCACAAAGGAGAACGTCTCCGCCGCCGCAGCCACATGTCCTGCCAAAACGAGCACCAGTACCGCCACCCACGTCACCCGTTCGCCCCAACGCATGTGAGTTCTCCCCGTACCGACACCTACCCATAGGCCCTGCACGGCGCGTCAGACCTGCCCAGGCGCCGCGCGTAGGATGATACTATGCACCGAGTCATCATCCGGCACAAGCCCCTGCCGCCCGGTGCCCACCATACGCGAGCCAGGCGTGCCGGACTCACGCACCACGTGAACATTCGATGGCTGAGCGAAGACGCGGCACCTTACATGAAAGGCGACTACCAACCACCGAGCGCCAGGCGTGTATGGTTTTATGGACAGCGTATGGGCGTGCTCGGAGCCCGCATGCGAATGTGAACTCACGTTCCGTCTGGTGTCGGGAATGCGCTACCGATCGCAAGCAACCCAACTGCTGGCGCCCTGGAAGGCGCGAAGCGGATATCTCGCGACCCGAGCTGCCAGCGTTGCCTTACTTCTGGCAGGCGGCAAGCGGCGTCTGCTTCGTGCCAGGTCGCCGCGTGGCCTGTCGGGGTCGATGTTGTCTGTGCCACGCGAGCAGGCGAGCCAGCCTTCGCTGCTCAGACTGCTGGTCTCTAATCGTGCTCAAGGGTCCTCTCCCAGCCGAACCGGCGAACGTTATCGGCATCGCCTACCGACTTGGCTCTCCATGAATGGTCCACAACCAATATATGATACACGTTGACAGGCTGCAGGCCGGTGCAGAACAAAACATGTGCGACCATCGACGCGAGGGCGTCCGATCAACCGGCTATCCAGGCTTAGGGCAGCACGCGCTTCGTCGGCCGGCCAAGGACGCCCGCAGATGCCCGCCTGACGGGATACCCGGCTTATCGGACACCGCACGCGCGACGACTCAGCAAATCGTTGCGTGACATTTGCCATTGCTCGCCGCAGCGGCTAGTATTCAACGTCCCAGGGTCGGCAGTGCGTTCGCGCCGGGGTCTTTGCGGGCGGCAAAGCGTGTCTTCCGCATCGCAGGTCGCCGTGGCACCGGCTGTAAAAGCGAGACGCGCGAGGGTGAGAGTGGGCGTGCCTGGCCGATGAGTTGGTTGAGTGGCACCAGCGTATTCGGCAAGACAGATCGGTCGGGGGGCGGCATACGGATGACCCGCCAGAGAACGCTTCGTTGCGGTCCAGCCTCCCGCCAGGTAGAATAGGCCAATGCGGTCCATAACCCGTCGGCACGCATGTGGATTCGTCAGAGCCGGCGCCCCGCAGCGGCGGTGCCTGATTGGATGGGTATCGCGTACCGAAGATGCCGGCAAGGTGCTCGGCCGGTACGCTTGTGCTATTGTACGAATGAAACGCCCTCGCGGGCAGGCGACACCGAAGCCGGAACTTGGTGCTCGGTCGCTTGTGGGAGAGGAGTTTGGAGGACGTAGCGATGAGCGGTAAAAACAAGATGGCTGCCCGTTGGGTAAGCCCCAGCGTTCTGTTAGGGCTGTTCTGCCTGCTGACGCTGCCGGCAGGCGCGATGGGGCAGGAGTACACGGCCGGTCCGGGTTTGGCAATCGTCGCGCCGGACGATGGGTACGACGGCACGTTGGATCCGAACTCGATGGCGAGCAGCACCATTGCTGTGCCCTCGGGCGGGACCGACCTGATTGACGGGGTGAGCGTGGAGATCTCAGCGCGGACGCTGTTCCTGGGCGACCTCGTGATCAAGTTGAAGAGCCCCTCGGGAACGGTGGTGACGTTGATGCATCGAGCGGGGCTCGCCGGAGTGCCTGACGATGGGACAACAAGCGGTTACGGCGGCGACGGCTCAAATCTGGCCTTTCAATACCCCATAACGTTCGACGACGACGCGGTCAGCGGCATCGGCGCAGAGTTCATGGGTGCGCTCCCGGTTGACATCGGAACCGATGGGGTTGTGGGCGACCCCGCGGGCCCCACGCCGGACAACTACATACCGGACGCTGGCGACCTCAGTACGTTGAGTGGCGGCCCGCTGGTGGACAAGTTCAGTGCGTTCCACGGTGGAAAGCCGGACGGCGACTGGGTCTTGTACATCGGCGACGGGCTTGTGGGCTATGCGCCCGAACTGGATGCCTGGACACTGCGGCTGACCACCGTTGCCGACTCGGACGGCGACGGTGTGCCGGACGGCACCGACGCCTGCCCCAATACCGCACCAGGTGACCCGGTCGACCCTAACGGCTGCTCGACGGCCGACGACGACGAGGACAGCGTACTGAACGATCAGGACCTGTGCCCCGACACACCGGACTGCGCCGACCCGGTCGACCCTAACGGGTGCCCGACCGATTCGGACGACGATACCGTGCCGGACGGGTGCGACGTGTGTCCCGATGCCGATGACCTGGACGACGCCGACGGCGATGGCGTACCCGACGGGTGCGACATCTGCAAGGGATCTGATGACAGCGTCGATAGCGACGGGGACGGGATTCCTGATGGCTGCGATACACCCCCCGGTCAGGACACCCCCGACGGCTGCTGCGGTGCGGCCGGACCCGTCAGCCCCATCGGTTTGGCAGTGGGCATGCTGCTGCTGAGCCGCTTCGGAGGCTACAGGAGCAGCAGGTCACGTCGCCGCGGCTAGGAGACGGGCAAACCAGCGGCAGCGGTGTGCCTGCTGCCGCACGTGTGGTACTTGGAGAACGCCCGACGGTGCGAACAGGCATCGCCGGGCTCTTCCATTTGACTATGATGACCAGCCGCTTGCGGACGGCGCATCGCCAAGCTGCTGGTGAGCGCATAGGCTGTAATACACCGGACATGACTCCAGCAGTTGCGGGTGGGTTCCGACTCCGATGATCCGCCCCCTGTCGATCACCAGTATCTCGTCGGCGTCCTGCACGGTCGAGATGCGATGGGCCACCACCAGCGTGGTCCGGCCCTTCATGAGTTCATCCATCGCCGCTTGAACGAGTTTCTCCGCAACCGAGTCGAGAGAGCTGGTCGCCTCGTCGAACAGCAGGATGGGCGGGTCCTTCAGAAACACACGCGCGATAGACAATCGCTGCTTCTGCCCGCCGGAGAGGCGCACACCCCGCTCGCCCAGCACAGTCTGGCCTCCCCCAGGCATCTGGTCGACGAACGCCAAGGCGTTGGCATGGCGCAGCGCATCGCGGACCTCGACGGCGGACGCCTCGGGTTTGGCCAGACGCAGGTTCTCTTCAATCGTCCCGGCGAAGAAGACACTCTCCTGCATCACCATGCCGATGTTGCGGCGAAGCGATGCCTGCTTAAGCTGCCGAACGTCCTGCCCGTCAACCAGGACGCGCCCCCCCTTGGGGTCGTAAAACCGAAGGATCAACTGAAGGATCGTGCTCTTGCCGGCCCCCGAGGGCCCGACCACCGCCACCGTCCTGCCGGAGGGAATGTGGAAGCTCACGTCATCCAGCACGACCTCCTGCGACTCGGTCGGATAGTTGAACGTAACCGACTCGAAGCGGATGTCACCGTCCAGGCCGCTCACCTCGCGGGCGTCGACGGCATCGCGGATAAGCGGCCGCTCGTCGAAGAAGTCAAAAATCCGGTCAGCCGCCGCCGTCGCGGTAAACACCGTGGCGATGGATCGGAAAACCCAGACCATCGCTCCGCCCATCATCAGCCAGTAGCCCCAGAACGCCACCAGATCGCCTATCTCCAACCCGTCGCCGGCCAGCAGATAGGCCCCGGTCAGCAGCAGCGCAAAAGGAGCAATGAACCGCACCAGTACCTGGAGCACATCACCAAAAACGTACTGCCACCAGACGAACCGCTCGGCCTTTTGACGCAGAGCGTCGGTCTCCTGTTCGACGCGCGCCTGGGCGAAATCCTCGCGGCTGAACGCCTTGATCAGATCGTTGATGGCCACGTATTCGGTGACGGCCGCTGAGACGTCGCCCGTCGCATCGCGGACCGACCGGCTCAATCGCCGCAGGCGAGGTATGAAGTAACGCCCCCAGACCGTGACGACGACCATCAGCACTGCAAACAAGCCCGTCAAAGGCACGTTGATGTAGAGCATCATCGCCAGGCTCTGGGCAACCAGCACCACCTGCCACAGCAGCGGCGCCGTGGCCTGAGAGGCCTGACCGAGAACGTCCATGTCGTTATTCAGCCGCGCGGTCACCTCACCGACGCGGTTGCGCTGGAAGAAGTCGGCCGACAGGTGCTGCACGTGCTCGTACAGATCGTTGCGGAGGTCGCGAATCATCCGGATCACGCTGCGCTCGACCATAAGGTGGTGGACGAAGGCGGCTGGAAAGAACACCGCCGCCAGCGCCGCGCAGCCCAGCACCGTCGGCCAGAACCAATGGTCCATGAATCGAGCCGGGCTGTCCTTCATCGCGTTGATCACCGCGCGAAAGATCATGGGAATCGACGCCTGGCAGGCCGCATCCACCACGCTTAGGGCAAAGCCCCCCGCATACATCGGCCGATGCACGCCCATGTGCGACCACAGTCGCCGCACAACGGACAGAACCGAACGGGATCTCACGTGCTTTGCCTGCGTCATCCCATACCCACTGCCATGAAACGAGACGCCATGGTCGCCGGAGCCTGACATCAGACCATCTTGCGCGATGCCGGTCAAACGTCCTCGGACAGGCCATGGACGGCCGACGCGAGCCGGACTTGAGCAGGATCACCGCTACGCACTCAACAGCAACACGCTGGCAGCCGCGCACCTTTGGCGACCTGCTGGCCGACCCGGCCATGTACCTGCTCGTTCGCCATCAGCTTAGCCCTAACAATGTGAAGGCGTTGCCGCCGAAGAAGCGCGTGCGGTCGGCTTGGCCGATGCCCATGGCGTCGAAGGTCTCGTTCCAGAACGCAAGCGCCCCGTCAATGGCTTCGGGGCCCTCGTCAGTACCCCACAGGAAATGGTCGAAGGGCATGTCCTCGGTCCCCGGCAGGCGTCTCTTCCAGACCCACAGGCCCTGGCCCGGCGTGCAGTCGGCGTGAAAGTTCTTGAGTCGCATGCACAACACCAGCGTTTCCAGGTAGGTTGCCGCCCCGCCAAAGTGGGCCATGACGAACTGGATGCCCGGGAACATTCGGGCCGCACGCTCGAAGTGAAACGGGCTGGCCGTCAGCGACGTCAGGCTAAGCTTGGGGTAGATCGGCGAGATACTGATATATCCGCAGTGTGGCAGGCACATCAGGCCGTGCTCCTCGATCGCCTCCCACACCGGGTCGTGGGCCGGATCGGCCGGATCGAATCCCAGGTTCGGGTACATCTTCACGCAACGAAAGCCTTCGCCGGCGTATCGTCGGATCGTTTCTATCGTCTCAGCCGAGTCATTGCGCAGATCCAGGTGCATCGAGCCAAGCACGTAGTCCGAATGCTTGTTCATCGCAGCCAGGATATGCTCGTTATCGCCCAATGGCGGGCAGATGTCATTCGGCACGCCATGAACCAGCAGGCCGGAGATCCCCTTTGCCTTGGCGATCTCGACGTGACGATCCATCAGTGGATCGTCCATTCGCAGGTGCACGTGGATATCAATTAATGGCATGCGTCGATCTCCGTTATCCAAGGTGTCCACGTAAACCGCCCGAGGGTCGATCCTGACGTTCAGTAAGGGGCCTACATAGAACAAGGCTTAAACGCTTGGGGTTGTTTAGAGCTCGCATGACGCTCGAACACCTCTTAAAGCGTAATGCCCGTGGGCGTCGCAACGAGAAGTCGCTCGAAGCGATGGAGCGGATTAGCCTACAAGACTCTCATGCCAGGTTCAGTCTTCTTCAGACAGGTTGCAGGGCGGGTCCGCAAGCCCGCCGTCGCCAGTTAGCATCATTCCAACTGAACGAACGTACGACCCATTATCGATCTGCTGCCACAGGATGTCGTTGGCTCGCTCGTATCGCTTGCCGGTCGCCACGTCGATTTTCAGATCAGGCACCCCGTCGCAATCTTTGTCTCTAACCCACACCGCCGCCGTCCAGTCAGCAGCCTCATCGGCATACCACATGTGAGTGAGCTCGTCACTTCGATAGTCGGCCACGATCCATGACCGCTCATGCCTGTCATACGCCTCTCTGATGTAGGCACGAGGGTTGTCATCCTTCTCCAGGAACAGACCCGCCACGATCTTGCCGGTGGCGTTGGAGGCCAGCCAGATGTAATCCGAAGAGGACTCTACGGGCTCAACACCGGCCATCGCGAGGATCCGAGGGTCTTCTTCGAGAAACGTCAGCGGGGCCAAGTCCTTGGGAACCCATCGAAGACCACGCGGCGAACCTTCGCCCTGCCTAGGCTCCTTCCAGTCGCGGCTAATGAGGTCGTATAGCTTAATCGCAACGGGTGTGGCCATCGCGATGATCAAGACATTAAGAAGCAAACTGACCGTCGCCAACGTCTTCTTCCAACGCCCTTGTCCGCACGCCAGACGAGCCACCCACGCCAGCGTCTTGAAAGGCAACACGAATGCTGCAAGTATCACCGCCACGATGCTCTTCTCGGTTGGCTTGCGTCCTTCGTCGTTCATGGCACTCGTCACGGTAGCCCCCTATTCCTGCCTGCCCACTTCACGCCAGATAAGCTCATTGGCACGTCTGTACTTCGCTTGCGTCGCCATCTCGACCATCAGGTCGGGCACGCCGTCACCATCGGTGTCCGTCAGGCAGGCGCGGGCACTGTCGCCAACACTTTCAGCGGCGTACTGCCGGTACGTTACGTGGCCAGTATCCGGATCAGCCGAGACCCAGCATCGCCCATGTTGATCGTATATCCGACTGCGCCGTACCTCGTCACACCCGTCCCCCGCCAGAACGAAGTCCATCAGGATCTCGCCATCGCTGTTCGAAGCGACGTAAACAACGTCTGGCTGCGGCTGCGTTGCGCCAACACTGGGCTCTGGCTGAAGAAGACTCAACGGCGGGAAGTTGACAAGGTTCAGCGCAAGCTTCAAAGCCATCCGCGGCGTCCTGTCAGGCCCATACCAGATGTGATCCATCCTGCGTGCATCCTCCGCCCTAGCCGACGCTACCGCCACGACGACCACCACATTGAACAGCACACTGATCGCCACAAGTGCCGTCTTCCATCGCCCACGCCCAAACACCAGCCCTACAATCCACGCCGCTACCCCAACAGCGGTACGTCTGCCTGATTCGCCCCGGTCACCATTCATCGACGAGACACCTCCCCTTCACTCGCGGGGCAGGTCGGCAGACCCGCCGGATATGTTGACGCCTCCGCAGTCCTAGCCCCATCATACTGCCGCCGCGATCAAAGCCCGCGCGTGGCTGCCCCTTGTAGGGTCCGCTGTGCGGACCATCAATCTGGGATGTCCCAAGTTCCAGCATCAGATTGTCATTTTTACCAAGATCGACCTAGTGACCGCAAGCGCAGGCGGCGGAGTTGGCCCGGAATCACTCGTTCTTGTCCATCGATCCGGTCAATATCGCCCTGCTGGCTCCCAGAATGGGCTTTGGGCTGGTCCTCTGCGCAGCAACAGCCACCTTCCTCTCGTCAGTGCTCATGCTCTTGCTGAGGGCGTCAACCCTCATCCGCGCTCGGCCACCGGCGGCGGCTGAGCCAGCCGCCGTGTCGCTCCAGAATCCCGGCGAACAACGCACGCGGCACCGCCACCTCGGCCAGCGCTCGATAGGCCAGCAGCCCGACGTCGCTGGTCAGCTTGGCGCCGTAACACGCCAGCCGAAGACGACCGTCAAGACTCACCGGCAATCCGTTGTTCACATGTTCACCCATCAGGTGCGTCCTCCAGGATGCCCGAAACCGAGCCATCCTCCTCATCGGACGCACCTACAGCCAGAATCGTGCCTGTAGATTCCTTGGCTATCTGGGAAATCCGGGCTTAAAAGGTCTTGTTGCCGGCCACTTCCGGCAAACCTCTTTGCTGGACTTCGCCCTGGCTTTCGCGTTCTTCGTATGCCGCCACTCACCGCAGTTCCAGAATCAACTCAATGATCGCGTCACGGACCCGCTGCGGCTCGTTAACATGCTGTACCAGACTAACCTCGTCATGCTCCTCACCCCGCGGCGCTCGCCGGCGGCGCGACGGATCGAGCGATAGCCGAATAGCTTCGAGCTTCGCCGCCGCCTTTTCACGCACGTCGGGCGGCGCCAGCGCAATCAGCTTGGCCGCCGTTGCGACATACCGCAGATCGTCCTGACCCTCGCGTATGGCCTCCCACGCCACCGAACGAACCGGCTCGGTCGGGTTGTCCGCGTTGACGTACACCGCACAGTTGTCCGGGTCGTACCCCCAGTAGTTGTACATCCAGAAGAATACACCCGACGCCCCGACCCGCCACGCCAGCAGCCCCATATCGTGACGGGCCGTGTGCACCTCTTGCAGCGGAAACCCGTAGATCCAGTAGTCCTTGTTGTGTTCGGCCGAAAGGTCCCGGCATCGCTCGAAATCACCGTTGGCCACGATGATGTCGCACTGGTCCAACATGCTCGCCGCCCACTTCTGGCGGTTCATCACCACGCCGTACACCCGCGTGTCCGGCATCACCGTCTTGAGCAGGTCATACCGGCTCTTGCACCGCTCCAACAGCCGCTCCGTCGGCTCGTCGTAGATCAGCACGATCAGTTCCTGACGATACCCCTTGGCGTCCCAATGCTCGCGAATCTGCCGCAAGCCCTCCACGAAAAGCCTGTCCAACTCGGGCGAGACCTGCGGCGCCTTGATCCGCTTGCCGCCGATCGGCTCGGAAACCCTGACCGGCATGCCAAACGCGCCCGCGATCTCCCGCTCGTAGTGCAGCGAACTGTCGTTGCCCAGGCTGATCGCGATCGGCCCATCGATGCCGCCCGCGTTGACCTCGTCCATGAACCGATCCAGGTCTTCAAAATCCATGACCAGCTTGCCGCCGACCTGGCGCACGTCCATGCCGGTGCTGTTCCAGAACATCTGGATCGCGTTGATCCCGTGGGCCTTCATGTCCCGATACCACCGGCGAGGCAGGTCCGTCCCGGCCATGAACGCGCCGCCGATAATGGGGCTGTCGACCAGTACGAACGGCAGCACCTCACACACCAGCTCAGCCGTGTGACGCTTGCCGGCGACGTCGATCGCGATCGTCGTCCGATACGTCCCCGGTGCCGTTGTCACCGGCGGGCGCACCGTCAGCCAGTAGAATACGGTCTGATCCGCCGGCAGTGACTGCGTCCGCCCCGCCCCCATCAGTCGTTTCGGCGACGTCTCGGCGTTGAGACTCTCGACGCGGTTCACCGAAAGCCACGAGCGAGGCACTGCCTCTGCTCCCTCAAGTGCCTCGAAGGTCATCTCTGCCGTGATCTCGGCGCCGGCCCGCACCGCCAACACCGCCGGCTCGTACTCTCCCGGCGTCGTTCTCACGTGCAGCGTGGCGCTGGCGGACCCCGGCGGCGTCAGATCACGCGCCATCGGCTCAAGATACGAATGGGCCCACAGGGGCAACTCAGCCGCCGGCTCGGCGTTAGCGACACCGGCCCAACCAACCAGCCACGCAAGCACCATCGCCCATCGACGCATACCCATGACCATGCCTCCTTACGCCCAGCCTGACGGCCGCTTCAGCCATTCATACATCCGGTAATGCCAATCAGCAATGCCCGGCACCTCGCACGTCCGCTGCACCACGACCCTATCTCGCACCCCACCCAGTCGCAACCCCGCAGGAGTAAGGCCCATTCCAGACACTCCGTTGACACGGCCATCCTGCAATCAGCCAAGCGATTTCACACCGCACCGCAAGCTGGTTATGGAAGCAAGCCCATCAGGCCATCCGCTTGGTCTTATAGTGCTGGTGATGGAAACGAATCACCCTGCGAATCCATCCTGCACCACCAAGGTGATTCGCCCGCGGATGGCCGCCTCAAGTCGAGCCAGGTGTATCTTGATCGCTCCTGTCTGGCCCACGGGATCCACAATGGATGGATAATGGCGATGCGCCAACACCGACGCGAGCCCGACTTGGGCAGGATCACCGCCGCGCACTCAACGACAATGCCCTGAGAGCCGCGTCCGTCAGTCCGGCGTACAGCTTGGCAATAAACCACGGGAAATGGAGCCATGGGGACTTGAACCCCAGACCTCCTGCATGCCATGCAGGCGCTCTCCCAACTGAGCTATGGCCCCAGCACCGATTATTAGAAGAGCACGGCCGCTGGCTGTCAACACCACCGAGCCTCGGGACCCAATCATATCCGATCCATGAACTTACGGTTCGCCGCCGGCATCGCATAGCGATCCAACTGACTGCGAGCAACCCATCTCAGTGCGGTGTGATACCTCGGTCGTGGGCGCCCGGCGGCAAGCCCGCACCGATAGGCGTGCAGCGTAATGGAGAAGTGCGAATACGCGTGCTTTACCGAAGCCACCAGTTCTCCAACCGCCGCCTCGATCCCCAACTCTTCTCGCAGCTCGCGCTTCAGGGCCTGCTCGTGCGTTTCGCCCCGCTCGACCTTGCCGCCGGGAAACTCCCACAACCCGCCGAGCAACCCGCCTGTCGGGCGCCTGCCGAGCAGATAACGCCCGCGCCTGCCGATCACCGCTGCCACGATCTGGTGGTGCGGCACGCGACGTCGCGCGCCGCGGCGGGGCAAATCTCCCTGGCATCCCTTACGGCGGGCCTGGCATACACGGCGAAGGGGACACTCGTCGCATCGTGGCCGGCGCGGCACGCATACCGTCGCCCCAAGCTCCATCAGCGCCTGGTTGAAGTCGCCCGCACGAGCCGGCGGCACGAGTTCGGCGGCGATCGACCACAGCGCCTCAACCGTGGGCCGCTGGTCGATAGGCTGCCGCACCGTCAACAGCCTGGCCAGCACCCGCAGACCGTTGCCGTCCACCGCCGCCACACGCTGGCCGAACGCGATACTGGCGATCGCGCCGGCCGTGTAACGCCCCACCCCCGGCAACCGCTGCCAGTCGTCGGCTGTACGGGGCAGTCGCCCAGCCCCCTCGGCCACGATCACCTTCGCAGCCTGGTGCAGGTTCCGTGCCCGGCCGTAGTAGCCCAGACCGTCCCACAGCGCGAGCACCTCGTCCTCACTGGCCGCGGCCAGTCGCCGCACGCTCGGCAGCGCGCGGACGAATCGACGGTAGTACGGCAAAGCCGTCTCCACCCGCGTCTGCTGAAGAAGGATCTCCGACAGCCAGATGCGATACGGACTCCGCGTCCTGCGCCACGGCAGGTCGCGGGCGTTGCGGTCAAACCAGGCGAGCAACCCTTTGCGAACAGCCGTTCTCCTGCCGGCGGATACGTGCACGTCACGCATGTTCCTGCCCACCGGTCATGCGTCTGGCGGGCCGACCAAGCCGCCCTCGCCCTCTTGCTGCCGCTTGAGCTTCCGCCACAGCGTCGCCGTGCTGATGCCCAGAATCTTGGCCGCCCGCGTCCGATTTCCGCCCACCATCTTCAGCACGTTGCGGATGTGACGCTCCTCCACATCCGCCAGGCTGCGAGCGGGATCGGCTTGGCTCTCGTCAGCCGCCAGGTGGGCATGCACGATATGCGGCGGCAGATGCTCCGGCAGGATCACACCGTCGGTGCACAGCACGACGGCACGCTCGAGGGCGTTCTCCAACTCTCGTACGTTGCCCGGCCACGCGTAGGCTTGCAGATAATCCAAACAGGTCGAATCCAAACGAACATCCGGCAGCTTCAGCTTCCCGCCCAACTGCTTCACGAAGTATCGAGCCAGTGGCAGGATGTCTTCCCGCCGCTGCCGCAGAGGGGGTATGTGAATATCAATTACACGCAGGCGGTAGAACAGGTCTTCGCGAAAGCGCCCTTGCCTGATCGCCTCGGCCAGGTCTTTGTTGGTCGCCGCCAGAACGCGGACATCGATCTTGCGAGGCTGACTCTGGCCCACCGGCAGGATCTCCTTCTCCTGCAACACACGGAGAATCTTCAGTTGCGTGGCCGGCGAGATGTCGCCGATCTCGTCGAGCAGAATCGTGCCCCCCTCGGCCTGCTCAAACAGCCCCACACGATCGTCAATGGCCCCGGTGAACGCGCCGGCGCGGTGACCAAACAACTCACTCTCCAGCAGCGTCTCCGGCAGGGCCCCGCAGTTGACCGCCACGAACGGCCCGTCGCTGCGGTGCGAGAGTTGGTGGATGTATCGTGCAAGCACCTCTTTGCCCGTGCCCGTCTCCCCGGTGATCAACACTGCCGAGTCGAACCGAGCCACCCGCCCAGCCAGATCGACCACCCGCCGGAACGGTTCGCTGCGGATCTCCACAAACATCGGCTTGGCCGGATGCTCCAGCGCACTGAGCCGCTGACGCTGCCTGGCCAACTCACGCGTCCTGCGGCGAAGCTCCGCGCTGAGTTGCCGCACCTTGCCCTGGATGTCATCGCCCTGGAAGTACGCCAGGTGCGGCTCCAACGTGGGGCCCCAGGATTCACGGTCCCTGCCCACAGCCGAACACACCCGATCGCCCTTTGCTTTGCAGCGATCTTCAATGAAGTAGATGTCCTTGCCCAGGCAGAACGAAGCGTACCCACTGGCGTAGCCGACCAGCATCCAACAGACCGGATGGTCCGTCGGACCCAACTCGGCCAGATGCTCTTCAGCCTCTCCCGAATCGTGCCAGGTAACCTCCATCGCAAACCGGCCCGCCACCTCATCCCACTCGAGCGATTTGACCAGCGCCTTGGTCACGCCCTGTAGCGTGTGCAGTCGCGGACCGGCCTTGAGCCACTCGATCGTGCTGTCCCACACGAAGACGCGCTTCATCGCCGCCGCATCAGCGTGGCCCCAGAAATAGCCAAAACGCGTCAGCATCCGGCGCGCCTGGTCCATGCCGATCGTGTCGACCAGGTCCTTGCGGAACTGGGCAAAGGCATGGATCGCGTGCAGCACCAGGCGCCGTTCGTGCAGCGCCAGGCGCCCCTCGGCAAAGTCGACCAACTCCTCAAGCCTTAGATCCTCGGCCTTCATACTAACCTTTCATAATGAAATGTAGCCCTTTCATTATGCACACCTTTTCTTTATTGTCAACTTCTTTGCATGGTCTCCAAATAACTATCACATAAGCACTTACAGCAATACGTGTCGTTGGCACAGCTCTTGCGATACTGCCATGTGGCCTCCGGGCAGTGCCCGGGGCCAGACGACCGCAAAAAGGAGACAATACAATGTACCGGATCCTGAAGGACAGAAACGCCGCTCTGAACGAAGCCTTGATCGGTTTTGCCCAGCAACTTATCAGCACGCCCAGCCCCAGTCTGGGCGAGGCCGCCGTGGCCGGCTTGGTCGAGCGGAAGATGCGGGAGGTGGGTTACGACAAGGTATTCCGCGATGAGGCCGGCAACGTCGTGGGCCTGCTGCTCGGTCGCGAAGCCGGACCGACCGTCCTGCTGAACTGTCACATGGACACCGTCTCGCCAGAGGCGGACGGGAAGTGGGACCGATCGCCCTACACCGCCCAGGTCGACGGGGGCCGCTTGTATGGTCTTGGCGCAGCCGACTGCAAAGGCGGGGTGGCCGCCCATGTCTATACGGGCGCGCTGCTCAAACGGAGTCTTCTGCCGTTGCGTGGCAACCTGATCGTTGCCGCAACGGTGGCCGAAGAGAACGGTCGCAGCGTTGGGGTCCGCGCTCTGCTGGAGAAGACGCTGCCCGAACTGGAGCTGAAGCCTGACCACGCCATCCTGGGCGAGCCGACCGCTCTGGGACTCTACTACGGCCACGACGGATGGGTGGAGTTGGACATCTGCGTCGAGAGCGCCAACCCCTTCGACGTGGACGATGCGGCTACGGCCATCGTCAACGACTTCAGCGCCGGTCGTATGGGCGATCAGGGCGACGTCGAATCGTTCGTACTTGATCAGCCTCGGTTTCAGAACGTCGACGGCCTGCGCAAGGCAACCATTGGCGTAACCCGGCGTCTGCGCCCGGCTGAAAGCATCGGCGACGTGCTCCACCAGCTTCAGCACAACGCGGCGCTGGCCGCCCAGCCCTCCGGTGCCGTCGCGGTCGAAGTACTGGTCCGCCAGGAGAACCAGCGACTGTACACCGGCACCACCACACTGGTCCGCCATGTAACGAATGCGTGGGCCACCGACCCATTCGATCGCTTGATGGAGCGTGCCCGGCAGGCGTTGTCGGCCGCCGGCTGCCAGGTCAGGCCCGGCAAGTGGCAACTGGGACGGTTGGGCATGGGCACAGCCGGCAGCCTTCTGGTCAGCGAGTTCGCGGTGCCCACAATCGGCTACGGCCCGGGCGACGAGACGATGGCCCACGCGCGGGATGAGTACGTCCAGATCGACAAACTTGTCGAGACCCCCTACGGCACGGCAGCAATCGTTCACAGCCTGATCGGCGTGCCTGTGTGCGGCTGGACCTCTGACGAAATCTGATCCACCAGACCGTCACCCGGAAAGGATGCAATAGCCATGAAGGTGCTCGTCTTCAACTGCGGCAGCTCTTCGCTGAAGTACAAGCTGCTGGAGATGCCATCGGCCCGGATGCTGGCGGGCGGCGAGGCGCAGCGCGTCGGGCCGCCCACCGCGCAACCCGCCTGCATCTACCACCGTACAAACGGCGACCAGCAGCAACACCAGGTGGACATGCCCAACCACGCGGTAGCCTTCCAAGAGGTAATGAAACTGCTGACGAGCGATACACGCCTTGCCCCGGACGCCGTCGGTCACCGCATGGTGCACGGGGGCACAAGGTTTGCCGACCATGCCATCGTCGACGAGGCCGTGATCGGCGAACTTGAAGCGATCCAGGACCTAGCGCCGCTGCACAACCCGCCGGCCACCGCCTTGGTGCGAGCGTGCCAAAGCCGATACCCGCACCTGCCCCAGGTCGTCGTGTTCGACACGGCGTTTCACGCCGCTATTCCCGATTACGCCTATACTTACGCCCTGCCGCGTGATCTGATGTCCGAACTGGGGATACGTAAGTACGGCTTCCACGGCACGAGCCACCAATACGTCGTGGAGGAAGCGGCGCGCCTGCTCGACCGCCCTCTGGACGAATTCAACGCCGTCAGTTGCCACCTTGGCAGCGGAGGCGCAAGCCTCTGCGCGGTGGTCAACGGACGATCGGTCGACAACACGATGGGCTATTCGCCGCTGCAGGGACTGATGATGAGTACCCGTTGCGGCGACCTCGACCCCGCCGTCGCCCTGCAATTGCTGACGTTCGCCGGCGGTGACGGCGACAGCGTGGAAAATCTGCTCAACAAGCGAAGCGGCGTCCTCGGCATGTCGGGCATGTCCGCTGACATCCGAGATGTCCTAGCCAGTGTCGAACAGGATGCCGACGCCTCGCCGCGTTTGCGCCGGACCGTCGAAGCCTACGTCTGGCGCATCCGCAAATACCTGGGATCGTATCTGGCCACTGTCGGATCGGCCGACGCCATCATCTTCACCGACACCATCGGCGAGACCTCCCCGCAGGTCCGATGGGCCGTCTGCGCCGGTATGGAGGTATTCGGCGTGTCCATCGATCCCGCGCGGAACATCGCCGCCACGCATCTGCCGGCCGACGTCGCCCGAGACGACAGCAAAGTCCGGATTCTCGCCATTCAGACCAATGAAGAGCTGGCCATCGCCCGACGTACCTTCTCCATGCTCTCGGGCGCCGCCGGCCCTCTACAGAAGGAGCATTGAGGTGAACATCCTCGTACTGAACCCCGGACGGCGGATCCTGGGGTACGCTTTTTTCGGTCAGGGCGGCCGACACCCGCTCCTGGAAGGAACCTGTAACCCGTCCTGCGGCCCGCAAACCGACGTGCGTTCGCTGCTGACCATCCTTCGTGACCTGCGGCAACGGTGTGCATCCACGGCCGGCCATCACACGACGGACGTTGTAGCTATCCGCACGCTATATGGCGGGTCGGCCTTTGGCAAAGCGACACTCGTCACCGAACAGGTCGTCGCCACTCTTGGGGCGATCGCACCTGAAGCGCCACTTCACCTGCCCGGACTGCTGGTACTGATCGAAGCCTGCCAGGAGATCTTCCCGAACCGCCCCCTCGTTGCTGCCTTCGAGACCGCGTTCTTTGTGCCTCTGCCACCGAGGGAACACCTCTATGCGCTGGCCGCCGATACGACAGGCAGCTCGTCCCTACGACGCTACGGGTTCCATGGGCTGCTGCACGAAGCTGCGTGCGCCCATGTACTCCGGCTTACACGGGCCTCGCGCCCGGGCACGCTGCCCCGTACCCTTTCGCTGTGTCTGGAGCCCAGGCCGGAACTCGCCGCGGTGGCCGGTGGTCGACCGATAATGGTGACCGGCGGAGCAACCCCCTTGGAGGGCATACCGGGGCAGACCAGTTGCGGGCAGATCGATCCGGCCATTGTAATGGCGCTGGCACAGGAAAAGGGCTGGGGACCCGAACAGATCGACGCCGTGCTGACCCGCCAGAGCGGACTGCTCGGCCTGACAGGACAGCCAACCGACCTTGACATGCTCTTCACCGACAACCGGGAGGAATATCGACTGGCGCGGCAGATGATCGAATACCACATTCTCCGTGCTGCGGGCGCGGGGGTGGCGGCGCTCGGTGGTCTCGATGCGATCATCGTCTCAGGACGCTTCACTCAAGCGGGCCGTGTTCTCGGCCCCTGGCTCAGGGAGCAACTCCACCTGCCGGGCCGGCCTCAATTGCCTGCCGTCCGCTTAGAGTTCTACACAGAGACGATCGGGCGCATCGTGGCCGACCAGGCCCTGGCGGCGGTCCGCAACACTGCGCGTCGCTCCGTCGCGTGATCCGATCGAACTCGCCCCTCCTCCACGGACCGATGCAGCGACCTGCTGAGCAAAGATCCTCATGTTGAGGTACGTGGACGCCCAGACCGGCCGGCGTTGACCTCGGACAACCGCTGTAACTCATTTTGTCTACTAGGGATACAACATTTTACCGCGCCCGTTGCCAACCCATGTTGAACCGTCGCATCATTTCCCGCCAGAGCCCCACCAGTCTGGCAGCACCGCCGCACGTACGGAAGCGTTCGCAACTACTTCAAAAACAGCATGTTAGAGTTGCCCATTCGAGCTGGCAGCCAAGGCGCCACAGCGGCGGCACAGGCTTTGCACCATTGAAGACCGAGGATGAGAGAGCGCTGAGCCCCAGCGTGATGGGGGTGGCGCTCTTTCTTTTTTGGTCGCGTCCCGAAACGGTGCGCGGGCTGGGTTCGGCCGCAAGGGTTCGGATACCAGCGGATGCAGTTGATAGTTGCCGTAAGCGTGCGAGTTAGTCCGGTGCCTGGACGGTGGCTCGCCGAGGCAGCAGGCTGCACCGAAGCGCAGCGTTAAAGCGGGATTGACGTAGAGGGGAAAGGCACCCAAGGGGCCTGTAAGGGCCAATTGGGGTGTAAGTGTAAGAAATGAACTCCGTGGGTTTTGTGAGGAGGAACGTGAGTTATGACTAGAGTTCTGTTAGCGTTACTATTCGCAGCGGGGCTGACGGTCGCCGCCAACGCGGCGGTCGTGCAGTTCTCGATCGACGGCGTTCCGATTGACCCCGCCGTGCCGGTCGAGGTTGAACCCAGCGATTGGTTGATGGTGGATGTCTGGATCGTTCCGGACGCAGGCGGAATTGAGAATTTCTGGGTGGACGTTCTCATGACCGGACCGTGGCCCGAGCCTATACTGCCTCAGATCCCTGACTTGCTCCCCGGCGGCGAGGTCGTGATGCTCCCTCCGTGGGATAACGAAGACGCCGTCGCCTACTACGATGCGGGCTATGACGTCTACTCGATTGGTGGGTTCGTACGAGGCGACCCGTGGGTTGGCCCCGGCGGTGTGGCCGAATTTCTCGTCCACATTCCGGATGTCCCGATCTCCACGATTCTTAATCTCGAGTACGACTACGTCGAGATCGGAGCAGGTACCGCCGAAACGCTGCCGCTGATACTGCACGTCACCCCCGAGCCGGCGACCATCGGTCTGCTGGTGCTGGGCGGTCTGGCTGCGCTGCGTCGCAGGTTCGCGTAACAACCGAACCGCAAAATTGGTGGTAAACTAAGCGGACGACGCTCGCCACTACTGGGTGGCGAGCGTCGCCCGTCTTTTGGTGCGCTACCAGCGTGGTGCCGAATGAGCATTTCTTCGGGCGCCTGAAGACACTCACCTAGTGATCGCAGATATTCTGCCCCGAACTGAGCGAACCATCGAGGTATTGGCTGGCCAGCTCCTGCGGATCGGCCTCGGCTGCACCCAGGACGACCGCGATGCCGTGGCGTGCGAACAGCCCTTGCGCCCGGGGCCCCATCCCCCCGGTGATGACCACGTTCACGCCCTGCTCAGCCAACCAGCCGGGAAGCATGCCCGGCTCGTGGGGCGGCGTCTGCACCCATTCGGTTCCCAGAATCTGCCCGCTCTGCTGATCCGCATCGACGAGGGCAAATTGCTCACACCGGCCGAAATGACTGCTACAGCGACCTCCCGCTACTGGAATCCCGATCCGCATGGCTGATAAGCTCCTTCAACCAACTCCCTCAAACAGGGCTTCTCTAACAACGCTCCAAAGGGCCTCGGTCTGCTTCACCACGCAACCGTCGCCCCGTTCCACCACCGTGATCCCCGCCAATTGGGCGGCCGTCACGGATGGCGAATAACTGATTCGCCCCACCGTCCTGGCGCCAACACGCTTGGCCTCACGCTCGATGAGCCGCGTAAGGGTCTCGCTCAGATCGAACTTGTTTACACATACCCAAGTTGGGATTCGGAAATGCGCCGTCAACTCACAGATCCGCTTCAGATCGTGCAGACCCGACCGCGAAGGCTCGGTCACCACCAGAGCACCATCCGCCGAGCTGATCGATGCGATAACCGGGCAGCCGATCCCGGGCGGACCATCGATCAGGACCAACTCCAGACCGTGTCGTTCGGCCTGGCTCCGCGCCTCGCGGCGGACCAAGCTAACCAGCTTTCCGCTGTTCTCGGCTGCCGGCCGAAGGCGAGCATGAACCATCGGTCCGTGAGCGGTGTGTGAGATGAACCACTGCCCCGTCTGCACCTCGGTCAGTGTCACCGCTTCCGCCGGGCAAACCAACTCGCACACACCGCACCCCTCGCAGGCCAGCGTGTCCACTGAATAGGTCGCCCCCGAAACGTCGTTTGGCGAATCATCGAGTCGAATCGCGTCAAAACGGCAGGCCTCCGCGCACCGGCCGCATGCTGTGCACCGGTCCGGCTCAATCCGGGCCTCCACGCCGCCCGAAAACGGCTGCGTGTGTTCCGTTCGAGCAGGAAGAACCAACGCAAGGTTTGGCGCATCCACGTCACAGTCCGCCAGGACGACCCGTCCGGCCAGCACCGCCAGGGACGCGGTAATACTCGTCTTGCCGGTCCCCCCTTTGCCGCTGATGATCACCAACTCTTTCATGCCGGCACCCCTTGCGCCGCCGCCAACAGGTCTTCAAACACCCGGCGCATCCGGGGGACACACTCCACGATCAGGCGGCCTTCCGCGTAGGCTTCGGCAATATCTCGCCTGCTCGGTATCTGGGCCAGGATCTCGATGCCCTCGCGTCCGCAATAGTCGATCGTGCGCCCGTCCCCGACGTCGCACTGGTTGATGACAACCGCGAATGGCACGCCCATCTGGCGGAGCATCGCCACCGCCATCTTGAGGTCGTTCAGTCCAAATGGGGTCGGCTCGGTCACCAACAGCGCGCGGTCGACGCCGTGCATCGCCGCCACGACCGGGCAGGCGGTGCCCGGTGGCGCGTCGAGAATGACCAGCCCGTCCGCCATCTGGTGTCGGCGCACCGCGCGGACCAGCATGGCAGACCGCGCCTCGCGGACCTCGAGGCGGCCCTGCACGAAGTGGATCGCCCCTGCCCGGCCGGTCTCGACCACGCCAAGCGGCTGCGGCACTTCGTCTATCGCGTTCTCGGGACACACCATTGCGCAGGCCCCGCACCCGTGGCAGAGATGGTCGAACACAAGCACCTGCTGTTTCATGCAGACGATGGCGTGGAAACGGCAGGCCCTCTCGCAGGCGCCGCACAATGTGCACGCGGCCTGGTCGACCTGCGGACGAAGGAGTTCCTCCGTATGCGTCTCGGTGATCGTGGGATCGAGGAAGATGTGGCAGTTCGGCTCGTCGACGTCACAGTCCACAAGCTGCACCGGCTGCGAGCCCGCTGCGGCCACAAAGGCCAAATTCGTCGCAATGGTGGTTTTGCCCGTTCCGCCCTTGCCGCTGGCGACCGCGATAACCATCAGCGCCCCCCGCCAAGGTGGGATGATCGTGGCGCGCCCATCCACATGCCCGACTCGCAGCCAAGAAAACGCGTAGGCTTTCCCGAAGCAAGCATCCGACCGATCCTAGGTGCTCGTCGCGCCGCGGAGGTAGTTTTCGATGGCAACACTGATTTTCCCTTCGCCCTGGACGAACTCGATTTTCGCTGCCGCCAAGGCCTGCTCGGCGTTCGGGCCTATCTTGCCTGCCAGCGCGACCGAGACATCACGGTCTGCCAACTCTCGTACCGCCATGGGCCCTGCACCGTGGGACGCTTGTTCCGCGGAATTGCTGAACGCCTCACAACCGCGCGTCTCGGAATCCACAATCACGAAGTAGGGGCACCGCGCGAATTGCGGCGAAACAGCCGCATCGCACGAGTCTCCCATAGCCGACACTCCAATCTTCATCGATATCTCCTTAAAATAGCAGGCGTCTCTCCGGCCAACGTTGCCGCCCGCCGCGCCCTCCCCCAGACTCGTCCGCGAACAACGGTCACCCCTAGCGGCGCATCGCGGTACCGCACTGGGGGCACATCGTCTCCCAGCAGGGGCGACCTCGCTGATGTGGCACCTTCGCCCCACACTTCGGACAGACACATTGCCCACCGGGTCCGCCGCCGGAGCCGCCCCCTCGTCCGCGGCCGCCGCCCCGGCCTCGGCCACCACCCTGTCCGGAGCCGCCCGCCGGCCCTGTCCCATCGCCTTGCGGCATCATGACCTCCCTTCATCTCGCTTGCCCACCCACAGCCGATCGCCTCTACCGAACGACCTCGGCCGACTCACGGGCCGTTCCGCGACAACGCCGGCATAGCCCCGCGCGCCGCACCTGACAGTCGGCCAACGCCTTGCCCGCCTTCCGCAGTTCAGCCAGTTCCGCCCCATCAATATCCACCACGCGTCCGCACCTCTGGCAGACCATGTGCCAGTCCGGACGTCTCAACGCGTTGTCCACACCGATGAGCTCAAAGCGAGCCGGCGCGTTCGGCACGCTAACCCGCCTGACGGCCCCCGACCTTTCGAGGGCCGCCAGCGACCGGTAGACGCTCGCCCGAGACGCCCGCTCACCACCCGCCCGAACGCGCTCGTACACGTTTTCCGCCGTCGGATGGACAAGCCCTTCGGCCAACACCTCCATCACCGCAAGCCGCGCTGCCGTAAGCCTGTACCCGGCCCGAGTCAGGCGCGACCTCATCGCGGCTACGCGTGGGTTCTCGTTTCTGCCCTTCGTGGACACGGCGCTTTCTGTCCTATGTTGGCCGAGTGAACCGCAAGCCCATGAGCCTACTTGCTCGATTCAGCCTGTTGGGCCTCAAGCTCGCTGAGCCGTTTGTTGATCTGCTCAAGCGCCTGCTGCATGTTCCGGGCCTGCGCCTGGAGCATCTGCCGCTCCTGCTCAGCATCCACGCCCTGACCGTAAGGGCTCACGCCTTGAGCGTAGGGGCCTTGGTGCCCTGGCGCCATAGGCCAGCCCCAGGCCCGCGCCCAGCCAGGCAGTCCCGTCGCCCGGTACCCGTGCCGCCGCCCGCGTCCCCCGCCGCGGCCACCACCACGACCCCACCAGCCACGCCCAAAACTGGGGTTCATGTAGCCGGGCGCGCCAAAACCGGCGCAGTACCCTAAACCTCTACCCGTCATAGGACCCATTCCCGCTGGTCCCGTGCCATCTCCAAAAGGCATATCTACACCTCCAACTTTCCACGGCGGTATTGCGATCAGACATTCCCGGGCAAACCGCCAAGCCCGGAGCACGCCGCATCTGAATGATCCATCACGCGAACCGGCCGCGCCTTCGTCAACCCGGGCCCCGTCGGCCCCCGCCGAACCCCCGGCGGCACCGACCGCACCACCCAGGCATCACAAAGGCCTGGCACGGCAACTGTCCCTGGAGGAAGGCGCGAAGCACCTGCTCGACCGGCCCGGCCGTGAACGGCACCAAGCGAATTCCGGACGCGTGAACCATGCCGGCCAACGGCTGCGATATCCCGCCGCAGATCAAGACGTCCACACCCAGATCCACAAGGCGGCGAACCCGTCGCGGCAGTTCCCGGTCGGGCAAAGCGACGCTGGTGCGAGCCGTTTCGAGCGACCCTTGGGCGTCGATCAGAAGCAGCCCACCGGCCACGTCGAAAAGCGGCGACACGCGTTGTTCCCAAACGGCCATCGCAATCCGCAAAGCCTTACTCCTCTCCCTGCTGGATGTGCATACAGCGTGCCAAAGCAACCGCTTTGACGCGGGCCGCCATAAGGCGTTTCAAAATAAGATCTTATGATAGCGATGGCGGAGCGGACATGCGCCTGACGGTTGCACAATGCAACCCGCAGGCCTGATAAGCGGTGCAGAATGCATCATTTGCGGGGCAGGGGGCGCTGCGGCAAAGCGATCCCAAGAGACCGGATTTTTCGCCAGAGCGTGGTCTTGTGGATGCCCAGCTCGCGTGCGACGGCCGAGCGATTCCAGTTGTTTCGCTGGAGAGCGTCGATGATGCAGCGGGCCTCGACGTCGGCGAGCTTTCTGCCGGCAAACCGACGGGTTCCGCGCTTGGGCCGCAAGTGTGCGGGCAGATGTTCCGGCTCGATCAGTCCCCCGCGACAGAGCACGAAGGCGTGCTCGATGACGTTTTCCAGCTCGCGGACATTGCCGGGAAAGTCGTGCGCCATCAAGGCCGCCACGACCTGATCACTCAGGCCGCTGATATCCTTGCCGCGTAGACGGTTGAACTTCGCCATGAAGTGATCGGCCAGCAGGGGAATGTCCTCGCGGCGCTGGGCCAGCGGCGGCAGCGAGATCTTGACCACGTTGATGCGGTAATACAGGTCGGAGCGAAACCGACCCTGCCTTACCAGATCTTCGAGGTCGCTGTTGGTCGCCGCGATCACCCGGACATCGGCCTTGCGCGGGGTGGTCGACCCGAGCGGCTCATACATTCCATCCTGCAAGACACGAAGCAGGCGAACCTGCATCGCCGGTGAGATATCGCCGATCTCGTCGAGGAAGATCGTCCCGCCATCAGCAACGGCAAAGCGGCCGGGCTTGTCGTTGCGGGCATCGGTGAACGCACCGGCGACATAGCCGAACAGCTCGGATTCCAGCAGGGCATCGGGCAAGGCTGCGCAGTTAACCGGCACCCAGGGCCCATCCGCCCGGGGCGATAAACTGTGGATCGCCTTAGCGAACAGCTCCTTGCCCGAACCACTTGGCCCGGTGATCACCACAGTACTGTCGCTCTCGGCGATGGCCGGCATCACCTCGAAGATACGGTGGATATCGTGGTTGCGGCTGACGATATCCGCAAAGCTGTCACGGCGGCTCAGCTCCTTACGGAGTTGCTCGACGAGAGTGAGATCGCGAAAGGTTTCCACGCCGCCGATGACCTGACCCGCTTCATCGCGTAGCAGCGCGGTCGAGATGCTGATGGGTACGCGTTGCCCTTCGGCGTTGACGATATAGATCGCCTTGTTGACGACGGGTTTGCCCGTTTCCACGGTCTGGCGCAACGCACAGTCGCGCTCGCAGATGCTGGCGCGGAACACTTCGCAGCAGCGCCGGCCGATGGCCTCGGCGCGCGGTACGCCGGTGATTCGTTCGGCTGCTCGATTAAACGAGGTGATCGACCACTCATGGTCGACGGTGAAGACGCCGTCGGCCACGCTGTCGAGTATGGCTCGCTGCCAGTTGCCCGACGCCGGCGGCGGGTTGTCTCGGTCACCAGGCACTGTCGCTCTTCCCTGTGGCACAGGATATCTTGCCGCAACAGTGTACGCACACAGAGCGGTACCAACCAGCCACGCGGGCTTGCACCGCTTCTGTTGGCCGAGTTTGGCCCGCTCTGATATCATGGACTGCCGTTGCAGGACCAACGCGCAGCGGGAGGCACCTGTCGGCCGGGGAGGCAGGTCGGTCGCGCGTGGGCCGCGAAGCTCGGGCAAGGGGTTAGCCAATGTGCAGGACACGCTGGTTCGGGCTGTTGGCCACATTACTGATTTCGTTTGTCGCACCTGTATCGTTCGCCGGACAGGTCAGACGCTCGACGTGTGCGGGCACATGGTACCCCGCCAAGGCAGCAGATCTGAGACGCACAATCGACGGTATGCTGGCCGAGGCCAAGCCGCCCAAGGTGGAAGGCAATCCGGTCGCACTGATTGTGCCTCATGCGGGGCTGCGGTATTCGGGCAAGGTGGGTGCGTGTGCGTTTAAGGCTCTGGGGGGCCGTCACTACGACCGCGTGATTGTGCTGGCGATCAGTCACCGAGTCGGCACCTGGTACCGCGGGGCAAGCGTACCGGCCCGCTACGCGGCATACGAAACGCCGTTGGGTCAGATCCCGATCGATCAGGAGGCTTGCCAGAAGCTTCTCAGCCACAGTTTGTTTCGGGACATCGCCGAGGCCGACGAGGGCGAACACTCCCTCGAGATCGAGCTGCCCTTCCTCCAGCGGGTGCTGGACGACTTCAAGCTTGTGCCGGTGCTGATGGGCAGTTGTGAGGCGCAGGACTACGATCCTATGGCTCGGGCACTGCTGGAGCTGCTCGACGATCAGACGCTGCTGGTGGCCAGCACCGATTTTACCCACTACGGCCCCAACTATGGGTACCTGCCGTTCACCGACAGCGTCGAGAGAAACCTGAACGAACTGGCGGACGCCGCTGTGGAACCGATTCTGGCGTGCGATTTCGACGGGTTCCGGCATCACGTAGCCGAGACGCAAGACTCGATCTGTGGGCGCCATGCGGTGAGTCTCCTGTTGCGGGTATTGCAGCTTCGCGGAGGTGCGACCGGAACGCTCATGGGCCGCGACACGTCGGGCCACATCACGGGTGACTTCCGCAACAGCGTGACGTATCTGGCGGTGGCCCTGACGCCCACCACGGCAACTCAGCCGGCGCCGTCTTCGGTACCCGCGTCGCGTCCGGCAGCGCGCTTCTCGCCGGCGGAGCACACCACGCTGTTGCGTCTGGCCCGTGCGGCGGCCACCACGTACCTGAGCGAGGGCAAGCGAGTCGATCCGCGGGGCGGCCAGTACGATCTCACCGAGCCGATGCTCGAGCCCGGCGCTGCGTTCGTCACGTTGAAGCACGATGGGCAACTGCGCGGCTGCATCGGGCATGTGATCGCTGTCGAACCGCTGGTCGACAGTATCGTGAATAACGCGATCAGCGCCGCCACCCGCGACGTACGCTTCGCCGACAACCCGATCACGCTGGAGGAGATGGGCAGTATTGCCGTTGAGGTATCGGTCATGTCACCGCTGAAGCGTGTCAACTCGACGGACGAGATTGTTCTCGGCCGCGACGGTGTCGTGCTGCAAGTGGGGCAAAGGCAAAGCCTTTTTCTGCCGCAGGTAGCCGACGAGACCGGCTGGAGCAAGGAGATGTTCCTGTCGCGCCTGGCGACCAAGGCCGGGCTGCCGCCGGGCGCGTGGCGACGCCCTGATGCCGTTTTCCACACCTTCACGGCTGAGGTGTTCGGCGAACGACACGAGCGAGCCAAGGCTAACAGCGACCACCAGAAGTAGAGAGCGGGTACAGACGTGATGCCACCCGACCATACCAGCCGACGCGAGTTCCTCAAGCAGGCGGGGGCCGGCGCGATTGCCCTGGCCGCAGGCTGTAAGGCCGACGCGACGGTTACGCCCAGCGCTGACGAGGGTCAGGGTCGAGTTGTATTGGGCCGAGACGACGCGCTGGCGGCTGCCGGCGACCTCGACAAACATGTAGACCTGATGACGCGGATGCTGTGCTCGGCCGTCCAGAAACTCACCGGCAAAACGACCGCAGCCGAGGCATGGGGATCGGTCTTCTCGCCGAAGGACACCGTAGGAATCAAAGTCAACTGCCTCGGTCTGCCAACGAGTCCAGCGGTCGTGCGGGCGATCGTGAACTGCCTGTTGGGCGCGGCGATACCGGCCGAACGCATCATCATCTGGGATCGGTTCGATGTGGAGTTGGCGGCAGCGGGGTACAAGCTCAACCGCAGCAAACGCGGCGTCCGCTGTTTCGGTACCGACGCCAGCACCTACGGCAGCGGATACGAACGCGAGATCGAAAGCTCGGGGTCAATCGGAAGCTGCTTCAGCCGGATTGTGGCCCGTGAGTGTACGGCGCTGATCAGCGCGTCGGTGTTGAAAGACCACAACCTGGCGGGGATTTCGGGCGCGCTGAAGAACTTCTTCGGCGCCATTCACAACCCCAACAAGTACCACGAGCACAACTGCGATCCGTACGTGGCCGACGTGGTAGCCCATCGACATATCGGCCCGAAACTGAGGCTGGCGGTGTGCGACGTCACGCGTGGGCAGTACCACGCCGGGCCCGCGCGGCACCCGGCCTATGCGTGGAAGTTCGGCGGACTGCTCGTTTCGCGTGATGCTGTGGCCGCCGATCGGGTAGGCTGCGACCTGCTGGAACGCGAGCGGCGGGCGCACAATCTGGCCAGTCTGGCAGCGGAGAAGCGCCCCGCGAAACACATTATGACGGCCGGGACGCGCGGGTTGGGGATTGCGGATCTGGAGCGGATCGAAGTGGTCGAGTTGTAGTGATGCATAGACCCACGACAGACGATTGCGGTACGGGGTTCAGCAGCAGGCGGGAGTTTCTGGGGCGGACGGCCTGTGCGGCCTGTGCAGCCGGCCTGCTTGGTCGACTGGCTGCCGCCCAGCAGGACGTGGCCGGTGATACGGCGCTGCCGGGTCCGAAGATCGAGGGCGTGATCCGGCACGAGGCGATGTACTCAGAGCCGCTAGCCGACAAGAAGGTGCGATGCGTGCTGTGCCCGCGCCGATGCGAAGTGGCCAATGTGGAGCGCGGCTACTGCGGCGTGCGCGAGAACCAGGACGGGCGATACCAGACGCTGGTATACGGGGCGCTGTGCTCGGCCAACGTCGATCCGATCGAGAAGAAGCCGCTGTTCCACTATCTGCCGGGCACGGCGGCGTTCAGCGTGGCGACGGCGGGGTGCAACATCGAGTGCAGGTTCTGCCAGAACTGGCGGATCAGCCAGTTTCGACCCGAGCAGGTGCCCAGCACCGAAGTCAGCCCCGCGCAACTGGTGAAGCTATGCCGGCGGCAGGGATCACCGACAATCGCGTACACGTACTCGGAGCCCGTTGTGTTCTATGAGTACATGTACGATTCGGCCCAGCTTGCACGGCAGGCGGGCGTGGGCTCGGTAGCCATCACGAACGGATACATCCTGCCCGAACCGCTCCGAGCGTTGTGCAAGGTGCTGACCGGGATCAAGGTCGACCTCAAGGCCTTTACCGAGAAGTTCTATGCCGAGACGTGCAACGGGCGTCTGGCACCGGTGCTGACGTCGCTGGAGGAGATTCGCGCCGCCGGCCTGTGGCTGGAGCTGGTGGTTCTGCTCGTGCCGACGCTCAACGATTCGGCCGAGGAGATCCGGCAGATGAGCAAGTGGGTCGTCCGGCAACTCGGGCCGGACGTGCCGATGCACTTCACACGGTTTCACTCGATGTATCGCATCACGAACTTGCCGTCTACGCCCGTGGCCACGCTGGAACGGGCCAGGAAGATCGCCATGGAGTGCGGGGTGCACTACGCATACTGTGGAAACGTCCGCGGGCATCCGGGCGAGAACACATACTGCCCCTCGTGCGGTGAAGAGCTGATCCGGCGCATGGGGTACCACATCCTGGCCAACCGCGTGCAGGACGGCCACTGTCCCAAGTGCAAGGCCACGATTCGGGGCGTCTGGAGCCAGGATCAAGCGCTTGGCCACACGCCCGCGCCCACCAGCAAAGCGACCGGCTGAATGCGGGGGCTTACGTCTGCGGCCAGATACGGGGCACGACGGCAAGCCATCCAGCCACTGCGATATTCAGCACGGCCAGAATGTAGCAGGTGGCCGCCATCCCCAGCACCGGCACGAGCAGCAACCCCGTGACCAGTGCGCCCAGGCAGGCGCCGCCGTGGTCGGCCGCTTCGAGCCAGCCGGCCGTGCGGGTGGGCGCTGGACGCGATCGCAGCAGCAGCGCCGCGGCCAGCGGAAAGACCAGCCCGCCAAACAACCCGATCGCAAAGACCAGCGAGAAGATTACTGGCTCGGCCAGCGACGCGTTCCCCAAGCGGCCCAGGCCGGTGAGAATCAACGGGATCGTCGCCGCCGACAAGCCCAGCAACACGGCGATGACAACCAGCAACGATAGCGAACCGGCGAGACGTCGACGGAGAATACGGTTCATCCCGCCGCTGCCGATCACCAGCCCAAACATGAACACGGCGATAATCAGGCCGATTCGCTGGTAGACGTAGCCGTAGAGGCTCTGGAAGGCAAACAGCAGCACAATCTCAAGGGCCATGGCAGATAACCCCGTCGTGACAACGCAAAGAAGCACGGCGTCGCTCAGCGGGCGGGGACGTGGCGACAGACTCCGGCGCAGCACCTGCCATAGGGCCATGGCTGCCACCGCCGCCAGGAGGACTTGCCAGGACGATATACGCTGCATCCATTCGAACAGCCGGGCCGACGGACCTCGCTGCTGCTTGTCCCACCAGATGAACCAGTCGATGTAGGCGGCGGGGCGGGCATCCGTATAGACAGCCGCGCCGGCGTATGTTTCGATCTCGGTACGCCGTTGGGCCACTTTGTCGGGCGCGAGCCAATCGGTGCCGGCAAAGAAGGCGCTGTAGAGCGCCGTGCGATCAAGGTCTGACGACTGCCCTGGCTCCAGGTCGAGGATGACGCAGCCGTGCCGCAGGAGCCTGCTTGCCAGCACGCGAGGATCGGTCGTAAGCCAACCCGGTGTGCGGCATGCGAAGATGCGAGGCGTAACACCCCACTCCACCACCACGTCCTCAAATGCGGTGCGGAGCGTGGCCACCAGCGAGGCCAGGTAGCGGCGTGACTCGGCGTGGAGTTCGCCCGGCGGGGCATCCGCCGTAAAGACGTAGATACCGTCTGGGGTCAGCAGATTCCGCACCTCGTGGAAGAACTGTTGGGTGTGGAATCTGGCGATCTGGACCGAGCTGGGCGACGGAAGCATCGCCAGGATCAGGTCGTAGGCTGTATCGGCTTGCTTGACGAACTGGCGTGCGTCGGCGTGGTGCACGCGCACGCGGGGATCGTCCAGAGCCGAGATGTCGCGATCCGGCAGGTAAGGACGGATCATTTGCAGCACAGCGGGATCAAGCTCGACATAGTCAACCAGCCGCACCGAGCGGTGCAGCAGGATCTCGGCGAGCGGCCCGTCGGCGCCGCCCCCCAGTAGCAGAACGCGTTGAGGCTGGGGATGCTGTGAAACGGCGATGTGCGTTGCCAACCGGTAATCGCCCCAGTATTGCGGGAAGTCTGTAAGACGCAGCCCGTTCGCATAAAGCGAGTACTGATCGGCCAGTCGGCCCAGCGCAAGGTTCTGGTATCTGGTATCGTGGCTAGCGACGAGGTCCATGTTGTGCGGTGCGAATCCCTGCCAGCGACGCTCGACCGACCAGCGATCCAGCGAAGCGCTTACGCCCGCACCGGCGCAGACCAGCAATACGAACGATACGGCACCCAACAGCGGGCGCATCCAGACACGTCCAGACGTTCGCGACTGAAGCCAGACCAGCGGACCCAGTACAGCCGCACCGACCACAAAGAGCACGGTGAACGGGTCGAACCGTTCCACCAGCCAGAACGTGAAGGCCGCACCGCCAACCAGGCTGCCGGCGGACTCGACCAGGTACACCCACCCTATCTGCCGGGCAGCCGCTGCCGAGCCCGCGCCCGCAGCCGCCACAACCAGGGGGAAAGCCAGACCGATCATCGCCCCACAAGGCCCGACCGTCGCGACGGCGATGGCGGCAGCAGCCGTTATCGATAGGTGCTCGCCCACGCCGACGCTTAGATGCCCGCGGCATTCACGCAGAACGAGCATGGCGATCGAGACCAGCAGAACCATCGCAAGTGACGACAGAGCCAACGCGACAGGCGGCCGCGACAGTCGCTGCGTAATGCCCGCCCCCACAGCCGCCCCGACTGTGATCCCTAGCAGCCAGGCCGACAACACCACGCCCCACGACAGTTCGCCGCCGAAGAACAGCACCATGGTCTCGCGCAGGAGGATCGACTGGCTGACCAGGGCGAACGCTCCCCACAAGAACATGAACAGGGCCAGCGCAAACCGCCGAGGCATCATGCGCTCTTCCTCAACGCGAGATTGCCCGGTCGAGACACGCTAGAGTGGCCAGTCCCCGCAGAAAACTTCCTCGGCCGGACCGGTCATGTATACCCGGTCGTCGTCAGCGAACTCGATTTGCAGTGCGCCGCCCGGAAGGTTGACCGTTACGCAGCGATCGGCCCTGCCGGTGATGCTTGCCGCCACGCATGCGGCGCACGCACCGGTTCCGCAGGCCAGCGTTGCGCCGCTGCCTCGCTCCCAGGCAAGCATCTTCATCTGGCTACGTGTATCCACCCGCACGAAATGGACGTTGGTCCGAACAGGGAAGATGTCGGCGTGCTCGATGGCGCGACCCTCTCGTGCCAGGTCCACGCTGTCGAGATCGTCCACGAAGATCACAGCGTGAGGATTGCCCATGGACACGCAGGTGATGCTGTATTGACGACCGGCGATCGTAACCGGACGGTCGGCGATGGTGGGGCCGTCAAGCGTCGTCGGGATCTGATCGGGCGCCAGCCGGGGCCGACCCATATCTACCCGGACCGATTGCACGCGCCTCCCTCGATCATCGAGCAGTAGATCCAGCTCCAGCACTCCCGCGTCGGTCGCCACGGTGATCCGCGGCCGGTCGCCCGAGTGCGCTTTCCGTTCCGGCGCGGCGCCGGCCAAGTGGTGCTCATACACGTACTTGGCGAGGCACCGGATGCCGTTGCCGCACATCTCAGCGCGGCTGCCGTCGGCGTTGTACATGACCATGGCTGCATCGGCCCGGTCGGAGGGGCAGATGAGAATCAGCCCATCGCTGCCCACGCCGCGATGGCGATCGCTGATGCGCCGGGCCAACTCGGGCAGATCGACGCCGTCAAGCCGCTGCGCAAAGCAGTCGACATAGACATAGTCGTTGCCGATACCATGCATCTTGGTGAATCTCATGGCGCACGTCTCACGCGCAAACCGATCGCGCCGTTGTCGAAGCCGGCCGGCGCTACCGACGCTACTATAGCCTCCAAGCCATGCGCAGCCAATGCACCAGCGGTCTCCAGACCCTTTGACACGTCACACGGCAACTTTCAGGTCACTTGGAGAAGGCGGAAGGCCGGTCAGCGGCGCACTCACACAGCGTCGAACGGCAAAAGGTGGCGGGCGTTCAGGCCTGGACGTCGATGTGCGGCTGGCCGTTTTCGTCGTGGGTGACGGCGTCCGGGGGCGCCTGCGATTCGGGCGCCTGTTCCTCGGGTGGCTCGGAGAAGGCCCGGCCCTGACCGCCGCCCTGCCCCGCCTCGGGGTCGACCGCGCTGTCGCTGTCGGTATCGGCGACGGTGTGTTCGGCCCGATCGGAGCGCTGAGCCATCCTTTCCGACTTCTCGGTTCCGCGGGCCTTTTCGGCGTCATCAGTTTGAGCGGCCTGCTGCTGCTGGACGACGGTCTGGAGTATCGGACCAACGATGTTGGGGGGCACGGTAGACATCTTTGGTCACCTCGCATATCGACCAGTCGGACCATCCGACCGCAGGTTTTGGTTTCGGCGCCGACGTTCGAGGGCGACGAGCGGCGAGCAGCACGTTAGCCTTTGCCCACTCACCACTTAGGGCTCTCTCCTACAACGGCAGATCGTGCTTGCGCCGATTGAGCTGGGCCCGCAAACGCGCCAGAATCGACGAGTGCATCTGGCTGACGCGACTCTCGGACAAATCAAGCGTCTTGCCAATCTCCTTCATCGTCATCTCTTCGTAGTAGTATAGGATCAGAATGAGTGCTTCGGCGCGGGAGAGCCCCTTGGTCATGACGTTCTTGATGTCGCGCTTGTGGGCCTCGGACATCGGGTCGCTGACACGCTGGTCTTCCAGCACGTCGATCTCTCGGACGTCCTTGCTGGAGTCGGTCTCATAGTACTTGCGCGAGAGCGACACCAGACCGACCGCCGTCGCGTCACGAACGAGCTTGTCGAGTTCCTCGCGCGAAAAGCCCATGTGCGCAGCCAACTCGTCGCTGGTGGGCGATCGACCCAGTTGGAACTGGAGTTCGCGCATGGCGTTGTCCAACTGATGGCCTCGAATCCGGACCAGGCGAGGCACCCAATCCCAGGTTCTCAGCTCGTCGAGGATGGCCCCACGTATGCGCGGTGCGCAATACGTTTCGAACTTCACGCCGCGTGACAGGTCGAACGCATCGATTGCGGCCATCAGTCCAAAGATGCCTGCGGAGATCAAGTCGTCCAGCTCGACCTCGTCGGGCAGCTTCACATGCACGCGCTCGGCGCTGTACTTGACCAACGGCAGGTAGTGTTCCATCAACCGATTGCGAAGACTCTGGTCACTGGAGCGTTTGTATTGCTTCCAGACCTGCTGCACGTCCGTTTGCATTCGAGTCATTCCACTCCTCCTTGAGCGGCTAAGCTATGGATACTGTGGGTCTCCGTTCATGCTACGCAGCCTCTTGTCGGGCGCCCGTCGGCGAGGCCTTCTGCCCGTGCCGATCGGCCTGGTCGGCGTCCCCGCCCGCCTCGGACGGCTTGGGCTCGGTCTGTGGGCCGAAAAGCTCTCCGTGCCTTCGCCCGACATGCTCCCGCACCACCAGCAGCCCCACCCAGCCGACGATCGACCCGATCATGACGGAAGCCGTCATCACCCACAGCGCCCGTACAAGGGTCGTCCCGGCGGGATTGCCGACCGCCAGACCGCAGACGATGGCCGCTGAAAAGCCCAGCAATCCCAAACATGCGGCGGTGCGGCGAATCATTCGACAACTCTCTGCTCGGCCATCATTCAATCACGCCCGTCAGAACAAGAAGTTCACCACTCGCTGCCAGAAACGACATTCCCGGCCTGACGAAGACACGTCCTTGGCGAGCCGCGACGCAACGGCCAGCAGGCACGCGCTGGCCGGACTTCGCGGATAGCGCAGCACAACCGGCACGCGCTGCCGAACGGCCTGCGGCACATGCTCGTCGCGCAGCACATACCCGCCCGTCTCAAGACGAGTCTTCAGGAACTGCTCGGCGACGCGGTCGAGACGGGTCTGCGTCTGCACCGCTTCCGACCGGCTCGCGGTCATGTTCACCACGACGCTGATCGGACTCTGCAACCCCTCCCGGATGAGCACCTTGGCGGTAGCATACGCGTCGGTCATAGCCGGGGGCTCGGGCGTCGTAATCAGCAGCACGCGATCGGCGGCCGAGGCCATGGTCACGACGTTCCGCGAAATGCCTGCCGCGCAGTCGAGCAGGAGAAGGTCGGCGTCGTCCTCCAGCTGATCCAATGCGCGGATGAGCTGCTGACGCTCGAATTCGGACAGGTTCGCCACCTGCGCGATGCCGGAGGCGCCGCTTACCAGACCGAAGCCTCCGGGCGCATCGACCACAATCTGATCAATCTGCCGCCGGCCCGACAGCACGTGCGACAGATTGTATGGGTTGTGGACGTCGAGCAGGATGTCGGCGTTGGCCAGACCCAGATCGGCGTCCACCAGAATCACGCGATGCCCCTGGACCGCCAAGCCAATGGCGACGTTGACCGCCACATTGGTCTTGCCCACACCCCCTTTGCCGCTGACTACAGCCACCACCTTGGCGCCTCGGCGATGGGTATGCGCCAGCTCCCTGAGCGATTGAGCCTGATCTGGATAACCGGCAACCATGCTCGCTCCTAGTTCCCCACCGCGCCGCTGAAACTCTCAGAACCCAGGATCAATTGGGCAAGTCGACGTCCCGAACTCAGCTCGATATCATCCGGCACGTCCTGCCCGGTCGTCATGTACGAGAGCTTGGCGTTCACCTGCTTGACCACGGACAGAATCAGGCCGAATCCAACAGCTTCATCGAGCTTCGTGAAAATGATGCGATCGATGCCGATCGGCTCGAATCGATCAACGGCGCTGAGCAACGCCTTCTCGTTGCAGTTGCTGCCCAGCACGAGGTGGACCTCGTCGGGCCTGGCGGCCTGGAAGAACCCTCGCAGTTCGTTGAGCTTGATCGTGTCGTTGGGGCTTCGCCCGGCGGTGTCGACAAAGATCACGTCGTGGTCTCGCAGGCTGTGGATAACCTCCTGGAACTCGCCCGGGCTCAGCACCACCTTCAACGGCACATCGATGATCTGCGCGTACGTGCGAAGTTGATCGACCGCCGCGATGCGATACATGTCGATGGTTACCAGGGCAACGGACCGTCGCTCCCGGAGCCTGAAATTGGCCGCAAGTTTGGCGATCGTCGTCGTTTTGCCGACACCTGTAGGCCCGACAAGAGCGACAACCTTCGCCCGGTCGGTCCTGTCACAGACAATCGGTACCGCCGGCGGGACCATCTGCTCGATATACGCGGCGAGCTTGGCCCTGACCGTGTCAGGGTCGGCGAGTTGACGGGTGTTGAGTTCACCACGGATCTGCTGGATCAGACCCACAGCGACTTCTTGCGCCACATCCTGCTGAATGAGGTGCGAATAGGTTGGGTGCAGGTCCTGCGGAACCGAAGGCAGATGGGCCCGACGCGACTCGCTGATCAACTCCTGCACCAGCGAGCGGACAGCCCCCATTTCGCGGTGGAGCTGCTCAACCGCCGTGTTCGAGGCGGGGGCGAGAACCGATTGGCCCACAGCCGCATCCTCCCTGTGCGAGCCCCGAGCGCCGGAATCGTGCCTGATGGTACCCTTGCGGGTGGCGCAATGCAAGGCATTTGCCTGTTTTGTGGCCGTAATTTCCACCATCCGCCTTGCGCCGAAACCCAGCAGCCCCCCCTGCTGCACGGTTCGCGTATGGAGAATCACGGCGTCGGGACCGAGATCCCGCTTGACCTTGACCAGGGCGTCAGCGATCGACCGAGACCGGTACGTTCTCAGTTTCATCTGTTAGCACCACCATTCCACGTGACTGGACTTGGACGGACTTAACAATTTCGTTGTAGGCCAACACGGCCACTTGAGGCATGGCCGGCTCAATAATGCGCCGGACGGCGGCGCGGATCTGCGGGCTGCATAGGATGACGGGCGTCTGGCCGCCGCCGGCGGCTTCGAGCTGCTTTCGGATCGCCTGCACCATGCGGTGCTGGAGGTCCGGAGGCATGGTTACGAATGTGCCCCGTTCGCTCCGCTCAATATGCGAGTTGATCCGGTCCTCGAGCTTCGGATCCAGCGTTATGCAGTGGACCGTATTGCCGTCGCGACGGTGTTGCTGGCAGATGGTGCGAGCCAGAGCGTTACGTACGTATTCGGTCAGGACCTCGACGTCTTTGGTCCTGCTCGCCCAGTCGCCCAGGGTCTCGAGGATCGTTTCGAGGTCGCGGATGGCAACCCGCTCGCGGAGCAGATTCTGCAAGACCTTCTGCACGTCGCCCATCTTGAGTGTGTCGGGTACGACGTCCTCGACGAGTTTGGGTGAACGTTTCTTGAGGTTATCGAGCAGCCGACTGACCTCCTGTCGCGTCAGCAACTCATCGGCGTGGCGTTTGATGACCTCCGTCAGATGGGTAGCGACCACGCCGGACGGCTCGACGACGGTGTAGTTACGATACTCGGCGGTGGCTCGCTGGCCCGGATCGATCCACAAGGCCGGCAGGCCAAACGAAGGTTCGGTGGTCTCGGTACCGCTCAGTGGCTCGGTGACGGCGCCCGAGTCGATCGCCAGGAGGTGCCCGAGCATGGCTTCGCCGGCGGCGATCTCGATACCTCGCAGCTTGACCGAATATCGATTGGGCTCCAGGGCCATGGCATCGCGAATGCGGATCGGCGGCACCACGATACCCAGATCCAGGGCAATCTGGCGACGGATCATGGTGATGCGGTCGAGCAGATCGCCGCCCTGCTTGCGATCGACCAGCTTGATCAAGCCGTAGCCGACCTCCAGCTCCATCGGATCGACGCTGAGGTAGGTCTCGACGGGCTCCGACTTTCTCGACTCGGCAGCCTGGGTCTTGGCCGCCTCGGTTCGGGCGCGGCCGGTGCGCGTTCGCCGAATCGACCAGGCCAGACCGATACAGCCGCCCGCCAAGGTCATCAGCGGCACGACCGGCAGAGGCGTGAGCGCCAGCAGCCCAAGGAACGCCGCCGCCAACACCAAGGCGACAGGCTTGGAGGTCATCTGGCCTATGAGTTCCTCGCCGAGGTTCGTCTTGGCCGTCGAGCGTGTGACCAGCAGACCCGCCGCCACCGAAACGATGAAGGCGGGTATCTGAGCCACCAGCCCATCACCGATGGTCAGCTTGGTGAAGGTCTGGAGGCATTCCATCAAACCCATGCTTCGCTCCACCATGCCCACGTAGACGCCGCCGAGGATATTGACCAGGGTGATGATGATGCCGGCGATGGCATCGCCGCGAACGAACTTGCTCGCACCGTCCATCGCGCCGTAGAAGTCGGCTTCGCGGCTGATTTCGTCGCGCCGTCGGCGGGCCTCTTCCTCGTTGACCACCCCGGCGTTGAGGTCGGCGTCGATAGCCATCTGCTTGCCGGGCATGCCATCCAGCGTGAACCGTGCCGCCACTTCGGCGATGCGAGTCGCGCCCTTGGTGATGACCACGAACTGGATGACCACGATGATGATGAAGATGATCAACCCGACGGCCAGTGAGCCGCTGGCCACGAAGTCGCCGAAAACCTGGATGACTCGCCCGGCGGAGGCCGTGCCGGTGGCCGGGTCGGTATTGGTCAGAATCAGCCGAGTGGTGGCCGTGTTGAGCACCAGTCGAAACAGCGTCAGGCCCAGCAGCAGCGACGGAAATACGCTGAACTCCAGCGGATTGACGATATACATGACCGTCAGCAACACGATCGCAGAAACCGTGATGTTGACGGCCAACAGGAAATCCATCAGCCAGGTCGGAAGCGGAATCAGAATGACCAGGATCAGACTGGTCGCGACGACCGGCAAGATCAGGCCGCGATTCGCCTCAATCATCCTGAGCGGCCCGTATGGAATTGTGTCGGCCCACGGCATCGATCGTCGCTCCTGACTCTACTGCTCACGCACCGGTCGCAGCGGCCCGCGGCGCGCGGCCCGTCAGTTCATAGACGTACGCCAGAATCTCGGCGATCGCCTTGTAGAACTGCGGCGGGATCTCCTGCCCCACCTCCACCAGACGGTAGAGCGCTCGGGCCAGCGGCGGGCGCTCCACAATCGGCACGCCGTGTTGGACGGCCAACTGCCGAATGCGCTCGGCCAGGTATCCCTGGCCCTTGGCCACCACTTTCGGTGCGGCCATGGTTTGTTCATCGTATCGAATGGCGATGGCGATCTCGGTGGGGTTGGTAACCACGACATCGGATTTCGGCACCTCGATCCCCATACGCTGGAGGATGAGTTGGATCTGGACGCGTCGGCGTCTCTGCTTGACGATCGGATCGCCCTCCATCCGACGCATCTCCTCCTTGACCTCCTGCTTGGTCATCTTGAGGTCCTGCTCGTGCTTGTAACGATTCCAGAAGTAGTCGAGGATCGCCAGCACCAGCAGCACCAAAGCCAGGCGAAGCCCCAGGCTGAACAGCATCTGCCCGCCGAGTATGAGGATCTGGCGGAAATCCAGGTGAATGGCGCCAGTGATCCGCGGGAGCTGCTCGCGGATGGTCAGGTAGGCCACCCCGCCGATGATGACCACCTTGCCCACGCTCATGCCCGCGCGCACCAGGTTACGCGTCGAAACAAGACGTTTGAGCCCAGTGAGCGGGTTCAGCCTGCCCAGGTTGGGAACGAGGGGCTGTCCGGTCAGCAACAGGCCCGCCTGCGCAAGGCCGGTAACCAGCGCCAGAATAGCCACGACCAACATGACCGGCAGCACACACCCTGCCAGGGTCAGCACGGCCCCGGCGGCGGCCTCCAGGACCGTGTCGCGTCCGGCCTCCACTCGCCCCGCCCCGCTCAGACACAGACGCACCAACTCGCCCATGCGCTCAAGGAGGCTGGGCATGAAGAATTTCAGCAGGATCACGACGCCGAGCAGCACCACGCCGGCCGACAGGTCGGTGCTGCGGGCGATCTGCCCTTGACGACGCGCCTCCACACGGCGGCGCGGGGTCGGGGCTTCGGTCTTTTCGCCGGTATCGCCGGGCATTGTCCTAGCTCAGGCCGAGCAGTGTACGCAAGGCCACAAACACCTCATCCATCCCGTAACAGAACAGATCCTCTATCCCATACAGACTCAGTCCGGCAATCAGCAGCCCAACCATCGCCCGTATGGGAAAACCGATCACCAGGATGTTAAGCTGCGGCACGGTCCGCGAAACGAAGTTCAACGCGACGCTTGCCACGAACAGCGCGATGAGAGCCGGCCCTGCCAGCCGGATCCCCAGGACCATGGACTGGTGCAGGGCGTCGATGAGTAACCGGGCGGCGCCGTCGCCCGCTACGAATGAAAACACCGGCACGGCGACGAAACTGTCCATCAGACATCGAATCAGCACGTGGTGCCCGTTCAATGCCAGAAAGACCACCAAAGCGATCATGAAGTAGAGCTGGCCCAGAACGGTCGTCTGGGCTTCCATCGCCGGATTGAAGACCTGCGCCAGGGCGATACCTGCCTGCTGACCGATCATGAGCCCGCCAAGCTCCAGCCCCACGAAGACCAGACTCACAGTCAGCCCCAGCATCATCCCCATCAGCAACTCACCGGCCGTTCCGACCAGAGCCCCGCCCAGCGTCACGTCGGCCGGCAGCGTCGGCCAAACGACCGGCGCCAACACGACCGCCAGACTCACGGCCAGGTAAACCCGGATCCGCATCGGTATCGCGCTGCTGCTGAACAGCGGCGCGGTCATAACCAAGCCGCCCATGCGGAACAGGACCAGCAGTCCTGCCGGCAGAAAGCTATAGAAGGTGGCCAGCGCGTAGGGCATATCGAGCTTCCACAATCTCGGACGCGGTCACCAAGGAGACCGGCCGAACAACTCCGCAGCGAACTCCAACATCTTGGTAGTGATCCAAGGCACGAACAGGATGGCTGCAATAGCCATCGCCGCGATCTTCGGCACGAACGTCAGTGTCTGCTCCTGCAGCTGGGTGACCGCCTGCACCAGACTCACGGCCAGGCCGACGGCCATTCCGATGGCCAGGACGGGCGCCGACAGGGTCAGCACCAGCAACATCGAATCGCGACCCAGATCCAATGCGGTTTGCAGATCCATCTCTTGACCCTTTCCGACCGGCCGCCAACTCCCCGACTCAGGCAAAGCTCTGGAGCAACGAGCCAACGACCAGGTGCCATCCATCTACCAGCACGAACAGCAGAATCTTGAAGGGCAGCGAGATCAGCACCGGCGGCAGCATCATCATGCCCATCGAAATCAATATGGAGGCGATCACCATGTCGACCACAAGGAACGGCAGGTAGATGCGGAAACCCATCAGGAACGCGGCCTTCAACTCGCTGAGGATGAACGACGGAACCAGCGTGAGCGTGGGCACCTCCTGCCAGATCATGGGCTGACCCGCCTCGACAGGCTTGCCCTGCGCATACTCGAGGAACATGTAGACGTCTTCCTCGCTGCCGACGGTCTCGATCTGTTTGATCATGAAGGTGCGAACGGGCTTGAGGGCGCGCTCGACCGCGGTGCCCTGGTCGATCTGGTTCTCGAGATAAGGAGTCAGCGCCTGGCTGTTCACCTGCTGCCAGGTCGGCGCCATCACGACAAACGTCAGCAGCAGGGCCAATCCGGTTAGCACCTGCCCGGGCGGCAATTGCTGGGTGCCCAATGCCTGTCGCAGCAGCGCCAGGACGATGATGATCCGCGTGAAGGAGGTCATCATGACCAGGATGGCCGGTGCCAGCGACAGCACCGTCATCAGCACGAGGATTTTCAGTGTCGCCGAGACGCCCTCGCGATCGCTCGCAGGTGGAATCACCTGGCGAATGTCCGGCAGCCCCATCGGGTTGTCGATGGTTTGGGCGCCCGCCGCCTGCGGCATGGCAAGCAGCAGGAAAAGGGCTCCGCCCCAGATAAATGAGCATCCATGCTCCCGCTTCAAGGCGCTACTCCCTCAGCGCGTTGGGCAATCGGCCTACAGCCGATTGCCGGCAAAGCTCCTGACCCTGTCCAAAAGCCCTCGAATTTCCTGTCGGGCCGCCGCAAGCTCTCGCTCGTCGGGGCCCAAGGGCTCGTCCCACGCGGCATCGTTTCTGTCGAAGTCCTTGGCCGCCTCGTCCAGCACTTCGTTGAACTGTCCGCTGAGGCGCTGGCCGTCGCTGCGATCGGACACGCGGGCAAGGCTGGGCAGATCGTTCGTGTCGTCCATCACCGCCAGCGATGAGATGTGTTCGGGCGTTACACCGATCAGAATCATCCTTCGCCCACAGCGAACCAGAGCGAGACTCTGTTTGGGCGACAGATAGGTGGTCGCCAACACCTGCAGCGGACCCCGTTTGCCGTCTCGCCGCATACCCGGCAGTAAGCGCTTAGCCACCCACGCCGCCACAAGAATCAGCACCACCACCACTGCCAATGCGGACACAGGGCTTAGGTACCACGGACGGGCTGCCGCCAACTCACCACCACGCTGTTGAGTTTCGTTACCCCAGACACGGCTCTGCTCGACCGGCTCGGCCACACTCACCTGGGTCGTCGCAGGGGGAGGTGGGGCAACCACCGTTTCCGTGCTTAGAGATGCGTTGGCGACCGCTTGGGAGGACGGATACTCCAGCGCCGCCGCACGACATGGCAGGGCGCCGCAGCAACACGCGAGGGCAACGGCCACGAAGGACGATGGGTGTCGACTGTGGGTCATCATCTCTGGCATTCCGTGGCAGCGGCAGGCCCTATTTCGGCGATGAGCCCACACGCTGCCGGCGTCAGGCGGTCTCTGCCTCCTGAACAGGGGCAACAATCTCATTAATGCGCACGCAGAAGTTGTCGTTCAAAACGAGCACTTCACCACGCGCGATCAGTCGCTCGTTGACATAGACGTCGACGGGATCGCCCGCGAGCTTGTCCAGTTCGACCACGGCGCCCTGGTCCAGTTTCAGCACGTCCTCGACGTACATGCGGCAGCGCCCCAACTCGATGGTGACACCCAGCTCGACATCCTTCAAAAGCTCGATGCTGGCCGCGTTGGCTTCGGCTGCTGCCTGCGTGGACTCCAGATCGGGCATGTCCAATAGATGCCCGTCGGCCTGATGAACCAGGTTCTGCTCGTCCACTGAGTCCGACGCACCGGTCTCGTCAATGGGCGATTCGTGGTGCAGCAGGGCGGCCGTCTGTGACGTGGGCGCGTCCATCCCCGCATCGGCAAGGGCCGCGTCCACGTCCTCCTGGTTGAGCGCGACGGCGGTATCCGAACTCGAGGCCGACTCGCCCCGGGCACCAGTCACAGGCGACGCGGTTGTTTCACCTGCCGCCTCGCCCGGCTCGGCTTCGCCTTGCGTCTGACCGGCGGATGCGGATTCGCCTGACCCGTGCGACGAGCCATCCGGCTTGGCGTCGGCATTGCCCGCGCCCGGCGGGCTGGAGCCCTCGGGGGCGGCATCCGGTCCGTCCGCTTGACCGCCCTCGTCGGACGCGGGACGGTTCGCTACCGCATCGACTTCATCCTGGCCCGAAGGATCGTTGTTCTTGTTTTCGTCCGGCATGGCCATTCCATTCGGCGTTCGGCCGGCTCACTCCGCTACGACCGCGCCATGGTCAGTAGTCGGCGCGAAACGGCGTGCACTTGGGTATCAGGACCTCCTTGAAGATCCCTTCCTGCCCGACGATCTGCTCCATCTCGTGCTTGATCTGCCGTCGCAGAGCTTCGAGCCCCGGCTCCTCCAACTGTCTGGGATCAGCTGACCGCACCAACTTGGCCAGACGGTCGTGGATCGTCGCTTCTCGGTGCTCCAGCAGTATCTGGACCTTGTCGAGTTCGCCCTGCTCGACAACCCCGTAGACCTCCATGTCCCATAGAAACAACTTGCCGGTTCGCATGTTCGAAGGTCGGAGCCGGGCGAGCAGCACCTCCCGCTCGGCGGCTTCGGCCTGCTGAGTCTCGGACACCTCGGCGCCCACCACGGCTGCCGGCCTACTGCCGAACAGCTTCATCGCCACAAAGATGCCGCCGCCCTCCAGGGCCATTACCCCGAACAGGATGGCTGCCATCAGCAGACTCTTCTTGCTCTTGGCCGCCGGTTTGGTGTTAGCTTCCGGATTCGCTTCTGCCATATTCCTGTCGCTCCTCGAAGGTCTTACCGCTCCCCTCGAAATCGGCGATCACGCTCTCACTAACGATGATCTCCACACGACGGTTGGCCGATCGTCGACTTTCCGTATAGGCCTGAACCACCAGCGGCTCGTTCGCCCCGCAGGCTGTCATGCGCAGCCGGCGGGAGCTGACACCGTTTTGACTCAGCGCGTCGCCTACTGCGAGGGCCCGCCTGTACGACAGGTCCTGCTGGTCCTCGAAGCCGCTGTCGGGCGGCAGGGGTTCACGCGTCGCGTGACCGCGAATCTCGATCTTCGTCGTATGCCCGCGTATTCTGCTGGCGACGTCGGCGAGGAGCTTGCCCGCCTCGGGTTTGAGGCTGGCCGAGAATCGGTCAAATGCGATCTGCCCGCCGACGACGATCTGGAGACCCTCGCGAACCGTCTCGACGCGGAAAAGCCTTCCCTCAATGCCCTCTTCGTCGCTGTCGCCGATCTTCTTGATCTTGCGGGGAATGACAATGCTTTCCAGCCGCTGGAGCATGCTGATCTTGGGCGGCTCGAGCGTAGGCACGGCCCCCATACCTCCCTGGTAACCGAAGGCCTCACGCAGCGACTGCATGACCTGCTCGAACTTCTCCTCGGCTTTGATCTCGCTCATGGCCACCAGCATGATGAAGAAGCAGAGCAAGAGACTCATCATGTCACCGTAGGTGATCATCCATGCGGGGGCGCCTGCTTCCTTCTTCTTAGCTTTCTTGGCCATATCGCGTGCCGTTCCTACGCCGCGGCCTCCTGCTGCCGCAGACCCACCTGACGGACAGAGGGCGGTAGGAATGTCCTCAGCTTATGCTCCACGGTCCGCGGATTGTCACCGGACTGAATACTCATCACACCACGCAGAATGATGTGCTTGATCAACATCTCCTCCTGGCTTCGTCGACCCAGCTTGTCTGCGATCGGGAGCACTACCAGATTCGCCAGCAGCGCCCCGTACAGAGTCGTCAGCAAGGCGACGGCCATACCCGGCCCGATGGCCGCTGGGTCATCCATGTTCTTGAGCATGATGACCAACCCGATCAGGGTCCCGATCATGCCGAACGCCGGCGCATACTTGCCGATCGCTTCGAACACCGCCTTGCCGACGGCGTGCCGCTCGGACATCGTGTCGAGTTCGTTGACCATGATCTGCTCGATCAGCTCGGGATCCGTGCCGTCGACCACCATCTGGATCCCGCCCACGATGAACTCGTCCTCCATGTCGCGGGTCATGTCCTCCAGGCTTAGGATGCCGTCGCGCCGCGCCTTTTCCGCATAACTGACCAGGTCGCCGATGAGCTTCTGGAGATCGTGCGGTTTGCTGAAGAATGCGTTCTTGACCACCTTCGCCACACCGGCCACATCCCGCAACGGAAAGGAAATCAAAGAGGCCGCCACCGACCCGCCTAGGACGATCGCCACCGACGGGATATCCACGAACGTATCAATGGACACGCGACTGGTCATCGCCCAGATGATCAGCCCGATCCCCGAAATCAACCCGACAAGTGTGGCGATATCCACCGGCTACACCCCGTCTACCCAGATCCGTCCGCTGCGATCAGACTCCCTATCCAGCATCGACCGCTCGTCGGCGCCACTTCATTCAGGCCGTCAGCCCGGAGAGGGCACGAACGCCCGCACCGACCGCATATACTCGATCGCTCGCCGGACCACCTCCTCCAGGGATTCTCGGACCATGATGTGATCTCCGTTGATCAGCGTGATCATCGTGTCCGGCGTTTCCTCCATGGACTTAATCAGCTCGGCGTTGAGCACCATCCTACGATTGTTCAGACGCGTTACTGCGATCATTGTCCTCGCCGCACCTTCGCGACACCCGTGTTGCCCGGTCGGGCCTGCCGGCCGCACTGGCCCGACACTCAACCACGCCTCTGCCGCCTACCGCGTCATCAACAGCAACTCCTGGAGCAGCTCGTCCGACGTCGTGATGATCCGACTGGCGGCCGAAAAGCCCGTCGAAGCGGTGATAAGGCCGATAAACTGTTTCGACAGATCCACGTTGCTCAGTTCCAACGCGCCGCTGAGAACCCGGCCCGCACCCAGCGACATCGGAGCGGTAATCACAGGGTTCCCCGAGTTGGGACCGGTAATGAACGCGTTGTTGGTAATGGATGCCAGGCCCGCCGGGTTCCTGAAGGTCGCCAGGGCGACCTGTCCCAGGATGCGCGTCAGGCCGTTGGTGAACGTACCGACAATCTGGCCGTCCTCGGAAATCGCGAACGCAGACAGCGTGCCGGCCGCAAAGCCATCCTGAGTGGTCTGCACCAGCGTCGAAAACTCATCGGCCAGACTGCTGATATTGCTCAAGTCGATGTCGAAACCCATCGGGTCGGCCGCACCCATGCCAGCCCGGTTGATCGACAATTGTGTCCCCGTCGAACTCAGCACCCGCCCGTCTGTGTCGTAGGTGACTGTCCCGCTACCTATCGCCAAATCGATGTCGCTGTCGTCCGGTGACTCCATGTAGAACCGCCAGGTGTTGCCTCCCGTGGCCTTCTGTTCGAGCACCATGGTGAGCGAGACCCGCACGGGCGAGCCGAGCGAGTCATAGAGAATGAAATTCGTCGTCACGCTCTCACCGTCGGCGTGCCCGCCGTTCGTCGCGGTTGCGTCGTACTGGAAGGCGAACGGCTGCTGCACCGTACCGGAGCTGACGATGTCGCTCGGGCCGATGACGATCTCGTTGTCCGAGCCGTAGTTGCCCCCGATGACGATCTGCCCGTTGATGATGGTGATGCCGGGCGAGCCGGGGATACTCCCGCCGCTTTGGATGCCCAACGACTCGTCGAGAAAAGCGGTGAAGTCGCCCAGAGTCGTACCGTCGACACCCACAGTAAACGTCGTCTCGCCAAGCTCGCGCCCGCCCTTCTCGACGCCGCTGACCGTAATGACGTCGCCGTTCGAGTACAATTGGGTCGTGCCGTCGTACAGGTTGGTGAGCGAGGTCAACGCGGTGGCGTCGGGACCTCCCGAACCATCGCTAAGGATCTGCGACAGCAGCGCCGAGCCGCTGGTGGCTGCATCGCCGGCGGCATTGAGGTTGCCGTCGAACGTGACGTTCTGTGTGGCCCGCGCCAGGTTCAGCGCGCCAAGCGGAATCTCGAGGCCCTGCAACTGACCGGGCACGATGTTGAAGTTCTCGTCGACCCCGTATCCCTGAACTTTGAATCCGTCGGCCGAAACCAGCGAATAGTCGGCGCTGAGAGAAAACGATCCGTCGCGGCTGTACATCTCCTGGCCGGTCGCGCTGTGAAGCACGAAGAAGCCGTTTCCCTCGATCGCCAGGTCGGTCAGCATTCCGGTGGTTTCGATCGACCCGGAGGAGAAGTCTCGCTGGATGGCCCCCAGCACGCTGCCCAGCCCGATCTGCATCGGGTTGGTGCCGCCCTCGCGCTCCCCGGGCGAACTGCCCAGCGAGAAGTTGCGGGCAAACTGCGTCTGGAAGAGGCTTCGCGTGCTCTTGAAGCCTACCGTGTTGACGTTGGCGATGTTGTCACCAATCACGTCGATCCGAAACTGATTCGCATTCAAGCCGGAAAGTCCGGTGTACAGTGCTGATGTCAGTCCCATGGGTTACACCTCCGTACGATGCCGACCACGCCGGCATCCACCCTCGGACTGCCCAGCCGGATCCTCCCACCAGGCTCGGTCCGGCAAGCCGTATGCTTGCCATTGCTTATATCACGACGTACGGCCACGCCTAAGCACCTCCGTCCTCAGCGTCGCCCGTCCACTGATCCAACACCATTCGGAAATCATCCGCATCCACATCGCCGTCGCCGTCCACGTCGGCAGCGGCGTTTTCCGTCGTGCCGTCCGGACCGGTGTAGGCGGCCACCATCTCGGCCAGATCGTCCTCATCGATGGTGCCGTCACCGGTCACGTCGGCGTTGGGCTGGGGGTCCTGCGTATCATCCGGCGCGCCGCCGGTCCAGTGAGCGAAAAACTCGCGAAAATCATCAGCGTCCACGTCGCCGTCGCCGTCCAGGTCGGCCTCGTCGTTATCCGTGCTCCCGCCAGGCCCCGTGTAGGCTTCGACCATCATCGCCAGGTCGGCCTCGTCGACCGCCTCATCGCCGTCCAAGTCGCCGGTGAGCGATGCCGTGTCCTCATCCCCGTCGGCATCGCCCGAGGGCGGGGCCTGCACCTCGACGACCGACTCCATCGGCAGCAACTTGCCGTTGTCGAGCTCCAGGTACACCGCACCCGCGCTGCCAAAGTGGATCGCAGTGACCGTACCGACCACCTCCTCCACCACGCCCACGCTGTTCATCGCGATGCCTCGCACGTATTGGCCGATCATGGCCGACGCGCTGGCGAATTCCTGGCGGCTGGCCAGCGACTGAAGGGTCTCATCCAGCGCCTTGGATGTCTGCACCTGTTGGATGGTGGCTACCTGCGAGAGCATTTCCTCGTTGCTCATCGGCTCGAACGGATCCTGCGCACGCAGTTGGGCGATCAACAACGTCATGAAGTCGTCGGCTGTCAGCGTCTGGCCGCCTGAGGAGCTTGGCGTCGCGCCCGTCGTGGTTCCCACTGCCGAGATGTCCATTGCTTTGATCTCCTGCCCGGGGTGGGTCCGGACTACACCGTCACGTCTACCGCCACCCGCGACGCATCCGCTACCGCGACTGCCGACGGCTCTTCAGGCCCGTCCTCGACAGCCTTCGGCCCGTAATACTGTTGATCCCACACGGCACCGAAGCCGCGACCCCTTTCGTGTCCGTCGCCTCGGCCGCCGGCTGCCTGCCCGTGGCTCTGGCCCGATTGGCCCGTGCCTTGCCGGGACGTCTGATCCCCATTGTTCTGCGAACTTTCGTTGGGGGCGGGCCGGCGCGTGTCCACCTCCAGTCGCTCGACCATAATGCCGTTCTGCTGCAACGCATCGCGAAGCTGTCCAAGTCGCGAGTCGATCAGATGCTTGGCCTCAGCCGTCTCAGCCAACACCTGCATGTTCAGCACGCCCTGCCGCACGCTCACGTCAAGCCGCAACGTGCCAAGCTGCGGGGGCGACAGCCGGATCTGCACCTGCCAGTTCTCTCGCCCCAGGTTGGCGCGTGCCACACGAACCACGTAGTCCACCACACGGCCTTGTGGTACACGATCCGAAGACTGTGTTTCGGCGCGGCCTTCGCCACCCGCAAGCCGAACCTCCGACTGACCCCGGTCGGGCGCCTCGCCACCTTCCACCGGACGCAAAGCGGCGTCGGTTTCCGACGGCGCGGCTGCGCCGCTGGCGGGCGTCTGGCCGGGCTCGGATGACTTGGTGATCGTCACCTGCTCGACCATCTGCCCGTACTGAGGAGCCTCGGGGCGACCCTGTGCCTCCGGCGTCGAAGGACTGTTCGTCTGATCCGTCTGGGCAGCAACCTGCCCCCGCGCCTGCTCGGACTCTCCTTCGACCACCCGAACCGAATCTACGCCAACCATATCACGCAGGAATTGGGTCGGGCGCGTTCCCTGCCGACTGTCATCTACTGGTGGAGACGGAGTGGGCGACTGACTCTGCGTCTGGGATGAGGCGGGCACAGGCGTCTTCGTCGCAGGCGCGGGCTCCACGTTTCGCGGCCCGCTCGACTCAGCGGTAGCAGGCCTGCCGTCGGCATCGGACTGTGGCTTGGCGGCGTCTGAAGCGGCTTCGCCAACGCGCGGCGGCGTTCGCCCTATCTCACCCGTAAAGGTAGAGGCAGGCTGTTGTGCCGACAACGAACGCGCTTCACCCTCCGTGGCGACCTTGGCCTCGGGAAGGTGCGGAACAACGGGCTCGACGACCTTCGTTTGCAGCATCGGCTCCTGCCCGGTCGCTGTCGGCTGCGTCTGTTGCGTGCTGGGGCCCTGCTGAGTGGTGACGGGCACGGGCTGTGGCTCAGAGCCCTGCTGGCTCTGGTCCTGCGTCACGTTCATGCCCGACTCACCTCCATCACCGCGTCCCGACACAGCGACGGATGCTTCCGCCGCCTTCGTGTCCCGCGGCGCCGCCTGCTTGTCGGCAGACGGGTCGCCCGACGGCTGCGGCTCGGAACGGTCCGATGCGTTCACCTCACGATGTTCGCGCTTATCTTGCGCGTCGCCCTCGGTTCGGTCGAGACGCATACGATCGTCACCCGGCTCAAACCTGCGGTCCTTCGCTCGCCCCAACTCCTGGGCGAAGGGCTTGGCGTCCCAGTCGTCCCTCGCCTGCACCATCCCAGCCGGTGCCGTGGCAGCCTCAAGCATCACTTCAGACAGTAGCAAATCGACACGCACGATGTATCCGTCCTACCCTGTTGAGCCTGTCGGCGTCGTGGTGTCCTCCGCCTGCGATGCCGCTCCTTGCTCGATCGTGTTGAGAACTCGTCCGATCCACTCCCGATCCTCGGGCGTGGTACATTCCTCGATGATGTCCCGGCCCTTGCGACTATTCATAGCGGAAAGAAACTGTGCCGCATCGGCTTCCTTCTTCTGCTGAAGCAGATACTTGGCGATTTTCGGATCAATGCTTTCCAAATACACCAGCGATTGCTTGAACCCGTCTCGCTGCTCCTGCTCGAGCCAGGCTTGTCGGGCCTCCTCATACTGCGCCACCTCCTGCTGGAGGGCCTCACGCTGCCGCAATTGCTCGAGCCTGGCCGTATCGATCAGCGACACCAGGTTCTGGAGTTCCCGGTGATGCCAGTCGAACCGCCGAGCGAAGATTTCCTCCAACTCCTCGTCATGACGGATCTTCTCGCTGGCCGCTTGCGGGGCCGGCTGGGTTGCCGCCGGTTGGGTCGCGGGCGCCTGGTCCTTGCCAAGCTCGCCCCGCAACACCATGGCAATCTGCTCGACCCGCTCGGCGCTGAGCCGCCCGGACGCCCAGGCCACCCCAATCAGCACGGCCATCACCAGTAGGTTGACGATGGCGAGGATCGCTACGGCGTTGTAGATCCGCTTCAGCAACGGTTACGTCTCCACCATCCGCAGGCGCAGATAGCGCTGCGTGCTCATTTCGTCAGCATCGGCCGCCTCTCGGCGCTGAAGCTCATAGTGATAGCGCTGCTCCCGCTTTTGCCTGAGCGTCTCCAGGACCTTCACCTTTTTGGTGGCCTCAGCCAGCAAGGCCCGCTCCCTGGCCAATTGCGCCTGCAACTGGCGGACCCGGGCCATCGCATCGAGCACCCCTCGCTGGAGATGCGACAGCCAGTGTCGATGGCGCGATACCTGTCCCACATCCAATGCGCCCACCAACGGACCCGCCCGCATGGCCGCCACCTGCTGGTCGATCCGGTTCTGCAACAGGCCGATCTCGCGCTGAACCTTCGAGATTGTCCGAAGGCTCTCGGCCACCACGCGTTTGGCTTGGTCGGCCTCCTGCAGTCGAATCCGCAGAACCGGTTCCAGTCGGAAAAGAAATCGCTTCGCCATTCTGCTCGTCTCTTTCTTTACGTCGGCCCGTCGCCGACCGCCCCAACCGGGGCACCTCGGTGCACACGGGCCTTCTTTGCCAATTCCGCAATACGTCCGTTCAGTTCGAGCAGTTGCTTCTTCGCCTGGTCGAAGCCGATGTGCTCTGCGATGCCCTGCCGCAGATACGCATCGATCAACGGCTTGGCGTCCAGAGCCAGGTCATATTCGGAATTCGTTCCCCTCGCATAGGCGCCGATGTTGACCAGGTCCTCGATATCGCGCCAGACAGCCAGAACGCGCGACGCGGTGCGCGCCGCCTCCATCTGCTCGTCGTCGACCACGTCGATCATGACACGGCTGATGCTCTCGAGCACGGACACCGCGGGATAGTGCCCGCGATTGGCCAGACCCCGCGACAGCCAGACGTGACCGTCCAGAGCACCCCGCACCGCATCGCTGATCGGTTCGTTGATGTCGTCACCCTCAACCAGCACCGTGTAGAAGCCGGTAATGCTTCCGGTCTGGGTGCGCCCGCTTCGCTCCAGCAATTGCGGAAGCATGGCGAAGACACTCGGGGTGTAGCCCTTCGTCGCCGGCGGCTCCTCTGCGGCCAGGCCGATCTGACGCTGGGCCATGGCCAGCCGCGTGAGCGAATCCACCAGCAGCAGGACATCAGCGCCTTGGTCGCGGAAATACTCGGCCACCGCCGTAGCCAAAAAGGTCGCGCGGACGCGAAGCACCGGTGATTCGTCGGATGTGCTGACAATCACGACGGAACGTTTCAGTCCGTCCTTGCCCAAATCCTTACTTAAAAAGTCGCCGACCTCGCGCCCGCGCTCACCCACCAATGCCACAACCGTCACATCCGCGGAGGTGTAACGGGCAATCATGCCCATCAGCACCGACTTGCCCACACCCGTCCCGGCAAAGATACCGAGACGTTGCCCACGCCCCGCGGTCAGTAATCCGTCTATACTGCGGATGCCCGTGCCGAGCGGCTCGTCGATCCGCAGACGAGACATGGCCTTCGGCGCCTGCCTGAACAGCGGGTAGTACTGCTCCCCGCAGAGCGAACCGCCCTCGTCGATCGGGTCGCCCATACCGTTGATTACGCGACCCAGAAGATCGCCGCCAACGGCCACGGTCTGCTGCGTGGTCCTGCATTGGACCGCATCACCCTTGCTCACGCCTGATACGTCACCCAACGGCATGAGCAATGCCTGGTCACCCCGGAAACCCACCACCTGGGCCTGCACCAGCCGCCCCGTGCGGGTGGTCATTTCGCACATCGCACCCACCGGTGCGCGCAGCCCAGCCACCGACACCCTCATGCCCGTGATACCGTCGACCGTGCCCGTCAGCCCTTGCGGGATCATCTGCTCGACGGCCTCGAACTGGGGGGCAAAGACGCTCACGCCACCGACCCTTCCCGCTCGCCGGGCACAAGCTGCTCGGCGATGCGGTCCAATTGGCCTTGCACCGTTGCGTCGACCTGGCCGCTGCCCGTCCGGATCACGCATCCACCTCGATCGATCGATTCGTCCGCCACCATGTGCAGGTGATCAAGCCGGCCTGTCTGCTGCGCCCACTGCTGACAGAACCTTTGAACCGACTCCAGTTCGGCCGGGTGCACGTGAACCACGACGTCACTCGACGAACTGACCAGCGCCACCGCTTCCTGCACATTGGACGCAGCCACCTGCGCGTCGCCAGCCACAATACGCTTGACGACTTTGCCGGCGATGGCCAGCGCAAGCCGCACCAGATCGCTGTGAGCCTGCGAAAGCATCCGCCGCTTCTGCTGATCGAAGTCGTCAAACAGCGCCGTCAACGTCGCGAGCAGTCTCTCCTGGTCTAGGCCGAAGCGCTCGCGTGCCTCGGCCAAGCCCTGTTCGTGCCCGGCACGTCGACCCTCGGCCAGACCTGCCTGGTAGCCCTTGGCATGACCTTGCTGCTTGGCCTGTTCGGTCAATTCGCGCCTGCGGCGTTGCGCATCGGCCAGGATCGACGCGGCCTCGACACGCGCGCGGGCGAGGATCCCGTCCGCCTGCGCTCGGATGTCGGCCAGGCTGAACACACTCAGTTGCAGCCCTTGCCGTCGCACGTCCTCTGCCTTGATCACCGTCGACAACGTCCTATCTCCCTACGGCGCCGTCCGGCGCCGACTGCGTTCACCGTCGCGGCGAAAGCCGATTCGTCACCCGGTTGCACGTCATTCCGACCACCTCCGCCGTGCGGCTCGCCACTCTACTTGCGTGTTACACCACCATTTCCTTCTCGCCGCCTCGACCGGCGATCATAACTTCGCCAGCATCCTCCAGACGTCGCACCACATCGACGATGCGCTGCTGAGCGGCCTCAACATCGCTGAGGCGCACGGGCCCCATATAAGCCATGTCTTCCTTGATCATCTCCGCCGCCCGCGTCGACAGGTTCGTGTAGATCTTCTCCTTCAACTCGTCGCTGGCCGTCTTCAGCGCCAGAGCCAGCTCGTCGTTGTCGATCTCCTTCAAGACCGCCTGAATGCCTCGGTCGTTGACCAGCATCAGATCCTCGAAGACAAACATGAGTCGCCGGATCTGCTCCACCAGATCGGGGTCCTCCGCCTCCAGCGACTCCAGGATGCCCTTTTCCGTGGCGCGGTCGGCGAGGTTCAGCATTTCGGCCACCGCCTCCACCCCACCCACGCGGGCAAACTGCTCGGCGAACATGCCCGAGAGCCGGTGCTCCAACCCCCGCTCCACCTCCTTGATCACCTCCGGGCTGGTCTGCTCCATGTTGGCGATGCGCGTGACGACCTCCAACTGCTTGGAGGCCGACAGACCCGACAGAATCTCACTCCCCTTGGACGGCGGAAGATGCGCGAGGATCAGCGCGATGGTCTGCGGGTGCTCGTCCTGAATGAACGTGAGCAGGTTCTCGCTCTCGGCTCTTTGCAGAAAGCTGAACGGTTGCTTGGAAACCTGATGCTCGATCTGTTGAATGATCCGTTGGGCGTTGTCCTTGCCCAGCGAACCCTCCAGCAGTCGCCGAGCATACTCCAATCCGCCCTGGTCGATGTACGATTTGGCCAACGCGAGGTTGTAGAACTCCTCGATCACCGCCTCCCGCTGGTCGCGACCTATGCCTTGAAGCGACGCGACCTCGCGCGTGATATCCTCAACGTCGTCCTCCAGAAGGTGCTGGAGCACCTGCGATGCAGCATGTTCGTCGAGAGATACCAACAGGACAGCCGCTTTGCGCGACCCGCTCAGCGACTGCGGTTCGGTCGTCCCGGGTGCTGACGACGTTTTGGCCACTGCTCCTGCTCCCATTCGCCTACCCGTTCTCTTTCTCCATCCACCGCTTCACCAGCCCCGCGGCCGAGGCTGGGTCTTCCCGCACCATGTCGTTTAGCTGCTCGATCATCTCGCCCGTCCGCACGCTCTTCTCATCGAGTTCCTGCGCGACCAGGACACCCCGGCCCTCCTGGGCATCGCCTACGGGCGGCGCCTCGCCCGACAGGACTTCAGCCATCGGGATATCGCCCGCCCCCAAACCGGCCAAGACCGTCCCATCCGCCCCAATCGAAACCGGTGCGCGCCTGCCCAGCAGAAGCATCATGAACAGACTTACCACCGCCAACGCCCCAAGCCCCACCTGCTGGCCATACGTCTTCGTCAAGGCCAGGGCGCCCATCGAGGCTGCCTCGGGCGCGGACTCCAACAGCGCCGGGGTGTTCACGTCGTAATACATGGTCACCTGAACCTGTTGCGGTTCGGTCGCATGGATCAGGGGCATGACCTGCTTGCGGATCTCTTCCAGTTGCCCGGTCCCCAGCAAGGCCGCGTCGTCCGGCTCCTTGCCCTCGTTTCCGGGCTGCTGGAGGAACACCGCCTTCAAATAACTGCGAGGCACGTTTACCGCCGCGTTCAATTGCCGTACGGCTCCCAACCCTGTTTCCGTTCTGACCACACGTTCGTCCGCCGGTTCGGACTTGATTCGTTCCGTCTTCTTCTCGTTCTGGTCCGACGGACCGCCCACCGATGCAACGGCCTGTCCGACGTTGGGCACCACTCCCGGCTCGGCACCCGGACGGTTGCGGGTTTCGGTCTGCTTGGTGCTTTCGATCTCCAGATCGATCGTCTTATTCTGCGTCCGGTGGTATTCCTGGCGCGCCGACGACTCAAGCTCGGCGAAGATGTTCACCACCACACCCGGAATCGCGCGCAACTGATCGCGAACCTTCTGCGTGTAATGCTCCTCGGCCTTCTTGGCCAACTCGAGCAGGTCGGACGCCGCTGCGCTCGCGCTGTCGTGGTCGCGTACGCGGTATGACTTACCCGTCCGCCCGTCGGTGATCCCGACTTTGGTAGCGTCCAGGCCCGCCACGGCTCCAGCCACGAAGCCGGCAATGGCATCCACGTTCTCGGCGGTGAGCCCCTGGCCCGGCTGGGTCCACACCATCACGCTCGCCGTGGGGCTCGCCGCGACGGATCCCAGGCCCCGCCGCATCGGCTTGTCGATCACGACCTTCGCCTGTTGGATTCCCCGGAAGTCACTCAGCATCTTCGACAGCTTGTTAGCCTTCGCGTATGCCCAGATTCGATGGCTGTCAGCCTGACTTCGGAACGGACTGTCATCCTCGATGATCTTCTCGATGGTCAGACTCGTGTCGGCCGGCAGCATCTGACGTTCGCCCAGCCGCGCCAGGACGCGGTCGCGGTCGCTGCGCCCCACAAAGATCTTGCTGCCCTCCACCTGGTACGAGATTCCCATGCTGCGCAGCTCGTTCTCGGCCGACAGCAGTTGATCCGGCGAGGAAAACCCCTCGAAAACCACCGGCACCATCTCGGGACGCGCCGCCCATTGCAGCAGCCACACCATCGAGAGCACCACCAGCACCGCACACAGACCGATTGCCAGACGCTGCGAAGTGGTCAGCCCCGACAAGTGCTGGGCAACCTGTACCAGGCTCTTGCGAAGGAATTCCATCCGATCAGCTCCACATTACGGCAGGCTCCGGGTCGGGCCCGACCGCACTAGACGCGCATCTGTTGAATCTCCTCATACGCGTCCATCAGCTTGTTCCGGATCTCCATCAACAGCCCGAACGCCACCTGGGCCTTACGAACGGCACTGAACACCTCAGCCATATTCTCCGTCTCGCCTGTCGCCAGCCGCTCGACGCCGGCTGTCGCCTCCTGCTGGAGGTTGTTGACCTGGTTCAGGCTCTCCAGCAGCACCGTCTTGAAATCCTTGCCCGCCGGCGCCGAGCGCTGCGGATGATCGGGACGGGTGATCGGCGAGGGACGAGTCAGGGGGTTGACATTGTTTACGTCCATCGAGTCCGGCATGATCCGCCACCTCTGCCTTCCACCGCCGCTACGCCAGCAACCGCAACGTGTTGCTCACCATGGATTTAGTCACCTGCATCGCCGTGATGTTCGCCTCGTAGGCCCGCGCCGCCTCCAGCGCGTTGATCATTTCCGTGCTTACCTGCACGTTCGGATACCGAACATAGCCATTCGCATCGGCGTCGGGGTGTCCCGGCTCGTGGACCAACCTCGGCGGGGCCGGATCCTCGCCGATCCGCCCCACGTGCACACCCCGGCCGCCGCCGCCGTCGCCCTCGGCAAAAACGACGAAGCGCCGGCGGTAGGGCTCGCCCTGGCCATCCGCGTTGCGCGTGGTGAATGCGTTGGCCAAATTGCCCGCCACGGTGTCCATACGTATGCGTTGCGCCTGCAGCGCCGAAACGCTAATGTCGAGTGCATCAAACATCGCTCAGTTCAACCCTATTCCAGTCGCCCTCGAATGGCCGACATCATGCTGTTGTAGCGCCCGCGCAGCAGTTCCAGCGCCATCTGATGGACCATTGCGTTCTTGGCCAGCTCGCTCATCTGCCGCTCTGCCTGGGCGTTCGTCCCGTCGTGAAACAGCACGTTCTGCGGCTCGACTTCGACCGGGTGCAGTTCCACGCGTCCGCTCGGGTCTACTTGCCAGCCTCGGCCGTCTTCCACCTCCAGGCCGGCTTCGCCCGTTCGCGTCCGTCGCGCCAGGGCCTCGGACAGCGCCTGCCTGAAGCCCGCCAGATCCACGTCCTTGGGTCGGTAGCCCGGCGTGTCCAGGTTGGCTATGTTGGCCAGCAGCACGCGATGGCGGTCCTCGGTGAAGGCAGCCAGTTTCTCCAAGGCCACTACCGACCCGCTGTTGATAACAGAACTCAGCAGCATCCGATCCTCTCCACCGCACCCACCGAGCGGGCACACCGGCGGCGCTCGGTCGCCCTAACCGAATCACAGGCTATCGTATCTGTTGCAATCGCCATACCAGCCTCGACCACTGCCCCGGACTGCCCCGCTAACGCCTGTCGACGCTCCTGCAACGCGCAATTCCTGCGCTTCGACCCGGCGATTCCTGCGCCGACCGCATCATCCCGCACGCAGCGACTCCTCTTCCTCCCGCCAACGCTTCAGCTTCATTCCCAGCGTCCTCAGGCCGATCCCCAACGCCTTGGCCGTCCGCTCGCGGTGCTCGTTGAACCGGGCCAGGGTCTGCCGAACAAGTTCTCGTTCTGCATCCTCCAGAATATGGCCGGGACGGTGATGGCCCGGGAACTTGACCGACCGAACCTGCCCGGCCAGCCACATCTCAATGTGATGGGCCTCCACCGTCTCACCGCTGACCAGAATCGAGGCCCGCTCACAGACGTTCTCCAACTCCCGCACGTTGCCCGGCCAGTCGTACTGCAGCAGCAGACGCTGCGCTCGCCCGGAGAATCGGAGAGGCTCGCGCCCCTCGCGATTCGCGATTCGCTCCAGGAAATAGTCGCTCAGTTGGGGGATGTCCTCGCGCCGGTCGCGAAGCACGGGCAGCACGATCGGCAACACGCTGATGCGGAAGTACAGATCCTCACGGAATCGACCGCGAGCCACCCATTCACGCAGCGCCCGATTCGTGGTGGCGATCACGCGAACGTCCACACGTCGCGTAATGCTGCTGCCCACCCGCTCGAACTCACGCTCCTGGAGAACTCTCAACAACTTGGCCTGAAGGTTCAGCGGCACCTCGCTGATCTCATCGAGCATTAGCGACCCGCCCTCGGCCAGTTCAAACCGCCCCTTGCGGAGGCGATCCGCTCCCGTGAAAGCGCCCTTCTCGTGCCCGAACAACTCGCTCTCCAGCAGCCCGCTGGACAGCGCGGCACAGTTCAGACACAATATCGGACGACTTGCACGCGGGGAGGCGGCGTGAATGGCCCGAGCCACCATCTCCTTGCCCGTGCCCGACTCACCCTCGACCAGAACCGTGGCGCTGCTGTTGGCCACGCGTTGAATCTGACTGCGCACCTCCTGCATGGCCGGCGATTCTCCCACGAGACTTCGCCCCTGCTCCCAGTCCAGCAGCGACGTTCGCAGCGCCTCGTTCTCCGCCCGCAGACGCCCGTCCTGGATTGCGCGTTCGGCCAGAATCACAATCTCATTGCCTTGAAAAGGCTTCTGTAGGTAGTCAAACGCCCCCAGCTTCATGGCCTCCACAGCCGTCGCCACGGTCCCGTAGGCGGTCATGACGATCACCGGTGCCTCGACGCCCGCCGCACGCAGCCCGCGCAGCAACGCAATCCCGTCCATCGCGGGCATCTTCAAATCGGTGATAACCAGGTCGAAAACACGCTGACGCGCCGCCTCCAAGGCGTCGTGACCGTGTTCGTAGATCTCAACCTGATGGTCCTCTCGGCACAGAATCGCCTTGAGGGAATCACGCATCAGCTCCTCATCATCAACGACACAAACTCGCGCCATCCTCAACCCTCCCGGTCAGCCGCCAATGACCCGTTCAACAGTTGCAGGCGTATCGTGAAGGCCGCACCGCCCCCGGGCCGATTCGCCGCCCGGATCGTGCCGCCATGCGACTCGACAATCCGGTGCACGATCGCCAGACCGAGGCCCGTACCCGTCTCCTTCGTCGTAAAAAACGGGTTGAAAAGGCGATCCAACGCCTCGCCGGCTATGCCGCTACCCCGATCCGTTACCTCGATCTCCACGTGGTCGGCGCCCACCCTACGGCTCGACAAACGCACAAGCCCACCGGCCTCAGATGCCTCCGACGCGTTCACCAGGAGATTCAGGACCGCTCGCTGCAGTTGCCCGGCATCGGCCCAGAGTTCCTGGTCGCCGACCGCGTCGTCGATTTCGACTTCCACGCAGCGCTGCACGAAATGCGGTCGGGCCATCTCCACCGCTTCCATGAGAGTCGACTTGAGCAGCGCACGGCGGCGCTGCAACTGTCTTGGATGGGCGAACGCCAGCACGTTGCTCACGACACCGTCAAGCCGCCCGACGCCCTTCTGAATCTTGCGTACCAGATCGAGTGATGTTTCCGAACCCCGGCAGTCTTGCTCCAAGAGAGAGGCGAACAGCGAAATCCCGCCAAGCGGGTTGCGGATCTCGTGCGCGAGCCCCGCCGCCATCTCACCCAGCGCGGCCAACCGCTTTCGCCTTTCCAACTCGCGATTCTTGGCGGCCAGTTCCCCGCGCAGTCGCGACAGCTCGCTTTCGAGTCTTTCGTACGCCACCTTGAGCTTCTCGGTCACCTCGTTGTACGCGAGGATAATGGCCCCAAGTTCCCGCTCTCGGTCGGTGAGGCCCTCGGCATTCGACGGTGCCGCGACAGCCGGCGAACGCTCCAATATCTCCGCGGGCGACGTCATCGTCTCACTCATCGGTCTGATCCAGGTATCTCGGCTCATCCGACTTCGACGCGTACGCTCGATGGGCCTGCTGCCCCGCCGCCGCTTGGTGAAGCTCCTGTTTGATCTGATTTCTCCGCAATGACAGGGACTCCGTGTCGCTTTCGTCGCGCTTCAGTATCGTCTTGAGCAGCTCATTGACCTGCCCCACCAGGGCTCGCACTTCATCCTGCTGCTGCGGCGACATCGTCGCCAGGATCTGCCCTGATTGGGCGCGGATCGGCGCCAGCGACCCGTCCAGATCCATCAGACGATCGACCAACCGCTGTCGACTCGACAGCAGACGCAACAGGCCATCGGTGTCGTTCGAAGCGACCAGTGACTCCTGCCGGTGCGCCAGCGCGTAGAGTTCGCGGTACAGATCTCGCTGCCGAGTCAGCAATTCGGTCAATCGTCGCCCGTCCTCAACGAGTGCAGAAGCGTTCATGGTGCGCTCCCTTCTTGTGATGCCAGAAGACCCGAGTCTTCAACCCACGCGAGCACATCCTGCCAGCGCTGACGGTCGATGCCGGTCGGCTGCTGCGCAAAGTCCGAAACCGGCATTCGCCGCAGAAGCCAGCGGGCTCGCCCGAGAGCCGTCCGCGCCCGCTGCCGCTCGCCCAGACGAAAATAGCAGTTGATAATCTGTAAATATGCCGACAACGACACAGGCTCATTCTGATAGCGATAGGCCGCCTGCTCGTACAGCGGGACCGCCTGCTCGTACTGTCCCAGCTCAAAGGCGCATTCCGCCCGGTACAGGTACCCAAGCCGAAGATAGAGCTGCTCGCGCGCCGACAGCGACTCCTCAGGCCTCGCGCCATAGGCCTCGATCACCTGTTCGTACAGCCTCGCCGCCTCTTGCAGACGCTTGCGGAACTCGCCCAGCAGCGTCTCGCGCGCGTTGAACTCCACATCCCCCCCTGCCCGGCTGCGCAGCGCCAAGCCTGCCTTAAGGTACGAGTCGGCCAACATGAACTGCACCTGCGGCCGTCGCGCGTCTTGCGGATAGTACTCCAGGAAGTCCGCCAGACGCGCAATGGCGTCGGTATGCCTGTCCATGTGGCCGTACAACTCGCCCAGCCTGAACAGCGCCTCCCGGAACAGCGGCGCTTCGGGCGTATACAGTCCGGGTTGGCTGGGGTCTTCCTCCAACACGAGCAGAAGAACCTGCTCGGCCTGTTCATAGAAGTCCGCACCAAGCGCCACGAAGCACTGCGACAGCGGCACCATGGCGCTGAACGCCGACAGAGTCCGAGGGTGTTTCTGCACCAACGTGCGATACGACTCAATCGCCGAGTGGAGTTCGTTTTGCGCCTGGTAGGCCTGCCCCAAACGGAACCGCGCCTGCGGCGTGCGCGGACTGTTTGGACGCTGGACGATGAATTCGCTGAGAATCTCGATCACACTCTCCGTTTCGCCGGCTAGATCGAAGTCGTCGGCCGCCTGCCACGCAGCGTCCTCGGCGATGGCGTCCCGCAGCGTGTTTGCCTTCGCCAGCTCGAGCCACGTGTTGGCCGCTTCGCCGAAATGCCGTTTGGCCTCAGCCAGTCGTTCTGCACTTGCCCCTTCGTGCGGGTCGCCCCCGAGACGGTCCGCCTCGCTGCGCGCCTGACGGCCCAGTTCTTCATGCAGGCGCGCCACCACGCCCAGGTACCAGGTCACCTTCTCCAGGTCTTGCCGGTTGGTCAGATCGAGTGCCAACTTGATGAACCGCAGCGCCTCGACCGTACGTCCTCGCGCCCGCAAGTTGTAGTAGAGCCCTGTCAGGCTGGTACGCACCGCCGCCCCATCCACCAGGCGCCCATGCCGTCCGCGATGGAACAGCGCCACAACCTCCTCGTACGCCCCGCCCGCCTCGTCGTATCGCTCGAGAGCCGCCAAGCATTCAGCCCGGCCAAGCATGCACCCCGTCACGTACGGGCCCGACGCGAACGACGCCAGCACATCGTCAAACACGGACAGTGCGTACTGAGGCCGATCCTGCTGGTAGTCCAACCGTCCCAATAGCCAGCCGGTTTTGGCGCTGAGCTCATCGCTGACGCTCAACCTTGCACGAAGTTGGCGTACCAGCGGCTCTGCTTCGTCGTAATCACCCGCATAGAACTCCGTCAGCGCGGCCAAGTAATCCAACTGCCCGCTAAGCGAGCCATCGGTAACGCCCCGACGCGTGCGGGTCAGCAATTCGCGAGCTTCATCCAGTTGGCCCTGCCGCAGCAGCAGCTCGGCCTTGCGCTCGACGGCCCACACCAGATTAGCCGGATCATCCTGGCTGTGTGCGAGCAACGAGTCGATCTCTTCCGCAACACGGTCGGGCGGAACGTCGGGCATTATCCCCAGCAACTCGATGAGCCTGCGGCGAATCTGGTTGGGCCGCGATGGGGCCAGACTCAGCGCCTGACGATACCGGGCCACCGCCTTGTCCCACCGGCCCAGCCACTCGTATGCGGCGGCCAACTGCTCGACGTCCTCAGCCGTTGGGGGCAGCCCCCTTTCCGTGGCTTGGCCGTAGTTGTAGATGATGCGTTTGGCATTCTCCGGGTCGTGCTCGGCCAGGGGCTTCTCGACGGCGAAAATCGTACGAGCCATGAGCCGACGGAGCCGCGCCACCTCTTCGTCGGGTCGCTCCTGTTCGAGCAGAGACTTGATCAATTCGGCAGCCTGCGTGTGGAAGCGCCCCCTCATCAGCACTTCCACGCGCTTCACGTACATCTCGAAGGGCACTTCTTCCTGGTCCGGGCCCATGCGGACCAGGCCGACCGCCAACAGGACCAGCGCGCATGCGAGCAACGGCACCTGCCACTTGCCGGCTAAGGACTGCCGAAGCTGCCCCGGTCCAACAGGCCTGCTCATCCTGAGCCTCTTTCCAGCCGGCCCTCCTGGCCGACCAAACTTACGGGCTGCTACATGGCGCCGCGGGGGGCGCCGGAAAGGTCACCTGCGAACGTCTCACCCGCCATCAAAGATCGTATTTCTGCAAGCCGATGCGTTTTCTTCAATTCGCCGATGCGGTGCAGTCTTTCGAACACCGACTCGTCGAAGAGACGGTGCCCGCCGGGCGTCCATGTGTGCTCGCGTATCAGGCCCATGACCGCGTAATTGTGAAGGGTCTTGCGGGACAACCCGGTGTGCCACACGACCTCCTGCACGCGATATAACTTGGGGGGAATTGTGCATCGCCCCGGCCCGTCCGGCAGACAATTCCGCTGCGAGCGGCTGGCTGCAGACACCGCACCCGCCGAAGCCAGTCCCATCTCCTTGTGCCCTTTCAGCAGGACGAAAGACATTAGACGAAACGTCTATGAGCTTTATGCGCCGGACCGATAACTACGTCAATAGGCAATCGCTCAATTTGTCGAAAATTTCTTGGACCATCCCCTCGCCGCGCCCCGATACAAGCAGCGCGACCCGACTCGGCACGCCGCACACAAGCCTGGATCGCCACCATGAACGACTCCTTCTGCAAGGTCCTCGCCGTAACGCCCGATAATATGCTTATCCGCTCGCTCCGCGCTGAGTTGAGGCGGGGCGGGGCCGCCACACAGGTCGTACACCTCAAAAGCCCCGACGCCATTGCCGGCGCAGCCGGCCTTCAGGACTGGCTCGTCGTCGATGTCGATCGCTTCGGACACGCGGTCTGTCGCCACGGCAGCGTAGTCGCTTGGCCAGGACAACGGCTATTGGTCTGCAAAAGCGATTTGCGACCACCTTTTAATTGCCTCGTGGTCGACCGCCGTAAGGCGGCTTGCCGCCTCAGCATACTCGTGAGCGGCGATTTCCCGTCACCGAAGCGCCTGCCGCGTACACGACAGCAGCAGAGACGGAAACGCATGGACCCGCATGGCCCGCAGACGTGGGAGCTTCTGGCAGCCGCCGCCGAACTCAACCGACTCAATCGCAGGCAGTTGGCCGAGAGCTGCGTGCGACACCTGCCGCCCGTGTTCGACATGAGGCTGGCATCCTACTACAGCTACGACCCCAAAGCCGGAACACTAGTGCTGGAATGCTGCAATCATCCCTATGAAATCAACACGCTCATTGACCTGGGGCGCGACCCCGGCCACCCGATGGCCTGGGCCATCGGAAAGAATCGCCCCTGCCTGATCCGTGACTGGGAGACAGCCACACGTCCCCTGCCGGAGCGACCCTACGCAAGCCGCTACAGCACAAGAAGCTGCATCATCATTCCGTTAACAACGCCCGACCGCCTGGCCGGCGTGCTGAACCTCTCCGATCCAGCCGACGACCGACCTCTCTCGACCGAACAACACCAGCCTCTGCTGAGGATGCTGGCCGACATACTCAATGGCGCCGTAGCAAATATTGACCTGTTCGAACGCACGCAGCAGCAGGCCCTCACCGATGCCCTGACCGGCCTGGGCAACTACCGGGCCTTCAACCAGCAACTCCGTAACGAGGTTATGCGCTCCCGGCGCTACGGCACCCCACTCAGCCTCATGCTGCTGGATGTGGACGGACTCAAACAGGTCAACGACAGCCTGGGGCACCCAGCCGGCGACCGTCTGCTGCGCACGGTGGCCTCCAGGGTCGTGGCGGCAGTCCGCCAGATCGACCTCCCCGCTCGCTGCGGCGGCGACGAGTTCGGCGTCATTCTTCCCAACACCGAACTGGAAGCCGCCAAGCACGTGGCCCAGCGCGTCCTGGGCGACATCCGCCAGAAGTCGATCACATGGCGCCGCAAGCCACTGCCGGCCTCGATCAGCGTTGGTGTGGGCCAGTATCAGGGCGAGTTGACCACCGACGAGTTCATTCGCAGCATCGACAAGGCTCTATACACCGCCAAGGTCGAGGGCAAAAACCAAATGGCGGTCAGCCACGCGGTGCCGCAGCCGGCGCGACGCACCCCCACATCAGCAGCCCCCAGCCTGCACTCGTAGTCCTGGTAAGTTGTTGCGTAAGGTTTGAAGACCGCCCGCTTGGTCTAGGCGACCCCATCATAGCAGCCGTGTTGCCGCACCAGCTCGATGACCCGTTGATACTGCTGGAAGCTCACGTTGTCGGGCACCGAGTGGTCGCTGTGGTAGATGTAGCCACTGCCCTGCTTGGCGACGGCGAACTTCTCGGCGATCTCCCTCTCGATCACCGCCGGGTCGGGATGGCTCATACAGCGGACATCGATACCCCCCATGAAGGAGAGTCGATCGCCGTACTGCCGCTTGAGCGCGATCAGGTCCATCCCCGCTTTGACCTCCAGGGGTTGAAGACAGTCGAACCCCGCCTCGATGAAGTCGGCCACCCGGTCGCGAACGCAGCCACAACTGTGCAGCAGCACCGGCCAATTGTGCTCGTGCGCCCAGCGGCACAGCCGGGCGTGGTGTGGCATGAGCAGACGGCGGTACATGTCCGGCGAGAATAAAGTGGTATTGCGGTACCCGTTATCGTCGTAAGCAAACACGCCGTCGAAGTGATAGCCCCCCCGGTGCATCGCCTCGCCCGCGTCGATGGCCAGGTCGATGCCCATGGCGAACATCTCCTCGGCCCAGTCGGGCTCCATGGCCATAGCCATCAGCAGGTTCTCGCTGCCAAGGATGCCTTGGGTCTTGTCGTAGCCGATCGCCGCCGCGTAATGGCAGAACAGACCACGCTGGCGAGCCGCCCGGTTGCCGGCCAGGCCCTTGTCGGTGTCGATCCGCGAGTCGTTGTAGGTGTAGCGGTCCCTATGCTCGTTCCACACCTGGCGGCTGGTGACCGTGAAGCCGCGATACTCCGGCGTGCTGGTGGCGGCCTTGAAGTTCATCACGATCGCGCCGTTGGCGTTGCGGACGACGGTGTAGTCGTCGGTCTCCTCGACAGTCTCCTGGGGAAGCTGGAGACTCAGGTCGGCGCTAAACGCGGCAAACTCGTAGCCGAAGTAGTCTTCGGGCGTGGCATCTGGTGGCAGGCCCTCTTTGTGCCACCGCTCGACCGCGGTGAACCACGGCGAATCGTGGATCGGCACCTTATCGATCGGCTCCCGCCGCAACGCGCCCAATACTCTTTCGCGCGAGGTCATCGCAACGCCCCTTTCCATGTTGCTGCACATCATGCCTTGGGCGGCTGTGAAGTCAACCATTGCATGGGTCTGGTGTGCCTTCGTCCGACGGCGTCTATGTGAGGGGCGCATGCAGCAGACGTGCGGCCGCTAATGTGCAGTCCATCGAAGGATCACTCGCTCAGGCCGAGTTTGTTGAACCGTTCAGTGATCGGCTTCTCGGCGGCGGCGCGCTGGGCGGCGGTGGGAATGGCGTCCAGGCGGCGCTGCAACTGGCGGGTCATCTCGTGGATGGGGTGCATCAGGTCGTCAAATTCCCGGTCGACCTGCCATGTCCACGGGGTGTTGTAAAGACCCATCTCACGATGGCCCAACTGCCATTTGATGCGGTTCAGCAGCGCCTTGGCCCGCCAGTCGTCCGTCGTAATCTGCCCGGCCCGGTCGGACAACTCCGCCAGAATCGACTCGGCCGTCTCCTGCTGGGCTTCGTCGAACTGATAATAGGAGACGGCTTCATTGACGTACTGCCGCCACCTGCGGGTCATCTGATAGTCCAGCATTCGTTCGCCCGTGCGGCGTGCTTCGGCGAGTTCGTCGGGCTCGGATGGGGCCGACGCGGCGGCTTGCTGCTCCGGGTCGTCTTGCTGCTTCGGCTCGTGGTGGACGTTGAAGGGGTCCTCACGCCTACCGACGTTGCCCTCCTTCCAGCGGGCCATTTTCTTCGTGTAGCCGTCGAAGAAGAGCGTCGCGGCTATGGTGTCAGCCGCGTAGCGGGCCTGTTTTTCGGGAGGAATCAGCGGACGGAGATCCTCCACGACGCCGAGCCAGCATTCGCGCATCGGCGCCACCAGGGGGACGGACAGCTCGGCCCATCGCTTGCCCAACTCGGGCGTGAAACGGCCTTGGCTTTCGATGACGCTCTCGAAGGCGAACTCGAAAAACGCCTGCCCCTGCTCCTGGTTCTCGTGGGCGGTCTGCATGAGCCGCCGCGCGATCAGTTCGGCCGCCTTTTCCTGCGCCTCCTCGTCGAGGCCGTACTGCCTCTTGAGAGGGTCGCCGGCACAAAGCGTGCCAATAGCGCGGGCGATTCCGGGGGTCAGACGCAGACCGCGTTCGGTCGGGCGCATGTAATCGGGTTGCGGTTCGGACTGTTCCTGCTGAGCGACGACCGTAGCCCCCAACAGCAGCAATATAACAACAGCGGCACAAGGCTTGCCCCGGTTCGGACGAACTCGTCGAGACTTTTTCATCACGTACCCCACTGGATCGTTTGATTGCTAAGTCCCAAGCTATATCGTACTACACGTCCGCAGGTATGGCAGCCCCTACCGTGGCGGCCAGATGACGAAGTCGCCTTCCTCTTTCCAATTGGTGTGGGTGCCGCCGTCGTCCTGACCATTGGAACCTACCGAGTAGAGCGTAAACGACTCGCCGTCGCGGCGATAGACGAACGGCTGTTCGGTAAACGCATCGACAGTCACGTGGCCGGCGTCGGGCAGGTCATCGAGCGAATCCGGCAGCGTGCCCGTCTGCTGACGGTGGGCCAGCACCCGAACCAGCGTGTGCGTCAGTCGCCGGTGCGACTCACGGCTGGTTTCGGTCCTCTTGCACTTGGCGCCAGCCCACGTGAGGTGACGCAAGAGTGGGTTCGGTTCGTACGCTGATTCGCCTTGAAGTTGCTCCAGCCGCGTTTTTGCATCGGGGTAGGGCATCGCTATGGCCGCGGCCATGCGGTCGTAGTACGCATTGGCAGACCGGACTGTCTTGTCGAGTAGCCCCCCGGTCTGGCGGAAGTCGTTCAGCTCGCCCACCTGATCGTCGGTCATGCCGAAGCCTTGCTCGGGTTCCCGCAAATCCAGCGCGGGCCCACCCGTCTCCGGATCGATCTGGAAAACGCGCTGGCATGTATCCATAAGCATGGCTTTCTCGGCCGGGATTGCGCGGGCATACGACGGCAGCGGCGGATCGTCGCGCTCCAAACGCTCAGCCAGCATCCCGTAATCGAGCGCGTCGCCCGCATCGGCAGACAAACGGGCAACATCGGGGTACGCCAGCGCGTCCACGGCCATGCTGACCAGCGACTCGATCAGGAAAGGCGTTCTCGACTGAAGCCGGGCCACGCGAGCGACGGTGAGCAGGTCCTCGGCGGCGTCGGCGTAGCGTCCCTGGCTGCGATGCCAGCTCGATCGAGCCGCCAACGCCTTACACGTGTTTCGCAGGCGTGACAACTGCGGCAACTGCACAGCTATCAAGCCCTGACTGCCACCAGCGGAGTACTCACGAGCGTACGCAGGTTTTTCCGACGCCTGACGGAACAATTCCAGGGCGTCGGCGTTCTGCTCGAACCACTCAGCCAGCATGGCGCCCTGCTCGCTGTCCCAGTCCAAGCTGCTGTCGAGCGCGCCGTTCAACATGTCATAGTGCTCGCCGAGACCGACCAATCGCTCCATAGCCTCGTCGAGCAGCGGCGCGGCGTTGTCCTCGTCGGCGACGCCCTCGTTGTTGACGCGGTGCAACCATTCGACATAGTCGACCGGGTTACACGGATCGGGCGGGGGCACAGCCAAGTCGGGCGCGGCAGCGCCGGCGAGCCCGAGCAGGGCGGCATCACCGAAGGCTTCGTCCGGCAGCAGTTCGAACTGCTTGAGCAGTCTGTCGTACTCCTTGCCTTGTTTGCCCTGCACCGCGCCGGTTGCCAGGTCGATGACCTTGAGCCTGCCCCAGCCGCAGCGGATAAACAGCCTCTTGTGGTCTCTGCTGAAGCGGAACTTGGCACCGCCGGTCCATTCCAGGCGAAGCTTGCGACGCTTGAGGTGCTTGATCTCATCCGGTTCGAGCAAATCCGACAGCGCCAGGTCGCGCACGAGCTTGCCCTCGGGCCCGTAGATCACCAGCGCGTGCTGTCGGCCGCCGTGCGACCAGTCGTCGATGGTGACCACGTGCCGCCCGTCGCCAGCCACCAGCACCCGTCGCGGGGCCCACTCGTTGAGAAGCTTGCCGCGCCAGAGGACTTGGCCGGCCTTGTCACCCTTGCGGGCCTTCATCTCGGCCAAGCACTCACCTTTGACGCGAGGCCAGTCTTTCGTTGGGGTCACGCGAAATGAAAACGCCCGGTCGGCCGAAGAGCGGGTCTGGACACTCGGCGGCAGGATCTGCACGGACTTCGGGTCGTCAGCGCCGCCCCCCGCCGTCAGCACGACAAGTAGGAGCACAGCACGCACAGTTTTCCCCTATCAGCCCCGGGCCCCATAGATTGTACCACACAATGTAGACGTAGACGTGCCGGGCGGGCCTGCGTTAGCGCCTACACGTCGCCAAGGGGGGCGTTGGCGCACGAAAAAACCCGCCTGGTTTCAGGCGGGCTTTTTCAAGAAATAGCGTCGGCGATCACCTACTCTCGCCCCGAAGGACTACCATCGGCCGAGCGGGCTTAACGGCTCTGTTCGGAATGGGAAGAGGTGTTTCCCCGCTCGTATGGTCACCGACAATATCGGGTCGCCTGCGCGGGCCTCTGTTGGCCCGCGGGCGTGATGCTTCGGTCAACCGAATAGAGGCCAGGTAAACGTGTTGTCGAGGTCGTTGCGTCGTCTGCGACGGCTTGGTCAGCGATTCATAAATGTGGTCAAGCCCTCGGCCATTAGTACCGGTAAGCTAAAGACATCTCTGCCCTTACACATCCGGCCTATCAACCTGCTGGTCTTGCAGGGGCCTTCAGCTCACCCCGAAGGGGAGCACCGAGACCTCATCTTGGGGAGGGTTTCACGCTTAGATGCTTTCAGCGTTTAACCTTTCCCAGCTTAGCTACCCTGCGGTGCCGCTAGCGCGACAACAGGTACACCAGAGGCTGGTACCTCCCAATCCTCTCGTACTAGGGAGATACCCCCTTCAAGTCTCGTACGCCCACGGCAGATAGGGACCGACCTGGCTCACGCCGGTCTGAACCCAGCTCGCGTACCGCTTTAATCGGCGAACAGCCGAACCCTTGGGACCGCCTTCAGCCCCAGGATGCGATGGGCCGACATCGAGGTGCCAAACGACTCCGCCGCTATGAACGCTCGGGAGTCATCAGCCTGTTATCCCCGGAGTACCTTTTGTCCGTTGAGCGATCGCCCTTCCACACGGAACGATCGGGTCACTAGGGCCTGCTTTCGCATCTGCTCGACACGTCAGTCTCGCAGTTAAGCCGGCTTATGCCCTTACACTCGATGCGCGATTGCCAACCGCGCTGAACCGACCTTTGCGCTCCTCCGTTACTCTTTAGGAGGAGACCGCCCCAGTCAAACTGCCCACCAAGCACTGTCCCCCGCCCGGCTTCACGGGTCGAGGTTAGGCAACGAACAACACAAGGGTGGTATTTCAAGGATGGCTCTGCGATCCCCGGAAGGACCGCTTCAAAGCCTCCCACCTATCCTACGCATGTGCAGCCCGTGGCCAATACCAGGCTACAGTAAAGGTTCACGGGGTCTTTCCGTCTTGCCGCGGGTATGTGGTATCTTCACCACAAGTCCAATTTCACCGAGTCCGTCCTCGAGACAGTGCTCCAGTCGTTACGCCATTCATGCACGTCGGAACTTACCCGACAAGGAACTTCGCTACCTTAGGACCCTCATAGTTAGGGCCGCCGTTAACCGGGGCTTCGGTTGCAAGCTTCTCCCGGCAAGCCGGGATGACCTACTTCCTTAACCTTCCGGCACCGAGCAGGCGTCAGTCTCTATACGTCGTCTGTACGACTTAGCAGAGACCTGTGTTTTTGATAAACAGTCGCCAGAGCCACTTTTCTGCGCCCTCTGTCGGACATTTTGCAACACCCGACAGGAGGGACCCCTTATCCCGAAGTTACGGGGTCAATTTGCCGAGTTCCTTAAGGACGGTTCTCTCGAGCGCCTGAGGATACTCTCCTCGCCTACCTGTGTCAGTTTTAGTACGGATCCGCCAATTGTCCTCGCGAAGCTTTTCTCGGCCACACCGCCCTGCACTTCAGCAACCAATCGGCCTCGCTCCGTCGCCGAAGCGACCGAGAACCCTCGAGCCTCATCGTGGGCTACAGCTTGGTGTGACGTCATCCGCGATTCAACCGCATGACGGAGGGCAGGACTATTAACCTGCTGTCCATCGGCTACGCCTTTCGGCCTCGCCTTAGGGTCCGCCTAACCCTGGGCGGATTTACCTTCCCCAGGAAACCTTAGGCTTTCGGCGAGCAGGATTTTCACCTGCTTTATCGTTACTCATACCGGCATAATCACTTCCCAGGCCCACCACGGCTCCTCACGGTACCGCTTGTATCTGCCTGGGAACGCTCCCCTACCGCGCCACGGCGAACCGTGACACCCGCGGCTTCGGTTCCATGCTTAGCCCCGTTCATTATCGGTGCCCAATTTCTCGACGGGTAAGCTATTACGCACTTTTTAAATGGTGGCTGCTTCTAAGCCAACATCCCCGCTGTCTCAGAAACCGGACTTCCTTATCCACTCAGCATGGATTCGGGACCTTAGCCGACGGTCCGGGCTGTTTCCCTTTTGACCACGAAGATTATCCCCCGCAGTCTGACTCCCACGCTTAGCCGTGCGGTATTCGGAGTTTGGTTGAAGGCGGTAGGCTGGTAACCCCCGCGATTCATCCAGTAGCTCTACCCCCGCACGGGAACACGTGAGGCTAGCCCTAAAGCTATTTCGGGGAGAACCAGATATCTCCAGGTTTGATTAGACTTTTACTCCTCCCCACAGCTCATCCCCTAACTTTTCAACGTTAGTGGGTTCGGTCCTCCGCGCCCTTTTACGGGCACTTCAACCTGGCCATGGGTAGATCACCTGGTTTCGGGTCTGCCACCTGCGACTAACCGCCTTTCGGCGGACGCCCTATTCAGACTCGCTTTCGCTTCGGCTGCCCCGCTGAGCGGGTTAACCTGGCCACAGACGACAACTCGCCGGTTCATTATGCAAAAGGCACGCGGTCAGCCATTTCCCGACAAGTCGGGACATAGGCCTCCCACTGCTTGTAGGTACACGGTTTCAGGTACTTTTCACTCCCCTAGTAGGGGTTCTTTTCACCTTTCAGTCACCTTACTTGTCCACTATCGGTCGTCGAGGAGTACTTAGCCTTGGAGGGTGGGCCCCCCGGCTTCACACCACGTTCCACGAGCATGGTGCTACTCTGGAAAGCCGATGGTAACGGAGGGCGCCGACCGTCGCGTACGGGACTGTCACCCGCTGTGGTGTGCCTTTCCAGACACTTCCGCTGGCCGTGCCTTTGTAACTCCTCTCGGCTCCCGCAACCCCGACCCGAAGGTCGGTTTGGGCTATTCCGCTTTCGCTCGCCGCTACTGACGGAGTCTCGGTTGATTTCCTTTCCTGCGGGTACTGAGATGTTTCAGTTCCCCGCGTTGGCCTCGCCCGGGCTATGCATTCACCCGGGGATGACGCCAACTGCTTGCGCAGTGACGACGGGTTGCCCCATTCGGAAATCCCCGGATCAAAACCTGTTTGACGGCTCCCCGGGGCTTATCGCAGCCTACCACGTCCTTCATCGCCTCTCGACGCCTAGGCATCCACCGTGCACCCTTAGTAGCTTGACCACATTTATGAATCTCTGACGCAGTCAAGCCGCCTCAGCGCTACGACGCAAAACCTCGCCGGGCCTGTCGACCCGACGCGGACCTGCGATCTCGAACGCCACGTACCTGGCCTATTCGGTTGTCAAAGAACACCTTATCGCATTCGCGGTTTCAACTGTACGTATAGTACACCGCGATGATGCCCATGATCCCGGCGAAAATCACCACCAGCTTCATCACATCCCAGACGTTGGTGGCGCCGCCGAAACGTCCCGGCTCCAACTGCCTGCCGCAGTGCGGGCAGTGATATAACTTATCGTCCCGCCGGGACATAACCTTCACACCGGACGCTGGTGACCTGCCCACCCGCCAGGTGGGCCATCACCTCAGACCCATCATTATAGCCGTCCGCCAGTTCCTTGCAAGGGGCAAAGTCTTGCCAAATCCCAACCACCCCACTCAATGGAGCCGACCGGACTCGAACCGGTGACCTACTGGTTGCAAACCAGTCGCTCTCCCAACTGAGCTACGGCCCCGTGCCAATCCTGCCAGGCTGCGACCGGGCCGGCTTGATCGGCCTACCGTGCCCCTGCCAGCCGCTGTCTCGCCATCGCCCGGCCACGCCGGCCCGAGCCAATCAAAAAAATGGGCCCGGTTGGATTCGAACCAACGACCTCACCCTTATCAGGGGTGCGCTCTAACCAACTGAGCTACGAGCCCTTGACCGAGCCGTCACCGGACCGAAACGCTGCTGTCACCCGCCGGCGAGCCCTGTAACACCTTAATCTACCACCACCTACAGGCGTGTCAACACGCTCGCTTTCGACGCTGCCCCGGGGGCCTCATGCCAGATCGGCACACCGGGCTCGGCGACGCCACCGCCGCCGGCAGGCGATCAGTTGCCGCCTGGCCCATCCGCCGCTGCCGAAAGATGGTAGGCAAGAGCTGGCATCGGGGTGCCGCACGAGCGATTCGGGATGACGGCCACTCGTCCTAGGGATGTCGGCCGAACGGGGCCATGTGGTGCTGGGTGCCCATCTCATAATCGTCCATGTAATCGGCGAAGGTCGAGGCGATCACCAGGCTGCCCCGCTTGTCGCGGGGGATCTGGTTGTCGTTGTCAACGTGCGAGTCGGCGTACAGCACGTTGGCCTTCGTCAGGTGGCGGGCGCCCAGGACGTTATGCTTGCGATCGGAGTTCACCGTAAAGGGGGCGGTCCACATCCCGGCCGATACCTCCCGGTTGGCCGACCAGCCGGTACCTGTGTAAGGCAACGAGCCGGTGCGGGGCGACAGATGGTAGTCCACCGAATCGGCCATAGACATCGTCTCGCCCGGATCTCGGACCTCGCTCATGGTCACGGCTTGCGTCTGCCAGTATGTGTCGCCGCTGCCGTCGCCGATATCGATCTGCACTCCCTCTTCTTCCGAGGCCCCCCAGATGTTGTCATCAGGACCGTCGATAGAAAATGTCGCCTGGAAGCTCGGATTGGGGCGTGCCGGCCAGCGTATCCCCTCGCGACCGCCCTTGCTGGTAGCCGAACGCAGGTTCCGATTTGTCATGTAACCGGATGCGTACTTCCACAACACCGGGCGGGGCTCGATAGAGCCTGTTGAGCCGGCCAGCTCGGGTGAATCGAAGTCCATGGTGTTGTGTCTAATCTGAGTCGGACAGAAAAACCCCTCCCATAGTGTGTCCGGCGCCCACTCCGCTTGGAGGCGAAAGCCGTGGGGATAGCTTCTCCAGCCCTGGGACGCCGGAAACATACTGGGTATTTCCGGTCTGATGCGCATCGAGTAGTGAGCCAACCATCCATGGACCGGATCGTAATTGTGCGTGACACTCGTCAAACCGCGTCCGGGCTGGGGGTTGCCTTTCGGATTCATCGGCATGTAATGATACGGATCGCTGGGGGCGAACGAATTATACTCACTTTCGTATACGGCACTCGCCTGACCGAACGACCTGAGCCGACTGGCACAGACGCCCGCCTTGGCCTGCTCGCGAGCCTTGTTCAGACTCGGCAAGAGGATCGAGATCAACAAGGCAATAATCGCCACCACCACCAGCAGTTCGATGAGGGTAAAACCCGTACGTCTTGGAGACATCATTCTTTCCTTCCGACGATAAGGCCGCACCGTCGCGCTCAGCCGTGCCGATCGCTACGAGGAGAGGCAGCCGCTCACTTGCCGCCGAGCAACTTGCCGATCTCGTCCACGATCGCTAGGCACTGGCCGCACCCGGCGATGGCCTTGTCGCGTTCGACGGGACTGGCGAGAGCCGCCCGCCAGACCTCTTCCTCGAAGACCGTCTGCAACTGCTCGACCTTCGATATCGCCTGCTGCCTGATGGAGGCATCCTTCACATCGGTGTTGATTGAGGTCGGCAGGCTGGTCTGAATGAGCAGGCGGCACTGCGACACGGTTATGTCCCGACCCGCACTGAAATCCGGGCGAGGCAGGTTATCATCGCGCAACCCCTTCAAGTAGAACTCCGTGCGTTCCACCACCCGTAGCGGTTCGAGGTAGCCTTTCACATTCGCCTCGTCCCCGCAGCCGGCAAGGCAGACGCCCACACCCGCTATCGTCAGCAAGACGGTCAGCCATCGCGCCACCGGAAGAATCCTCCCTCATACGACGCCACGTCGCCCGGCGAAGGCCTGCGCCCACGTACGAGCGTAACTCGGCCCGGCGGTTCAGGACCGCAACCACTATCAGCTTACTCCGTGTGCGCGTTCACGTCGAGGTGCCATGGACCTGGGCGCATCACGGCTGGCGCCAGAACGGGGCCAGGTGGTGCTGCGTACCGATCATGTTGTCGTCGATGTAGTCGGCGAAGGTGGAACCGGTCACCATGCCACCCCCAGCACCGCCACAGACGCGAACGACCGTCGCATCATAGAGACCTCCCCTACGCGCCGGCGGCTCGGCGCCAGTCCCCGAGAATGCTTTTCACCTGCGCCGCGATCGCCAAACACTACTCGACCCCCACGGCGACTTTGTTGATCCGCGGCGGCCCTTTCCCCGTAATCAGCCGCCCAACGCCTCCTTGATCTGCGCCACAATGCCCCTACACTCCTCCAAGCCGGCGCGGGCCGTGGGCAGATCCGGCGGGGTTTGCGTCACCGGCTCGTACAAAGACTGCTCAAACGTGGTCTGGAGCTTTTCCAGCATCGGCATGACCCGCTGCTTGGCCGCCTCATCCTTCAGCTTGTCCCCAAGCGAAAAGGGCATATCCTGTTGCACGATCGACTTGACCATCCCCAGTGTCGCATCCATTGCGGGCGAATAATCGGACGAGGCCATCCCCTCCTGCAACCTGCCCATCCACAACTCCGCCCGTTTAACGACCTCGAGCGGTGCAGAGTACTTGGCCATGTCCACGCCCTTGCCGCAGCCTGCCAGCACGGCCGAGCCGACACCGACAACACACATGACATGAAGCAGTCGTCTCACCATCCTCGCACCTTTCATGCTGGGGCCCGCCGCACCGCAGGCCCTAACCTGTCTGCCCGAACGAACAAAGCACCGCGTCGGGAATTGCACGCAACTCGTGCGATCCTTTCGCGGCCTACTTGTATCGGCGCCAGCAAGGCATGATGTGGTGCTGCCCGCCAACACCGTCCTCGCCGATGTAGTCCGCGAAGGTCGACCCGGTCACGAGCTGCCCACGCTTGTTCCGCGGAACCTGATTCTCTCGCGATACGTGACCGTCCAGATACCCCACGTTGCCCGTGCCCAGGTGCCGCGCGCCGATGGCCGGCGCCCTTCCCCAGTTTGAGAGCACGAACCGGCCCGCCGACCAGTCAGAGGTGTTATCGTACCTGTCGTCGGCCACATCATCGACATCGTCGCCGAGGCGGAAGTTGGAGCTGTCAGCCATGTACGCACAATCAGCCGGCATGACGATTTCCGACACGTTGGTGCCCTGGATGTGATACCGGGCGTCACCCAAATCAGGTGGGTTGACGTCCACGCCAGGCGTACTGTAGATGTTGTCACGATCCTCAAATTGCTTTTGTGTCATCACAGTCGGCTTCACCGGGAACCGGCGCTCGGCACCATCCCGAAAGACTTGCGAACGGATCAGGCGGTTTTGCTGGTAGGCGCTGGCATGCTTGTAGCGGACCTGCACCCACGGCTGCCCGTTGTCGCTTGTGCCGAAGACGATCTCGGGCGAGTCCTCCTCATGGGTGTTGCGGTGATCCTGCGAGGGGCACCAGAAGCCTTCCCACAGCGTCTCGGGCTGTGTCTTCGACTGCCAGTAGAAACCCCACGCGAAGTGCTCCCACGCCTGCACGTCCGCCGACAGCGACCCGGGGACGTCCGGACTGATCCCCATGTCGATAGCCAGACGCCCGATGGCCGGATCCCAGATCTGCTCGCCCTCGCGCATATTGCGTCGATCACCGGAATTGGGTGGTATGGAGCAAACGGGCGCACCCGGCCAAGAATCGACCAGCGGAAAGGCCTTCTCGCCAGTTTCG
>DATKUK010000104.1:0-20235 GCA_035530655.1 Phycisphaerae bacterium
GATTCACCGGAGTGACCGACTCGTCACCGCTGGAGCTGACCAGATCGAACGCCACCGTCGGATACACATCGTTGTCGTTGATCGTGTAGGTATGGACGGTGTTGGTACCCAGAGTGGCGCCCGTCGGATCGCTCAGCGTCAACTCGATCGTCTCATCCGGCTCCACCTCGCCGTCGTCCACAACGGTAATCACTATGTCCCGCTGCGTAACGCCCGGAGCGAACGTCAGCGGGCTGGCCGTAACAATCGTGTAGTCGTCCGGAGTTACAGCCGTGCCACCCGTGACCGCGAAGTCCACCGTCACCGTGTCGTCCGACGCCGCACTGAGCGAAACGCTCAGATTCACCGGAGTGACCGACTCGTCTCCGCTCGAACTGACCGCGTCAAACTCCACCGTCGGAGGCGGCACGGGCCCCGCACCATTGTTCCATAACGGCGAGTCGGCGAACGCGAAGCCGTACGCGATCCTATACCCGTATCCGTCCGGATCCATGCCCAAGTCGTAGGCATCGACGCCTACGATCCCGTTCCCGAAATTCGGGTTCGGCGGGTCGTTCGGGTCGTTCGGGTCGCCGGCGTCAGCCGCGTCCCTCAGCCTGCCCAGGAACGCCTTCACGCTTCTGAGCGGCATGCCGTCGTAACAGTTGTCGTTAGTCCTGCGACCGCCCATGTAAATCAAGTTGCCCTGGCCGTCGAACTCGATATCGTTGAACGATTCCCACTGGACCAACGGATCGTAGCCTTGCGTCATCCACAAATCGCCGTCAGGCTGGAACTGGCCGATCCGAAGATCGGGATCGTCCGTGCCGCCCACGAACGACGCACCGGCCACAAAACCATTGGGGTCGATGATCACGTCCACGATCGCCAGATCCAAACCGTCGTCGGTCGTATCTCCGTCGTTCTCACCTTCGGCGCAGGCGATCCACAGACGCGTCACGTTGGCAGGCAGCGGATCGAGCGGCCAGGCTGGATCGTTCGGGTTGTACGCCAACCCCGGATCGATCTCCACGTCGCCGGCGATGATCACGCCCTTGACCATGCCGCCTGCTAACTCGTGGGCTTCGTACTGGTACAGATCCCCCAACGCGACCGGCACAAAATCATTCGGGTCGTGTGAGTTTGGATCTGTGCCTACATTGGTCCGCTGCGTCAGGGCGTTCAGGTCGATGGTCTGCAGCGTCCCGTCCGGCTGGTACACGTCGATATACGCCTTGCTGACCCATGGATCATTCGGATCCTGAAGGGCGGGGATGTTGTAAACGCCCGCCTCGGTTACCGAGTAACTCACGTCGAAGGCGCCGCTCGTATCGTCGCCCGGGTCAGCGTCCAACTTGGCCCATTGACCGTCCGGATCCATTGCCGTAATCGTCAACGGAACCCCGATGTTCGCTTCGCCGGCGGGATCCGCCGTGCACCACACCCAGTCGCCTAGCGCCACGGGCGTGGTCAGAGGATCGCCGAACAAGTTCCAGTAGGTCCTTAAAGGAGGACCATTCGGATCGTTAGGATCAGGAACGTCGGTCTTGTTCTCGTCGGCCACGTAGATGTAGTTGGCGATCATGGGCTGTTCCGGGGCGAACCAAGGCTGGTAAGGCTCGTCTTCAGGGAGGAACGGGACGCCGCCGCCGGCGCCGTTCCACACCTCCCCCGCCACACCCTTGTACTTGAACCCGCCGATAACCAAACCGCTCCGTGTCTCGATCCGGTTGCTGACGGCATACACACGGCCGCCCTTGTCGACGGCCAAGCCCGTGTAATGCCGATCCGTCACGACCGGTTCGAGGGTGTTCGGGTCGGCCGCATTGAACAGCTCCACCGATGAGATGGCCACACCGTCCCATGTGGGCGGGACGTACGGCATCCAATTCGGGTCGTTCGGATCGAGGTAATTCGGGTCGTTCGGATCGGTCGGAGTGCCCGGATCGCCCGGATCCGTCTGGGTCCAATCGCCGAGACACGGACCCCCGCCCGAAGCACCGTTCGGGTCAGCTATTACGCCGCCACCGGTGTAGAGCGGGTAGAAGCCGGGATTGTTCACCGACTCGACAAACTTCGCCCCGCCGTTGCCCAGACGCGTGCCCGCCGTCGGCTGGCCCGCGGCACGCTTCCAGCCCAACTGCTTCGCAGCCGTCAACTTGTAGATGCGGCCATCATACGTCGCGGTGTAGACCGAATTCTCGGTCTCACCGTAGAACGCCACAAGGTCCACAACGGTGAGCTGTTCGTTCTCCGGGTTGGGCGGATATTCGCTCTGCGTATAGATGACCGGCTGGTCCGGGAACGGACCTCTGCCATAGCCGACATACTTGTCGAACGGCACGTAGTTGGCGGGCGAGCTGTTGTACGTGATGTAGCGGTACGCATAGTTCGGATCGTTCGGATCCCGCGTGGTGTACCAGTAGGTGTTGCCGGTCGGTGTCGCCGCGTCGGCAATCTGGAGCTTGCCCGTCAGGCCACCGCCCGTCCACGACCAGTCACACGGCCCCGGCGCGGGCAGCGGGGGGACCAAACCCGGGCGCGGCTCCGGATACATCTCCATGAGGCTGTTGGGTCGATTCGCCATCATAAACGACAGGAAGCCGCTGTAGACCAGCATGCCGTCATACTGATCGTCCGTGAAGCCGATGGCGGGAAAAAGCGACGCCGTGTTGGGGTCTCCCGGGGTCACGTCGAACCAGGTGTCGCGGAACTCGATCTGATAGAGCCCCGGCATCGAGCCGGCAGCACCTGCCCCGCCCAACACCAGGAACGTATCCTCGTCCCAACGCACCAACCCACGGCCGCTGCGCGTAATGTCCTGGTACCAGCCGCCGTAGCCGCCGGTGCCGAGCTTCTCATACTCATCAAGCGGATCGTCCCAACGGGCCAATGGGTCGGTCGAGGGCAGGCTCAGGGGGTTGCCATTGGGGTCACGCGGGCCCACACGGTTCTCCCAGCTTGCCGTAGACCACGCGCTGACGCCGGTGTTGGGGTCGTTCGGATCGGTCGGTGGCGCACCCCAGTTGACCACACAATAGCTGACACCCACCGAGGCTTCCTTGGTGTAATTCTTGTCGAACAAGCCGATCACGGCCGTGTCAACCAGGGTCCACTGCCACGGGTCGCCACTGTTCCGCATGTCGCCTATGAACAGGAGGGGCGAGGCCGTCTGACCGGCTGGGTCCGGGGTGACCGGGGTGATCGGATGCCTCCCCTGCTCTCCAACTATGTCGTCGATTGCAGTATACTGAAAGTAAATGTACCCGCCGATCATCGGCCCGTCCGTCACCAGTTGAAAGGTAAGTTGTTCGTGAGCCTGAAGCACGACCGATTCAATCACCACTGGGCCGTAGCCGAGCGCGCCCAGATCTTCGCTGGCAACGTAATCCATACTGGCGAAGAACGCCAGGTCTTCAATCGTTACCTCTTTATCCATGTCGTTGTAGATCGTTCCCTGATGGATGTATTTTCCGTCGCCGACCCCTGACGGTCTCGGCGGGTCCCAGTTCCACCCACCTGCCGGGATGACCGCCTCAGGTATTGGCACGCCACCGGCCGTCCAGTTGCCGACCCAGCGTTTTCGATTTCGCTGATCCAGCCAAAAATCTGCAACCAGCACCAGTGGATCGGCAAAGTTGTTAGGCCCATTGTCCACATCCACCGAGACCCAGCTGTTCGCCCTGGGGTCGGGCTGAGACCCCGGCGCGTTGATGGGTCCTGCCGCCACGATGCCCTGGTTTGAATTCGCCTGCCCACCACGAATGTAGGCGTCCTTGAACCAGAACGTAATGTGCAGATCATTTGCGTTCGGTGGCGGATGCAGGATCATCCTGTTCCCGGCGCCTGGCGCTCCCGGTGGAGGTGGACCTGCTCCGAAGACGACAGCGCGGGCGACTGTTGCTGGAAAGAGCAATCCCGCCAACAGGGCAAACATTGCTTTACCCGCGCGCTTTCGCTCCCGAGGAACGTTTGTTGCCTTCGCCCATACCTCTTTCATTCGGTTTGACCTCCTCCAGACCCCACCCGTGAGATGCTCGATTTCAGGTTAAGGTGACCATATTACCCTTTCAGGGTGCGCCCACCCTCACCCACCGTCCTTTCCTCAACACTCAAACGCGCCATCTCTCCAACCAAAGCAAAAAAGAACACGCTGTTACAGCCCCACCCTCTCATCCCGACACTATCCGCGCCAACTCACGCTGTCATGTACTTCAGCAGGGCACACAGCCACCCCCACCCATCCGTGCCCCAGAACTGCCTTAAGAGTAATTTAACACACTGCGGGGACTTGGCAAATAGTCTTCCGCGTTTTTATCGGACATATACCCTAACTGGCCGCGAAAACCCGACTTGCGCTGGCCAGAAAGTTTGCCCCAGCCCGCCGAGTTGCCGCTGAACGTGCACTGGGTCACTGTGGGGCTGCCTCCAAAGTTGGACATCCCGCCGCCGCCGCTCGCGCGGCCGTTGGTGATTGTGAATCCCTCCACCACCGCCGCGGCGGTCTCCCCGCTGTGGAAGTAGAACCCACGTCCCAGGCCCTGGCAGTCGATGATGCAACTGGCCGCGCCGCCAGCCGACCGAACCGTGATCAGCCGGCCGCCAAAGTCGAGGTCGTAGTTGCCCACGCCGGTGTACTCACCGTCCAGCACCAGCACCGTCTCGCCGTTGAGCGCGGCGTTGATACCTTCCTGTATGGCATCGAACGGATGGGCGGCCGAAGAGATTGCCGAGGTGGACAGACATCTGGAAGAGGTGATCATGGTCGCCTGGCGGCGACCCGAACCGGAGCGCGCCGTGCTTCGCCATGTTTGGGTAGCCGTGACATGGCAAAGAGCGTCACAGTACGGATTCCACACTCAGCTCGGTTCGCGTCCGCCAATCCGCACCCCCTCGCGCCTATTTGCATCCGTTCCGAGAGTGCATAGTATAATCATGCGACGAGTCTCGCCTGACGCCCGGCGGGTCGGGCTCGATGTGCTCTGGTAAAAGGAGTGGATGATGGGTCTTGGCAGAATACGGCTCTGCATCGCAGGTCTGGTGGCTTTGTTGATCGGCATGCCTTTGACCGAGAAGGCCTTTGCCGGGGTCAGCGGTATTGTCACGTCGGCCGTCGACTTGGCCTGGTCCATCGTCGACCTCTCCAGCGGCGAGAGCTAGCCCTCATCCGTGGTCGCATCGCCGGCCATAAGCTCCAGCGCTACATCCCTGCCCCACCGGGCGTAGCCCCACAGGTATTGCGACGGATCACCCAGTACCAGCGCCTCCAGTCCGCGCAGATATCGCTGCGTCACGTACGCCACCGGATCGTCCGCCTCCGCCCACTCGCTGTGATCCATGATGTCGGTGACGATGATCTCGAACCGAAAGCCCTCGCCTACCCGCCGCAGCCCCGCCACGACGATGTCCGCGTCGTACCGCCACGCCAGTAGGCCCACCGAGCGCATGACCTTCGTCGGCAGGCCCAGGAAGGTGGCTGCCAGGCCGCCCCGCTGGACGTGATGGTCGGCTACGATCGCCACCGCGCCCCCGCCCGCGAGGATCTCCCCCAGTCGCTGCCCCGCGCGCTCCAGGGGAATCAACTCGCACCCCCCGCGACTCCGCACTCGACGGCGATACTCGTCGAAGGCCGCGTTGCCGTGCCGCCGATACACCACGCCGGCCCGGATCCCATTGAACCCCAGAAAAACCGGCAGCAGATCGAACGGGCCATAGTAGCCTGTCACCAGAATCACCGGCTGCTTCCGCTCCAGGGCTTCGACGAGCCGCCGCCGATGCCGCTCGGCAATCCGCCCGCCGTAGCGAGACCACGTGCCCGGATGCAAAAGCCGATCCGCCAGCAGGAGATCGGTAACGTTCCACACGCGGTGCACAAATGCCCGCTCGGCCATCGTCGGCACCTCGTCACGCGGCACGCGTCCCGCCAGCGCCGCCCGGCCCTGCGCTTCGCTCTGCATCCGCAACGGATCGAGCAGGCGATACAGCGCCCGCCCCAGCCAACCCGTCACCGCATAGGCCACGTCGGGCCCAAGAATCGAAAAGTACACCCCCAGCGCCCGGCGGTGCACGTTACCCAACCACACCACCGCACGGATCAGTCCCCGTGCCACCACCCCTGTCCGCTCTGTTTGCCGCGTAACTTCCATCTCAGTGTAAGCAGGACGGATTCCCCTGGTCTGAGTTCTCGAAGACGACCCGCCTCCATCGGTTGGCGACGACGCCGAATACGTGCGAGCTGTACCTCGCCCGGTTCGTTTAGCGGCGACCCGAACCGGAGCGCGCCGTTTCATCCAAGTCCCGCCCACTTGGACGCTCCACGATCGTCACCCCAACTGCCGCACGAGTCGACCGTACCGCGCCACCCGTTCCACCGGCGTGGACGGGGTCACCGGACTGCCCAAACTCATGATAAACCGATTGCCGTTGCTCTTTCCGATCCGAATCTGCCGCTCGATCTGGTCGCGAAGCTGTCGGTCGCTGCCGTTCTGCAACACCCCTACGGCGTCGAGGTTGCCCAGCACGGCACACCGGCCCCCCACTCGCCGGACAACATCCGCAAGCTCGATCGTGAAGCCCTTCTTGCTCTCTTCCAAAGACAACGCGTCCATGCCCAGCGAGAGAATCGACTCCCACTTGCCCGCCGGGTCGCCGCAGTAGTAGTAGATGCTCTTCATGCCGCACTTGCGAATCTTGCCGATCAACCGGCCAAGCACGGGAACGTTGATCGCCTCGAACGCGGCCGGGCTGATCATGTCGGTCAGGCACTCCTCGACCCAGATGCCCGCCGCGCCCAGCGCCGCCGCCTGGCGCACCGATCGCACCGCGTAGCCCAGGAGACGCTCACACGCTCGACGGACCAGGTCCGGCCGCTCGGCAATCAACACCATCATTCCTTCAAACCCCCACAGCGAGTAACAGTGCCACAACGGCGACGACACGTGCGCGATGGGGTACAGCTTATTGCCGAACTCCCCCAGCAGCGCGGCCGCCAGATCACCCCGTCCCTCCGATGTGAACCGCTCCGAGTCGAACGGATCGACTGAAGGGATCGACGCATCGACCTGCCCCAAGCTCTCCGGCAAGTGATCCAACGATATCTGCCGCGACACGCCGTGTGGGTCCCAACCGCCAATCACCGGCCGCTGGAGTTTTTCCTGCCGGTGCCCCCACACGCGGTAGACGCCGTCGGCCCGCTGTTCGATCACCGTGGCTGCCCGTTCAGCCCGGCTTGGGCACGCCGGCAACGCGAACCAGTCCTGCTCGGTCCGCCCGATCACGTCGCGCCGCCAGGCAAGCTGCTGCTCGACGTCCGGCGAAGACTGATACCACCAGGGACAGTCGGTCAGTGCGTCCCAGTGATCGCGGACGTAGATGCCCTCGTAGCAGATCACCGCCGGGACCGCCCGGGTTCCGCCGGGCGACATCGCCTCTTCGATTTTCTTTCTGCCGGTCATTTGTCAACTCACGGTCGCGGGCCCGCGCCCGCCCAACTGAGGCGGAAGATATCGCTGCTCGGTCATGGATTTCTGAGTCAAGATGCTCCACGCTCTGATCAACTCGTATTGCACAGAGAAGACTGCCACACCAACAGTGGGCAACCCGGACAATCCACTACACTCGTGGAAGATTCATCCTGAGAAACCAGGATCGCCCCGAGTCATCATACGTTCCGGTAATGGTTTCTGCCCTATCTGTCAGGATTCGCAGGCCGAGCTTGTGAGCGACGATGAGTGATCCGAGATTGCTCTTGGCAATGCGCGCCCAGATGCTCGTAATCCTACGTTTGGACAATGCCTCGATGCGCGCCTGGGTGAGCCTGGTGCCCACACCGGCGCCACGATGCTCTTCCCGAACTTCCAGGCCGTTAAGCCACCATTGTCCAGGCCGACCAGGGTGTATTGAGCCACGGGTGAAACCGATAACCCTCTCTCCCTGCTCGGCCACAAAAAACACATTGCTTTCGCCATCGAAGTCGGAGAACTCTCGCTGAAAGTGCGACATCGTTGCGTCCCAGCGAACTTCGTCTGACAAGCTATAATTGTTGCCTTTCATCGAGATTTCCGTCAGCTGCTTCAGAAATTCGGGAGTGCCGACGAATCCTCCTGTGATTTCTCGAATCGTGACCTCTGCCTCGCGATGCATCGTTCGCTCCTCGTTCCATTCCGTGGACACACACGCCAACCGAACACTTGCGATGCCTCGTGGCGTTCTCGCACACTACGCCTATCCCCACCAGCCCAGTCGTCTATACTGCTAACAACAATGCCCTGGCTGCCAATGATCTACATCCTATCACCAACCGACGCCAGGCACAGTACTGTGTGTAAGATGCAAGCGATCGCACGCGGCAATATATCCGCAATCGGCCGCAGCCGCGATACGATCGGTGCGCCCGCGGTGCTCTGATAGCACACCGTTGACCTCAAGAAAGTTGAAGCCGTAAAGGCTCTCGCCGCTCCGTGATCGCATGGTCGACTTCCAGCTCCGATACAAGCTCTCGCTTCGCCGCGGCCGCCCGGTTGGATCGGCTGGCGCACGCAAACAGGACGAACCAGTCCTGCTCGGTCCGCCCGATTACATCGCGCCGCCAGGCAAGCTGCTGCTCGACGTCCGGCGAAGACTGATACCACCAGGGACAGTCGGTCAGTGCGTCTCAATGATCGCGGACGTAGATGCCCTCGTAGCAGATCACCGCCGGGACCGCCCGGGTTCCGCCGGGCGACATCGCCTCTTCGGTTTTCTTTCTGCCGGTCATCTATTCACTCACGCTCGCGAGCCCGCGCCTGCCCGACTGAGGTGGAAGGTGTTGCTGCTCGGCCATGGATTTCTGAGCCTGGTGGTGGGTCGACGACCCACCCTACGTCTTACTACCTCCGCGCAGCCGACCAGCCGGCCCGGTACGCGCGGCAGAGCTGGCGGACAAGCGGTTCGGGATCGTCGTAGGTCAGCTTGTCGATGACGGGTGCGAACTCGCTCTTATGCTTGTCGGCGAAAAGCCGCACGGCCATCAGCCGCACCAGCGAGTGCGGGGCGCTCAGGGCGCGCGGTAACGCGTCCGGTGCACGCGCGTGTTCGCCATTCTGATTCGGCATGATCTCAAGCGTCAGGCAGTAGTCCTGGTAGCCGACTGAGCGCCAGAAAGCGACAGCCGAAACGTTGGCTGTCAGGACCCCCACCGTTAACCGCCTTCGAGGCGACCATAGTCGTGCGCGGAGGATGCGCATTGTTTCTCGCCCGATTTCTTTGCGTTTGCAGTCTGGCCTGACGAACAACTGCCGCAGGTAGACCTCTGTCGCATTCTCTTTGTACAGTGCAAAGGCCACCCGCTGTGACTTATCCCCGAAGATCACGGCCTCGTACTCGGCGCTCAGCCATCTCTTCATTCTCTCTCGAAGCTCCGGCACCGTCATGGGATTTCGGTGGCCTTCGTCTCGAATGAGTTGATGATTCCACGTGGCGAGCAGATCAAGATCACTGTCGGTTGCGAACCGGTATTCCATCTTCATCATCTTTCGCGAACGACTGCTTCCGTCGCGGCTGCCAGTCGTCGCCAGAACGCACAATGGTTCGGCTTGGTTCTCATTGTTCACATCAGCCACCGACCACCTGCATTGCAGTACGGGCCCACTCAAATAGCCGCTCCGGCTGATAGCCCACGGTACTGATGTCCTTCAGAATGAACTCCAGCGGGCAGCCGTACTTGTCGCAGGCCGCCCGAGTCGCCAGCAGGTCAGTCCGGACCTGGTCCGGGCTGAAGTGACCTGTCGCCAGAAAGGCGGGGCTGGGCTTGCGAGAGTAGACGAAGTCGCTGCCGATCTGGGCTGCACCGCGATCTTCGTTGACCCATGGACTCATGGAAATCTTTCGCACGTTCGGAATCATGCGCACTTCAGCCATTTTGCCGTCCAGAGGATCACAGCAGCCGTAGTACACCAGACCGAAACGCGAACAGATGCGGCTGGTGTAGTCCACCTCGAACTCCTTGAACATGGCGGGCGAGACGGTGGACAACATCTGAGCCAGTCCGTACATCCAAAGATCCTTCGTGCGGGGTCTTTGCGGGTCGTAACCCGGCGCGGGCAGCTCATCGGTATAGGCGCCTGTGCAGTGGATGAGGCTTTGCTCCTGGCACAGCAACCCCTGTTCCTCCAGTTGGTCGAGCATGCTCAAGTAACCGTCCGTCAAGCGGGCCAACAGGCGGTGCATGAAGTCAGGCCTGTCGATCAGGGCATACAGTGCGTTCTCAACGCCCATCCACGTTGCGATTGGATCCCACAGGGATAGGTACGGTTGGGCACCCCCGGGCCGCACCTCAAGCAGGCCGTCGAAGAGCTCGTGGGCGACGGCCAGACGACGTTCGGTTTCGGCTGAATCGTGGCCGACTTGCGGCACGCGGATTTTCTCCAAGTCGTCTTCGGTCTGAAACTGGTTTTCAAACTTGTGACCCACGACCGCGTTGGTCGGGTCGCTCACGGCAGTCTCCTCCCGCACCTCGACGCCGAAGCCGCTGTTGTGAATGGCCTTGGGCACCCGGATGAAGGGCTCGACCACCATATCCACGGGAAAATGCCGCCACTGGTAGAGTGTGCGCCGGAGATGCTCCTCATACTTGCGGCACTCGGCGTCGGCGCACTGCAGGGTCAACTCATCGTTGATGTTCATCTCATTCCAGCAGACCTGGTCAACCATCACCATGGGGCGAACCGGTGTGCGCGCGTTCAGTTTGCGCCACGTCGCCCGCTTCTCTTCCTGCGCCGGCAGCGCAGCAATGTCCGCTACGCGAGCGGCCAAATCTCGCATGATTGTTACCGTCTTCTTATTCAGCATAGTCATTGTCGAATGGCGTCCTTTGCTCTGGCCGAACAATAATCAGAGTGATCGGCATACCATGCAGGGAGCATAATGTGGGGTGGTGACCGCTGCAACGCCGGTGTGCCCCCCCCGTGGGTCGTCCGCCGACCAAGCCCTTGGTGTGCTACCACAGTTTCATGTACAGGCCCGCCAGTTGGGACCGCGAGCGTCGTACTGTGTGCCAGGTCGAATGGCACCAGGGCCCCGACGTACGTCGGGATTCCCGCGCGGGGGCTCCATCGTCACCAACCTACGCCGGCCGCCTTGGGCGGCATCACGCCCCGGTGGCAGGCCGATGCCCGGTTATTAGCGTGCGGAAAGACCTTGCCCACGTCTGGACACGCAATATACTCCTCGAACAGGCCCACGACGATCGTGGACCGAAGCGATCCGGGAAATCCCGGCTCAGGAAACGTATGGCATAGCATCGACGTCGGCCTGGCAGCCCTGTCCGACAGTTGGCTAACCGCTGTTAGGGGGACATGACCTCAATGGCAATCGACCTGATGCCGATCCCACCCCAGGTGTTCTGTGCGACGGACGCATCCCTGCCAAGATGGAGAGTCCGTGCGGCCTCGCGTAACCGGACCAGCCGAGCCTGGATGCTTCAAGAGATTCGCATCTGCGTGAAGGGCAGGCAGCGCTCTCGCACGCGCACCTGCTCTGGGGACAGACTGGACCGTCTCATCACGCAAGGCAGCCGTTCTCTCGCCCGCAAAGGCCTGCTCGTTGCCACAATCTCCGATGACGGAAAGGTGAAGGCCCCTCGGTCTGTCACTTTGCAGATGCTCTTTTCCAGCCGACATGGAAAGAGTACGTGCGTAGCCCGCAAGGTAGAACTTTCCACATACAAAACGATCTGGCTCGAGTTTCCGCTCGCAGGCAGATGGACCGCCGCCAACGCCAGGACAGACCATCACTGCCTTGGTCTTCAGTTTGGATTCGATTTCGTGACTCCTGACGACATGGAGATCCATCTACAGTCAGAACCAGGCAGAGTCGAGCTGGACGACTTCTCCTCTCTGGGCCAACCACTGTACTCCCCAGCAGACGGCGTCGTCGCGTCGTGTTCGAACGGCCAGCGAGACTACCGCAGGACCTTCAAGCAAACGATCGGCTATAAACCTGTCAGCCTGCGGAAACTCGTGGGAAACCATGTATTGATTGAAACGCCTGACCGCCAATACGTCTTGCTCGCCCACATGCTCGCCCGCAGCCTTCAGGTCGGCGTGGGAGATGTCGTCTCGGTAGGAACGTATCTGGGCAGAGTCGGGAATTCCGGTAATACGACCGGGCCTCACCTGCACATTGAGGTTCTTGCAGCAAGACCTGATTTCTCTTTGTCCCGCTCCCGGCGGGCTGGCGATGCCACCGATTCAGGTCTGCCTTTTGGCTTCAAGAACGTCACAAGAATCCGGAATGGCTCGGCTGTGGCGATGTCCCGGTGTGTGCCCAAGAAACTGGACCAACTCGAAAGCGACAGAGCGCTGACAAAGGACTCGCTCTGACGCGTCCTGCTCACTTCGGACCCGCCACCTTGCGGCGCTTGGGATGGTCGAAGTCGAGAAGTTATATTCTCCGGTACGGAGCGAGCGAGTTATGGCGGCTTATACGCTATCACGTGACTACATTCAACATTAGATCGCTGACGTGAAGCTTTCCCCCCTTAAGCATGGTGGTGTATCGATCGCCGTGTCGCCCGTGGGGCCAGAGGTGTCGAACAGCGAGCGCTCAGGGGTTGCCTGAATGGAGAGCGACAATGGGTCACGCGATGTTTCGTACGATAGGACCTCTGCTGGCGTGCTCTGCATGCGTCCATGCTGCGACGTTCACGGTGGAGCTTGCAGCTACTTCGTCTGCTACGGTGACGCCGGGCGGGACGGTGGGTTATGAGATATTAAGAGAAAGCGTGGCGGCGTCAGCACCGAACGAAGCATGAGCCCGTCCCCTCGCTGTGTGGAGGCAGCACCGGCCGTCAGTCGGCGGCGGCGATCCACGCCTCGTTGCACGTGATGTGGCCGATCGTGCGGCGATTGTGCGAGTAAAGGATGTGGATCAGGCCCTCGTAGGCGGGCAGCAGTAATGTCCCGTCGTCCAGGCGGAGGGGTGCGAATCGCACGTTCGAGCCGAGCGGGCCTTCGACGGTTACGGGATCGGACCATGTGTTCCCGCGGTCGCTCGACCGCTGCACCTCAATGTGCAGTTACAGCACTTGCCAGGTTGTGCTGCCGGCCGGTCGGCGAGCCGTGTCAACGTCTGCCGGTGGCCGACCAGATGGCGCGGTACGCGCGGCAGAGCTGGCGGACGAGCGGATCGGGATCGTCGTAGCTAAGCTTGTCGATAACGGGTGCGAACTTGCTCTTATGCTTGTCGGCGAAGAGCCGCACGGCCATCAGTCGCACCAGCCAATGCGAGTCGCTTAGCGCGCGGGCGGCCATGCGAACCAGTTCGTCATCCAGGCTGGCGACGTGCAGCGCTGCCAGCACGCGGGCGCGGATCAATGGCTCGTTGTCCATGAGGCGCACCTGCAAGGTGTTGCGGATCGACTCGACGTCGACCGGAATCGCGTCGTATTCAATCTCGCCCGCGCCCAGCAACTGGGCCTCGGCCAGCAGCGCGCCGAGCGAATCTACCGCGCGGCATCGCAGGTCCAACGGGCCCGTGGTGGTCGCGGCGATCACTGCGTCGATCTGTTCCGGCGAGGCCGTCATGCGCGAACGCACCAGCTGCACCGGCTGGGCCCGCACCCCACCCACGTCGCACACCCACGAGCCGTTTTGCTCCTGCTTGGGACAGACAATCGCCTCGATACTCAACCGATGCTCGAGTTGTGGGCTGCGGCACGAGACCACGCGCAGCGGCCCGACGTCGACGCTCTGTGTAGCCGTTATGCTCTGGCCGGGCATCAACACCGGCGTGCGATTGAGCCAGACGACGCAGGCGTTGTCGAACCGCCGCTCGCGGTCGGCCTGGTCGACGATCGACACGAGCACCTCGGGGTTGACCATCATGTCGACCCCCAAGGTAATAGGCACCTGGCTGATGTTGCGCAGCTCCAAGCGCATCAACCAAGGCCCGCTCAACGGCACCGTTGCAGAATCGTCAGCGGGCCGGACGCTCAACTCGATGAACTTGTCCGGATCTTCAGCGAACTCGAACACGCGGCGATCGAAGTCATTCAGCAGCTTGAGGATGTCGCTGCGGTCGGGCGGCTGAGGTACGGGCTGCTGGTTCTGGGCGAGCAGGTCGGCGATCTGCTCGAAGATCACGCCGCTGTAGCGCATGGAGGCGGCACGGCCCAGCACGTTGAGAGCTTCAGACTTCCGGCCCTTGCCCAGATACGCGCGGGCCAGACCGAGGGCCGCGGTCTGGTCGGCCTCGGCCAACGGCTTGAGCACTTCGACGGCCTTGTCGAAGTCGTCGGCCGCAAGCGCGGCAAAGCCCATCGCCCGCATGGCTTCGGGATGTGATCCCGAGGCGCCCACCGCTAGAGTCGCCAGTTCCGTAGCACGCTCCGGGGCGGGCCGATAGATCGCATAGAACCAAGCCATGCGTGCAGCCGCCTGCCAGTCGCGCTGCTGCACGACGGCGGCATGTCGCTGCTGGTATTGCTGGTCGACCGTGTCGAGCTGCTGGCGGGCCAGATCGTCCTGGCCGAGCTTGGAGGCGACGTGCCATAGCAGCAGTCGCGCGCGGGTGTAGGACGGGTCGGCCTCGATGGCCTGCTCACACACCTCGACCGCCTTGCGCAGTTCGCCGGCGTCGGCCAGACTGCGGGCCAGGTCGAACAGATGCGGCGCGGCCGGTGGCGAGTCGGGATGGCTGCGGCGATGCATCGCCAGGGCGTGCTCGTACCACGACTTGGCCTGGGCGTGCAGCGACAGGTCGTCAAGCAGTTGGCCCAACTGCCATACCAAGTCGAGCCGGGCCGGTGCGGCGCCGATCAGCGACAAAATCATTCTTACCTGGGAAATCGCTTTCCCGCTCTGCCGACCCATCTCGATGGCCAGACGCGCTGCCGCGATGTTGTAGGGGCAGAGCTTGACGGCCAACTCGAGGTGCTGGTCGGCCAGCTCATCCTCGCCGCGGCCATAGCCCAGCACGGCCAGGTGGCGATGCAGGTCGCTGCGAACCAGGTCGGGTAGATCGTCGGGTTCGAGCAGGCTGCAGCAGAAGTTGATGCGGTCCTCGGCCGTCTGGGCCTGCTCGACGCGAAGCTCGATCCACCGCAGTTGCGCGACCCGATCGTCGGGTTGCAGGCGGACGTAATGGTCGAGCGCATCGAGGGCCTGGGCGTGCTGACCGAGCCGACTGAAAAGGTCGTACTGCCAGTAGTGGGCCTCGGGCAGCCCCGGTTCGAGGCGGGCGGCGGCTTGCATGAGGGTCAGCACGTGGACGGCGTCGGCGTCGGTGGGTGCGGCCTGTCGCAGGGCGGCGTCGTGCCGGCCCAGATCGATCAGCCACTTGCCGGGCGGTGCGGCGCTCGCCGTGCCGACGGCCAGCAGCCCGCACACAACGACCGTGACAGTCAGTCGACGAGGGGCGATGACGGTCATAGGCCTTCTCCGGATCGGAGGTGAGCTAGGTGGTTGAGCCGCCTGAGGTTGCATGCGCGTGCATCTGTACCGGGCCGGGCTGCGGAAGGCAAGGGCGGATCAGTCGACAGGGCGCCAAGTGAAGCGCCTGACCAGTTGGTTATTGGGAGGGCCCCTGCCTTGCGCGCGGGGCCGGGCGAGGCATGTTCGGCACAGTGCTGGGGGACTGGGTGCGAGAAGGACCTGACACGATCGTTCCGCTGTTGAGCTACCAGAAGCGGGTGGTGGAGTCGCCGGCTCGGTTTGTGTGGTGCTGCTGGTCGCGTCAGACGGGCAAGAGCTTTGCGTTGTCGCTGCGGCGGGTGCTGCGGGGGCTGGCGCGGCGACGGACGCAGTTGATCCTGTCGGCCGGCGAGCGGCAGAGCCGTGAGGTGATGCTGAAAGTTCGGCAGCATTGTCAGGCGCTTCGGGTCGCCACGGGCCAAGTGAGCGGCGGGCCGCTGGACGGTGTGCGGCTGGGACGGCAGCAGGTGGAGCTGGCGGGCGGCGTGCGGATCATCGCCTTGCCGGCCAATCCGGCTACGGTGCGGGGCTTTACGGGCGACGTGTTTCTCGATGAGTTCGCCATGCACCGCGATGATCGGGCGATCTGGGCGGCGATGTTTCCGGCGTTGCTACGCGGACAGGGAGAGCTGGATGTAGCCAGCACCCCCAAGGGGCGCGACAACATGTTCGCCCGGCTGGCGGCCAACGAGCGGTTCGAGCGCAGCACGGTGACGCTGCCGCAGGCGATTGAGGCCGGGCTGGACGCCGACCTGGGGCAGATCCGCGAAGCGCTGGGCGACGAGCAGATCTTCCGGCAGGAATTCCTGTGCGAGTTTCTCGACGAGGCTGAGTCGCTGCTGCCGTATGCACTGATCGCGGCGTGTGAGGATCCGGCGATCGAGAAGCAGCTCGATCTTGCAGCGCTGGGTCGTGATCGCGACGCAGAGCTGTTCGTCGGGGTGGACATCGGCCGGCGGCGGGACCTGACGGTGATCTGGCTTTGGCGTCGCGAGCTGGACGGGGTGCTGACCACGGCGGGCGTGGTCGAGCTTGCGATGACCAGCTTCAGCGAGCAGGCGGAGATGATCGCATCGGTGCTGTTGCTGCGCGGCGTGCGTCGGTGCTGCATCGACGAGGGCGGGCTGGGCATGCAGCTTGCCGAACAGGCGGCCGAGCAGTTCGGCGGGCATCGTGTGGAGGGGCTGAGCTTCACGCCGTCACTTAAGAGTGAGTTGGCGGGACGTTTGCGTGTTCGGCTCGAGCAGCGCCGGCTGCGGCTACCGGTGGATGAAGCGATTCGCAACGACTTTCACTCCGTGCGTCGGTCGATGACGGCCGGCGGGCAGATGCGGTTTGAGGCCGACCGGTCGGTCGGCGGGCATGCAGACCGGTTCTGGGCGGCGGCGCTCGGCGTGCGTGCGGCTGAGAGTGTGGCCGGCGGCAAGCGCGAGTATGTGTCGGCGAGGCGGTTGCGGTTCGAGCGGGCGGGGATCTGGTGACCAGGGGCGTGCGGTACGGCGCGCGCCGCGATCGAGGCAGGAAGGACGGGGGTATGTCGATTACCAGGCGGATCATCAATGCGGTGCGGCCGACGCGGCAGGTGACCGCGCCGGAGCCGGGGCGGCTGATCACAAGGCGGCGGGAGGACACGTGGCGGGACTATCCAGCCGACGGGCTGACGCCGTCGCGGCTGGGGCAGATTTTGCGTGCGGCCGACGACGGGGCTCTCGATGCGGCGATGCAACTCTACGAGCAGATGGAGGAGAAGGACGCGCATCTGTTCAGCGTGGCGCACACGCGTCGGCTGGCGCTGACGGGGCTGGATTGGGAGGTGGTCTCGGCGGCGGAGGTAAGCGACGGGGTGGACCGGTCGCTGGCCGACGAGGCGGCGGATTACTGTCGGCGGCAGCTTGCGCGGCTGGAGACGTTCGACGAGGTGCTGCAGCATTTGGCGCTGGCGGTCGGGCGAAACATCGCCGTGGCGGAACTGGTGTGGGAGGCCGGCGCGGGCGGGCATCGGCTGGCGGAGATCGTGCCGGTGGACTTTACGCGGCTGGCGTTCGACGAGTTGGATCGGCCAAGGATTTTGACGCAGGAGCAGCCTTACGACGGGATCGCGCTTACGCCGAACAAGTTCGTGGTGCACACGCCGTTCAGTTGCGCGGGGCATGCGTCGCGGGGCGGGCTGCTGCGGGTGTCGGCGCTGGCGTTTCTGGGCAAGCACTATGCGCTGCGCGACTGGCTGGTGTTTGCCGAGGTGTACGGCATGCCGATTCGGCTGGCGCGGTATGAGCCGTCGGCGTCGGCCGAGGAGAAGCGCGAGCTGTTGGGTATGCTTCAGCAGCTTGGCTCGGATGCGGCGGGGATCTTCAGCAAGGCGGTGGAGCTGGAGCTGATCGAGCCGAAGCACGGCGGGCAGGGGGGCAGCCCGTACGAGAAGCTGTGCGGGTTTCTCAATCACGAGATGAGCAAAGCGTGGCTGGGCCAGACGTTGACGACCGACACGACCGGTGCGGCGGGTACGTTGACGGCGTCGCAGGTTCACGATCGCGTGCGGCGGGATCTGCGGGAGGACGACATTCGCAAGGAGGGTCGCACGATCCGGCGGGACGTGCTGCGGCCGATGGCGCAGCTCAAGTATGGGATGGACGTGCCGGTGCCGTATTTTCGGCGGAAGCTGGAGCGGCCTCGGGATTTGCGGGAGTTGGCCGACGTGCTGGCGGTAGCGGCGAACGAGTTGGGGATTCAGGTGCCGCGACGGTGGGCGCATCAGATGCTGGGTATTCCCGAGCCGAGCGAGGGGGAAGAGGTGTTGAAGGGGTGAGAGTGGACCGAGGCAACGGGGCGAATGCTATGGGTTCGGGGTGGCCGGCGTGTTGTCCACGTCGGCGGCCCGTGGCGCATGAAGCGAGGAGGTGGATTTGCGGCCCGGCTGCGCCGGACCGTGCCACCCGCCGGCGCGCCACGATTGGGCATGCCGCGCGACCGCGCTCCCCGCTGGGTCGCGGCTAAACGGACCAGGCGTGGTGGACGGCGAATCCCAGACTGTGGGGCGTGTCCCGGCGCGGGGCTTGCGCGCGACTATGTGCGACGAAGGCGAACATGCCCACGCACTTCGCTTGGACATGCCACCCTCGCTGTCCGCGATCCGGGCACGTGGCCGGGCAGGCATGCGGCACATCACGGTTCGCCCTCCCGACGTGTGAGGGCAAAGTATATGACATAGAACCAAGATAGAGCGTCATGAATGATTGCAGAGACAATGGGCTTGCTGCGATGCCAGGACAAGACCACCGGCACGGCAGACCCGAGGGCGATGGCGGATTGTGCGGCCGTATGGGATACCTCTGCGAGGATCACGATCGACCTCTCACTATGGCCTATCCGGTTTCTTGAAGACCTCTTCAGCTCGCAGGACCCCCGCATGGGCCGGCGTCGATGTCCCGTCGTCCGTTTGGGCGACCGTTTCTCGAACCTCGGGCCGGGCCGGTTTTGTGCTCTGCTGTATCTCCCGCAACGCCGACGCCCTTCTCGGCAGATGAAGCGGCCATCCCATGTGCGATGGCTAGATGCTACCCGATAATGTCCGTAACCGCAAGGGGCAACGCCACTGGCGGACGAGCCGCCAGTGGCACCCGACGCGCAAGGGTGCAAAAACCATTCTGTGTTGTCGGCGGCACGGCCGGCAGCGATTGATTCAACCTGATACAGAAAGGCGGGGGGAACCCGCCCTACGTTCTGTATCCTGGCAACACGAGCCGTTTGGCGCCCGCCCCCGATGGTTCACGGCCCTGTTTCTGGCTGCGCGGGTCATCGTGTTGCACGGAGCGGTTGGAAGGGCCCGACCAAGCGATCCGCCAGGACGACACGCCTTCACCCACAATGGGAAAAAGGGGGCGAGCCGTGGCAGCTCGGCCCCTTTTTCTCACTTTTGAAGTTGACCGCGACCGGCCACTACGGAGCAGGACACAGCGCCGGCTTAGGGGGCTTCCGAGGCCCAAGGTTATTCTTGACGACCAAGTAGTCGCCCGTCGTCACGCGGCCACCGCCGTCGAGGTCCTCGCGCACGTCGCCTCGCTGACCTATAGCGCCCTTGACGCAAGTATAGTCCAGCGTGCTCACGCGCCCGCCGCCCTCGCAGTCGCCTATCAGCGTGTACACCTCAAACTGGAACGGCTCGACCGTCGTCCAACCAAGTGCCGAGTTGACCTGATACCAACGTAAGTTGGTCAGTTGGGCACCGTTCTCCTTCGCCTGAAGCGTGCAGCCGTTCGGATCGTCCGCATCAATCGTATACGTGAACAGGTTGCTGACGTCGTTGCAGGGCACGTTGGGATCGCTCATGTCCTGGATGACCAACGGATTGCCCACCGGAAGCGTGATCGGCTTGTCGAACACACACAGGAGCAGGTTGTTCTGCGTCTTCGGCAGCGAACTGTCCGCTTGGGGCTCGCTGTCGATCAGAGTTGGTGGCTCATTGTCGGTAATCGTGTAGGTGTGGACCGTGTTGGTCCCCAGTGTGGCGTTGCTCGGATTGCTCAGCGTGACCTCGATCGTCTCATCCGACTCCGCCTCGCCGTCGTCCACAACGGTAATCACTATGTCCTGCTGCGTAACGCCCGGATCGAACGTCAGCGGACCGGCCGCAATCGTGTAGTCGTTCGGGTCGACAGCCGTGCCACCCGTGACCGCGTAGTCCACCGTCACCGTCTCGACGTAGGCGGCACTGAGTGAAACGCTCAGATTCACCGGAGTGACCGACTCGTCACCGCTGGAGCTGACCAGATCGAACGCCACCGTCGGATACACATCGTTGTCGTTGATC
>DATKUK010000105.1:0-18312 GCA_035530655.1 Phycisphaerae bacterium
TTCCTGGAAAGACGATACAAGAGTCACGGCGAGCCTCCTTGCTCCATGCGTTGTCCCTACAACCAACGCATCGGCCAGGAGGCTTGTTTTTGCTTAAACCACGATCATTCATCACCTTCCGAAAGTGCGAAAGTCGAACTAAGGTGCTTCGACCAAGCCCTGGGCTGTGACCCGGAGGCAGCAGCCATCCTTAACCATGTCGCGTGGTTCCGTGCCACCACCGATGCCGAGTCGTACCGCAATCCGCAAGTGTCGCTGAAGCTGGTCCTTCGTGCCCTAAAGACATGCGAAACGTTCGGCACGGGCTACCTGCCCGATATCCTGGATACGGCCGCCCGAGCCTGCTATGAAAACGGTCAATACGCCAAAGCCCTCCACTATGAACAGGATGCCCTGCGCTACGAGCCGCACAGTCACAGCTACCGCGATCAACTCGAGATGATCCGCAGCAAGCTCGGGCCATTGCCAGCCGCCCCGTGACCGAGAAGGCAAACCAAGTCGTTGCGCGAGAAGAACCCGGAATCTCTCACCATGATTGGACGAAAGAAGGGCGTAGACCGTGACAGTACGACTGGACCCGTCCTCGCGAGCCAGGCGACGTCGGTCTTCGCAACATTCCGGCGATCCCCAATCAATAACGAAGCAATCTCTCGGCTGTTTGCTCGTCAATGATCAGTTTTGACGCATACTGGTGCCGCTCTCCTGCCACAGACGCGAAAATCGCGGGCACCTTGTACTTCCCTTCCTGGTGTCGAGCGACGAGAATCACGGATTTGTCTGGATCGCTGGCCATGGCCTCCAAGACCGGCAGCACCGCCGGCGGGCGGATGATCTGCCAGTGTTGAGCAGGTTCTTCACGGCAAGTTCGTGCCTGCATTCGTCTGCAAGCGGCGAGCGTTACCGTCCCCGTTCGGCATCTGAAGGATATCCGACCTGGAACCACGGTGCCGAACCTCCCTACGACTGAGACTCTTAACCCACTTCCGTTACTCAGCACCGCCTGCATGCCTCTGCTCCATGACAGCAGCAGCGTGCGAGGAAGGATTACTTGTGGGCAAGGGCAGGCCCGGCCAGAGTACTTGCGTCGACTCAGGCGTATGGAACCGGTGCGCGCGCAACGGTTAGCTTTCCCGTTCGGCAGAGGGCTTCTAGTGTTCGTGGCTTGCGGTCGCACCGACCTACGCGGGCGGCGAGTTCTTTTGGGGCGATAACCGCCACTGGTCTGCTTGGCTGAAGCGAAGATCCCTGCTTGGGTTGCCGGGCATCTGTACCGGGTTGATACTCGACCGAACAAAGGCGATAATTCTTCCTGCGATAGTCACGTTGATTATCAAAGCACGGAGTCTTCACATGGCGCGAACGAACCAGGCGAAGCCCCGCGGCCAGGCCGGCAGTGCCTCGTCCCGACGGCGACAGGCTGGTGATTCGGTTGGTCGAGTTGGCGATCTGATTCGGCAGGTCGCCCGCCCCAAGGGCGCCGACGGAGCCGAAGCGGCGGCGGGCGCTTTGGTGACGAGGGCGCTGGACTCTGCCGAGGAGCAAAGGCTGATCCTGAAGGGACTCTCTGATCTCATCAGACGAAAGGAACCGCTTCTATATCGTCCCACCCCCGACGGCCTCAAACGCGGCCAACAACAGAAGTACAATACGATGATCGACGCCGCGACCAGCATACAGGCGGCCGCCCGATGTGCGCTGCGTGTTGTCGGTCCGCAGAACTTTCTCGACGATCCTCATTGGCGGGGTTTACTCGACAGGTCGCGGATGCTTGACCGACTGGGGCGCTGGGACAAGCACGTGCAGACCATGTGGGAGCGTGCTGAGGGTGCAGCCCACGCCTTTAAGAAGCTGCATACCCGCGCCCGGATACAAGAGGTAAGATTCTACGGACTCGGCGGAAGCGCTGCGCCGCACGATATCGCGCGAGAGGTAATCGAGAACTCCCGCAGATCCAAGACGCCAATCCGCGTCGTGCGTGCCGACAGCCCATATACGGATGATCTCGGCGCGGGCGCCCTGGCGATATTGGCGAGCTTTTCCGGGAATACGGAAGAAACGCTGGAGTGCCTGCGTCTTGTCAGGCGCCGCACCAGACTGCTTGCCGCCATTGCCCGTGGTGGAGAACTGGGAAGGATCGCGCGAGACGCCAGGATACCCTTCGTTCAGCTACCAGACGACCCAAAGCATTCGGCGTATGTCTTCCAGCCAAGAGAGAGCGTTTGTCTCCAGGCAACGGCCTCGCTCGTATTTCTCGCCACAGTGGGTCTGAGTCTTGGATCGCGAGGGAGGTTAACGGTACGGTATCTGAATCGAGAGCGCATCACGAAGAAACTCCGAGTGTGGCGATCCCGTTTTGGCCCGGAAGTGCCGACTCGCCGGAACCCAGCGAAACGGCTTGCGTGGTTCGCGCTGCACGGAGCATCACGCAGGAACGACGTTTCAGAGGATGTGGCTGGGATGCGTCCGCTCATTCCCTACCTGGTCGGGGACCGCAACCTGCAAGCGGTTATGCACGAAGCCGCTACTCAGTTCAGAGAGCGGGCGAAGGTTAACGTTATTGAAGGTGTGGCGCCGGAGGATTTGCACAACGCGGTAGAGTCGATCCGTGCCCACGTGGAGGCGGTAAGAGCGCGCAAGCAGCGGGTGCCCTTCACGTTCATCTTCTTCGAGTCGGCCGACGGCGAGCCACGCATTGAGCTACGGCTTCGAAGGACGCGTGACCTTATTCTTCAGAACAAGGCCGACCTTGCGGTCATCCGCGCAGAGGGAGACAATCCTCTCGAGCGTGCCCTGTTCCTTACCTATTTCATGGCACACGTAACCACCTACGCGGCGCTTCTCCATGGCGCCGATCCGCTCCCCGTCCCGACCATGAGTTGGCTGAAAAACGTGATGGCGGCCATCCCTCGCTCTGCCCCCGAGGAACGGTCGGCTGCTTCGCCGAAGAGCGAATGTCTCACGATCCATGGTGCGGCCAGCCCCAAGCGCGGGAGGCGTGGGTGAACGTACAGTTCGCAGGACGCACCATCTCGCGCGACGGGAGCCGGGCCAGGGCCATGCTTGGTCGATTCTCAAGCAGCTTCATGCGTCACGATACCTGTTCCAGGTATCCCTTAAGGTGGCTCTGCCCGCCGTCGGGCAGGCAAGCCAGACGCCTGTAACCACACATCCGACGCACCCGCAGCTATCGCAATCAACTCGACACACTTGGCGGCAAGCTTTCGCCATTGGCTACGCCCCGCGAGTAAAATCCCACACCAACCCCGTCCCGTCATCGCCAGCCATCTCATGTAAGGCAGCCTTGCCCGCCATGACCGCGGCACGAGGCCGTGCTATGATGGGCATAGAGCAGCGGCAGGCCTGGCCGACCGGAAGGAGTAAGCTCATTGGGATGGCAAGATCGCCCCTACGCTCACCGTGACCACGACGACCAACCGCGACGTCCTTACTACCGAGGCCCGGTTGCGGGCGGGATAAGCGTTACCACCGCCATCATCATCGCGAACGTCATCGTCTTTGTGCTCATGTTCTATGGCGGCCCAAGGATCTACAACTGGATCGTCAACTTCGGCGTCATGCAGGGCGAGGCCGTGCTCCACGGGCAGTTCTGGCGGCTGCTGACGGCCACGTATATGCACGCCGGCCTCACCCACATCTTTATCAACATGCTCTTTCTCTACTTCCTGGGCCCGGCCCTGGAGCGAGTATGGGGGCGGCGGCAGTTTTTGCTTGTGTATACCCTCGCGGGAATTGCCGGCAACGTCTTGCTGACGGTGGCCGGTCTGGTGGGCTTTATCGACCCACTCCTGCCCGGTCTTGGCGCCTCGGGCAGCGTGCTGGCTTTGCTGGGGGCTGCGGCGGTGCTCTTTCCCGAGGCAGAGGTCTACGTGTATTTCCTCTTCCCCGTGCGGATAAGAACCTGTGTCATCTTCTACAGCGTCTGGTACGTGTATAACGTTTGGCAGAAGGGGCCCAACTACGGGGGCGACCTCTGCCATCTGGCGGGGCTTGCAGTCGGAGTCTGGTGGGCGTACTCGGGCGGTTTCTCGCTTTCGGGCCGACACCGCACCAAGGCGGACCCGTCATCGGCCGTCCGGCGTCTTGCGTCAGTATTGGGAGGACCTCCGAAGACATCGGATCAGGACACGCGCGACCCAAGCAGCCCCGAAGGGCAGCGCCACACCGACGCCGAAACCATCGACCGCATCCTGGCCAAGATCCACGAGCACGGTGTGGATAGCCTTACACCGGAGGAAAAACGCGTGCTGGCCGAAGCCAGTCGACGCCGCCAAGCCCACCAACCCCCGGAAAACACCGACGACGCTTCGTAGCGGCGCGTGCGCCGTCAGGCCCTGCGACATCGTCGACTCCGCCCGAAGCCACGACGGTCTGAGCTACCTTGTGTCAAGCCGACCAGCGGCTGGCAGAACGGCTCATCGGCTTGCGTCGGGAAGGCTTGGCCGGGGCGCTCGGCGGTTGCCGATGCGCCTCGCGTGCGCCACGCGGACCAGCCACACGGCCGGGACGAAAACGATGAGCAGCCCGATACCTACGCACGGTGGACCCGCGGGGCCCACGGTGTAGAGCGTGCGGAGCGCGGGCTGAGCAGTTCCCGGCTCGATGCCACGGTAGCTGAAGGTCACTCCCTCCGGGCCAACGTCGACCAGCAGATAGGCCCACCGATCGAGCTCATAGAACGCCCATTCGTTCAACTCTGCGATGCGACTTATGGCTGCGTCGAATGCCCAGTTGCGAATCGTCGACTCCAGGCAGTTTTGCACCGGAAGATACTGATCGATCACCAGCGACGTCTCGAACCGAAACGTGCCGGCCGCAATCGGACCCACCGCCAGTTCAGGCAGCGCAAAACCATCGCTCAGGCGATACCCCGGGCGATGCTGGCGAAAGAAGCTCGCCACATCGGGGTTGTATACGTTGGCGTGCACTTCGGTGACGAGGCTGTGCACGCCGGTGATGCCCGCCGCGTCGATGAATTCCAGCAAGGCGCGACGTTCCGCGTCGTAGCCATCCCAATGGTCGGTCGATCGCACCACGTAACTGGTCAACGGCACGTTGTTGACGATGAACTTGTAGCGTGCTGTCGACTCGGCCAGGCCATTGAGCAGCCACTGGAACTGCTCGGCCCCCAACATGGTGCGGTCCTCGGCCTCCAGCCGATCGACGCAATCCTGGTCGCGAGCTTCAACAACCAGGCCGTACGGATCGAACGTGCCGTCGCATTCGGGCGGACGGTGGCTTTGCCGGTACTGACGGCCGTCAATCAGAAAGAACTCAGCCAGTTGGCCATACCGAAACCGCCGGTAGGTCCGGAACTCGTCACCCCCAGCGTTCTGCACCCGAATCGGCATGTACTCGAAGAAGGCCTGATACGCCTGCTCTATCCGCTCGCGGGTCACCGGTGGTTGGGGCTCGCCTCCGTCGTAGTCGTCGAACACCTCGTGGTCGTCCCACCCGCACCATATCGGCACCTCGCCAAGCAGGTCCTGCATCGGGCCGTCGGCGTGGGTTTCGCGGTACTTGGCGCGGTAGCCCGCCAGGTCCTCCGCCGGCGGCGAACCCGGATGGCTCAGATCAGCGTACGTCACATCGCCAAACCAGAGGAAGAAATCAGCCTGCTCGCTTCGCGCATACTCCATCAGTCTCCAGGGCGAATAGGCAGCGTTCGAGTCACCCGAAAAAACAAACCGGAATCGCGCCGCACTTTCCGTCGGCGGTGTGGTGCTGAACCGTCCCACTCGACTGCGCCGCTCGGGATGATCCGCATTGATAAAGCGATAGAAAAACAATGTCGACGCCGCCAGGTCGCCGACCTCGACCTTCACCGTGTAGTCCGTCTCGGCCCCCGCGGTGACCGGCATACTCACAGCAACGTTCCCGAATCCCTCATCGGTAGCCACCTCCAGAATGAGGTTGGCAGGCTCGTCGCTGCGCGTCCAGAGCACGGCCGATCTGTCGGTCACGTCGCCGGCCGCCACGCCCAACGAGAAGCCCTGCCCCCACGCCCGCTGTTGCCCGACACCAGCTACCGCCACGACGGCGAGCACCGGCGCTAGGATCCATGCCCTTCGCGCGAGCACACTTGGCAATAGAGGTTTGACACGACGTGTCGACTGCCAACTCATCGGCAGCCATGCTACTGTCGCGGCGAACGCGCCGCCACAGGCAACTTTGTCGTCCTGGAGGTGGGTCGACCGGGCCCCATACGTCGCGGCTACACGACCCATCAGTGTCTTATGGCTGACAACACGCTAGCCGGCAAACGGGGAGGCGGAACTCCTCTTCGAAGCCGCCAGACGCCGCGCCCGGCAGGAGCGACCTGTCGGTTGACGGAGAGATTCGGCTGGCCGTCCTGGGCGAGGGCGACGTTTTCGGGGAGATGGCCCTGTTCGAGCGCGAGACCCGCTCAGCCACCGTGCGGAGCCTGGGCGAAGCCCGGCTGCTCAGCGTCGACAAGAAGACCCTCATGCGACGCGTTCACGAGGATCCATCGCTGGCGTTCCACATTGTTCAGGGCATGTCCCGGCGCATCCGCGAAATGAACGCCGAGCTGACGCACATGAAGCTGCGCAAGTAAGGGTGCGCAGCCCGCAACCACGGCAAAAAACCGATGCAACCTTTCAGGGGAACGAAAAACCGCGCCGCGCAGGACTCGAACCTGCAACCTTCGGTTCCGTAGACCGATGCTCTATCCAATTGAGCTAGCGGCGCAAACCGTCCTAACTCACTCAGCATAGCAGCCCGGGCGAATCCGTCAACGGGCGACGGCTGACCCGATTGCAGTCGACCACGCCGGCCCGACCGCTGCCGCCGCACAGGCCGGCAAGCCACTAGTCGGCATCGCCGCCGAGGACATCTCGCACCTGGGACAGCCACTCCTGGCACTGCTGGCGCTGCCGAGGGTCGCTCAGGCGCTCCAGCGCCTGCCGGAAGTGTGGCTCGGCCGCTGCGTACTGCTCGAGGTAACGCGCATAGACGATGCCCAGCAACAGGTGCACCTGCTCGGCGTCCGGCGTGTCGGCATAGTGGCGAAGGAACGCCTCGTACGCTCCCGCCGCCAGCACATAATGCCGGTCGGTCATCAGTTGGTTGGCGATATCAAGCTGCTGCTGGCGCGACAGGACCTGCCGCGGCGCCACCTCCACAAACTGCTGATAGAGCTCCACCGCGCCGGATCGGTCGTTCCGGCCCAGCGCCTGGCTGATGCGCGCCTTCAGCGCATCGGCCTCGTCGAGCTGTTCGGGCGCTTGCGGCTTGGTGTGCGGCTCGGCTCGCCCGTCGGTGCGGGCCATGTCACCATAGCGGGCGCGGGCCTGGGCCGCGGGACTCCTTAACGCCTGAACCAGGCTGTGTCGCTGGTACGCGCGCCAGATCAGCGACAGGATATCAAACGGGCTGCGAGGCAGGGCACGCAGCCAGAGCATCAGCAGCGACACCCCGAACCCGAAGAAGTACCCCGCCAGATGGGCCGAGTAGGCTACGTTGGTCGCCTGCGGATCGAGGGCCGGGCTGATGATATTGTCCCATAGCACGATCTTGAGCAGGATGATGATCATGCTTGGTATTTGCAGGTGGCCGATAAACAGGAACCAGTAGATGATCGAGACGTTGGTGCGAGGGAACAGCACCAGGTACGCCATCGTCACCGCGGCAATCGAACCGCTTGCACCCAGAAGGCTGTGCACGTTCAGCCAGGCGTATCCCAGGCCCGCAAACACCCCGCTCGCCAGGTAGAACAGCACATAGGCCACATGCCCCATCCGCGCGTTGACGCTGTTGCCGAACACCCACAGGAACAGCATGTTGAAGAAAAGGTGAATCCCGTCGCCGTGCAGGAACTGGTACGTGACGAACTCGAACAAACGGGGCTCGTCGGCGTGAAGCGTCAGGCGGTCTTTGAGCGGTGCCAGCGCCGCACCGCCCAGCCAATCGAGCACCAAAAATACCAGAAGGTTCGCCCCGATCAGCGCGTAATTGGCCACCGGCCGTCGATCCAGCGGACTGTCGGTGCCGATCGGGATAATCAATGCCAGAGACTCCGTCCGCCTCACCGCCCCGGAGACGATCCGGCGTGCCGGCGGCAGAAACGCCGATGCTGATTCTAGCCGACTTTGCGTCCGAAGCCCAAACCGCCGGGACGGCCCGCCGTGTGGACGCCGTTGCCCCAAGCCGAGCCAACTGGTAGCCTACTGCCCCAGGACGTCGGGTCGAGCCCGAGGAGTTGTGGATGAAGCTTGCGCTGTGCACAAAGGTGTTCCAGTACCTCCACTTTCGTGATTCGCTGGAGGTTGCCCGACAGTACGGCTACGAGGGGGTCGAGTTGGATCGACTGCCACACATGGCCCCCGGCATGTTCCGATCGATGACCGACTCGTACAAGTTGGCGGTCTGCTCCATACATAGCGAGGCTCACGTCGCCCGCGGCACAAATATCGCCAGCGGCAACGCCGACAAGCGCCACGCCGGGCTCACGGAAACCGAACGCGCGATCAACTTCGCCGCGGGCTGCGGATGTGCCGTCGTCCAGATCAAAGGGATGTACTGCTGGCCCTATCGCTCGCCCTTCAAGGGCTTCTGGGAACGCGCTCGCACATCGCTGCGCCGCCTGAGCAAGCTCGCCGAGAGCCAGAACGTCAAGTTGGCCCTGCACTTCAAGTACAGCGTGGCGTACCTGATCAACGCGCCGTGGGCCGGCATCCATATGATCGAAGAGGTCGGCTCGCCGGCACTGGGATTGACTTTCGACACCGGCATTCTCAACCTCATGACACGGCACGCCACGTCGCTGGTAGGTTTCCTGGAAATCATGAGTCGGTATATCGTGCACGTACACGTCAGCGACAACGACGGCATGTCCGATCAGCGGCTTCCTCCCGGCTCGGGTAGCATCCAGTGGCACGTGCTTCTCAGCAAGCTGATGGACATCGGCTACGACGGGTTCCTGTCGGTCGATTTGCACGGCGGTTTCCAGCAGCGCGACCCGGACGGTCAGGCATACCAGAGCATCACATTTCTTCGCGGAGCGCTCGACGAACTCCGCCCCGCCGGAGGCTAACGCACACCTTCAAAGCTCGATTCGCAGCAGCCGAGCCCACTGCGGCGGAGCGGGAGAGCTCAACGCCGAGGTCACCTGTCGGCGCAGCTCGGGCAGAGGCAGCCGCCACAACGCTGCCCCCAGCGCCGACGCATGCGTCAGCGTCACGCAGTCCCCGCCGAGACGATCGAGAATGAACCGTTCGAGTCGATGGCCCGCCGGCATGGGACGGCCCGACTCCTCCCATGTCTCGATTAGGCACTCGAGCAGCCCCTCGATGCCACCGTCGCCGAGCTTCTGGAAGGCAAAGACAAGAAGAGCGGCCGTTTCGAACGCCGGCTCGCGATGATAGCTCACCTGAAGCGCCCGGATTCCCTGTGCGCGCTGCCCCTCCGCCAGCAGCGACAAACCCAGTAGATACCACACCACCCCCGCATCGGGGTTCGCCTTCGAGACCGCCTGCAGCCGGCTCGTGCGCTGCGGCCCCGACAGACGCTGCCAGCAATCCAGCGCATCTTGAGTCACGGGGTCATCGCCGAGACGTTGTCGTGTGCGTCGCAGCCACCATGCAACACAGGCCAGACTCGCCAGCCCCATCAGACCTATGACCGCCGCAAGCCACATGGCGGCGTGGTACTGCTCGTACGTCAACGTGTCAACAGCTAACGCGCCAGCGGCGGCACGGCCAGGACTTGACAGCTGCCCCCAGGCAAGGGACGCTCACGTGCTCGCGACGGCGGCTGTCAGCGCGGTCCAAGTGAAAGTGTCAGCGGTGCAGACTATAGGAGAGAAAGATGTTCAGCACTTCGTCGTGTCTGTTATGGGCTCTCATGTTGCCCGCCGCGCCGCAGGATCTGCCAACGGCTGAGACCATTCGTGCTGCGGCGCGAAAGGGCTTTGGGCAACTTCGCTCGCTTCAGGTTGAGTATCACTACTACTGGCCGCTACCCACCACACAATCGATCGTCCCGCGCCCGCCCTCGCGCCGCGCCCTGTTATACACCCCGGATCAGATGCTGGTCATTTCAGCGGACGCCCTGACGTGGGGCTCGCGCCTTGGTCTCTACACCACTGAACAGATCTATGTCGGCCCGGACGAGTGCGCCGTGCTTAGTGATGTACCGTGGGCTGGCGGAGTCTACAGGCAGCATCTGATCTACCGACATGAAGTGGATCACGGCACTCTGATCCTGGGCGACCCGAGGATGTGGGGGCTCTGCGTCGCGTTCCAGCGATTCGATCGATGGCTGGCGGAGGTGGACTTCATCGTAACCGACTACGAGCAGGTCGGGGGCGTCCGCTGTGTAAAAATCATCGCCACACAGCCCATGCCCGTACCGAAAGGATGGCGTCAGCCGCAGCCGACGGTGCACTACCGGCTTTGGCTCGATCCCGATCGTGGGTTCTTTCCCAGGCAGATTGAGCACGGAACCAATCCATCGCGTCCGGCCGTCCGGCTCGTGGTCGACCGGTTCGTCCAGGCCGGCAGCACGTGGATCCCGGCGGAAGGACGGTACATTGCCGACCCAGCCGGCGCCGCAATCGAGAGAGGCAAACTCGTGCTGATCCCCGAGTCGCTTGCGGTGGACAAAGAGCTTTTTCCGCAACAGTTCAGCCACGTCCCGGTGCCCGGTGCCACAGTTGAAGATCACCGGGGAATCGGCGTCCTGCGGTATGAGCAACCCTATCCCAAGGACGACCAGGAGTTCATTAACGCGGTGGCCGAGGCCGACAAGAAAGTGGGCGAGCTTGCCGCTGACGCCACCACAAAGCAGATCACCCAAGCCGTCTCGGGCTGGATGGGCGACCCGAACTTCGCCGATATCGCTCTGCCCACCGGTCGCGTTCAAAGAGGCTATCTGATGTTCCGCGTCGGGCAGCGCCTCCTTAAGCAGGCTACTGAGGACGAGCAGGTCGTCGCCGCCGCCCAGCAGGTGGCCCAGGCGGCGGTCAATCTACACTCGCTTTGGCCCGACGCCTCGCTGCTGGAGCAGGCGCTTGCCATCGTGCGGAGCGCCCGGCAGCGCAGCAGCGCCAACCGGGCGGTTGCTGCTCTGCTGAGCACCGAGTTGAATCTAAAGGCGGCGATGGTTTTGAGGGAGACACATTCGCGATGGCGCGCAGCGTGGTCGATTTTCACCGAGGTCCATGGCTTGACCGAGCTCTACCCGGACGGCGAGCCCCTGGCCATGACCGTGTTGAGCGTTGCGTCAGACCTGAGGCCCCGCAATCGCCGTGAATCCGACTACCTGTTGAAACTTTTAAAGGAGCAGTGTGCCGGTACGCGCGCGGGCCGAATCGCCACCGGCATGTTGCACGTCGAGTCCGAGATCGGAGCCCCCCTGAACATGCGCTTCACAGCCATCGACGGCCGCAAGGTTGACTTGGCCACACTGCGGGGCAGTGTTGTGCTTCTCCACTATATGAGCACGGCAGCCCCGGAAACCGCAGCCGCCGTCCCGCTTCTTCTGCAGATGTACCGGCACCTCCAGCCCGTGGGGCTGGAGGTGGTGCTGATCAGTCTGGACACCGACGTGAAACGGTTGGCCAAGTACGTCGAGGAACTACAGGTACCGTGGCCGGTCTACTGCGACACGAAGGCCTGGGAGTCGCCGCTAGTATACGGTCTTGGCGTGCGCGATGTCCCCACTACGTTCCTGATCGATCGCCAAAGCAGACTGCGGCATGCTTGGACGCCCCCCGTCCCCGAGCGCATCCTGGCCGACCTGTTGATGGAGCCGGCTGAGGTGCCGACCACAACGCAGGCGGCGCCGCCGGCGACCGCGCCCGCGTCACAACCGGCTTCCTCACACCCGACTATACCGTGAGTCTACCTCATAGGCCGGGAGACCAGAGATAAAGGAATCGAGGTCCGCACCACGCCGGCCAGTCGCCCAGTTGCAGGCTGACCAGGTTGACCGTGGTCGGCGCACCGGACGGCGCACCCGCATACACGTTGGGCCGCCACGCGTCAGGTCGGTGGTAGCGCACCACCCGCGCCTCGGCAACGCCGGCCCGCTCGCAGGCCGCGGTGACGGCGTTGGCAAGCGTCCCGAGTTGATCGACCAGACCTAGCTCATGTGCCTGCTTGCCCGAGTACACGCGCCCATCGGCGAGCTTTTCGATCTGCTCCGCTGACAGGCCCGGGCGCCCCGTGTCGACCACCTGCACGAAACGCTCGTGAAACTCGTCAATCAGCTTCTGAAACACGTCACGCTCGGTCTGCTTCAGATCGCGCAGCAGCGACCCGGCATCCTTGTATGGACCCGACTTGATCGCGTCAGCCCGAATGCCCAGCTTCTGCATCGTGCCGGCCAGACTAAACGTCTGCATCATCACACCGATGCTGCCCGTCACCGTCGTGGGATGGGCCACGATGTAGTCACACGCACACGCAACGTAGTACCCCCCGCTGGCGCTCACGTCCATCAGAACCGCAACCACCGGCTTGCTCGTGTGCTCCCGAAAGGACCGTATCTGCAAATACATCAAATCACTGGCCGTAACCGTCCCGCCAGGCGAGTTGATCCGCACGACCACGGCGCGAACCCGCCGATCCTCCGCCGCTCGGTCCAGGTTCTCCTGGAGCAAGGCAACCGGGTTCTCACCCTCCACCAACAGGCCCCGACGATACTCATCCACAAGCAGGCCCGACACATCCACGACGGCGACCTTGTCGGCCGCACGCCGCGAGCCGCCGACCACGGTCTCCTCCAGGTCCTTGTCCAACGGTACCGGAACGATCTTGTAGGCCACCGGCTGACAGCCGACCAGGATCGCCAAAGCAGCCGACAGCACAAAGCTTGTAGCGCGACCAACCACGGGCCTATACTCCTTCTGCAATCGTCGCGACCAGAATGGCTTCACCGGTGGAATTGTAGTGCTGCCGCGGGCCGGTGCAAACGGCGGGGTGCAACTCAATGCAATTGACTCATGAGGCATTCGCCGATGCGGTCAGTGAGGCCCTCGACAGTCTGCCCGACGATTTCCGTCCCTACATGGAGGACCTGGTTGTCGACATCGAGGATTCACCCGATGCCCAGACGATGGCCGACCTCGGTATGAAGGATCGGCGCAGCCTGCTCGGCCTGTATCGGGGAGTGCCCCTGACTAAGCGCAGCGTCGGACAGATGCTTCGAATCCCTGAGCGAATTGTCCTTTACCAGCGGAATATCGAACGGATCTGCCGAACCCGGGACGAAGTGGTCAACCAGATCCGAAGAACCGTCCTGCATGAGGTCGGCCATCATTTTGGCATGGGCGAGGCCCAGTTGCGCCGGCTGGGTTATTGACCCCCTGGTACCGGCCACACCCCACGAATCGCCCCCCGTCCGAGTTTATTGCCAGGACGGGCTCCTACTTGAAATTGCCCAGGTCGTGCACGATCAGCACATTCTCACACAGAAGGTAGTTGAGCCCCCGATACGCTGTCACCCGTCCCGTCACGATGAACCGCACGCCTCGGGTGCCGCCGCCCGATGCCGACTCCATGTGCTCCAGCCACTTGCACGGTAACAGGCGCATCGGCGGATCCTGCATGGCCTTACCGTCCGATTCGAACGCAAAGACCCACCAAGGCCCCTCACGGACCAGGCGACCCATTCGCTTGGAGATGATATAACCGTCGGGCAACAGGTGGCCGGCCGATACCCCGGTCTCGGCCGGTTGTGTGGCAGCTACCTCGGCTGGCTCGGGGGCCTGCCCCGGCACCGTGGGCGAGATCGGCGCATTGGTCGGTCGGTCCTTCAGCAGTTCCTCGAGGATGGTCTCCTGGGTTGGCTGCTCGGGCGCTGCCTGGCTCGTGGCTGGCTGCTGCGCGGCAGCCGACAGCCAACCCGCGACGGTCAGTATCAGCGCCGAGCCGACGGTCACACCGACCAGGCCGCCTTGTAGGGTCTGCTTGCGTGTCATCGAATCTCCTCCCGGTCGCCTCATGGTCCCCGACTCGACTACGATGATGGTAGCGCCCGCCCCGCCCTCGTCGCAAGCCCGCCGCCCAGCTCCTGTCGGCACGCATACACTCGTCGCGAAGGCGACATCCGACGGCTCGCCTACCAAGTATACCGCACAGTGTACGTGACGACACCGGTTCGGCAACTCCTCGCCTACTCTCTCATGAATCGGCCGAGCGACGCATCCCAGCGCTGACGGCGCCAACTGGACCGCCACCGATAAATCCGCTACAGAGTGCAAGCATGATTGCCGGCAGTGTTCCCGCCTCCGCCCTGGTAGACAAGCTCGCTTACGTGTTTTCGATCATCGTCCTGCCCATGATCGCCGGATACATCGTGCGTCAGCGGGCCCTGGCCCGCGATCCGTCCAACGAGCAGACATGCCGCCGATGGTCGCGAACCCTCAAACTGATCTGCATCGCCGCATTTGTGCCCCCGATCGCCACGACCGCCATGCTCAAAAACCCTCTGGCCGGCACCAGCGTACTGGTTCTGGCCTCGATCGGTGTGGGGTTCCTGCTGCTCGAGGCCTCGCTCGGCCGCGCATACATCGGCCTGCGCAAGCTGCCGCCGCGACAAGGGGGTGCCTTTCTCGGCTGTGCAGCCATGACCAACATGCTCTCGTTCGGTGGTCTGATCGTCTTCGCTGTATGGGGCAACGACGGCTTACAGCAGGTTTACCTGCTCAAGCTGCTGGAGCACGTGCTCTATTTCGGGGTGTTCTATCCCTGGTGCAGCACGTTCAGCCCCGACCTCGAACCCCAACACACGGGCCTGATCGCGTCATTTCGCAGGCACCCGGTCACCCTTGTCCCCCTCACGGCCGTCTTCGTCGGCGTGGCGTGGAACTTCCTGCACTACAGCAGCCCGAGCCATCCCACAGGCCCGCCCACGTGGACGCTGCCAATCAATGAATATCTGATGCCCGCACAGGTCGGATTGCTCACGTTTGCGGTCGGTCTGACCTTGGCGCCCTCGCGGATCCGACGTTACTGGCCCGAGTGCCTCGCCGCCGCCTCGATCAAGTTTCTGATCGCCCCGGTTGTCACCGGAACGGCAGCCTACCTGTGCATGCGGAACGGGCTCATTAGCGAACTGGGTTTCCGCGTGGCGGTCGTGATCTCCTCCATGCCGGTGGCCTTTAACTCGCTGATCCCACCGGCTCTTTACAACCTGGACGAGGATCTGGCCAATAGCTGCTGGCTGTTCACCAGTGCGATGCTGGTCGTGACCGTGCCCGTGCTTTACGTGGTGTTCACCTAAAGCGCCGACGACGTCGTCCATACCGAGTCGCCGTATGGCACGACAACAGGAGGAGGTGTAGTCGATGAGTGATCTGCAATGGCGTGCCAGACCTACCGAGTCGAACGAGTACTTCCGCAACCCGCACAAGGGCTGCGCGACCTTTCAGCACTTCGAGGGCGATCCTCTCTTTGACGGCACGTCTTGGTCGGAGGAAGGACCGACAGCTTTCCCCGAGCGGAAGCACCCCGGCGTCACCCCCGGGTACCTACCGTCACCGGTTGCCTACTGCCGCTGGTTCTGGACCGTCTTTCAGCCCGAGAAGAACCGCTTCGACTGGACGGTCATCGATCGAGCCCTGGAGACGGCCCGACAGCGAGGCCAGACGCTTCAGGTGCGACTCATGCCTTACGGCTCGTCGCGTCAGCCTCAGGTCCCTGAGTGGTACAGTGATGCCGCCCCGCTGAAGACCGAGACGATCAAGGGCCGCTCTCAGGCCGTTCCCGACCACAGCGGCGACGACTTCCACCAATGGTGGGGCAACGTCGTCAGGGAATTTGCCGCCCGCTACGACGGGCACCCCGACCTCGAGTCGTTCGACCTGGCCCACATCGGGCCGTGGGGCGAGGGAGCAGCCGAATGCTCCGACTACGCCAAGAAGCGGATGGCCGAGCTGTATGTCTCAGCCTTCCAGAAGACGCCCGTGCTGGCCATGGTCGCACAAATCAAGTACGGCACGAACCTCGGCACCGGTTGGCGGTGTGACTGCTTCGGTGACTTCCGCGAGCGCGGCAACGACGTAATCCCCCATCGGCTGGCCTGGAACCACACCATGGACGCCTATCCGCGTCTGGTCTGCGAAGCCGACGCTCACGAAGCCTGGAAAAACGGCCCCGTTGTCTTCGAAACATGCGGCGTGCCCATGGGTTGGTACCTCCAGAAGCAACTGGTCTATGATCTCGACTTCAACCTCAGGCAGGGATTCAAGTACCACGGCTCGGTCTTCATGCCCAAATCGACGGCGCTGCCCGAGGAATGGACCCAACCGCTGCTCGATTCCTGCAAGCGCCTCGGCTATCGCTTCGTGCTGCGTCAGTTGGAATACCCCGTTACGGTCCGGCCCGGGCAGCGCTTCGAGTGGACTATGTGGATCGAGAACGTCGGGGTCGCGCCGCTCTACCGCGACCACTACCGCGTCGCCCTGAGAATCACGCAGAACGAACACCAGCATGTTGTCCTGGTCGACCGCGACATGACGTTGTGGCTGCCCGGCGACGTGTGGCTTCGCGACCGGATCGAGCTTCCATCGTCCTTCAAGCCGGGAACGGCCATGCTGCACGCCGCCATCGTCAACACCCGCACTAACATGCCGGACATCCGATTCGCCGTGGCCGAGCAGGATCAGGCAGGATGGGTTTCACTCGATAAGATCCATATCGAATGACCCTCCTCGCTCGGACGGTCAAGGGGGCCACGCGGCCCAGGAGGGTGCAGAATGATCGGCTTCCACATCGACTTCAACGTGCATCACTTCAAGCGCGACTACCTCGAGCGATGGCTGACCGACCTGGCCGGCCTGGGTTACGACACCATCCTCTGGGAGCTGGAGGACGCCGTCGCCTGGGACACGTGCCCCCGGTGCGCTCCACCCGATGCCTACACGAAGGACGAGTTCCGCGAGCTGTTGGCTCTATCACGCCGTCTCGGCCTCGAACCCGTTCCGTTGCTGCAAACCATCGGCCACTGCGAATACGTGCTGCGGCACCGCCCCTACAGCCATCTGGCTGAAACTCCCGATCGCGTCGACCAGTACTGCCCCCGCAACTCACAACTTGTGCCGTTCCTGCGCGACTGGATCGATGAATACCTCGACCTCTTCGGCGATGTCCGCCACTTCCACATCGGCGCCGACGAAGCCTGGCAACTCGGGGCATGCCCCGACTGCAAGGCCTACGCCGAACGGCATTCGCTCTCGCAACTCTATATCGACCATGTCAACGCCGTCTGCACCGGGCTGATCGAACGCGGCGTCAGGCCCTGCATCTGGGCCGACATGATCCTGCACCACCACGAGGCGATCGACCGGCTGTCACGCAAGATCGTCCTGTTCGATTGGATGTACGATATCTATCGCGGCAACGGCAAGGTGTGCGTCTGGGGCAAGGGGCTGCAACGCAAGGAAGATCTCTCACCCGAGACGCTTGCGACCTTCGGCGAATCCCTCTTCCCCGAAGGCGACGAGCCCGGCCGCGAGCCCGAGACCTTCTACACGGCCGACTGCCTCGTGGCCCGGGGGTTCGACGTTGTTACGTGTCCGTCCTCAGCCAGCGGGGCCGACTCGGTCTTTGCCCCGCGTCACTGGCTGCACATGATCAACACGTACGACTCGGTCCGCAAAGGCCACGCCAACCATCTGTACGGCTCGGCGCTTACCAGTTGGACGATCCGTATTCATCCCTGGGAACTTCAGCGGGCCATCATCGAACTGGCCCCCCATGCTGCCAGGCATCCGCACGGGCCGATTACAGCGTTCGAACAAGCGTACACCCGGCGTCACTTCGGTGCAGACCGCCCCGAGTTCTGGCGGGCCTGCGGGCTGCTGGCCAAGCCCGGGCTGTTCAACGATGTGCGGACGCTCGGGTTCGGCAAAAACGCGGTCCCCGTACCCGAAGACCACGTACAGCGCAGTCTGACGCGGCTCGCCGCCGACGGTCGGATCGATCACGAGCTGGCGGCCGGCCACGACCGCTTGGCCGAGTATCGCCTGGGACTCGACCTGTTTCGCGCCCTGTCCGAGCCATCCGACAACGGCAGCCCCATCCTGAAGACCTGGTTGCTGGCCGCGCGCAACCTGATCAACAGGGCCGAAACCACGGCGTTCCTGCTCACCCATGCGGCCACGCCATCCCCAGCTCGCCCCCTCGTCCCGGCAGCCAGGCAGCAGGGAGCCGACCTCCTCGAGCAACTGCGCGAATTGCGATCCGAGACCGGCGCGCTCTACGGCGGCATCCTCAAGCCAATACGACGCGAACTGGTCATCGACTGGCTCTACCGGTCCATCGAGCA
>DATKUK010000106.1:0-6458 GCA_035530655.1 Phycisphaerae bacterium
CAGACCCAAGCCGGAACCACCCCATTCAAGAATCCAGGCCCATCTCGACGATGAAGTGTGCGGAGACGGCCCTCCCTGGCCATCTTCATCGAAACGCTCCCTTCTGCCACGGTCTTTTTGCCAAAGCCAAAATCGGCAAAATGGAGCGTTTCTCATTGCTCACAACGTTCTACGAGCAAAAGATAGTTAACGGCGTTGCATGCCACCCTCGACGTCGAACGGCGTAGATTCCGTGCCGGCGCTTCGCTTCGGCATGCCACCCAAGACAGCCACCGTTCGCACACGAAGAAACACCGCTCAAGCGCGCCCCGCGATCGCTGGCGGGTATCCGTCGGATTATCCGGACGTCGTCGGCCTCCAAGCATCGCTGAACTGTGCTCAAAAACGGGTTGATGGGACCTGAAGAGTGCGGACGGCGAGCGTTCTGGTGCCCTGGAAAGGCGGGCTTGAGAACATCAGCGGCTAACAGCTTGGTTGGGTCCGACCTTCTCGGACGGGCCTTGGAGTGGCCGGGACGGGCCTTTGCCCAGGCGGCAGAATCTCTGCAAGCCCTTGCGTCTGCGGCCGATAGAGCAAGTAGTTCGCGGGGTTTCGGTCAGGCGAGGCCGCCACTCCGCTGTCTTGAAGAACGCAAGACATGCGGCTACAATTCGGGGCAGAGCGAGTGGCAGAGCGGATGACGATGTTTTGGGCGTTCCGCAAACGCCTCCCACCTGCGGGGGGCTCGTACCGGCTCTCGGTCGAGGCGAGTCTCCTTCGACGCCTGCCTTGCCAAACATGGGGAAGGAGTGCCGCCCGACGCCGAACACCACGGCGGGGCCAGGCGCGAAGGACGGCTGCGTGATGCCTGCTCGGACAACGTGTTTGGACGGGTAACCGCGCAACGGGCCAGGACAGGGACAGGAGACGCACGAGGATGTTCGAACGCTTTACCGACAGGGCGCGCAAGGTGATGGCTCTGGCCAACCAGGAGGCCCAGCGCTTCAACCACGAGTACATCGGCACCGAGCACATCCTGCTAGGCTTGGTTAAGGAGGGCTCCGGGGTCGGCGCCAATGTGCTGAAGAACCTCGACGTGGACCTGCGGAAGGTCCGCCTGGAGGTCGAGAAACTGGTCAAGAGCGGGCCTGACATGGTCACGATGGGCAAGCTGCCGCAGACCCCGCGCGCCAAGAAAGTCATCGAGTACGCCATCGAGGAGGCCCGCAACCTCAACCATAACTACGTGGGCACCGAGCATTTGCTGCTGGGCCTGCTGCGCGAGCAGGAGGGCGTGGCCGCACAGGTGCTGATGAATCTGGGACTGAAGCTCGAGGAGGTCCGCGAGGAGGTGCTCAACCTTCTCGGCGCGGGCGTCGAGGAAGAGGGCGCGCCGCCCGGCGGGCTGCCTGATCCGGGCAAGAAAACCAAGAGCAAGACGCCGGCGCTGGACTCGTTCGGCCGCGATCTGACCGAGTTGGCGCGGGAAAACAAGCTCGATCCGGTGATCGGCCGTCAGAACGAAATCGAACGAGTGATTCAAGTCCTCTGCCGCCGGCAGAAGAACAACCCGGTGCTACTGGGCGAGGCCGGCGTGGGCAAGACGGCGATCGTCGAGGGCCTGGCCCAGAAGATCATCAACAGCGACGTGCCGGAGATTCTGGCTGACCGGCGTATCGTGGTGCTCGATCTGGCGATGATGGTGGCGGGCACCAAATACCGCGGGCAGTTCGAGGAACGGATCAAAGCGGTGATGAACGAGGTGCGTCGGGCCCGCAACGTGATCCTGTTCATCGACGAGTTGCATACGCTGGTGGGCGCCGGCGGCGCCGAGGGCGCCATCGATGCGTCCAACGTCCTCAAGCCCGCGCTGTCGCGCGGCGAGATACAGACCATCGGCGCCACCACGATGGACGAGTATCGCAAGTACATCGAGAAGGACGGCGCGCTGGAGCGGCGATTCCAACAGATCATCGTCGACCCGCCGACCGACAGCGAGACGCGGGATATCCTGGCGGGCCTGCGGGATCGCTATGAGGCCCATCACCGCGTGCGGATCACCGACGACGCGTTGGACCGCGCGATCGAGCTTTCCAGCCGGTACATCACCGGGCGCGTCCAGCCGGACAAGTCGATCGACGTGATCGACGAGGCGGGGGCCCGCGTACGGCTCAAGAGCATGACCAAGCCGCCGGACTTGGCCGATCTGGAGCGCCAGATCGAGCGGTTGGACAGCGAGAAGGACGAGGCCGTCAAGAACGCCGACTACGAACGTGCCGCCGAACTGCGCGACAAGCAGGAAACCTTGCGCCTGAAAAAGCAGGAGCTTCAGCAGACCTGGCGCAACCGCGCGGCCGAGACCGACGCGGTGGTCGACGAGGAGGTCATCGCCGAGGTAGTCAGCAAGATGACCGGCGTGCCCCTGACGCGTCTGGCCAAGGAAGAGGCCCAGCGATTGCTCGAACTGGAGGACCAACTGCACAAGCAGGTCGTCAGCCAGGACGAGGCGATCCACGCGGTGGGGCGCAGCGTGCGGCGGTCGCGGTCGGGCCTGAAGGACCCGAACCGCCCGATGGGGTCGTTCATCTTCATCGGGCCGTCGGGCGTGGGCAAGACGCTGCTGGCCAAGTCGTTGGCGGAGTTCCTGTTCGGCGACGAGCAGGCGTTGGTGCAGATTGACATGTCCGAGTACATGGAGAAGCACAACGTCAGCCGCCTGGTGGGCGCGCCGCCGGGCTACGTTGGCTACGAGGAAGGCGGCCAGCTCACCGAGCGCATCCGTCGGCGGCCTTACGCGGTCGTGCTGCTCGACGAGATCGAGAAGGCCCACCCGGACGTGTTCAACATGTTGTTGCAGATCATGGAGGAGGGCCGTCTGACCGACTCGTTTGGCCGGCACATCGACTTCAAGAACACGATCCTGATCATGACCAGCAACATCGGCGCCGACAAGATCACCCACCAGGCGACCTTCGGGTTCGAGCGTCGCGATGAGAACGTCAGCTACGAGCGCATGAAGGAGATGCTCAAGACGGAGGTCGAGCGATACTTCCGACCGGAGTTCCTCAACCGCGTGGACGAGTTGGTGGTGTTCCACAAGCTCAACCATGACGACCTGACGCGCATCGTGTCGCTCGAGGTCGCGAAGGTCGCCAAGCGGCTGGTGCAGTACGGGCTTACGCTCGAGTTGACCGACGAGGCCATCGAGTACCTCATCGAGAAGGGCACCGACGAAAAGTTCGGCGCCCGGCCGTTACGGCGAGCCATCGAGGGCAAGATCGAAGACCCGTTGAGCGAGAAGATCCTTCGCGGCGAGTTCCGCGGCAAGGACAAGGTGATCGTCAGGCTCATCGGCGAAGAGGCCGATCGCAAGCTCGACTTTGAAGCCGTCAAGACCGAGGGCGAAGCAGTCGGCGCCGGTGCCGACACGTCCGAGGCCACCTGACCCGTCCAACCTCGTGGATATAACGACACAAACGAGCCGCCGGGCGCACCCTCGGCGGTTTTTCCTGCGCCTTGGGTGCTGAGTTCCACACGATCGCAGCCGCGGACCTTATGTGCCAGCCAATGCCGTGTGACAACTGGACAGGTCGGGGCCACGCGTTGTGCTACCGAGGCGAATCGGCGCGGCCGTAACCGTTTCAGAGCAAAAGACTTATTTCATGCTTCGGTGTCGCGGGCCGACGCTTGCAATGCGCCTGGCACACCCGATAATGGTAGTGTGACAGGTCGGGCGTTCCGGGGGCAAACTGGAGTTGGCGAGCAAGTGCCGAGAGGACTATGCATCTAGCCCTGCGACACAAGTTCTTGTTGGCTTTTGAAAGCGCGATGTTTGTGGTCGGGGCGCTGGGGTGGCTGGTCTGCCCGTGGGCGCGTTTGCCGATCGTGGTGGTCACGGGCACGGCCATGCTCGTGGGGTGGGCTCTGCTGGCGGTGGGCAGTTGGCGACTCCACCAGTCGCTCAGCCGTGTGCGACGTGCCGCCGAGGCCATCGGCCGTGGAGACCTGTCGCGGCGGGTGGAACTCCAATCTCGGGACGACATCGAGAAGCTGGTCCGCTCGTTCAACCAGATGGCGGACCGCCTGGAGCAGACCGTCTCGGAGGAGCGCGACCTGCAGCAACAGCTCACGCGCACCGAGAAACTGGCCGCCATCGGGGAACTGGCCGCCACGGTGGCCCACGAGGTCAACAACCCGCTGGACGGTTTGCAGAATTGTTCGCGGATCATTCGACGATCGGCTGAGGATCCGCAGAAGGTCCGCCATTTGCTGGACCTGATGGACGGTGCCCTCTACCGAATCGAGATGATCGTTCGACGTCTGCTCATGCTGGCCCGCGACGAGCCGCCGCGTTTGGCCGTTACGCCGCTGAACGAAGTGATCACTGAAGCGATCGCCTTTGTCGAGCCGCGTATCGCACGCCAAGGGGTCGAACTGTCCATGGAAGCGCCCGAGCAACCCCTCTACGTCGAGTGCGACAGGCAACAACTCGTGCAGGTTCTCATCAATCTGATGGTCAACGCCCTGGACAGCATGCCGCATGGCGGGCAGCTCACCGTCGGTTTGGAGCCCGCCAGAGGCGGTCGGCTGGACCTGTCGGTACGGGACACCGGCTCGGGCATTGCCCAGGAGTATCTGGCCAGGATTTTCGAGCCCTTTTTTACGCGCAAGGCCGGCGGCGCGGGAACCGGCTTGGGGCTGGCCGTCGTCAAGAAGATTATCGATGCACATCGAGGCGACATTCGCGTCGACAGCACGCTGGGTGAAGGGACGAGCTTTACTATAGAGCTGTCGGCTGCTACCTTTGCCCAGGCTCAGGCTTGCCTGGCTCGGCCGGTCGAGGTCAGGTAGGCTGTTTCTGAAAACCAGCGCAGTGGGAAGGGGTATGCATGCGGGGTTCGGTGCTGATTGTCGACGACGAGCCGCTTAAGCGCATCACGCTCCAGATCGAGCTGGCCGAGGCGGGTTATACGGTCTACGACGCCCCCGAGGCCCCCAGCGCCATGCGGCTCCTGGAGGTGCATCCTGTAGACGTGATCGTCACCGATCTGAAGATGCCGGAGATGGACGGCATCACCTTTCTCGAGCGTGCCAAAGGCCTTCGTCCCGACGTGCAAGTGATCATGATGACCGCTTACGGAACCGTGGACACGGCCGTGGAGGCCATGAAGCGCGGGGCATACGACTACATCACCAAGCCGTTCAGCACCGCGGCTTTGCTGGCCAAGATCGAGCCGCTTCTGAAGGTGCAGCAGTTGCGGCACTCGCCCGATGGCGACGGCGAGAACGTGGATCGGGTCGGCAATCTGATAGGCGCCAGCCATGCCATGCGCAGCCTCTTCGACCAGATCCGGACGGTCGCCGACAGCGAGAGAACCATTCTGATCCAGGGCGAGAGCGGCACGGGCAAGGAGCTGGTAGCCGAGGCCATTCATCAGCACAGTCGGCGCCGGGGTCGGCCTCTGCTGAAGTTCACGTTTGCCGCTCTGCAACCCACGGTCATCGAGAGCGAGCTGTTCGGGCACGAGAAGGGCGCCTTTACCGGCGCGATCCGTCAGAAGCCGGGAAGGTTTGAGCTAGCCGATGGCGGCACGCTGTTTCTCGATGAGGTTGACGACATCTCGCCGGACTTGCAGGTCAAATTGCTGCGGGTCCTCGAGCAGCAGGAGTTCGAGCGCGTCGGGGGCGAGCAACCCGTGAAGGTCGATGTGCGTCTGGTCTGTGCCACCAAGAAGGACCTGCGGCGCCTCGTCCAGGACGGCCGCTTCCGGCAGGACCTGTACTATCGGTTGCACGTGATCCATCTGATGGTGCCCCCGCTGCGGGATCGGCGCGACGACATCCCGATTCTGGTAAACCACTTTATTGCCAAGCACGGAGCCGTGGCCCGCTCGGTAGAGCCGCCGGCGGTGTCGCCGCACGCGATGGATATCCTGCTGCGGCACACTTGGCCGGGCAACGTCCGCGAATTGGAGCATGTGGTGGAGCGGGCACTGGCGTTCTGCGACGGCGATCAACTCAAGCCGGAGCACATCCCGCCGTTGGGCGACCACGACGAGGTAGGCCAACAGATCCTGCCCGCTCCAGAGATAGCCAAGCCGCTCAACCAGGCGGTGGCTGATGTGGAGAGCAACATGATCGCGTCGGCCCTGAGGCGGGCCAATGGTAATCAGGCGCGGGCAGCCCAACTGCTGGGGATCCCGCGTACGACCTTGCGGGACAAGCTCAGCAAGTACGGCTTCGACAGCGGCTCATTCGCACAGCACTAGCCCTCGCAGCAGAAGATCGACAGCCGACGGCGAGACCGCGTTTTTGACAGGGTGGTCCCAATTTGATGACCGCTAGCCCAAGTTACGCAGTTGAGTGGCAAGAATGGCCCTGATCATAGCGCCAGGGCCGGTTTTCGTCGAAAGTCTTCACTACACTTGTGTGGCCCCTTCGAGGTATCGCAACCTCTGGGGGAGCGTCAGACCCAGACG
>DATKUK010000107.1:0-106822 GCA_035530655.1 Phycisphaerae bacterium
CCGGGTAATGCCGTTGAGGACCCCCGCTGGAGCCCGCCAGCCAATTCCGAGCAACTCGGGCCTTGCATAGGAACTTGCCATTAATTCGTAACTCATTGTAGTAGAAGAGGTTAACATTCTACAAAACGGCTAAACTCCACCGTTTTGTCTGACAATAGGTATTCGAGATGAAACTACTGGATGATGAGAGGCAGGAGGGGCACAGGAAGAAGGAACCTGCGGAGAGTATACTTGAGTTCCTTTACCGCAGCGATCGTCCCGAAGTGCCCAAGGTGTGCGAGCTCCTGGAGGAGTGGTATGGCGCCTATCCACCCCCGGAACGCGAAGTCCTCAGGAAGCGGCTATCGTCCCACAAGGACGACGAGTTTGACTCTGCTTTCCTTGAACTGTATCTGTTCACCCTATTGGGCAAGCTCGGCTTCGATGTGGAGGTGCCCAAAACGACTCAAAAAGCAGAAAGAACCGAGGATTTTCGTGTCTTTCGTGGCGAGCAGCTATCTTTTCGTCTTGAGGCAGCGTACGTCAGGCAGCAAGCGCCACACGCTCGACAGGACGCCCTTCGCCAGTACATTGAACATGCGCTCGACGAAGTGGATTGCGAAAATGTCCGAGTGCATATTGAGACCGAAGGGGTGTTTGAGGGGCACCCGTCGGGTCGGAGAGTTCGAGGCGGATTCGAAAAATGGTACGGCGAGCATCGAGAGGAAATCCTTCAGGCACTCGCCGCATACCGGCCAATGGATTCGCTCCCCCACTTTGAGATCCAGGAAGCCGGCGCCAATATCATAGTGACCCCCTTCTGGTTGAAAGCAGCCGACACGCAATCGACCGGCGCCGTAGGTGCGTCGTCCGTGGGGGTCAGGTACATGCAGACTGATGAGAAGCTTCGCAGGACGCTGAAGAGAAAAGCGTCCCGGTACGGAACGATGGACGTGCCCTTTGTAATCTCTTGCGCGCTGCACGACCCACCGGACGAAATCGATATCCATAATGCCCTGTTTGGAGATGAGAAGTTTACCATTCCCTACGACTCACGCGGATCGCTCGGGAAGCCGATCCCGTCACGCGAGCCCAACGGCCTCTGGATCGGACCGCAGGGCGTGCGGAATACTCGGGTCAGTGCTGTTCTCATCGTCGCGGACCTATTCCCTTGGTCCGTCGCCCAGCAGGAGCCCATCCTGTATCACAACCCTTGGGCTGAACATTCCTTGCCAGCTGACTGGGTTGACCTTACCCAGATGCTCCCTAATAACCAAACGCACAAATATGAGAAGCACAGAGGTCGACCGCTCCACGAAGTCCTGGGGCTGCCACAGGACTGGCCACGTGGCGGGGTAGCTTAGCACCCGTCGAGACTCGGTGCGCAGCGCGCCCGCTTGGCACACGCGGCGAACATGCGCGCGCGGCGGTTACCGTCAATCGTGGCATAGGAATGCTACTCCATGCGTCGTCATCGTGTCCCCCGCCCTTAGAAAAGGGCGGGCCACCGGGCGGGCCACCCGACACGTCTTACGTGCGCTGAGGGTGTCTCGCTCAGGTCATACCGAACGCCATGATGGGCATGCCCGGAAACACCACCGACACATCCGTATAGCCGAGCACGACGGCGTCGCCGGCGGCTCGAAGCGTTTCCTGGTGCTTGCCGAAGGCGTTGACGATTCGGGCGAACGCCTGATCTTGCTTAACCTCGTCGCCGGGCTTGACCAAAAATCGGAGGATGCCGCTCTTGGAGCTATAGGGCTTGTCCGAGTACCTCAGGATGTTGGCTTTGCTGTAACCCGGTGGCAGCGGATAGGTGAACGACTCCTTGGCCGGTGAAACCATCTCGAAGTGCGTCAGAATGTTGCGAATCGCTCCCAGCCCGAACTCAACGTTCCTTTCGTTGATCACGTACGGTTCACCCAGCTCGAGGGTCAAGGCGGGCACGTCGTTAAGCAGCAGGTTGTGCGAAAGCGTAGTGGTCAGCACGTCGGTATCCATGATGACGACAAAGCCCGTTTTCCTGGCGAGTCGCTTGGTCTGCTCGTATGCGGCCCGATGAAAGCTCTCGCCCTTGGCGGCTCGGTCGATCAGGGCGTAGGGAATGGATTTCGTCCAGTCGTTGTGCAGGTCGAGAACGAGGCTGGGCGACGTGTCCATGATCGTGCTGAAGATGCGATGGGCCATTCTCTTGCCCAGCGAACCGGTCAACTCACCCGGGAACGATCGGTTCAGATCCTCCCTGCTGACGGTGATGTTTCGCGAAGCCGTCTCGAAGCCTATGGGATTCATCAACGGAAACGCGTGAATCGCACCGCGCAAAAGCCATCGCCGTATTCTTCTGAACAACTCCTGAATGATGACGATGCCGCAGATTTCGTCACCGTGGCCGCAGGCGGTCAGCCAGACGACGGGGCCGGGTTGGGCACTGACGGCCGACATCAGCGGCAATCGTCGGCGCGACAGGTCGGATCCGGTCAGGATCTTCAGGAAGGAGTAGCTGACCTTGACCGGAGCGGCACTACGCGACGGATTTGACTTGGCGTTTTTCATCTTTTGTCACCGCATCCAGTCCCGTCCGCCTTGACTGCCCCGAGTATGGTAGCATGCCCGATCGCAGCGCGGGCAATTCTCAGCTTAGCTGCCCCGCTTACAGGTCGCACGGTCCTGCTTCAGCAGGGCCGTTAGTTGCCGCGTGCCTGCGGGTCAGGGCCGCCTGGAGCAGCGAGGCCTGGATCACCTCGGCCGCCACCAGGGTCAAGCGGGCCAGAAACGGCAGGATGATCGCCTGCTCGGGCGTGGTGATCTGCATGAGCAGTTCCATCTGCACCCATTCTCGTACGCCGAGCCCGCCCGGGGCGAACAGCGCCACGAACCCCAACACCTGTGAGACCACAAAGATCAGCCCGATCTGAACGGGTCGGTCGGCCAACGTCGAATCCAGTGCCACAGCCAATAGGTAAAGCGACGCGCCGCCGCACACCCACACGCCGACGAAAAAGCCCACCATCCGAGCCATGTGACCAAAGCGAAGCTGGTGCGCGGGGTCGAACGGCTGTCGCCGCACCACACGCAGCAGCGCGTTCAACAGGCGGTAGAACACCGGCGGGGCCAGCACGATCAAACACAACGCCGCCGCTAGCACCGCCAGCAACCCCGCGCGCCCATGGCCCGCGAACAGGCTTGCGCCCAGAAGGGCCGAGATCACCACCCCCGTGGTCAGTTGCAGGCCGTTCTCGTACAACAGCGCCACGGTGGTGGCCGTCCGCGAGATGCCCATCCGGGCGCCCAGCTCCATGCGTATCAGCGCCAGCCAGGCCTTGCCGGGCACGTATCGCCCGAAGACCGATAGCGCGTACAACCGATAGGCCTGCCCGACCGACACGCGCTGCCCGCTTCGCTGCACGGCGTAGCGCCACGCCTGCGAGTTGAAGAAGTAGTATCCCGCCCCCAAAACGACCGACAGCACAACCAGCGGCCACGGCAGGCTGAACTCATACGCCGCCAGCCGCTGCCAGCTCGCGACCACCTCGCGGGCGATCAGCCAGCCCACGACGCCCAGCAGCACGATCGTCGCGGTCCAGCGCAACACGGTCTTGTTGACTAGCTTGCTCACTCAGGGCGATCCGATGCCGATGTGTCGCTGGCTGCTAAAGTGGTGCCGCCCCGATCGGCATGGGTGGGCGGCTCGCGCCGAACGCCGAGTTCCAGACAACGGACGCGCAGCAGCACCTCTTCGATGAGCCGACGGTTGGCGTTGGCCCGGCCTTGAAGGCGGCCGCGAAACCCTTGTTGTTGGTGAATCACACCGCATGGTGGACGCCGTGCCGACGGGGGATCTCGCGCGTGCGCTCGGTGCTACCATCATCAATACCCAGCTATTCGATACAATTGATACTATCCGACGCGCGGGGCAGGTCGGCCAGTGTGGCAGGCCGCGTTCTTTCCTCGTTGTAGCACGATATTTCGGTACTGAGTTCCATGCCGGCAGACCGTTTGGCCAGCCCGCGGGCATGCTAGTTGCGGCTGGTTCGGGCGTCAACGCAGGCGCCCGACACGTCGGCGAGCATGCCAAGACGATCGCGCGAGAACTGGATCTTACCGGCGGTCGGTGACGAGGCACGTTTGCGGATGAACGCGTCACTCGCCCTGGGGGATGTCGTCGCACCCGCGGCCGTCGGCCAGCACGAAGACGGGTCGGCCATCGTTGGCCTCGACACGCCCGGCGTCATCGCAATCGGCCGTCAGGTAGCGCAGCGGTCCGGCCCACGGATCGAGCAGTGTGGGCGTCTCGTCGTGGCGGGCGTGGAGGGCAGGCGGCAGCGAGAGCAGGTAGCCAGCCGAAGCCTCGTCGGCCAGTAGGGCGGCAATCGCCTCGTGCGGCTGTTGGTCGGCGCGCCCGGGCGGGTAGTTGCCCTGATTGTGCACGTAGGCGGCCAACGCCTTGTTCAGCGCGGCCAGCATGTCCCAGGCGAGCTGGTCCTTGGCTCGCTGGCGGGTCCACTTCGCCGAGCCGGCCAGGAGGAAAAGGACCGCGCCGAGCAGGAGCAGGGCGATTGCGGCTTCGACCAGCGTCATGCCCCGCGTCACGGGTGGCGGGTGGGTGCCCCATGCCCTCCGGGCGTGGGGGACGGATGGGTGGCGCGGGTCTTGAGAGCTTGGGCATGAAACTATGAAGCAAGCCACCCTTGGGTTGCGCGAAAGTGAAGACACTGGCTGACAAGCAGCCAGTGGCACCCGTTGTCGAACCACAGCACTGGCCTCCAGACGGTGAGGATACGGCCATGGGGGCGCACATACAAATCGTGCTCCACCCCACGTGTATTCCCGAGGCCGCGCCGTCGGGCACGGCACGCAGTTCATGCCTCCAGCGACTCATCGGCCGACGGCCAAGCGTGGACGCTGAGCGCAGCGCGGGTTAGCTTCTGCGTTAGGAGGACGGGTGGCCCCCGCGCCATCGTGTGAGGGCTGCCAGGTCGCGGCTCGTTGGGATCAGGAGCCGTTATCGCTACGGCAGTCGGTTCGGGAGGAGCGATGAAGTTTGCGGTGGGGTATCAGTTGTCGGAAGGGGGGAGCGAATCGTTCGTCGACATAGTGCGCGATTATGTCGACCACGTGGGCGAGGTGTACTTTGCGTGGGTGGGGCAGGCTTCGGGCCGGGCAGCGGTGGGCGTGCAGCGGGGGTACGTCGACTGGACCGCGCAGCAGCGTCTGGAGGACGACCTGGGCGAACTTCGGCAGATGGGGCTGAAGCTGGACGTGCTGTTCAATGCCAACTGCTACGGGAGGCGGGCGGTGAGCCGGCAGTTGGAGGGGCAGGTCGCGTCGGTAATCGAGCATCTGGGCGAGACGGTCGGCGGCGTGGAGGCGGTGACCACGACGTCGCTGACGGTGGCCCGCACGGTGAAGAAGCACTTCCCGGATGTCGAAGCCCGCGCATCGGTCAACATGCGGATCGGCACGATCGAGGCCATGCGGTACGTGTCGGACCTGTTCGACGCGTTCTACATCCAGCGCGACGTGCAGCGGAATCTGGCCTATGTCCGCGACGTGAGGGCATGGTGCCAGGCGAACGGCAAGGGTCTGCTGATGCTGGCCAACAGTGGGTGTCTGCGATTCTGCCCGGGCCAGACGTTTCACGACAACATGGTTGCGCACGACGCCGAGATCGACGAGACGGTGAACATTGAAAGCTGGACGCCGCACGTGTGCTGGAACGTCTACCAGGATCGGGCGCGGTGGCCGGCGATCCTGCAGGCGACATGGGTGAGACCCGAAGATCTGCACCATTACGAGGGCCTAGTGGACGTGGTGAAGCTGGCGACGCGCATGCACAGCCATCCGCGGATGGTGCTGCACGCATACGCCAGCCGGCGGCACGAGGGGAACCTCCTGGATCTCCTGGAGCCGGGGTTCGGGCCGCTCTTTGCCCCGTATGTGATCGACAACCGACGGTTCCCGGGCGACTGGTTCGAGCACATCTCGACGTGCGACGGCCGGTGCGATCGGTGTCAGTACTGCCAGCGCGTATTTGAGCAGGTGCTGGCAAGGGCGGAGCAGGAACGCGGATAGCCCCCGCGCCACCTCATGACAAGACGGGGGGGGCCTCCCCTTTTATGCTGTGCGCCATGGGCCTTGAGGGTTTTGCGCTCGGCAGCGCAGGTGCGCAGCACATCGGGCCGGGCAACGTGTCCGACCCGCCGGCCGTCTCTGGAAGATGGTCGAAGAGCTTCGACGTGCCGCCCGGCGTCGGTTGGCTGATTGGTGCGGCCACCGGGCCGGTCACCGTCGAGACGATTTGCTTCCGCAATGGTGAGCCGATCGATTGCTCCGCGTTGCCCGAATCATCTCTTTGACGGGGGCGTCTTGCCGACCGCAGTACCTGCCTTGCTTGATGTTCGGCCAGCTTACTGACACCGGTTCAGGATGGGGCAGTTCACCACTTGACGCGACGAGTACCAATCGCGGCAGCGAGGTATGGGCTTAACCCCGGAGGCGGGTACATCGTGGCGGGGGATGTCTTCGTGTGCCCGTTGGTGGGCAAAATCAGCAGCGGGTGAAAGAGATCGGCGGTGCGTGCGCTATGGCGCCGGACGAAGCTCAAACTCGACGCCCACGCGGTAGCCTCCCGCCGCGGGGGCCGTGTGCACGACGTGGGCGGGCACCCATGGGCAGGCCTCGCCGTCATCGGCATAGCGCAGAACGACCTTTGCTCCCATCGGCAGCACGCGACGGACCACCAGACCCATGCCGCCCTCGCTGACGTCCAGACCCGTGGCGAAGATCTGTTGTTCGGAAGGCGTGCCCTGGTTGAGCAGTACCTCGATCGCGGCCGGCCAGACGAAACGCAGGTGTCGGCGTCTTCCCCGGCAGGCTTCGCCCCGTCCCTGAGCCGCGGCATCGGCCACCCAGGCCGCCACGGTTCGGGTGGCATCCGGCAACGTTTTTGTGTCTTGTCCAGCCATGGTTAGTCTCTGATCGGCAGGTCTTGAGAGACAAGCCTTGTTTTGTCGTAATATATCGGCCAAGGCATCGGCTGCCTCAACGAGGATATCGGCAGACCGATCGTGCGTAATGACCGCAACGCAAGTTATCGGACGTAAAAAGGAGCTTTGGTCGCTGTTGTTTACTCCCTTGTCGCGTAAGATGTGAGGGACAAGCCACACGGCACTCCCCGACGCGCACGAAGCATCGCTCGAAACTGCCCCTCACGAAACGCGCGGATTGGCCCGCAGGGCGCTGATGGACTTGGGCCAGGGGAAGTGTTCCATGGCAGCCAGCACGTCAGGGCCGAGCTTCACGTCGGCGACGCTGGTCTGATCGTCCTCGGGTACGACGACGGGGATGGGCACGCGGCCGTGGCGGGCGATGGTTTCGGGGTTGGTTTCCTCGGCCAGGGTCGCCTGCTTGGGCACGTAGCGGTTCAACACGACGGCGGCGACCTTCAGATCGCGGGCGCGGGCTGCTTCGAGCGTGAGTAGCGTGTGGTTGACCGTGCCGAGCGTAGCGCGGGCCACGATTACCAGCGGCAGGGAAAACTCCTTGGCCAGGTCGGCTACGCACACTTTGTCGGCCAGCGGCACGAGCAGGCCACCGACGCCCTCGACCAGCACCACGTCGCTATGGCTGCACACGCGGGCGTAGGCGTCGCGGATGGCGTCAAAATCGACCGGACGACGCGCCCGTCTCGCCGCCGCCGACGGCGCCAGCGCCGGGCCGTACCGCACCGGGGTGATCACATCGAGCGGATCGGTCGAATCGGCGAAGTAGGCCAGGTAATCGGTGTCCTCGCTGACCAGGCCGAGCCGAACGCGCCGGACGCATCCCGTGGCCACCGGCTTGAACACGCCGACGCGCAGCCCTCGCCGCTGCAACAGCACGCTCAGCGCAGCCGTCACCACCGTCTTGCCCACCTCGGTGTCGGTGGCGGTGACGAACAGGCCGGGAATGTTGCGGCGATCTTTCTGACCCACGCGGTTGTTACCCTTCATACCCGTCGGCCCGACCGGCAGGCAGGTCGGCCAGCACCTCGTCGATGCATCGGGTCGTCACGCTCATGAGTCGCTCCAGATGCTCCATCGAGATCGACAGCGGGGGGAACAGAACGATCACGTCGGCCAGCGGGCGAATAATTACCCCGTACCGCCGCGCGTGCATGCACACCTTGGCGCCGACCTGTTGGCCGTAGGCAAAGAGCTTCCTGCTTGCCCCATCGGCCACCAGCTCGATGCCCGCGACCAGGCCACACTGACGCACATCGCCGACGTTGTCGTGCTCGGCGATTTTTGCCAGATGCCGTCGCATGCAGTCGATCTTAGCCGGTAGTTGGGCAAGCGTCTGCTCGCGTTCGAACAGCTCGATGTTGGCCAGGGCGGCCGCGCAGCCCAGAGCGTTGCCGGTGTACGTATGTCCGTGATAGAAAGTCTTCTGCTCGTCCATGTCGCCGAGGAACGCGTTGTAGATCCGGTCGGTGGTCAGCGTCGCAGCCAGCGGCAGATAGCCGCCGGTGAGTCCCTTCGACAGGCACATCAGATCCGGTATGGCATCTTCCTGCTCGCAGGCGAACATCGTGCCGGTTCGGCCGAAGCCGGTGGCCACCTCGTCGGCAATCAGCAGCACGTCGTGCTCGTCGCACAGCCGGCGAACACGGTGGAGGTAACCTTTCGGGTGAACGATCATGCCGGCGGCGCACTGGATGAGCGGCTCGACGACCACGGCTGCGATCTGCCCGCGGTGCCGGGCTAGCAGCTCACCGAGCTTGTCGGCGCAGGCAAGGTCGCACTCGTCGGGACGGCGCCCCAGCGGGCAGCGGTAGCAGTATGGCGCGGGCGCGCGGTGCGTTTCGAACAGCAGCGGACGAAACAGCTTGTGGAAGATCTCGATGCCACCCACGCTAACCGCGCCGATCGTGTCTCCGTGGTAGGCTTCGTGCACCGCCACGAACGCGCGGCGCTGCGGCTGACTCCTGTGGTGCCAGTACGCAAACGCCATCTTGCAGGCCACCTCTACGGCTGTGCTGCCGTCGTCGGAGAAGAAGACCTTGGCCAGACCGTCGGGCGTCAGTTCGACCAGGCGCCGCGCCAGCTCCACGGCGTTGGGCGTGGTCAGCCCCAAGAGTGTGCAATGGGCGATGCGCCCAAGCTGATCGGCTATCGCCTGATTGATGTGCGGATGGTTGTGGCCATGGACGTTGCACCAGATGCTGGCGACCCCGTCGATGTACTTGCGGTCGTCGGCGTCGACGAGCATGTCGCCCTGTCCGGCGACGATCACCAGCGGGTCGCTCTGATTCCACAGCTTGTGCTGCGTAAACGGGTGCCAGAGGTGCTGGCGGTCCCACTGCTGGATCTGGCGAGTGTCGCTCGGTGCGCCCTTAAAGGTCTGGCCAGCCATGCTACTTCACCTGGACGGTGGTTCCGACCCGCGCGCCTAGATGCTCGGCGGCGCTGCCCTGATTGACGGCCACCTCGAGTAGATCGGCGCTGCCGATCAAGGCCAGTGCCTCGCCGCGCGCGACGCTGGCGTAGCTCGATCGAATCGGACCGAGGTCGCGTTGATCGATCCAGACGCGGGGACCGTTGTGGCCTTGCCCGGTGTGGGCAAGCTGCCCGCGCGAGATGTTGGTTACCAGATTGCCGAACCGGTCGATATAGACGACCTGTCCGACGAGTCCGTCGGCGGCAGAGGCCTGGGCGGCCGGCAGGTTCAGCAACTCCAGTCTGTTTGTCGGCGGGCCGACGTTGACCAACGGCAACCCGCGCGACAGATGGGCTGCTACCGGCGCGAAGATGTCGCGTCCGTGGAACGTCGCTGACACCGGCTGCACGAAAAGCTGATGGTTCTGCACCAGGTAAAGTTCCTGGAGCCGACAATCGCGATGAACCAGGCTGATCGCGCCATTGTCGGGCACCAGGACGATCCGACCGTCGTAGCGGGCGGCCAGGATGCGGCGATCGGTACCCACCTGCGGATCGACCACGACGACGTGAATGGTGCCCTCGCCGAACGCCGGCCAGACGCTCCGCAGCACAAAGGCGGCCTCAGTCACCTGTTGCGGCGTGATCTCGTGGCTGATGTCGACAATGACGGCGGCTGGATCGATTTGAAGGATCACGCCCTTCATCGAGGCGACGTAATGGTCGCGCCGGCCGAAATCTGTCGTCAGCGTGATAACAGCCATGCATAGTTCCCGCACACATCCGATCGTAACCCGCAAACCCACTGTATGAGTCGTACGACCGGGCTGTCAATCCGGACCGTCGTCGCCGGTCTGCGGCGTGCATAGCCCCGCGCGAACCCGACGGGCCAGGCATGGACAGCGAAGCGGCGGGCAAATAAGATGCATTCGCCTCATTTCGATTGGTGCGGCACGATGGACCAGCAGGAAGGTGAGTGGGTCGGCCGGGCGCGACGCGATATGGTCGAGCATCAGTTGCGCCACCGTCACATCACCGATCGGCGGGTGCTGTCGGCGATGGACGAACTCCCGCGCGAACGATTCATCGGCGACTCGATGCTCTACGAAGCCTACGACGATCGGGCGCTGCCGATCGACTGTGGCCAGACGATCTCACAGCCGTACATGGTGGCCATCATGACCCAGTGCCTGGAGCTGACGCCCACGCATAGGGTGTTGGAGATCGGTACGGGCTCGGGCTATCAGACGGCCGTGCTGGCGAAGCTGGCCGGTCACGTCTATACGGTGGAGAGGATCGAGCACCTGTCGCAGCAGGCGCAGACGCATCTTTGCGGATTACAGATCACCAACGTCAGCTTCCGCGTGGGCGACGGCACGTTGGGCTGGGCCGACCACGCGCCGTACGACCGCATAGTAGTCACCGCCGGGGCGCCGGCTGTGGGGCAGGCGCTGGTCGCCCAACTTGTCGACGGCGGGCTGCTGGTCGTGCCGGTGGGCGGGCCGGACGAGCAGGTGCTCACCGTCGTGCAGCGCCAGGGCGATCGGACGATCGAGAAGCCGTCGATCGCGTGCCGCTTCGTCAAGCTCATCGGTAAGGAAGGGTGGGACTAAAGGGAGCGGGCCGACACGGGCGGGCAAACGTAGGGCGGGTTTAACCCGCCTTACGTTGTCTTTATTCTTCCGGACGAGGGGTGCCTTCCGTGGGTGGGGGATGAGCCACCCACGCATGGGCCTGACCGCGACATCCGGCGGGCGTTGGATCACAATAGAAAAGAAGACTCGTGGGTCGTGAGCAGATCACCATGCCGAGGTGCGCCGCATGGACACACGCGAGGCGTCGCCCGACGACAATCAGCCGTTGCAGGAGCTACAGGCCCGATGTCCGCAGGGCACGACGCTGGTCGTCTCGCTCGTCAATACGCCCGACTTCTTCGCCCGGGTCAAAGCCTACCCGACGTACCGGGTGTACGTGACGTGCGAGGATGACAGGATCATCGGCTCGGGTGCCGTGGCCGTCCGAGACGGTATGCTCGACGGTCGGCCCTGTCGCGTCGGCTACGAGTTCCAGGCGTTCGTCGCGCCGGAGGCGCGCCGCAAAGGTGTAGCCGGCGCGCTGCACCGCTGCCGCGAGCAATACCTGATCGAGCAGGGAGCGGCCCTGTCGTACGCCCTTACGCTCGAGGGCAACTCGCCGGCTATGGCGCATCTGGAGTATGAGGGCTTCGTCGGTCCGCACCGCACGCTGGTCATGCCGATCCTGCACGTGTACCGCGAAATGAGCGTGCCGCCTACCGCGAAGATCAGATCGGCCGAGCGCGGCGACCTGCCCGCCGTGGCGGAGCTGATGAACCATACCTGGCGGGGCTGTGATTTGTACGAGCCGACCTCAGCCGAGCGCCTGGCTGCCTTCATCGAGCGAACGCCCGCCTATACCCTCGACGACCTGCTGGTTCTCGAGTCGGGCGGCAAGGTTGTAGCCTGCCTGGGCTGCTGGGATTGGAGTGCGATCATCCGTGTCAGCGTGGAAGCACTGAACTGGAGGCTGCGCATGACGCGCGTGATGACCGACGTCATGCGCTGGTTTCGGCCCACACCGATGGTCCCGCGAATCGGGGCGACGCTCAAGCAAGGTTGTCTGACGCCGATCGGCTTTGCGGCCGTCGAGCACTTGGTCCCGCTACTGCGCTACGTGAACAACCGTGCGCTCGCCCGCGGGATCGAGCAACTGTTGTGGCTGTGGGAGCCAAGCCACCCTCTGCTGCGCTGCTTGAAGGGATTCTTCCGCACGGACGTGGCGATGTGTCTATACGTCAAGCCTTTTGGCGATTCGACACTGGGCGGAAGCCCGGTGTTCGTCGACGCCATCGATCTATGACACGCCGGCGAACACGCAGCACGGTCGGGCAAACGTCGGGCGGGTTCGACCCACCTTGATGCAGAGTGTAGAGCGTGTCCCGGCGGGTCGGGAGCTGGACCTAGGGCGCGTCCCGGCGCGCCGGGATTGCGCGCGACTCGTTGTCTCGTGCTCTATCCGCAACTCCGGTCGGGTGGCCCATCCCTTCAGGGATGGGGCAGTCGATGATTCAGCTATCACTTGATCGGTCGTCCGACCGATACGACAGATCGATCCCCTCATCGTGCCAATCGCCCTTGAGGGGGCCTGGCCACCCGTCTGTCGAAGCCTGCGCTGCGCAGGGTCCAATCGCGCCTGCCCTCTGGCCGTCGATGCTGCCTGCGTAGCAGGAGGCGATGATCTGGGCGGTGCCCTGTTTCACAAGTGTCTGGGCAGCCTTAGGACCGGCCCAGCCTGGTGCCCGCAGCGGGACCAATATTACGGTTTAGCTTTTTCTCCCTCGATGGCTGCCTTCACACACATTGGGCATTTCATGGCGAGTTGCTTTGCGCCTTCGCCCATCACTTGCTCGTGCATCATGTCCTTGTGCATCGCGTGCATGTGATGTTTCATCTGCTTATGCATGCTTTGGTGCTGTTGTTCGAGCAGTTGTTCGGCCTCGGCGATCTTCGCAGCGGCCTGCTTGGCGTTGTCGGCCTCGGCGGCAACCTTGGCCTGGACCAGCACCTCCTTGAGCTTGGTCATCGTTACCATGTGGCTCATCTGCATCGTGCACATGTCGCACGCAGCCGGTGCCGTCGCCGTCGGTTTCTGTTCTTTAAGCTTTGGCAAGTCCTGCAGGTGCTGTTCGTACCCCTCCTGGGCAAGACCGATTGGCGACAGAAGGATCAGGCCTCCAGCCGCGACGACGACCGCGACAACAGCAAGTCCACATCCCAGTTTCGTGCTCATCGCTTTCCCTTTCATATAAGGTGCCCGGCGCCCCCCTACGAAACGCTTGCATGATTATAGTCCGATAAAATGCACCAGTCGGACCGCGCGGCGGAATTGCCCGCAACCGGCCAGTGCCTGCCCGACGCGGACGCGTCAGCCCACCGGGCCGGCCTGGCCGGCCAACTTGACCCCGTCGTGCTGCCCATGGGTGGGAGCCTGGTCAACGGGCTACAGAGCACGGCCAGAGGCAGCCACCCGGAGGGCAGGGGTGGCCCTTCAGAGACGGGGGAGTCGATGATTCAGCTACCACTTGGTTGCTGGTCCGACCGGAACGAAGTATCGATGCCCTCATCGTGCCGGCCGTGCAGACGGGCATACCCAACCAACAGTCTGTTACGCCCCCGCAGCATGACGGTCAAGCCGCAGCCAGGTCCGTCCGAGCGGACCCCACAAAGAGCCCAAGAACATCCTGATACCTTTCTCGGCGGTCCGCTACATCGCCACGTGACACGTGTGCTCAGAACGGAAGGTCATCGCATATGTTTGCCTCTGGTTCTTCTTGCTCTCCTTCGCCGGTGTGATCTTCCACCACGCCCATGAATCTGATCGCGCTGGCAACGTGGTTGAAAATCAGTAGACTCTCGTCGTAGTTGAGCACTGGGTTATCATGCGCGAAGCTCTGCCGGTTGCGTACACGATTGAACGCTTCCATCGTCGAGATGGTGGACTTCAGGATCCTCTCGGTCATCTCGGACTCGATCCGGCCATCTTTCTTTAGTCGCTTTACATACTCGCCGACCAGCGCATGCAGCGGCTTGTCCTCGGCCACTGTAATCCCGTGTTTTTCACACAAGACACGCATGTACTTCACGACAAACGTATGCAACCTGTCCAGTCCCGCCTCCGGCTCATTCCTTTCGATTGCGTCTTTCACTGCCTTTGCCAGGACTTCGAAGTCTCGCCCCCCTGAGTTCGGCGAGATGGCGTCGATGTCCTGGACAGGCGCACCGTGACGAAGCCGCTCGGCGATACGTCGACATTCTTCGAGCAGAGCGGGATCGCCGGCGCCGAACCCCGAATTGCGAATGTGACCTAACAGATCAGAAATCAGCTTGCCTACAAGATGATTTGCTTCCTCGGTCCAGAACGCTCGGAGCCGATTGGCTTTCGATCCGCTGCCACAGTCGTACGTGGAATCGTAGATGTCCTTCCCCGTGCTCTCGACGACGAATGCGGCGAAGCCTCGGTTCGAGAAGTCGAGGACGTACCCGCCGCCCATTTGGAGGAGCTTTTCGAGCTTCGTCTTCTCGATAAGGGTGAGGTCCGACATCTCGCGGTCGGCTCCATCCTAACACATGCCAAGAACCGAACCCACCCTACATCTGACCAACCAGGCAGGACCGCCTTGGCGCCAGCCGACGTGGTTCGGCATGGCGGAATTATAACAGATTCGTGAAGGCGGGTAGGAAAAAAGGCGGGTGATCTTCGACAAGCCTTCGTCCCGAGCGGGTCGACCGAGCTCGTCGAGGTTTGAGGTCGAGGGGCTCAGACCAAGAGACGCCCCTGCATTCGCTACCGCAAGGATGGGGTACTTGAGGGGAAACGGCGGGTGGAACTCGCCCGACCTGCCTGTCGTGAGGAAGTTGCGGGGTGCCACCCTCAACCGCAGAGCAGCGGAGGTTGTGGGTGGATTGGGCTCGTCCTTGCGGCACTGAGCACCCACAAGCTGCGCCCGACACGGTCCCGCTCTGCTTGAGGGTGCCACGCAGGCAGACAGATCCCGAACGACCATGCCCACGCAGAGAGCACGGGAGCGTATCTCAAACGCCGACGTGGATCACGCCAGACAGCAGGATGATCCCCACGCGCCAGGCGTGGGCATGCCACCCAAAATACGTGACTTCGTAGGGCGGGTTTCACCCGCCTTCATTCCTAGCGAATGGTGTACACCTTAAGGGATCGGGTACGCCAGAGGAACACCGCGGGTCGAACGCGCCCTACGGGCCCGGCTGCCCCAGCAGGCGTCTGAGCAAAGCGATGTCATCCATCAGCCAGTTTTCGCGACCGGCGGGGTCGAGGTGCTCGTACTCGCCGTGGACACTGCACGGGCCGGCAAAGCCTGCCTCGCTCAGGGCGGCCAGGCCGTCACGCCAGTCGAAAAAGCCTTCTCCCAGCTTGACCGTCTCGCGCTTCCACACGGGCGGATCGACAGAGGCGTCCGGCTGACGGCGATAGTCCTTGGCCGCTATGGCCGAGAGGTACTCACCCACCATCGCCAGACCCTGGCGGAACGGCTCGCCCTCCAGGCTCAAATGCCCCGTGTCCAGGTAGGCCCCCAGACTCGATGGGTCCTGATCGCGCAGCAGGTGCATCAGGCCCGCGCAGTTGCAGCCAAAGTAGCCGCCGCTGTGGGTGTGGTAGACGGCTTTGACGGCGTGCTTACCCGCAAGCTTGCCAAAGCCCTCCAGCGCGGCGCGGATCGCATCGACCTGCCGCCAGTAGTCCTGCCCAGTCTGGAACGTCCAATACCCCAGCTTGATCAACCCCACGCCGGCGTCGCCGCAGGCTGCGAACAGCCGCCGCGCGTCGGGCGTATTCGGGTCGATAAGAGCGGTGTCGGCTGTGACCAGCGGGCAGATCAGCCCGTCGCCCTGCCAGATCTTGACGGCTGCGGGCAGGGCCTGGGCAACGTTGTCGGGGTTGATCGCATGGCCCGGTCGGACGGCCAGGTCGAGCCCGTCGGCGCCGCTGGCGCGGGCCTTTTCACCCAGTTGCCCGGGCGAAAGGTCGGGATAGTACTTCGTGAAATAAATCAGCTTCACGCCGCGCGGCTCCCGCAGCGGACTACAGCGCCTCGCAGACCAGGTCGCCCACCTCGGTGGTCGAGTAGCCCATCCTGCCGGCCGACATGGTCTTGAGCTTCGGGCAGGTCTTGGCGATGGCCGCTTCAACGCGGTGCCCGGCCGCCGCCACCTTGGCGTCGCCCTTGATGTCGCCGACGACCTGAAGCAGCATGCCCAGGGCGCCGATGGCCGCCATGGGGTTGATCACGTTCTGCCCGGTGTACTTGGGGGCCGACCCGCCGATGGGCTCGAACATGCTGACGCCCTCGGGGTTGATGTTGCCGCCCGCGGCGATGCCCATGCCGCCCTGAATCATCGCGCCCAGGTCGGTGATGATGTCGCCGAACATGTTGGGCGTAACGATCACATCGTAGTACTCGGGGTTCTTGACGAACCACATGCAGCATGCGTCGACGTGGTTGTAGTCGCGCTTGATGTCGGGATAATCAGCTTCGCCGATTTCGTTAAACGCCCGCCACCACAGATCGTGCGCGTAGGTCAGCACGTTGGTCTTGGCCACCAGCGTAAGCATCTTCTTGCGGTTGCGCTTGCGGGTCACCTCGAACGCGTAGCGCACGCACCGCTCGACGCCGAAACGGGTGGCGATCATCTCCTGTGTGGCCACCTCGTGGGGCGTGCCCTTGCGCAGAAAGCCGCCGCCGCCGAAGTAGAGGTCCTCGGTGTTCTCGCGGACCACGATGAAGTCGATATCCTCCGGGCCCTTGTCCTTCAACGGCGTGTCGACGCCGGGATAGAGCGTGACCGGCCGAAGGTTGATGTACTGGTCGAGCTGGAAGCGCAGCTTCAGCAGCAGGTCCTTCTCCAGGATGCCCGGCGCGACGTCGGGGTGGCCAACGGCGCCGAGGTAGATGGCGTCGAAGGCCCGCAGGGCGTCGATCTCCTGGTCGGTGATTACCGGAATCGTGAGTTTGCTCGGGTCGCCGCCCCGGGCCATGTAGCGGTCGCCCCCGTAGTCGAAGTCCTCTGTCTCGTACCTGAACCCTTCCTTCGTGGCCACGGCCGCCAGGACCTTCAGGCCCTCGCGTACCACCTCCGGGCCGGTCCCGTCGCCACCGATCACTGCGATCTTGAGCATTGTCTTCCTCTCTGCCGAACGAGTGCTGAACCGTGGAGGGCGACATGTTGGCGGAAATCGACCGTTTCGTCAACGTCGCCCCGGGTTGACGCCGCCGGCCGGGCTGGCGGTGGCTCGCGGCCGCGATTGACAATCGAAGGCGTGTCCGATAGCGTCACCAGTCAGCCTACCGGGCGGGGCTGTAGGTGCAGGTCAATGGCGGCAACGTCGCGAGGGTTGGTGTCATGTTGCGTATCTCGGCAATGAGTTGGATGTGGGTTTTGGCGCTGGGCGCGGTCGCTGTAGCCCAGACGCCGGGCGAGTTTCCGTACGTCGGCGAGGTGACCGCCAACGACGTCAACGCGCGGAGCGGCCCGGACACGAATTACTACCCGACCATGCGCTTGCAGGCCGGCGCCCGCGTCACGGTGACCGGTGAGAAGTTCGGCTGGCTGCGGGTCGAGCCGCCGCCGGGCAGCTTCTGCCTGATCGCCAAGGAGTTCGTCGAACTCGATCGCAACGGTTCGGGGGTCGTCTCGGGCGATAATGTGAACGTTCGCGCCGGCAGCGAACTGTCGGACCGCCGCCTGCCGATCACGCAGTTGAGTAAGGGGACGACTGTCAGAATCCTGGGCGACCATCCCGACGGGTTCTACAAAATCGCGCCGCCCAAGGGCGCGTATGTCTGGATCAGCAAGCAGTTCATCCAGCGCGTGGCGAGGCCCGAAGCGACCACGCGTCCCGCTCTCACCCGTCCCGCGCCCCCTGGGCCCGCGATGGTCAAACCTGCCCCCACAACCAAGCCGGCGGTCCGCAAGCCGGTCGAGCCAACGCCGGCGACCAAGCCGGTCAGCAAGCGCTACCAGACGCTGCTCGACAAGGTCGAGGCCGACCTGAAGCAGGAAACGGCCGACAAGCCCTTGCGCCAGTGGAAGCTCGATCCCTTCCTGCCTCGCTATCAGCAGATCGCCGATCAGGACGAAGAGGAGGTCCCCAAGCTCTTCGCCCGGGAACGCCTGAAGATCCTGAGAGATCGCATCGAGGTTCAGCAATCCCTCAAACGCGTCCAGCAGCAGCAGGAGCAATTGACGGACGAACAGCGCGTGACCCTGCAACAGCGAACGGCTCTACAAAAGACGATGCGCAGCGTCATCGAGCCGTTCGATGCCGAGGGCGAAATCCGCAAGAGTTGGGTCTTCGCCAACCGCTGCCGCCTGGTCGACCCAGCCACCGATCAAACTGTTGCCTATGTCGAAGCGGCTGGCGACGGACCCGACCCGACGAAGATGCTGGGACGGTACGTGGGCATCCGCGCGGGCCGCAAGTACTCGGAAAACGCGTTGTGGGTGCTGGTGCCCAGCGAGGTCGTGGTGTTGCAGCGCCCTGTCGCCGCGCCGACTGGTGAAGGTGGCGTCTCGACGCGGCCTGCCGAGGCGATCGAAGAGGAGTGACCGTCGTCCGGCTCGCGGGAGTTTCTGGGGCAGGAAATGCACGAACTTCGATATCGGGCATGGATAAGGCTGATCGGTCTGGCCGGCGGCGGGGTGCTGCTGGCCGAAGGTTGCACCTACGCGGGGGTGCAGGCCAACGAGACGGCAGCCAGCGTGGTTAGCGGACTTCTAATATCCTTTATTAACGGTTGGGTTGCCCAAGCCATCAACTCGTTACTGGGTGTGCCAGCCACGACGGGCGGGTTCTGAGGGGGATTGAGTGGCGACGACCGTGGCGGCCATCTGAAGCCGTGCCGGGTGCGGAGCCGATCAGAATCGCCGGTCAACCCCCAAGCCTTGAGGCGGGAAAGCCCAATGCCGTGAGGAATTTCCCGCACGGGGCGGGGCCGGCGTGGGTCCACAGACATTTCACAGTGATTGCACTGGCCACTGGAATTGTGTAAAGCCTTTTTCGACAAGGTGTTAGCGAGCCTATACTAAAAACAGGCCCGTTTGTACCGGCCTTGCTTTGTGGCAAGGCAGTTGCAGTGAAGCCGATGGCGGGTCGGGGCCGGCGAAGCGGTTAGACTGGTTCGAGCGACAGGCTAAGCTCCGACCGGGCTGATGAGGTGTCTGTGGAAGTCGGCAGGGTAAGATTCCTGGCACGTGGGCAGGTGCAGGGGGTGGGGTTCCGTCCGTACGTGTACCGACTCGCCCGCAACCTGAAGCTCGACGGACACGTGTCCAACGACCAGGACGGCGCGATCATCGAGGTCCAAGGGCCCCAGGCCACCGTGGAGCTGTTTGCCCGCCGCTTGCTGGCGGAGTTGCCCCCGCTGGCCGAGGTGACCGAACTGACGCGCCAGTGGGTCGCACTCGACAGTACAGCGGGCTTTCGAATCCGCCCGTCGCGGCACGACGGGCACGCCCGGGCGCGAGTAACCGTCGACGTAACGGTGTGCCGGAAGTGCCTGGCCGAGATGCGCGACCGGAGCGACCGACGGCACCGCTACCCGTTCATCAACTGCACCGACTGTGGCCCGCGATACTCCATCGTCCAGCGCATTCCCTACGATCGCCCGAACACGACGATGGAAGCGTTTCAGATGTGCCCGCAGTGCCGCAGCGAGTACGACGATCCAATGACGCGCCGCTTCCACGCCCAGCCGATCGCCTGCCCGGCATGCGGTCCAAAGGTCTGGCTTGCCGACGCGCACGGCAGGCCGATCAAGGCGTCCGACCCCATCGAGCAAGCGGTAGAGCGCCTGTTGGGGGGACAAATCCTGGCCATCAAAGGGCTGGGCGGGTTTCACCTGGCCTGCCGTGCCGATCAGGACGCCCCGGTGGCTGATCTGCGCCGGCGGAAGCGGCGCGATCACAAGCCGTTTGCCCTGATGGTGCGGGACCTGGCGGCAGCCGAACAACTCGCCCATCTCGGCGAGCACGCCCGCAAGATGATGGCCGGTGTGGAAAGGCCCATTGTGTTGGCACCCAAACGGGACGGCGCGCCGGTAAGCAAACGCGTCGCGCCGGGCAGCGATTGTTTCGGTCTGATGCTACCGTACACGCCGCTGCATTGCCTGCTGTTCGACGCCGATATGCCCCCGCTGGTAATGACCAGCGGCAACATCACGGATGAGCCCCTGGCCAAGGACAACGACGAGGCGGTGACGCGTCTCGGGCCGCTCTGCGACGCCTTTCTGCTGCACGATCGGGGTATCGAGCGCCGCGTCGACGACTCAGTCGTACAGGTGGACGGTGATCGAGTAGGGATGATGCGACGCTCGCGCGGGTATGTGCCCGCACCAATCGGGCTGGGCTCGGCGGCGCCCGAGGAGATCCTGGCGGTGGGTGCGGAGCTGCGCAACGCGATTTGTCTGGTCCGCGGCGAGCAAGCGGTGCTGAGCGAGCACATTGGCGACCTGACCGACGCGACGGTGTACCGGCAGTTCACGCGGACGATCGACCACCTGACGGGCTTGGTGGAAGCGGCGCCTTCGGTCGTTGCGCACGACCTTCATCCGCTGTATCTGTCGACGCGGTATGCCCGTCAGCAGGGCTGGCTGCGTCGCATCGGCGTGCAACACCACTTCGCGCATGCCGTCAGTTGCATGGTCGAGCACGATCTGGACAGGCCTGTGATCGCAATCGTTTGTGACGGAACAGGTTACGGCACCGACGGGGCGAGCTGGGGCTGCGAGATCCTTCGGGCCGAGCGAGGGACATTTGAGCGCGTGGGCCATTTGCAGTATTTTCCGCTGCCTGGGGGCGACGCAGCTAGCCGGGAGTTGCATCGTAGCGTACTAGGACTATTGTGGCACACGTTTGGCCCTGAGTGTGCCGAGTTGGCGCTGGCCGCTACCGTGTGCGCCGATCCGTTGCTGCGCGAAGGGCTGTTGGCAATGCTGCGGAGCCAGACCAATTGCCCGCGCAGCTCATCACTGGGTCGGCTCTTCGACGCGGTGGCGTGTATGCTGGGCGTGGCTGGCACCAACGAGTTCGAGGGCCAGGCGCCGATGGCCCTGGAGGCGATCGCGGCAGGAGGCTATGACGATTACTACCCCCACTCGATTGAGCACCAGGGGCGAAGCTTCGAGTTGGATGTCCGACCGATGATCAGTGCGATCGTGGCTGAGACGCAGATGCATCGCGAGCCGGAGGTGGTCTCGGCGAGGTTTCACAATACGGTGGTGGAACTGCTGAAGGCCGGGGCGCTGATTGCCCGGGACATTACGGAGCTTGACGAGGTGGTGCTTTCCGGCGGGTGTTTTGCCAACCGGTACGTGACCCGGCGGCTGTGCGAGCGTCTGGGGCAGGTGGGCATGCGTGTTTGGACGCATAGGCGCGTGCCGTGTGGCGACGGAGGTATCGCCCTCGGTCAGGCGGCGGTGGCGGCAGCGGTGCTGCAAGAGGAGGAGGCGACGGCCCGCGAGGTGAAGCATGTGTCTGGCGGTGCCCGGACAAATTGAGGATTTGAGGCAGAACGATCAGGCCACGGTGCGGATGCAGGGCAACACCGTTGAGGTCTGCACGACGTTGGTCGCGCCGGTGGAACCAGGCGAGTGGGTGCTGGTGCACGCGGGCTACGCCATCACCAAGATCGACGCGCAGCAAGCCGCCGAGACGTGGGCGCTGCTCGACGAGATGACCGGCCGCGCATCCGACGTCGCCGGCAACCCGTAGCATTGTGTCGAATGAATGAGCAGATCGAACAACTTCGGCAACGACTACGCTCGGCGGGGCAAGCGGTCAACGGCACGGTGCGGATCATGGAGGTGTGCGGCACGCACACGGTGGAGATTTTCCGTCAAGGCATCCGCAGTCTGCTGCCGGCCAACGTGAAGCTGATCAGCGGCCCGGGCTGTCCGGTCTGTGTAACATCGCAGAGGTTCATCGAGATGGCGGTTCGCCTGGCCCGGCAGCACGGGGTGCTGGCGGCGACCTACGGCGACATGATCCGGGTGCCGGCAGCGGCGGGCAGCCTGGAGCAAGTGCGGGCCGAGGGAGCGCGGGTGCAGGTGGTGTTTTCGGCACGGGACGCGCTAGTTTTAGCGAAAGAGAATCCGAAGTTAGAAGTGGTTTTCGTCGCGGTGGGTTTCGAGACGACCGCTCCGGCGACGGCTGACGCCCTGCTGTTGGCTGAACGGGAGAAGATCAGGAATTTCAGTGTTCTGGCGGAGCACAAGCTGGTGGTTCCGGCTATGCTGGCCCTGTTGGAGGGCGGTCGAGCGAGGATAGACGGGTTCATGTGTCCGGGTCACGTCAGCGTGATCATCGGCAGCGAAGCCTATCGGCCGGTGGTCCAGCAGGCCGGTCGCGCCTGCGTGGTCGCGGGATTTGAGCCGTTACCGATCGTCAAGGCGCTTACGCGGCTGGTGGAGATGGCGGCCGAAGGGGTGGCGAATCTCGAGAATGTGTATACCGTAGCGGTCAGCGCGGAGGGAAACCGCCGGGCACAGCAACTGATCGATCAGGTCTTCGAGCGCGGACCTGCAACATGGCGGGGGTTGGGACAGATCGAGGGAAGCGGCTTGCGGCTGCGGCAGGCCTATCGGCAGTTCGACGCATTCGAGCGGTTCGGCTTGACGCCCGGGCCCGACCAGGAGCCGCCGGGATGCCGATGCGGTGAGGTGATCACGGGCAGTATCGAGCCACCGCAGTGCCCGCTGTTCGACGGGGTGTGCCGGCCTACGCAGCCGGTGGGCCCCTGCATGGTCAGCAGCGAGGGGACCTGCCAGGCGTGGTGGAAATACCACCGGGTGAGGGTGTGACGAAGGTTGTTTCGCGTGGCGAATCGGGCGCACTCGGCACGACGAGCGAACAGGTCAACGTCGGCGGGAGGATCGTGCTGGCCCACGGCGGGGGCGGTGAGCTGACCGACGAACTGCTCCGGGGGCAGATTCTGCCCAGGCTGGGCAACCCCGCGCTCAATCGTCTTGCGGACGCAGCGACGCTGGAGGTGGCAGGCGCGAGGCTGGCGCTGACCACCGATGCGTACGTCGTGCAGCCGCTGGTGTTCCCGGGTGGCGATATCGGGCGACTGGCGGTGTGCGGGACGGTGAACGATCTGGCCATGGTCGGGGCCGAGCCGGTGGCGCTGGCCCTGTCGATGGTGCTGGAGGAGGGGCTCGACGAGGCGGTGCTGCAACGCGTGCTGGACTCGATTGCGTCGACGAGTCGTGAAGCCGGCGTGAATGTCGTGACCGGCGACACGAAAGTGGTCGAGCATGGGCGCGCGGAGGGGATGTACATCACGACAACGGGTCTGGGGCGCGTGCTGGACGGCGTGTCGCTGGACGTGGATCATGTACAGGCGGGCGACGCGGTCCTGATCAGTGGGACGATTGCCGAACACGGTTTGGCGGTTCTGTCCAGGCGAAAAGGGCTCAGCTTCGCCAGCGATCTGGTTAGCGACGCGGCGCCGCTGGCGGGTCTGGCCAACGCCTTGGTGCGGGAGTTGAAGGGCGTTCGGTTGTTGCGCGACCCGACTCGTGGCGGCGTGGCGGGTGTGCTTGCGGATCTGGCGGCAGCCGGTCATTCGGTGGAAATCGAGGAGTCGGCCGTGCCGATAACACCCACGGCGCGGGCGGCGGCCGATTTGTTGGGACTGGATCCGCTGACGGTGGCCAATGAGGGCAAGTTCGTGGCGGTGGTGGCCTGTGAGCAGGCCCATCGCGCTCTGGGTTTGTGTCGAGAGCACCGGCTGGGAGCAAACGCCGCAGTGATCGGACGGGTGACGGATCGACAACCGGCGATCGCCGAATTGATGACGGCGATCGGCGGGCGGCGGGTGATTCAGAAGCCTTATGGCGAGCAGTTGCCTCGTATTTGTTGACGATGGCCCCGCTGGTACCCAGACGGCGGGCTGCCGAGTCGATTCGAGCGACGGACCGGAAAGCGGATGAGGACGCACATGGGCGAGCAGGCGGCACACATTCTGGTAGTGGACGACGACCCGGACGTGGTGGAGGCGGATCGGCTGGTTCTGGAGGGGGCCGGTTACCGAGTCAGCTCGGCCTCGAACGGGAGTGAAGCGCTGGTCAGGCTGCGCGCGGGCGACGTAGACCTGGTGATCCTGGATGTGATGATGGCTCACCCGACTGAGGGTTTCCACCTGAATTACGAGATGAAGGATGACCCGAAGCTGCGTGACATACCTGTGCTGATGGTCACGGCGGTGGAGGACCGTCTGGGTGAGAGGATCGATCTGACCAAGGACGCCGAGTTCCTGCCCGTTTCGGACTTCGTTCGCAAGCCGGTCGAACCGGAGGAGTTGTTAACGCGGGTGAGGAAGCTGCTGGAGATGGCCAGGTCAAGGTGACCGCAGGAGGCCAGCATTGGTTATGCCTCGCGCGAGACAAAGACAGACCCAGTTGATGCAGGAGGTGATGGTCGGGCGTGTGCGCTGGCTGATCCGACTGCGCTGGCTCGCTGCGGCGGGGCTCGTGGCGACGGCGTTTGCGGCCAGGGCGTTGACGGGCGTGCAGGTCGAGCCCGTTCCGGTCATCGTTATCGCCATCGCCATCGCGGCCTACAACGGGCTTCTGCAATGGTGGCTGACGCGAAGCGGCTCGCCGGCGGCGGCGGAGGCATCGGCCACGATGCAGATCATCGCCGACTTTCTTTGCCTGGCGGCGCTGATCAACTGCACGGGCGGCCTGATCAACCCACTGATCGTGTTCATGATGTTTCACGCGGCGATTGCGGGCATCATTCTTTCGCGTTTGCGGGCGTATCTGCTGGCCGGCTTCGGTACGTTGTTGATCGTGTTGATGGGCCTGGCGCACATGAGCGAGCGTTTCAGCACATGGCGAATTCCGCTCGGCAACTTTCCGCTGGAGACGACCGTCACGTTCGGCGGGCGCCAGATCGCGCTGGCGCAGCACCCGGTGCTGGTGCTGGCGATCGCGTTCGCCACGGGCAGCGGGATGTTCCTGAGTGCTTATTTTACCAGCAGCATCGCGAGGCAGTTGCGTCAGGCCTACCGGCAACTGGCTGCGGCCCATCAGCAGGGCAGCGAGCGAGAAGAGGCCAAGAGTCTGTTCATGCGGACGATGGCGCATCAGCTTCGCAGTCCGCTGGCGGCGATCACGTCGCTGATCAACGCGGTTGCCCAGACCAAGACGGTGCAGCCGGAGCGACTGGGCGACATCCATCGGCGCATCAAGGTGCGGTGCGCATCGATGATGGACCTTGTGGACGATCTGCTGCGTCTGGCGCAGATTCGCGAGGGCTCGGTCCGTGAGGATGCGACCGAGGCGATCAACGCGTCGGCTCGCTTCAAGGAGATCGCGGCCTCGTTTGAGGCGATGGCGGCGGACAGGCAGGTGACGCTCGAGCACGAGTTGCCTTCGCATCCGGTCATGGTGTTGGCCGGACCGCGCGACCTTGGCGATCTGCTGGGCAACCTGATCGGCAATGCAGTCAAATACACGCCGTCGGGAGGAACCGTCAGACTGAGCAGTCGGCTGCGAGGCGGCCTGCTGGTAACGGAAGTGACCGATACGGGGATCGGGATTCCCCAGGCGGATATGCAGCGCCTGTTCACGGAGTTCTTCCGTGCCGCGAACGCCAAGAAGCAGGAGGCGCACTCCAGCGGGCTGGGCCTGAGCATCTGCAAGGAGATCGTGGATCGTCTGGGCGGGCGTATCGAATGCCGCAGCAAGGAAGGGGAAGGCACGACGTTTCGGTTCGAGTTGCCCGTGGCGGGGGCGACCTGTCCGCTCGATGACGGCCCGGGCGAGAAGAAGGACGCGAGCCCGGCGGCCGCCAGGAAGCCGGCCGCGGAAGGGATGTGAGTATGTTACCGCAGGTTCTCAGCAAACAGCGTTTCGACGAGCTGATCCAGTTCTTGATGGGTCGGTATCGCGTGGTCGGGCCGGTAGCCAAGCCCATGGAGGCGGTGGCGGGCGGCGGGCACAGTTTCGAGGTAATCGCCGACCCATCGCAGTTGGACATGGGTTACCCTCTGACGATTCTGCCGCCGAAGAAGTACTTCTTCCCGCAATACGAGACGCTGCTGAGCTATGGCAAGGCCCCGTCCGGTCGCCACGTGGAAGCGCCGGTGCAGGCCGACCCGACGGTAATCGTGGGTATGCATCCGTGCGACGTGTACGCCACCTGGCTGCTCGACGACGTATTCGGCCGAGACGAGAGCGACCCGCACTACCTGGCCAAGCGAAACCGGGCCCTGATCATCGGCCTGGACTGCGCCGGGCCGTGCGACGAGCACGTGTTCTGTCAGGACATGGGCAGTCTGTACGTCGATACGGGCTACGATCTGATGCTGTCTGACCTGGGAGATCGGTATTACGTGGACGTGGGCAGCGAGCGCGGGCGCGAGTTGGTGGAGACCAGCGGGTGCTTCGAGCCGGCCGCCCAAGCCGACCACGAGAAACACGCCGAGTATGTGCGTCGGAAGCGCGCGAGTTTCTCCAACAAGATCTCGTACGACACGAAGTACCTCCCACAGATTCTGGATGAGAGCTACGACTCGCTGCTGTGGGACGCGGCTTCGCGCGGGTGCTTCTCGTGTGGGGCGTGCAATCTGGTGTGCCCGACGTGCTACTGCTTCGATGTGACCGACGAAGTGGAGATGGATTTGCAGACAGGCCAACGGCGGCGAAGTTGGGATTCGTGCATGCTGAAGAGTTTCGCCGAGGTGGCCGGCAGCGAGAACTTCCGCGAGCATCGGTCGGCGCGCCTGCGGCACCGCGTGTTTCGCAAGGGCAAGTACATGCTGGAGATGTTCGGCAAGCTGGGATGCGTCGGCTGTGGCCGTTGTGACCGGCATTGCCCGGCAAAGATCAGCATCCTGCAGATTTACCAGCAGTTGGCCGCGGCGCCGACGACTGCAGCAGCGCGCTGAGGAGTGGTTATGGCTGATACGGTTGAAGAGCAGACTCTTGCGTCGCCCTACCTACCGAAAGCGGCGAGGATCGCGAGGAAGGAAAACTTCACGAAGCACGAGTGCTTCTACGAACTGGTGCTGCCCGACGGCGAGCAGATCGAGTATCAGTGCGGCCAATTCATGCAGGTTTCCGTGCTGGGCGTGGGCGAAGCGCCGATCAGCATCTCGTCGGCGCCGGGCCGTACCGATCGAGTCGAGATGTGCATCCGGGCGGTGGGTGACGTAACGAACGCGTTGCACGCGCTGTCGGAAGGCGACGAGGTGGGTTTGCGTGGCCCGTTCGGCAACGGGTTCGATATGGGTCAACTGAGCGGACAGCACTGTCTGTTCGTGGCGGGCGGGCTGGGACTGGCGCCATGCCGCAGTTTCATCCTGCAGAGCCTTCGGCAGCGGGAGCAGTTCGGCGATGTGACAATCTTCTACGGGACACGAACGCCGCAGGACCTGCTGTTTCAGCGAGACCTGGAGGCCTGGCAGAAACGCTTGGACTGTGAGTTGATGGTCACGGTGGATCGCGGGAATGAAACGTGGACGGGGCGGACCGGCCTGATCACACGGCTGTTCCGTGAGGTCACGATCGACCCGGCCCGAACGGCGGTGTTCATCATCGGGCCGCCGGTGATGTTCAAGTTTGCCGTGCTGGAGGTGCTGGCGATGGGCGTTCCGGAGAGCAAGATCTACTGCTCGCTCGAGCGCCGAATGAAGTGCGGCCTGGGCAAGTGCGGGCACTGCCAGATTCGGCACGTATACGTGTGCCAGGACGGGCCGATCTTTTCCTACCAGCAAGTCAAGAAGCTGCGTGAGGGCATATAGTTGGGATGTGATATGAGTGAGCAGAAGACGGCAAAGCCGAGAATTGCGGTTTTCAGCCTGACCAGTTGCGAGGGCTGTAGCCTTCAGATCCTCAATTGCGAGGACGAGATCCTCGATCTGCTGACGCACGTGGACGTCGTCAACTTTCGGGAGGCGATCGACGAGCGCAGCGAGGATTACGACATCGCGTTCGTCGACGGCGCGGTCAGCACCCGATCGGACGCCGAGGAGGCGCGGCATATCCGTTCGCGGGCGGAGGTCCTGGTGGCCATCGGCGCGTGCGCCTGCACCGGCGGGCTGAACGTTTTGAAGAACTATCAGGATCCCGAACAGGTGCGCGAGCGGGTGTACGGTGCGGACTCCGAGTGGATGGACACGATCGAAGCCCAGCCTTTGGATGCGGTGGTGGACGTGGACGTCAAGCTGCCGGGCTGCCCCATGTCGAAGGAGGAGTTCCTCCACGTGGTCAAGGCCGTGCTGATGGGCAAGAAGCCCACCATCCCGGACTATCCGGTGTGTGTGCAGTGCAAGCTGCGCGAGACGGTGTGCATGTTTCACCGCGGGCAGGTCTGTCTGGGCCCGATCGCGCGTGCCGGATGCGACGCCATTTGCCCGACCTATGGCGGGCGGTGTGTGGCCTGCCGGGGGCTGATCAGCGACCCCAACTCGAACTCGGCCAAGGAAGTGCTGGCAGAGCACGGCATGACGGTCGAGCAACTGCTGGAGGAGTTCCGGCTGTACAACGGTTACTACGATGTTGCCAAGACGGCGGAAGGGGCGCCGTAAGAGTTGGCCCCGCGATGAGAGTGTTCGGACGCAGGCGTAGAGGCGTAAGGATGTGTAGATGATCAGGGAATCCGTCAACATCAACGTGCACCACGTTACTCGTGTCGAGGGGCACGGGAACATCAAGGTTCGCGCCAACAACGGGGAGATTGAGCAGTGTGAGCTGCAAATCGTCGAGTCGCCCCGATTCTTTGAGTCGATGCTCATCGGCCGGCGCTGGTTCGACGTGCATCACATTACCTGCCGGATCTGCGGCATCTGCTCGGTCGGGCACACGACGGCCTCGCTGTGCGCGACGGAATCGGCGTTCGGCCTGACGATCAGCGAGCAGAGCCGTCTGCTGCGGGACTTGATCTTTTACGGGGAGCAACTCCAGAGCCACCTCCTGCACGTGTACTTCCTGGCGGCGCCGGACCTGCTGGACGCGGGCAGCGTGATCCCGCTGGCCAAGACGCATCCGGACGTGGTGGCACGGGCCCTGCGCCTGAAGAAGTTCGCCAACTTCGTGTGCGAGGTGGTAGCAGGACGGCACGTGCATCCCATCTCGCTATGGCCGGGCGGGCTGAAGCACTGTCCGACCGAGGCGCAACTGCTGGAACTCAAACGGCAGTTGGAGCAGCAGGTGCTGCCGGACATCGACGCTACGGTGGACCTGTTCGCCGAGTTGGCGCCGAAACTGCCGGATTTCGAGCGACCGGCGGCCTACATGGCGCTGAAAGATCCCGCGTGCTACGCGTGGTTTACCGGCGAACTGGTCACCAGCACCGGCCAACAGATTCCGATGGATAAGTACCTGGACGCGATGGAGGAACGGGTCGTTCGCGACACGACGGTCAAGCACGTGTTCCACAACGGCGAGTCGTTCTATGTGGGGGCGCGAGCGCGAGTGAACACGAACTACGACCAACTCCATCCGCGGGCGAAAGCCGCAGCCGAAAAGCTGGGCTACCAGGCGCCGAACCATAATCCCTTTGCCAACAACGCCGCACAGGTCATCGAGTGCGTGCACTGTGCGGCCGAGGCGGTCGATGCAGTTGACCAGCTATTGTCGATGGGTGCCAAATATGAGGAGCCGCAGGTAGCCGTACGGGCCGGGCGGGGCGTGGGGATCGCGGAGGTGCCTCGCGGCACACTGGTGCACGACTACACGTACGACGAGAACGGCAACGTCGTCGATGACAACCTGATTATCCCGACCACCATGAACGTGGAGAATTGCGAGCAGGACATGCGGGCCTTGGTGCCGCAGATGATCGATCGCTCGCAAGAGGAGATTACCGCGGCGCTGGAAATACTGGTTCGCGCGTACGATCCGTGCATCAGTTGCTCGGTGCACATGCTCAACGTGGAATTCGTGTAGTCCTTCTGCCGGTGTGGCGGCGATCATGACCCAGACCGCACGGCTCACACTGTTGGGGCTGGGCAATGAGCTGATGGGGGATGACGGCGTCGGGGTCCACGTGGTCCGTGCACTCAGCGAGCAGACTCTACCGGATGACGTGGAGTTGATCGATGCGGGGGTGGGGGGGCTGAACCTTCTGAACGTCATCGAACGAGCGGAAGCGATCCTGGCCATCGACGCGGCCGAAATGAACATGCCGCCCGGCAGCTACCGATGGGTGAGCCCGGAGCAGCTCCGCGATTTACAACGACCGTTTTTCTCGCTGCACGACACCTCCTTCGCTGAGACGCTGTGGCTGGCCGAGCGGTTCTTCGCCCGGCCGCCGACGACCATCTTCGCGATCCAGCCCGCCAGCGTGGAGGCGCGCCTGGGCTTGTCGCCGCCGCTGGCCGAAAAGCTGCCCGAACTGGTCCACGCGGTCTGCGACAGCCTCTGGCAGCGTCATCGGGCACAGAGGCATCACTAAAATCGCCCCCGCCATGTGCCGATAATTCCAGGGCCATGACGTTCCTGCGCGCACCGACGGCTGTGTGGACGGCGCTGGTCTGCGGGCTGGTGAGCGCCTCGTGTGCCTTCGCCCAGCAGACGATAGCGAGCAGTCTTGCCGACGAGCCTGAAGACATCCGCGCGTCCGAGCGGCGGATCGTCAAGCATTTCGACTTTGACGAACGGCAACTGGGCAACCTCGAAGACGTACCTATGCACTGGCTGCATTATCAGGCCAATGGTTTCCCCCATTTTGTGAAGGGCCGATTCGACTTTGAGGTAGGCCACGAAGACCCGCCCTCGTTTGTCCTCGAACTTGCCGGGCGGAGCGTGGCGTACCACTACTACGCCAGCGACATCCCGGCCAAGCTGGCCAGTCAGTACCTGATCGTCGGGTGGGTCAAGCCCGAGCATCTGGACCACGCCCGCGCCTATGTCAGCGCGTACTTCCTGGACCGCGACGGGAACAAGATCGCCGAAAGTGAGCGTTTCAGTCGGATGGTGGGCGGCGCCGACGGTGGGCCGCAGTGGCGGCGGGTCACCGTGGCCTTGCCGGGTCGGTACGAGCGAGCGCGCTTTATCGGAATTCAGGCGTGGGTGGCCCAGCCGGAGGTCTGGGGGTCCGGCAAGAAACACGAACTTCAAATCTATCGTCAAACGATTCACGGGCGGGCGTGGTTTGACGACATTACGGTCTACCGCTTGCCTCGTGCGGAGTTGTACACCAGGGCTGCCGGGAACGCGTTTGCGCCTGCAAGCCCGCCAAGGATACTGGCCGAGGTGGGTGATCCGGACGGCGAGGGCATCGAGGCCAGGCTGGATGTTCGAGCGGCTGACGGGCGCGTGATCCTGTCACAACCGGTGCCCGTACAGACTTTGCCCTCGGACGAGCCGTCTGTGGTGGATATGGGCGATCTTTCTCCGGGTCTGTACCGTGCTTCGTTGACGATCGAATCGCAGGGCCAGGAGTTGATTCGGCGGGTGCTGCATTTTGCCTGTCTGGCCCCGTTGGCCGGGGCGTGGTCGGGCGGCGCTACCGAGTTCGGCGTAGACGTGGGGCGGCCTCCCGACGCCGCCGTCGACGCGGTGCTGGCTCTGACCGGTCAGTTGGGGATCAGAAGAGTGAAGCTGCCCGTGTGGCAGACAGCTACGAGCGAGCAGGTCCTGGCGGCGGATCCCGAGTTCGAACGCCTGTTACGCGAACTGGTCAGCCAGCGTATGAGCGTGGTGGCTACGCTGGCCAGCCCGCCGGCCGGGCTGGCCGAGCACTATGGTACGCTGGAGCGGTCACTACTGGACGTTCTTGCGGGGCCACCGGATTTCTGGCGGCCCTATCTGGGTCTGGTAGTGGCCCGTTACGCCGACGTCGTCAGCCAGTGGCAATTGGGCAAGGACGGCGACAGCCAACTCATGTGGGACGGACGGCTACCGGCGTCGTTGACCACGCTTCGCTCGGAGATGGCCAAGCTGGTGACCAACCCCGAGATGGTCTGCTCATGGTCGGCTGCCCATCGGCTGCCCCAAGACCATCTCGACGCCCAGTTTGTGTGCCTGCACGTGCCGGCCGACGTACCCCCCGAACGGATCTCCGAGCAACTATCCGATTTCCGGGGGCGCATCAACCAGCCGGTATGGGTTACGCTGGCTGCGCTCGACGCGTCCCAATACCAGCGCCTTCCCCGCCTGGTGGATTTCGCCAAGCGAGTTGTCCTGGCGCGAGCAGCCGGGGCCGAAGCGGTCTTTGCCGAGCGACCGTGGGTCTACCGCTCGGTCGGTTCGCGGCCGACGGTGGAGCCCACCGAGGAGTACCTTGTCTATCGCACGCTGACCAGCACGCTGAGCACTTCGCTGCCGGCCGGCACGATGTACCTGGGCGACACGATCCGCTGCCATATCTTCGATCACGGGAGCAAGAGCACGCTGGTGGTCTGGAGCGAGCAGGAACAGCAGCAGACCTGCCGTCTGTGGCTCGGTCCCGAAGCAAGACAACTGGACCTGTGGGGTCGCGTTTCATCACTCAAGCAGGTCGGATCGCAACAGGAGGTAACGGTGGGACCGGTGCCGATCCTGCTGGATCGGGTCGACTCGTGGGTGGCGAGGCTGCGGGCCAGCGTGTCGGTCTCGCCGACGGAAGTGCCGTCGTCGTTCAAGCTTCACCCGTTCGAGATTAGCTTTACGAATCACCGAAGCGAATCGATCAGTGGACGCCTTGAGCTGATCGGTCCGCAGCGGTGGCTTGTCACTCCCTGGCAGATGCGTTTTGCGTTGCGGCCCGGTCAGACCTATCGGCAGGAGCTTACGATGCGCTTTCCGTACAATGAGACCGCCGGCGCGAAGGTGTTGACCGCTCGACTCGTGATTGACGCCGATCGCATCTATGAGCTGGAGGTTCCTACGCCGCTGGAGTTGAGGCTCGAGGGCATCGACGTGCAGACCCTGCCGCAGTTCCTGGACGATCGACTAGTGATCCGTCAAAGCATCACCAACCGGACGGGTCAACCGGTCAACTTCCGCGCCACGGTAACCGTGCCCCGTCGCCCCCCGCAGCGACGCCCCATCGCCGCGCTTCAACCCGGTCAGACCGTCAGCAAGCTATATGTCTTCGACCAGCCCCGCGCCCTGCTGGGTAAGGACCTGCATGTGACCCTGGAGGAAATCCAGGGCCGGCGCGTGTTCAACCAGGTGCTGCAGTTGCAGTAGGTCAGGACCCGATCGTCGGAAGGCTCAGGGCTTGCCGCCATGGGGCGACCCATCAACGTGAGCGGCGAGTTGCTCGACGGGCCGATGGGGGCAGATCTCAACCTGCACGTGGACGCGGCGGCGGTCGCGAAGGGTCTCCAAGTCCACGACCATTCCCGGCGCGGTCTGGCAGACCAGACGCGAGAGATGCTCACCACTTTCGACGGGAGTCCCATGGTAGGTAAGGATGGTGTCGCCGCTGCGCAGTCCGGCGTGTTCGGCTGGGCTGTCGGGCTCGACGCGCCAGATACGGACGCCCTGGTCGGGCGGAAGCTGCAACATCTTGGCGTCTCGCGGCGGCAGCGCCGCGGCCCACACGCCCAGGTACCCGTCCTCGATTGACTCGCCCGCCAGCAGCCGGGACACGACGACCTTAACCGGGCGACTCATGGGGATGGCAAACCCGACGCCCTCACTCAAGCCGGTGCGAGAGAAGATGGCTGTGTTGATGCCGACCACCCGTCCGTACATATCCACCAGAGGCCCGCCGGAGTGTCCGAGGTTCATGTCGGCCGTGGTCTGGATCATGTTGTCGTAGGAGCGTCCGTGCAAGCGGCCGAGCTCCGGCAGCGAGCGCCCCAGCGCACTCACCACGCCAACGCTGACGGTCGCCTGGCCGTCCATGCTCAGGCCGTACGGATTGCCCAAGGCCATGGTCCATTGGCCGCGGCGGACCCAGTCGGCATCGCCGAGCGTTGCCGGAGGCAGATTGTCGGCGTCGATCGCGACCACAGCCAGATCGCCCCTTCGGTACGTAGCACGCACGCGGGCGGGATGATGCTGTCCGTCCGGCAGCACGACGGTGATTTCTCGCGCGCCGTCAATCACGTGCTCGTTGGTGAGGATCAGACCGTCGGAGCGGATAATGACTCCGCTGCCGGCACCCCAACTTGCTCCGGCCGCAGCGTGATTCGTGCCGGTATGATCGGTCAGGGCCCCCTCGGAGCGGCTGTCCCGCAGGCAGCGAATGGCCACCACCGAAGCGGCGACACGCTCGGCCACACTCTCGAAGGTTTGCTCGAGTTGCTGGAGTTGTAGGAGGCGAGCCGCCAACTCGTCGGCCGGCGTTGGGTCGGCCTGGCAGACCGATAAACTCACCCAGGTTGAAAGTAGCAGTCCGAGCATAACCGACGCAGATACGGCGTGCGCAATACTGGCAGCCCCGTTTTGAGGCCGGGCCGCCGCTATCGTCGGCAGATCGAACCACTAACTGTTACTTGCCTGATTTAGGGTTGCGGGGCGCCGTTTTTTCGGGCGCGGCTTTGCCCGAGTTGCTTGCTGCGATGATGCCCTTCTTGGTGAGCACTCCCTTTTTGATCTCTTCGAACACATCTTGGTTGTCGCAGAGGAAGCGGCGTGCGTTCTCGCGGCCCTGGCCGATGCGGGCCTTGCCGAACGTGTACCAGGCGCCGGTGCGATCGACGACCTCCTCGGCAACGGCCAGATCGAGCAGGTCGCCCTCTCGGCTGATGCCGCGGTCGAACAGGATGTCGAACTCGGTCTGGCGGAACGGCGGGGCCACCTTGTTCTTGACCACCTTTGCCCGGGTGCGGCTGCCGATAACTTCGCCGTTTTCCTTGACGGAGGTGACTCGACGCACCTCGACGCGGACCAGGCTGTAAAACTTCAGCGCCCGTCCGCCGGGCGTCGTCTCGGGGTTGCCGAACATCACGCCGATCTTCTCGCGGATCTGGTTGATGAAGATCACACAGCAGCGCGAGCGGTGGATGGATGCAGTGAGTTTGCGCAAGGCCTGACTCATCAGGCGGGCTTGTAGGCCGACGTGCGTGTCGCCCATCTCGCCCTCGATCTCGGCCCGGGTCACCAGGGCGGCTACCGAGTCGATCACGATCACATCGACGGCGTTGGACTTGACCAGCATTTCACAGATGTTCAGGGCCTCTTCGCCGCTGCCGGGCTGGTTGACCATGAGGCTCTCCAGGTCGACGCCCAGCCGCTTGGCCCACACGGGGTCGAAGGCATGCTCGACGTCGATGAAGGCGGCCACGCCCTCGCTCTTCTGGGCCTCGGCGATCACGTGTAGGGCGAGGGTCGTCTTGCCCGACGACTCGGGCCCGAACACCTCGATCACGCCGCCGCAGGGCATGCCCCGCCCGCCCAGCGCCAGATCGAGCGACAGGGCCCCGGTGCTGATGCCCATGACGCTGGCAGACTGCGATTCGTCCAGTTGCATGATGCTGCCTTTGCCGTAGGCCTTCTCGATCTGCTGGACGGCGCGGGAGAGAGCGGCGTCGCGCTTGGTGTCTCGCGGATCGGGCTTGGCGGGCGTCTCGACTTCGGCGGGCTTGCTATCCTTGGCGGCCGACATGTTTACGCTCCTTCTGAACCGGCTTCTATTGGACCTCTATGCCTCGGGATTGGGCCGGGCGCGCTCAGTATAACCGGCCGGACGAAGCTGGCAAGCTTTTTCCCTGACAAAAACCTAACATCGGATCGCTGACGCTACGGCTCGCCGGCCAGGCGGGCCCGGTGCAGGGGCACGTAGATCGCCCCCTCGCGCCGGAGTTGGCTTTCGAACAGCACAAGCTCGCCAACCCGCTGGCGGCCGCCGCCGAAGTCGGCCAGGCCCTCGATGGCCGGCCGCAGGTCGCGCCCGGATGATGCCTGCTTGACCCGCCCCAGCGTCAGATGGGGGTGGAACGCACGGGCCTCGGGTGCGAAGCCCAGTCGGCCCATCGCCTCCTCGCAGGCCTGCTGGCAGGCAGCCAGCCGCCCGGTCGGTTCGGTCAGCCCGGCCCAGACGACCCTCGCCGGCCCGCGGGGCGGGAAGCAGCCGGCACCGGCCATGCTGATCTGGAACCCGCTGCTGGCCGCAGCCGCCTCGCCGACGGCGGCGCAGACGGCGGCGATCTGCTGGTCGGGCACCTCGCCAAGAAACTTGATCGTCAGGTGGATCGACTCGGGCCGCACCCACCTCACCGCCCGGTCGAACTGCCGCAGGCGGTTTTGCAGCGCGGCCAGGCCCCGCTGGATCGACTCGTCAAGCTCGACGGCTACGAAGGTTCGCATGGCACCTCAACACGTCTGACACACTGCGGCGGTCGGGAGTTAGTCCTACCTTGTTTCCTAAAGCCTAACAGGTGACGCAGGTGGGTCAACGACCCACACCACGGCTCTTCTTCACACCTGAGCGCGAACTCGATCCGTTTATCGGCGTCTATTATTGCAGATGCAGAGGGCGAGGGCTACTCTGACGGACCCGCGCCGTCGCCGGCGGCGTGGGGGCGCTGGGGCAAACGATTGTATCCAGGGGACGACGATGAACAGAGTGCACACGAATGTCGCAGCCGGTCTTGTGATGTTCGCCATCTGGTCGACTGCGCGGGCCGCTGACAGGCATGAGATTCATGTAGACGCCAGCCGTGGCAATGACACAGCAATGGGTACGTCAACGGCACCTGTGAAGACACTTTTCGCCGCCGTCGAACGGCTGCCCAAGACGATCGAACAGGACGTGACCATTAATGTGGCCGTGGGTCGCTACGAGCACACCGGCGGCGGCGGGCGGGACGCTCAACGGCTGGAACTGAATCTTCCCATGCGCGAGGGAGCGAGAGTCAGGATCGTCGGTAGGGCCGACGACTCCAATGGCAGGGCTGCACCGGGTGACGTGGTGCTGGACTGGGAATCCGACGCTGCGGGTTATCTCGTCGTCGTGACGCAAGGACACTGGACACTGGAGAACGTGCAACTCGGCACGCGGAAAAACGGTCAGCGACACGGAATCAGCGTGGCCGGGCCGGGCTTGCTGGAGCTTCGGGACGTCCGCATCCATACGGGCAGCCAGAGCGGCCCGGGACTGCGCGCCCACCACGGCGGGCGCGTGCGCCTGTACGGGGCGATCGAGCTCAACGAAGACCTGCATGAGTCGAGTGGGCAAGGCGAGTCTTTCTGCCGCGTCGAGGCGGATTACTTCGGCACGATCCGATTCCGGGAGGGGAAGGGCGCTTCATTGTCGGTGGGCAACGGCAATCTTAGTGCGCGCTATTACGGGATCATCGAGCTTGGCTGCGAGCAGGCCCGGATCACGTCCTGGAACTTCCAGTCCAATCCGATCGCGGTCAATAACTCCGGACGGGTGGATTTGCACAACACGACGACTCGCCTGTGCGCCCGCAACCCCCGCAATACGCCGATCGGCCTGGAACACGACGGCCACGTACTGGCCGAGGGTGCCCGTATCATCATCGACGGGTGTGACAATTCGGACGCCATCGTCCTTCAGAAGGCCAGCAGCTTTTTCTGCAACGATGTGGAGATCCGAGGCAGCGTGCGGACCGCGTTGATGGCTTACAGCGGTTCGGTTCTGCTGGCTGGTATCGTCGGGGATCTCGGCTGTGTGCGGGCCACCACGGGTTCGACGATCATCATTGAAAAGTGCACGGGGCGACTGATCGGACCCATCGAGCAGGACAAAGGCGGACAGGTCATGCTGCCGAGCGGGCAGACAGCCGACGACACCGGTGCTGCGGAGACGGAAAGCGACAGCTTCGGTCCCCTGCATCGGGCAGCCCGCGGCGGCCATCTGGCAACGGTAAAGCAGTTGATCAGCCAGGGCGCCGACGTTCACGCCAAGGGTCCCAACGGCTGGACGCCGCTGCACATGGCGGCGATCGGCGGACACCGCACGCTGTCGGAGTTCCTACTGAGCAACGGGGCCGACATGGCGGCTCGCGATGCGCGGGGCCGGACAGCCGAGCAACTCGCCGCAGAGCACGGACACAATGGTCTGGGCGCTTACCTGCGCGAGCAGGCATCCAAGACAAAGTGAGGGTACAGCATGGGTGCGTCCTACCGGCCCCCTTCCGCTCGGAGCGCGGCCAGCTCTCGCAGCGCCACACTCACCGTGCCGGCGGCGAGCATGGCAAAGACAATCAGCATCGGCCCGAGCGGATAGATCGCCGCGGCAGCCACGATACAACCGACCAGCGGCCATCGGTAAACACGAACGAATCCCGATCGCTCGGCACCGGTCAGACGTTGCGCGATCACCACACCCACCGCAAAGCCGGCCGCCGTGACGACAGGCGCCAGCGGCCACAGCAGTGCGTTCAGGACGGGACGGTCCAACTTGAGGGCGAGCAGAAAGACCGCCATCCAGGCGAAGTAGAACGCTCCGCCACAGACAAGCGAGATGACTACGCTCACCGCGCTTCTTATAAGTCGGGCCATGCGGTGCGCCTCAGGTTCGTCATCACCCCGGCGAGCAGGCTTCGCCTGCACGGGTGGCAGACCGCCGACGCATCACTTCGGCTGAGCCTGCGCCTTTTCGATCCGCGCCCAGGAATCGCGCAGAGTGACCGTGCGATTGAAGACGGGCTTGTCGGCCGTCGAATCGGGGTCGACGCAGAAGTACCCCAGGCGCTCGAATTGATAGCGCCTGCCCGGCTCGGCGCCGGCCAGGCCAGGCTCGACCTTGCAGCCGGTGAGCACCTCCAGCGAGTCGGGGTTGAGGTTGGCGGCAAAGTCCTGCCCGTCGGGTGTGTCGTCGGGGTTTTCGTTGTTGAACAGCCGATCGTACAGGCGGACCTCGGCGTCGACCGCGTGGGCCGCGCTAACCCAGTGCAGTGTGGCTTTGACCTTTCGGCCGTCGGGCGAGTCGCCGCCGCGGGTGGCGGGGTCGTAGGTGCAGTGAAGCTCGACCACCTCGCCGCTGCCGTCCTTCACCACGTCGACGCACTTGACGAAGTACGCGTAGCGCAGCCGCACCTCGCGCCCGGGCGCCAGGCGATAGAACTTGGGCGGCGGGTCCTCGCGGAAATCGTCGCGCTCGATGTAGAGCACGCGCGAGAACGGCACCGGTCGCGTGCCGGCCGAGGCGTCCTCGGGGTTGTTGATCGCGTCCAGCTTCTCCGACTGTCCCTCGGGATAGTTGGTGATGACCAGCTTGAGCGGCCTCAGGACGGCCATCACGCGCGGGGCTCGCCTGTTGAGATCCTCGCGGAGGCAGTGCTCGAGCAGGGCGACGTCGGCGATGCCCTGAAACTTGCTCACGCCTGTCCGCTCGCAAAACGCGTTGATGGCCTCGGGCGTGTAGCCGCGACGTCGCAGGCCGCACAGCGTCGGCATCCGCGGGTCGTCGAAGTTGGCGACGCGCCCCTGCTGGATCAGTTGCAGCAGTCTGCGCTTCGAGGTGATGGTGTAACTGACGTTCATGCGGCCAAACTCGATCTGCTGCGGGTGGTAGACGCCCAACTCATCGAGGAACCAGTCGTAGAGCGGCCGATGGTTCTCGAATTCCAGCGAGCACAGGCTGTGGGTGACGCCTTCGATCGAGTCCTCCAGCCCGTGGGCCCAGTCGTAGGTCGGGTAGATGCACCATTCATCGCCCGTGCGATGGTGCGCCGCGTGCAGGATGCGGTACATGACCGGGTCGCGCATGTTCAGGTTGGGCGAGGCCATGTCGATCTTCGCTCGCAGCGTGCGCGTGCCGTCGGGAAACTCGCCCGCCCGCATCCGCTCGAACAAATCGAGATTCTCCTCGACGCTGCGGCTGCGATAGGGGCTGTCCTCGCCCGGATGCGTCAGCGTGCCGCGGTGCTCGCGGATCTGGTCGGCCGTCAGGTCGCAGACGTAGGCCTTGCCCTTTTTGATCAACTGGACGGCGTACTCGTACATCTGCTCGAAGCAGTCCGAGCCGTAGAAGAACCGATCTTCCCAGTCCCAGCCCAGCCAGCGGACGTCCTCTTTGATGGCCTCGACGTACTGGTCCTCTTCCCGGGTGGGGTTGGTGTCGTCCATCCGCAGGTTGCACTTGCCGCCGTAGCGGGCCGCGGTGGCAAAGTCGATCCAAATCGCTTTGGCGTGCCCGATGTGCAGGTAGGCGTTGGGCTCGGGTGGGAAGCGCGTGTGTACCCGCCCGTCGAACCGGCCTGTGCGGTTGTCCTCTTCGATGGCTTCTTCGATGAAGTTAAGCGGTCGTTTGCGTTCGTCGTTGCCCATGTCAGATTAGCCCGCCCGGCGCGTCCAGCGGACACGCTCGGCAAAAAAAACGTCGTCGGTCACTCAAACCGCATCATATCACAAAACTCGCGCAGGCGGCCGAGCACGCCGTCGCGGTCGAGGCCCAGCAGGCGGTTCACCGAGAAGTCCTGGATGCAGAACGAGGCGGTAATGGTCCCGTGGGCCAGCCCCGCCCGCAGCTCCTTGCGGCCCCAGGCGCCGGCCGAGGCCAGATAGCCCATCATGCCGCCGGCGAAGCTGTCGCCCGCGCCGGTCGGGTCGCGTACCTCGTCGGTGGGATAGGCCGGCAGCACGAACACCCCGTCGGCCGAGACCAGCGTGGTCCCGTGCTCGCCCTTCTTGATAACCACGAACTGCGGGCCCAGCTCCAGGATCTTTCTGCCGGCGGCGATCAGGTTGTCGCGCTCGGTCAGCATGCGGGCCTCGCCGTCGTTGAGCACGATGCCGTGAACGCTCCGCAACAGCTCCAATAGCTGGTCGCGCTCGGTGTCGATCCACAGGTTCATCGTGTCGCACACGACCAACTCGGGCCCGCTCAATTGCCCCAGCAGCTCACGCTGAAGGGCGGGGTGCGTGTTGGCCAGAAAGACGAACCGGCTGTCGCGAAACGCCTCGGGGATGCTCGGCCCGGCCTCGTCGAGCACGTTCAGGTCGGTCTGGAGGGTGGCAGCCTCGTTCATGTCGCCCTGGTACTCGCCTCGCCAGCGAAAGGTCTTCGAGCCCTTGCGGGTCTCCAGGCCGGCCAGGTCGATGGGTCGCTTGGCCAGCGTGTCGACGTGGACCTTGGGGAAATCCTCGCCCACCACGCCGACCAGCCGGACCGGGTGGAAATTCGACGCGGCCAGCGAAAAGTACACAGCCGAGCCGCCCAGCACGTCGTCCACCTTCCCGTGCGGCGTCTTGACACTGTCGATGCCGATACTGCCGGTTACCAGAAGCGACATATCCAACCCTCAGTCACGTCAGAGTATATTGAAGCGTTGGGGAAACGGCTGTCGTAACCCCTCAGTCATCACGCAGTTTGATCGCCGTCGTAACACGCTCGCACGTCTTGTCCTTACCCAGAAGAAACAGCGTATCGTAAATCGCGGGGCTGACGGCCCGACCCGCAACGGCCACCCGCAACGGCTGGGCCACCTTGCCCAGGCCCACATTGTGTTGCTGACACACCCGGTCGAGCAACTGCTCGATGGTGTCCATGCGCCAGTCGGGCAGGTCCTTCAATTGCGGCAGCAGTTTGTTGAGCATCTCGTAGCCCTCGCCGTCCTTGCGGGCGAGGACCTTCTTGACGGCCGCCGGATCGTACTTGATCGCCTCGTTGGGCTCAAAGATGCACTTCGACTTCGCGTCGATGTCGGCGAAGGTGCGAAAGCCCTTGTTGGCCCGCAGCAGTTGGCGGAGTTGGTCGTCGGTGGCCTGTTTCAGCGGTGTCTCGTTGAGGTCGATGTAGTCTTTCAGGCCCGCCAGCAGGCGGTCCTCGCCGGCGGCGGCGCAGGCGTCGGTGTTGAAGGCCAGCAGCTTGTCGCGGTCGAACTTGGCCGACGTGCGGCTGACGCGGCCAACGTCGAACAACTCGACCAGATCGTCGAGCGTGAGCTTTTCGCGGTCACCGCCGGGCGACCAGCCCAGCAGCGACAGGAAGTTGACCATCACCTCGGGCAGGTAGCCGGCCTCGCGAAACTTGTACACCTCGACGTCGCCGTCGCGCTTGCTGAGCTTGCGGCCCTTCATGTCCATGATCAGCGGCAGGTGGGCGTAGGTGGGTGCGGGCAGGTCCAACGCCTCCTGCAAGGCCATGTGCCGCGGCGTCTGGGCGAGAAACTCCTGCCCGCGCAGGACGTGCGTGACGCCCATGAGTGCATCGTCGACCACGACGGCCAGGTGATAGGTGGGCACGCCGTCGGCCTTGAGGATGATGAAATCGTCCAGCTCGGCGGCCGCCACCGTCACGTCGCCCATGATCTGATCGCGGACGGTAAAGTCGCGCCCGGGCATCTTCAGGCGGACCACGACGGGTCGGCCCTCGGCGCGGGCGCGGTCGGCGTCGGCCTGCGTGGGCAGCGGGTCGGGCCGGGGATACTGGAACGTCTGCCTGGCCTGCTGGGCCTGCTCGCGCATGGCCGCCAGCTCGTCGGAGGTCTCGAAGGCGTAGTAGGCCACGCCCCCGTCGAGCAGGCGTTGCACGTGCCGGCTATAGATGTCCAGCCGGTCGGACTGGCGGTAGGGTCCGGCGTCGCCGTCGACCTCGAACCCTTCGTCCCAGTCGAGGCCCAGCCAGCGGAGATCTTCGGCGATCCTCTCAGCCGCACCGGGCAGGTTGCGGGCGGTGTCGGTATCCTCGATTCGCAGCAGGAACCTGCCGCCGTGGTGCCGCGCGACAAGCCAACTGAACAGGGCGGTGCGGGCATTGCCGACGTGCAGCAGCCCGGTGGGAGAGGGAGCGAAACGAGTTTTGATCGCTTTGGCCATGATTGGGCTCGAATGTACAGGGCGGGGGGTGGTCAGGCAATCCTGTCGGCAGGAGCATCGAGGTCGGCGGCCGCCTGATCGCTCGGGGTGGCCGGGTGTCCGGACGCCGCCTGACTGGTGAGTCGCCGCCAGAGGGCGACCGTCGGTGCGCTAAGGGCGTAGCCGCAGATGAGGACAGCGAGAACAAGCTGCGGGGCCACCCATGCGAGGGTAACGACGATCAGAAGCGCCACCAGGTGTGAGATGGGTCGTCGGCCGCGCAGGTAGACGTTGACCAGGTGAACGTAGCGCAGGCTGCTAACCATCACCAGTCCCAGCACGAAGGCGGCCACCGGCAATGCCAGCATCAGCCAGCGCGACGCCCACTGCATCTCGACGCGGATGACCTCCTCATGGAGCACGATCAGCGCAGCCAGGGTCACCCCCGCACCGGGCGCGGGCAGGCCTCGGAAGCTCATGTGGGCCGACTCGTCGTGGATGTTCTCGACGTTGAACCGCGCCAGTCGGATGGCCGTGCACGCCACGTAGACCGCTGCCGCGACCCATGCCATCCGCCAGTACAACTTGCCGCCCATGATCGCGTCGGCCTGCTCGCGCAGCAGGGGCATCACCAGACACAGCACCAGCGCCGCCGGCGCCGCGCCGAAACTGACCATATCGGCCAGCGAATCCAACTGCCCGCCGAAATCGCTGGTGCGACGGGTCAGCCGGGCCAGCCGACCATCGAGTGCGTCGAAGATCAGCGCGGCGAAGACCAGGTACGCCCCGACGGCCAGGTACGTGGGCATCATCCGCTCGAACAAGGCGCTGCGGAAGGTGAGGCGCGACAGGTCGGCCCCGTCGGCCTGAACCGCCAAGATCGCGCAGTAGATCGCTCCGAAGCCGCAGAGCAGATTGCCCAGCGTCATCATCGTCGGCAGCGTGGCCACCGCCGTCAGGCGCTTGCGCCGAGGCTTGCGTGGATGATGTTTTGCTTCGTCTCGCAGGAGCTTCATGAGCGCACCGTCGAACCATTCCAGCGGACAAGTGGGCTGCTGCCGGCGCGGACCTTTTGCCCCGGCCGAGCGAGCATCTGCCAGCCGTCGCTGACGGGAATATACAACTCGGTCCGCGAGCCGAACTTGATCATGCCGAAGCGCTGACCCGCTTCCAGACCGTCGCCGGGGCGGGCGTGGCAGACGATTCGCCGAGCAATGGCCCCGACGATCTGACGGACGACCACCGGGCCAGGCAGGCCATTGCCCGGGTGCAGCACGAGGGTGTTCGCGCAATTCCGACTGGCGGCTTCGGCTCGCATGGCGTTCAGATAGCGACCGGCTTTGCGGATCACCTGTTGCACCGCACCGGCGCACGGGCTGCGGTTGATGTGGGCGTCGAAGATGCTCAGGAAGATGTCGATCCGCAGGGCCGGCTCGCCGGTCCACTCGTTTTGTTCGACCCGCTCGACGGCCACTACCTTGCCGTCGGCCGGGGCGAGCAGTACATTGGGATCATCGGGAATCACCCGGGGCGGGTCGCGGAAAAACCACAGGCCCCAGCCCCATACCAGCAGCGGGATCACGGCAAGCGGCCAGAACCAGACCACCGCCGCCGCCGTCGCCGCAGCGCAGCCGGCGGTCAGAACGACAATCTCTTTCCATCCGTCACGCGTTATGAGCATGGAAGACCCTGGATTCCCGTCCACCCACTGAAATCAAGCTTAAACTCGCACCCGCTACTGTCAAGTTGAGGGCGATTTCGCCCGTGTCGAAGGAGGATACTCTGACCGGCTGCGGCTGGCGGGAACGGGCCGTGGTCCGATACAATGTGCCCGCTTGTCGACCCGATGGCGCGGGAAGGTGGAACACATCGTGGATCTGGTTGAGGTGCTTAGGACGCGAGACGAATCGGTGGCCCGGATCGTGGCGCGGTTCCGCGCTGCCGTCGGCGCCGACGTGCTGGGTGCCGAGGACTCCGATCTGGCCGGGACGGTCCGCCAGGTCATTCGCGCGGTGGCCGAACGCGGCGACGATGCGGTGATCGAGTACACCGCGCGCTTCGATGGAGTGCAGCTGGCGCCGGATCGGCTTCGCGTGCAGCCGGCCGAGCTGGCGGCGGCGCGGGACGCCCTGGACGGCGAGCTTCGCGAGGCCATCGAGCTGGCGATCGAGAACGTGCGGCGGTTTCAGGAGCACATTCTGATTCGCGACTGTGGTCCACTGGAGTTGGAGGGCGTGACGCTTCGCAGCCGACCCGAGCCGTTGCGACGGGTGGGCGTTTGCGTACCGGGCGGCACCGCGCCGTTGCCGTCCACGGCGGTGATGACGGTGGTGCCGGCCCAGGTGGCGGGCGTGCGCCAGATCGCCCTGATGGCCCCGCCGCGAGAAGGCGGTGAGATTCACCCGGTCATTCTGGCGACGGCGAGCCTGCTGGGTGTCGAAGAGGTGTATCGCTTCAGCGGGTCGCAGGGCGTGGCGGCGCTGGCGCTGGGGACCGACTCGATCGAACCTGTGGACAAGATCGTCGGGCCCGGCCACGCCTCGACGCAGATCGCCAAGAAGATATTGTTCGGCAGCCGGATCGGTATCGAGAGTTTTGCCGGACCCAGCGAGGTGCTGATCATCGCCGACGAGTCGGCCGATCCGGCGTACGTGGCGGCTGACATGCTCGCCCAGGCCGAGCACGACAACGGTCAGGCCGTCCTGGTGACGGCGTGCGAGCCGCTCGTCGAGCCGGTGCAGCGACAGCTCGATCGGCTCAGCGCCGAGTTGCCCGCGGCCGAGTCGATCCGCACGGGCCTGCGCAAGAACTGCTTTATCGTGCTCACGGCCGATTGGGACGAAGCCGTCGAGGCGGCCAACGCATATGCCCCCGAGCACCTGCACGTGGAGACGCGTGAGCCGGAGCCGCTGGCCGAGCGACTGTGGAGCGCCGGGGCGATCTTTCTGGGTCATTACAGTCCGGAGGCAACCGGCGACTACGTGGCTGGTCCGTCGCACGTGCTGCCCACCGGCGGGACGGCGCGGTTCTTCAGTGCGCTATCCGCGAATGACTTTTTGCGGTTTACCAGCCTGATCCGTTACGATCGTCAGGCCCTGTTGCGCCAGAGCCGGGCTATCGTCGCCCTGGCCCGGGCGGAACGTCTTGACGCCCACGCGCTGTCGGTGCAGGTGCGCTGCCGATGAGTTATTTTCCGCCACGCATCCAGAGAATGAGCGGCTACGTTCCCGGTGAGCAGCCGACCGAATCGGGCGTGATCAAGCTCAACACCAACGAGAATCCATATCCACCCTCGCCGCGGGTCATGGAGACGCTGCGCCGCGCCGATCCCGAGCAGTTGCGCCGCTATCCGCACCCGATGGGTCAGGCGTTCCGCGAGGCGGCGGCGAAGGTTTTGGGCGTCACGCCGGACATGATCCTCTGCGGTAACGGCGCGGACGACGTGCTGAACATCGCGATCCGGGCGCTGACCGACGCTGAGCACAGCATGGTGTGGCCCGGACCGACGTACACGCTGTGCGCGGTGCTGGCCAGGTTGCATGGCTGCCCGGTGCGCGAGCTGCCGTTTCGGCCCGACTACTCATTGCCGATCGACGAACTGCCCGATGCAGGCGGTAGCCTTACGTACGTGTGCAATCCCAACTCGCCGACGGCGACTTTTGTGGCGCCGTCCGATCTAGCGGCCCTGGCGCGGCGGCTGCGGGGCGTGCTGCTGATCGACGAGGCCTACGTCGACTTCGCCGCGCAAACCTGCCTGCCGTTGGCGGGCGAGCTACCCAACGTGCTCGTCGTTCGTACGCTGAGCAAGGGCTATTCGCTGGCGGGGCTGCGATTCGGCTATGCCGTGGGCTCGCCGGAGTTGATCGCCGGGCTGACCAAGGCCAAGGACAGCTTCAACGTCGACGCACTTTCGATCGCGGCAGCCACGGCGGCCATAGAGGACCAGGCGTACTTCCGGCAGAACGTCGAGCGCGTCTGCCGCGAGCGGGAGCGTTTGAGTGCGGGACTGACGAAGCTGGGTATCGCACCGCTGCCGTCGCAGGCGAATTTCGTATTCGCACGCTGTCCGTCGCCGCCGGCCGGGCGAGTCTATCAGGCATTGAAAGACCGCAACATCCTCGTGCGGCACTTCGATCAGCCGGGGCTTTCGGAGTGGCTGCGGATCACGGTGGGCACACCCGACCAGAACGATGCCCTGCTGTACGAGCTTGCACGTATAATGTAGTTTGCCTCTCAGTTGAAAGGTGCCGAAGATGGCCAAACGTAGCGCCACGATCACTCGCAAGACCAAAGAAACTGAGATCAGCCTGTCGCTGGATTTGGACGGCGCCGGCGATGTGAAAGTCGAGACCGGTGTGGGGTTTCTCGACCACGTGCTGGAGCTGTTCGGCCGCCACGCGCTGTTCGATCTGAACATCCAGGCCAGCGGCGACTTGGCCGTCGACGCCCACCACACGGTGGAGGACGTAGGGATCTGTCTGGGTCAGGCGATCGACCAGGGCCTGGGCGAAAAGAAGGGAATCCGCCGCTTCGGGCACTTCGCCGTGCCCATGGACGAATCGCTGGCCCAGGTAGCGGTGGATTTGTCGGGCCGCGCCTCGTGCGTCTACAAGGTCGACTACAAGGCCGACAAGATCGGCGAGTTCGACGTGGAGCTGGTGCGCGAGTTCCTTCAGGCGCTGGCGGCCAACGCGCGGATGAACCTGCACATACTCGTGCCTTACGGCACGAACAACCACCACATCGCCGAGGCCATCTTCAAAGCCCTGGGCAAAACGCTCCGCCAAGCGGTCGAGCTGGATCCTCGCGAACAGTCGGTACCGTCGACCAAGGGGACGCTGTAGGCATTCGCTACCGTGTCCCTCGCCGAGCGGTGCAACAGCCGTCACGTCACTTCAGCGCCTCATCGAGCATGATCAGATAATTCTCGATTGGCACGTAGGACGGAAACGAGTTGCCGGACCCGATGGCGAAGCGACCGCGCGGGCTGCATTGCTCGATGATGCCGCGGACGTACTTGCGGAGCGTCGGCTCGTCGCCGCGGGTCAGCATGTCGACGTCGACACCGCCCAGTACGGCCAGTCGGCCGGCGTAGCGTTGCTGAAACTCGGCGATCGGGATAACCGCATCCTCAAAGGAATGCTTGCCGTCGATGCCGACGTCATCGATCAGATCGTCGGTGATTTCGAGTGTGTGTCCGCAGGTATGCAGAAAGTAGGGCTTGCCGGCGTCGTGGGCGATACGGGCGAAGCGCTTGTGCCAAGGCAGAACGTAACGGCGGAGTTGATCGGGTGCGATGAGGGTCGCGGTCTTGAAGCCCATATCATCGCCCGCCCAGACCGCCGCCAGGCGATCCAACTGAACCAGTCGGCGGTAGTAGCACGCCATCAACCCGCCGACCCGATCGGCGACGGCCTGGACCAGATCGGGGTCCTCGTGCAGTTGGATGCAGAGGTTCTCGTAACCCATGATGCCCGACAGATGCTCGTAGACGCCGGCGGCGTGCGAGGCAATCAGCCCCATGCCTTCAGGCAGATGGTCGTTGACGTAGGCGATGTCGGTCAGGGGGCGGTCGGAATCGTTCGGCCAGGGGTATTGCTCAAAGCCTTGCCGGTCGGCAATGGCGCCGCCGGCCATCGTGTACCAGCTTCGGGTGTGGTTGCGGGTGGTAGGGTCTTGGCCGCACTCGCCGGGCATGGCGAAGCCGACGTTTCGCTCGATGCGGACGTAGTCGAAGCCCAACCGGTACCACCATTGGATGTGGTCGTCCAGAGTGGTCGTACCATCGTCGCGCAGAGGCCGGCCGAGCATCTTCGCCACGGCACGGACGTGGACCTCGTCGACGATGTACTCGACCAGAGGCGGTCGGGATGCGATGGGCTTGCGCCCCATCGCGACGTCCATCATACTGTCGATATCGGGCGCGGGACGCGCCAGGGGAACGCGGTAGTTCATGGCATGTAACTCAACGCGACAGTCCAGGCGTCGGGCGCTTGGGCTGCCCTCATATCCATCGTTTCAACCACGAGCGGATACCGCCCGAGGCCTTGACCATAACCAGCGGCTTGGTGCACACGCGGGCCACGGCTTCGGGCACCGAATCGCGTCCGACGCGGCGGAGCACGGGCTCACGCGTGTAGCCCAGCACGACCATATCGTAACCTTCAGGGCCTCCAGCCTCACCGAGAATTGCCTGGACCACATCGGACGCCTCCACGGCGCGGGTGGTCACCCGGCGCCGCGGCACCTGCAACCGGCCCTGACAGGCGTCGACGAAGCCGTCCAGATCGAAGCTCCCGCCCGGTCGGGCGACGGTGAACGCGACGATCTCGCCCTCGTCCTTGTCGACCAGGATGCTAGCCACCTCGAGGGCGAACGCGCCGTTGGGCCCGCCCGCTACGGGCACCAGAATTCGCCGGAACTCGCGGTTGCCGCCGCAGCCCTTGAGAATCACTACATTGCACGGCGCCCGCTCGACGACCGGATCGATCGTGCTGCCGAGCGAGAAAATACGCCCCCCCTTGCCGCCGTGCCAGCCCATGATCAGCATGTCGATCTTCTTGTCGCTGACCGCACTGAGGATGCCGCGCGCGATATTACGGCAGTAACGCAGGGTGGTGCCCACGGTGAACATCGGGCCCAAGGCCAGCATGGCCTCGAGAATGCCCTCCTTGCCCTCCAACATGTAGCGTTCGGCGTCGGCGAGAGGCACCTGCTCGGGCACGGGCACCATGTGCAGCAGTTCCACGCGCGCGTTCTTGGCCCCGCAAAGCTTGTAGGTGTTGCGGACCAGTTCGATGGCGTTGTCCGGATTGGCCACCGAAACCATGATGCGGTATTCGTCGCGCTTGGGCGCCTTCTCGTCGGCAAAGACCAGCACTTCGTGTGCGGTGGCCACCGTTCGAGCGCGCGAATAAAGCTGGTAAATCAAGACGCCCGTCACAATCCACGCCGGCGCCACGATCCAGGCCACAATGCTGACCTCGCGCAGCTCGGCCGCCAGGACCGCTTGGCAGAGGATGGCCACCAGCGGCGGCAGCGGAAACAGCGGAAGCAGGTAGCCATACTCCAATTCGTCGCCCATGTTGCGGCGAATGGTGATCACACACACATTCACCAGAAAAAACAGACACAGAAACATGATGCTGGCGCTGGACGCGACGTCCATCGTCGGCAGGAAGACGGCCACGACGATGACAATCACTCCGGTAAACAGCAGGGCAGCCCAGGGCGTCTTACGCCGTCTGGAAATCCAGGCGAACATGGCGGGAAGCATGCGGTCGCGCCCGAGAGCGTACGACGCACGGGTGGCCGAATACACCGTGGCATTGAGCGCCGACGTGGCCGCAAAGATCACCGCCAGCGTCAGCAGCAGATTGCCCATGGGCATCAGACGCGCGACCGCTTCGCCGAACCCCTTCTCGCGGAACGAGCCGATCCACCGCCACACCTCGCCGTCGACGCCGGGCGAGCCGGCCTTGACCGCCACGACCGTCGCAAACGCCACGCCCACGTACGTGAACGTCACGATCAGGACCGAGTAAAGCATGGCCTTGGGCAAGTTGCGCTTCGGATCGATCGTCTCGTCGCCGGCCTGGGCGATCACTTCGAAGCCCTCAAAAGCCACGTAGGTAAAGCCCATCGTCACCAGCAGCTTCGACCAGCCCTGTGGCAGGAAGGGGTCGAAATTCGCCAGGCGGGCTGGGTCGCGAAGGCACACGACGACGCCTACCAGTCCGATGAACAGCAGGAAAACCGTCTGCGCCAGAGTGAAGACGGCCCCGATTTTGCCTGTCTCCGATGCGCCCCGGTAGTTGATGTAGATGAACAAAGCCGCCACAAGAACGGCCACCACCTTCTGGAGGATGTAGTCGGGCACGCTCGTCCATTCGAGCACGCCGAGGCCCTCCAGATAGCGCACGATGTAGATGCCCAGCGTCACCGCGTAGAGGCTGCCCGCAACGCTGGAGGCGAACCACTCCATCCATCCCGCGACAAAGCTCGTGCCGCGCCCGAAGCCGATCCGGGCAAAGTTGTAGGCCCCGCCGGCGCGCGGCACGGCCGAACTCAGCTCCGCATAGCTCATCGCGGTGAACAGCGCGATGACGCCGTTGAGAGCGAACGTCAACATGACCCCGCCGGGACCGGCTACGTGGATCGAGTTGCCCACCCCCAGGAACACGCCCGCGCCGATCATCATGCCCAGTCCCATCATGGTGATGTGGAACAGGGTCAGATCGCGCGACAATTCGGCCGAGACGGATGTCTTATCGGTCGTCATTCAGCTCTTTGAGAATCTTGCGGGCCGAGCCGAAGCCGCTGCGGCCAATACGATTGATCTGCCGACGGCTCCAGAACACGAAATAGGCGACCGTACACAGTGCGCCGAAGACAGCTATGCAGCCCAACACGCTGTCTGAGTTCATCCTCACACACCTCTGGTCTTGTGCATGACGCCACGCGAACGCAGCCGGCCACTCGTGAACATGTAGGGTATCAGTACTGCACAGGCCATGACAAGCGTTGTGCCAGAACGAAACGGCGTGAGCGTGACGAGGGCGCCGCACAAAACTGCCAAAACGTTCAAGAGGCAAACGAGAGATGGGCCTGACGGCGATTGGAGTGGGCTTACCCGATGCTTCGGTCGAGCCGGGCCTTGTGATAGGCGAGTCGCTGGTCGGGCGTCATGCGGGCAAAATCGGGCATCCCGTCGGCGCGGGTGGGATAGGCTGCTTGGCCGTTGGAGGCGGCAGGCCGACGCGAATCGACCGGGGCGGCACGCCGTGCGGGGGCCCCCGAAGCTGGGATGCTGAAGCTGCGGGTCGAGCCGCTGTATCCGACAGCCTGCTCGGTCAACTGCATGTCGTCGTGTAACGAGCGATTCGGCTTGATCCCCAGACCCTGAAGCACGCCGTGGTAGGCCTTGACTGCTTCCTGCGGGCCAATCTCGCCATCGGCGATCCATCGCAGAAACTGGATGAAGCTGAGCTGATGCTCGGCGTTGTTGATCTTGCGCCCGAACAAGGCGGCCCGGGCGCCGTGGGCTTTCGCCTCGGCCAGCAGCTTAAACGCGTCATACGTCGTGCCCGCCGAGCCACCCAGAATGCCCGGCACGAGATGCCGGTCGTAATGGACCAGCTCCTCCATGAACTTCGGTCCGTGATAGACAATCTTCAAAAAGAGCGGCCGACCCGCCGAGGGCACACCCGCCAATGCCCGGGCGATCAGATCGTTGATGAACGCGCCGATCTTGTCAGGCGGGATCGGGTGGACCGGTGCGTTGGGATCGAACACCTCCAGAAAGTGGCGAAAGCCCTTGCGCTCGGCCTCGACGCGAAAGTCGCGATAGGCTTCGAGGCTCCGGCGGTCCAGGTCGACGTCGTTGTTGAACGTGATGCTGTACAGGCCGAGGTTCGCACCGAGCTGCCGCTGTGAATCGTCGCAGTCGAGCTGTCCGCACTGGGCGTGCTCGATCAGAGCCGTACGGAACGGTCGCGACGGCTGTTTGGGATAGGACGCACCGCGCGCGACGTGAATGTCGGTCGTGTCGTTGGCCCTAACGGCCGGCGTGACCGGCGAGCCGTCGAACAGGCGTTGGCGAATGGTCACGACCTCGTTGGTCGAAACGGACATCAGCATGATGTCGAGCAGCCCCTGTCGGACGTTCTCGGCAATGTGCTCTCGGTAGTCGGCCAGCGAACGAAAGCCCCCGTCCTGATGCTCGGGGCTCACGCCGGGCGAGCCCATGCCGAAGGCCATGTCCGCGTCCTTGGCATCGGCCAGGATGAAGGCGCCAGAGTCCGGGTCGGCGTGGATGTCGGCCAGCTTTGCGTCGAGTGACTTGGTCATGGCAATCGTTACCCTCGTCCGTCGCCCGCCATCTGAACGATTCGATCGGTGATCACCTGCACGAGGCGTTCCACCTGGTCGTCCATCGCCCGTTTGCGGGCGGTTTCGGAACTGGAGCCCAACGACTCCGCGCCGGCGAGCTGCCGACCGGCCACCACGGCCGGGAAAGATCGGGTTCGCTCTGGCAGCGGCTGCGGCTGGCCCGCCTGCGATTTGGCCCCGGCGATGCCCGCCCCGCGCCCGTGCCCGTTGGCGTCGGCGGTGTGCTGGGCGATGGCCCGCATCGAAAAGCCGCGAAGGAACTCGTCGCTGCCGGCCAGCGTGCACACCTGCGCGTCGCCGTCCAGCCGCGGATCGTCGATGCCCAGGTTCTGCTTCAATTGCAGAAGGTCGCGCACGTGCCCCTCGGACAGTTGACGAATGCTGCCCACCTGCTTGGCCAGCAGCAGGATGCGACAGTACTGATCCAACGTCTCCAGATGGAAGTACGCCTGTTCGAGCGTTCGATCACACGCCACCGCCCCATGATTGGCCAGCAGAATGGTATTGGCTTTGTTGCGTAGATGCGGCAGGATCGTCTCTGCAAACGTTTTGGTGCCGGGCGTGTCGTATTCGGCGATGGGCACCTGGCCGATGAAGATCTCCACCTCGGGCAGGATGCACGTGGGCAACTCGAGTCCGGCGACCGCAAACGCCGTTGCATGCGGCGGGTGGGCATGGCACACGGCGTTGATGCCAGACAGCTCGTGGTAGATCTCCAGGTGGAGCATGATCTCCGACGTCCGCGGCATGCCCCCGGCGAGCTGCTTGCCCTGTTCGTCGACCACTGCGATATCTGCCGGCTGAAGGAAACCCTTGGACACGCCCGTCGGCGTGCAGAGGTAGCGGCCGTCGCCCAGACGGTAGCTGATGTTGCCGTCGTTGGCGGCGACGAAATTCTTCTCGTACATCCGGCGGCCCACCTGGCAAATCTGTCGCTTGACCTCCCATTCACTGGCCATCACGGCACCTCCAGCACGGGATCGAAATCGAGATCGTCGAGGATGCACGCGTTGTAGGCGTCGTACGGGACCTTCTGCGGGTAGAACGGTGCGGTGGCTTCGCGCCCCTCCACCAGCCCGACGCGATCATCCTCGCGAGCGGCCAGACTGTCGTACATCACCAGCGTCTCCTCGTTGCCGTCGTTTCTGCCCGCCAGCGTGCCTCGATTGGACGGCCGCACGAGCAGGAAGCTGCCCGGCACGAGTTCGGACATCCTGCGGTTGAGCGTGACTTTGCCGATCACCCGGGCGATTCGCATGGTGGGCTATGTCCTTTCCAACTCGGCCACAGCCGCCAGCAAGGTGTCGGCCATGGGTGAAGCCGTCCGTTCGGACGCAAACTCGCGAATCATGGTCCGCATCTCGTGAAAGCTGCTGAACGCCGTCTCCAGGATCAGCATGTTGGCGTCGAAGTGTCGCAGGGCGGCCTCCACGCTTTGGCGGCGCGTTCCCTGCACGGCGCGGATGCCCGGCATCTTGTTGGCCAGCACCATCGCGTCGGCCGCGAACGGCAGGATCGCGACACCCGCCGCCAATGTGCCGTCCGTGACAGACCGGCCCATGGCTTGTAGGTTGCGGATCCAGCAGTCGGTCTGGTTGCACTCGACCAGCGTCACACCGTCGCACGCCAAAGCGTCGAGCAGTCCCTCGGTCGTCCGGTCGGTTCGGTCGCTGACCACACCGATGGCTCCGACCGAGAGCGCAGGGCTCGAAGACGTTTCCGATGCCTCGCTACCGGAGCTCGCGACGGGCGCAGCCGGGTTGACGCTCGCATGCGACGGGTTCGGCTTGGGGGCCTTGTGAACGGTCACGTGTCGTTGCTGGACAAGGTCGACGGCATTGGGCGTGAGATACTCGTTGTGCGCCAGCTCGATCACCCCGTTGCCGGCCGACGCCCGGATCCGCTGCTGGAGCATCTGGGCCGTGATGAACACCTTGGCGGGCGGGCGGGCCTGCGGTCTGGATTGGCCGACACCAACCCGTGCGCCGGCGCCTGGGGGCGCGCCGGTCAGGGCTGATCCGCCGCGCTGCCGCAGAGCAACCAGCACCTGCTCGACGATCCGGTTGACCAGTTCGGCCTCCACCGCCTGCTGCCTTTCTAATCCACAATTCCGATTACGGCCCAGCGGACGGGCGACGTGTTGTCGCCAACCATCTCCCGCGCGCCCCTGCCGTCGTTACTGATCACCACCTGCGTACCATGACCGGCGCCGAGCATGTCGATCGCCAGCAGCGGATCGCCGTCGGGACCACCGTCCTGACCGATCGGCTGGACGACCAGCAGCTTCCACCCTCGCATCGACGGATGCTTGATGGTTGCGATCGCGCTGCCTTCTACTACGCCTTTGAGCATGACACTTATCTCTTGCAAAGCTCCAGGTATGCCTCGTTGTAATACAGCGCGTTGTCCACCGGCGTGTTGGCGGGGATGTGGTTGCCCACCGCCATAATGAAGCCCGGGTACTGCCTCCCGATGTCCATGCAGCGTTTTACCTCGTTGTAGATGTCCCGCTTCGTGCCGAGCAGCAGCACCCGCGTGTCGGCATTGCCCACGAACGCATGGCTGCGGCCATACCGGCGGGCGAACAGCGCCATATCGCTCATCGGCTCCATGACCAGTGCGTGGGCGCCTGCGGCGACGATGTCGTCAAAGAACACGTGGTAGGCGCCGTCGGCGGTGAACATCAGCTTCTTGCCAGCCTCGAGGACCGGCCGCCACAACCGCTTGTACTTGGGGAAGATGTACTTGCGATACCAGTCAGGCGCAAACACGGGCCCCGACGTCCAGCAGATATCGTCGTGGCTCATGATCACCGGCGCTTCCGACCGCGCCCAGCCCTCAAAATACGGCGCGATCCACTCAACATAGCTGTCGATCACCCGTGCGAAGCGACGCTCGTCGGTGCCGGCGGCCGTCAGCAGCATATCCCACCCAAAGATGCAGATCAGACCCGAAAACAGCGTCTCGTAGACGCCGCCGGTGACCACCCACGGATCATCGCCCTGCGCCGGGCGCCAGCGACGATTGCACTTCTCGACGATCTCATCGATCAGCTCACTCGGAAAAACGGCAGCCGGATCAAAACTAAGAGCCTGCTCGACACTGCTGAACGGACAGGGCGAGGCGGGGCGCAGGTCGCTGCCGTCGGCGACATAGTGGCCATGGCCCATGTCGGTCCGAACCGTGATCTCGTGCCCGCCCGGAGTCGACCACTCCAGGCAGTACTCCCATGCTTCCATGAACGCGTGTGATGCGCGCCCACGGTTCGCCTCGACCGACGTATCGATGCCCGTTACCACTGCCACCAATTCCCACTGCGTGTCGGCCGAATACTCCGTTCGCGGGACGCGATCGGTCATCTCCAGGTTCAGCGCGGCAATACACGCTTCGTAGCTCATGGCCTTCACAGTCATGTTCTTGCGACGCGTCTAGATGATCCGCAGGTTGTCCACCATCGTGCACCGGCGGATGCGCGTGTAGGTGGTCGGCGTGGTCAGTCCCTCGCCGGTCGAGCAGGCGATCGAGTAACTGCCGTAGCCCTCGCCGCCGGCCGAATCGCCCGCCAGCGACGGACCGTTCTTGACGTATATCGTGGTGTTCATCTCCTTGCCCATGTACGTCATGTGATCGACCAGCCGCGAATGGATCACCGCCGTATGCCCGAAGCCGTGCTCGGCCTGCTTGGCGCACTCAACCGCCTTCTCGAAGCTGTCGCACTTGACGAAGGGCAGCACGGGCATCATCTGCTCGGCCTGCACGAACGGATGCCGCTGGTCGGTCTGGCCGAACAGCAGTCGACACGAAGGTGGGACGCTCACGCCGATCTGCCGGGCGAGCGTCTGCGGCTCGGCGCCGACGAATTCTGTCTTGGCGTGCGGATGACTGCCCTCCCCGCCGGTCTCGATGCAGATCCGGGCCAACTGGTCCATCTGTTGGGTAGTGAGCTGAAACGCGCCGGCCTTGGCCATGGCCGCCATCATCGGCTCGAAGATCGACGCCTCGACGAAAACCTCCTTCTCGGAGATGCACAGCAGGTTGTTGTCGTAGGACGCGCCCTCGATGATGCATCGTGCCGCGTTGTCCAGGTCGGCCGACGCGTCGACGACCACGGGCGGGTTGCCCGGCCCGGCGCAGATCGCCCGCTTGCCCGACCGCATGGCCGCTCGCACCACACCCATACCGCCCGTGATGGCCAGCAGGGACACGTCGCGGTGCGTGAAGATCTGGTTGGCGCTTTCCAGCGTGGGCTCGGTGATGACGCAAATCAGGTTGTCGATCCCGAGTTTCTCGTAGATCGCCTGGTTGAACAGCTTCGCGCCGTGGGCGGCGATCCGCTTGCCGCTGGGGTGCGGATTGCAGACCAGCGAATTGCCGGCTGCGATCATGTTCATGGCGTTATTGGCCAGCGTCGGCAGCGAATGCGTCACGGGGGTGATCACACCGATCACACCCCACGGCGCGTGCTCCTCCAGCGTGATGCCGTGATCGCCGCTGAAACACTCGGTCCTGATCGAATCGGCGCCCATCGCGATCCGCGCCGCCAGCACGAGCTTGTCGGGCTTGTGCGGCGGATGACCGATCCGCGTCTCCTCGTACTCCAAGCGGCCCAGCTCGTCGGCCTGGTTGATGCAGATCTTGCCGATCAGGTCGCAGGCGATCTGTCGCTGAGCGAGCGATCGGCGCATCAGGGCTGCCTGGGCCGCCTTGGCCGCCGCGACCGCCTCGTCGACGTTCGTGAACTGACCGAACCGATTGCCCGCGGTCGTCGGTGCCGCCGACGCCGCCGACACCGGCGCCGCCGCGCTCTTGCCCACAGTCGGAGCAACGCGACCGCCCCAACCGCTCTGCACGTGCTCGAGCACCTTGGTTACGACGTCTTGAATAAGCTGTTCGTCCACCTGCGTCATGACATGCTCCCGTTACGGGCAGGTTTCGGTGATCAGCGGTCGGCCTGCTTGCGGTAGATCGTCTCGCCGTGCACACCGACCGTGTCGACGATGCCGATGACCACGCAGTCGACCGGTGCGTCGGACGTGCCCTCGGTCATCCGCGCGCTGGAGCCCTGCGTGACCAGCACTAGCTCGTCCACGCCCGCGCCGATCGAGTCGACCGCGACAAAGCATCGACCCGTCGAGATCATGGTTTTCTCGTCTTCATCCACGCGCAAGGGATCGATGATCAGCAGTTTCCTGCCCGTCATCTGAGGAACCTTCTGCGTGGTCACCACGTTGCCTTTGACTCGGGCAATGAACATGCTGGCTTCCTTTCACGCTCGCCCGCCGGTGCCAAACCCGTGTGCCATCCGCCGAAGGCGGACTCGTCCGCCAGTGTTTCGTCGGGTACGACGGGCGGCCTCGGCCGTGAGCCCGGCCGAACGGCTCGCCTGCCAGTGTCTTATGTACTACGTGGCATCAACTTCTCGACGTCATCGTGCGGCCTGGGGATCACGTGCACCGACACGACTTCACCGATGCGGGCAGCCGCTGCCGCCCCGGCGTCGACCGCCGCCTTGCACGCCGCTACGTCGCCGGTCACCAGCGAGGCTACCAACCCGCTGCCGGCGCGATGGCGTCCGATATACTTCACCTTGGCCGCCTTCAGCATCGCGTCGGTCGCCTCAATGACGGCCACCAGGCCCCGTGTCTCGATCATTCCCAAAGCTTCATCTGGCATCATGATTCTCCGAAACCGGCCATGCCGGCCGGTATGTACCTCGCTTCGTTACGAACCCTTCGCCAACAACTCCGCCGCCTGTCGCGCGACGATCAACTCCTCATTGGTGGGCATCACCCAGACAGCCGACGACGACTTCGCACCTTCGATACGACATTCGCCGGCCGCCGGTTCGTTCTTTCGCTCGTCGAGTTCGATGCTGCAGAACTCCAAACCGTCACACACCGCCGCACGCACATACGGATCCTTCTGCCCGATACCGCCGGTAAAAACAATCGCGTCGGCCCCGCCCAGCTCTACCAGGTACGCGCCGAGGTAATCCCGTATGGCGGTAACCAGCACGTCGATCGCGAGCTTTGCCCGCTCGCTGCCGTCGGCTGCGGCTTCGTGAATATCACGCATGTCGCCGCTCGTGCCGCTCACCGCCGCCAACCCGCTCTGCGTGCCCAGTATGGTGAGCATCTGATCGAGGCTCAGTCCCCCCTGGCGGTTCAGCAGCGACAGGGCGAACGGATCAAACTCGCCCGCCCGCGCCCCGTGCGGCAAACCCGACTGCGCCGACAGGCCGAACGAGTTGGCCACGCTCCGCCCGTCGCGGATCGCGCACACGCTCGACGAGCCGCCCAGATGACACGAGATGATCCGCCGCGCCTTGTCCGCGCCCATCAGTTCGGCGGTACGTGTGGCGATGTAACAGTGTGACGCCCCGTGATAGCCATAACGTCGGATGCCGTACCGTTCAGCCCACTCCGGCGGCACGGCATAGCGTTGACGTCGCAGCGGGATCGTGTGGTGGAAGCCCGGCTCGAACGCCGCCACCAGAGGCGTCTCGCCCAGCACCTGGCGGAACATACGCATGGCCGCGATGTAGGCCGGGTTGTGCATCGGCGCGATCGGCACGAAGTACTCCATACGCTCGAGCACGTGCTCGTCGACCCGTACGACCGGATCCAAATCGCCGCCCATCACCGCCTTGAACGCAACCGCATCCAGATCGCCCGGCGTCGCCAATGCATCGTCGGCCACCAGTTGTTCGAGCACCCGCGTGACCGCCTGGCCGTGATCGGCGAAATCGCTCGGCCGCGACCGCAGGCTCTGTCCGACAACCTGCCAACTCAACGTGCCGGCATCCTGTCCGATGCGATCGGCGCCGCCGGCGGCGAGTTCGCGCTCGTTTGCCCCAGCCATCTCGAACAGCCGGAACTTGAAGCTGGTCGATCCGATGTTGGCCACCAGAATCTTCATGGCGTCTTTCTTTGGCCTGTCGATTGGACCGCCCGGGTCTACAGGAACACGCCGGTCAGGCCCGCATGCGGTGCGGGGATTACGTGCGACGACACCAACTCGCCCACCTTGCCCGCCGCCGCCGCGCCGGCCTCGACCGCCGCCTTGACCGAGCCCACGTCGCCGCGGACCAGCGTCGTGACGTACCCACCGCCGATCTCGATCTGCTTGATCAGCTCGACGCTGGCGGCCTTGCACATCGCGTCCGAGGCTTCGATCAGCCCGACGTAGCCCTTGGTCTCAATCATGCCCAACGCTTCCATCTGCTGTTCTCCTGCTCGCCGACCCGTCGACGATCGCGCATCGCGTCGGCCGGGTGGGCGCTTGCCTTTGCCGTTGCCCGGCTTCTTACGTACCGGTCGACTTGGCCGGGACCGCATGATCCAGATCCTCGTGCGGACGCGGGATCACGTGCACCGAGACGACCTCACCGATCTTGCCCGCCGCCGCCGCCCCGGCATCGGTCGCCGCTTTGACCGCAGCCACGTCGCCACGGACAAACGCCGTCACCATGCCCCCGCCGACGCGATCCCAGCCGACCAGCTCGACGTTGGCCGCCTTGCACATCGCGTCCGACGCCTCGATCAGCCCGACCAGGCCTCGCGTCTCGACCATGCCCAATGCTTGCACCGCCATCTACGCATCTCCTTGAAAGGAAGTATCCTTCATCATTTGCCTACCCAAGCAGTTCCACACTGCCGGCACCGACCAGGTCGCACGCGTTGCCTTCGTCGGTGTCCAAATGCACCTCAAGCAGAAACCGCGGGTCCACTCTGCACAGCAACCGTTCAAACGTCATGGGACAGTCGCTCTCGACTCGCAACCTGACATACTGGCCATCCTTAAAGCCGTATACGCCAGCGTCGGCCGGCGACATGTGCACGTGACGCTCTGCCCGGATGACCCCCTGCTTTAGCTCGATCGACCCTTTCGGCCCGATGACCACGCAGCCCGGCGTGCCTTCGATGTTGCCCGAAGGGCGGCACGGTGCGTCGATGCCCAGCGCCACCGCGTCGGTAAAGCTGATCTCCACCTGTGTCATCTTCCGCACGGGCCCAAGGATACGCACGTTCTCGATCGCCCGGCGCCGCGGGCCGATGACCGTCACCCGTTGGTCGGCCGCGAACTCGCCCGGCTGGTACAGCCACCGATAGACCGTCAGCTCCGCCTCCGGCCCGAACAGTCGCTGAAGATCGTCGCGGCTCACGTGCATATGCCGGGCGGAGATGTTGACCACCAGGTTGGGCGTATAGGCCACCGAAAGCTGTGGCTCGCCGGCGGCGAGGCGCTCGCGCACCACTTGGCGAACCACCCGTTCGAGTTGCTCGCGAGGCATGGGGATGTTCAGCGCCGTTGCTGCCACCGCTGATTATCCTTTCGCTCTGACATTGGCGGCAAAGACGACTCGCGCTCGCACCCGCTCGAGCCACGCCGGCCGAGCATCGTCGGGAGTGGCGTCGGTGACGATCACGTCGATTTCGTCCAGGGCACACAGCCTGGCGACCGCACGCTTGCCGAACTTCGTGTGGTCGATGACGAGGATGACCTCGTCGGCGATCTGCATCATCTTGCGCTCGGCGTCGACCATCATCTGATTGGAGTTGAAAGCGCCCTGCTCGGTGAGCCCGGCGCAACTGAGCACCAGTTGCGTGGCGTGAAGCGTCTCAAGCTGGCGTTCGGCCATCGCCCCAAGGGCCACCCCCGTCCGCGGATACACATAGCCGCCCACCAGCGTCACCTCAGTCACCACGTCGGCCGACAGCAGCGCCGCGATAGGCACCGAGTTGGTGACGACGTTGAGCCCGCGCCCCTGGACGGCCCTGGCCACCTCGTAGCAGGTCGTACCGCCGTTGATGATCACCGTCTGACCCGGCGGGATCAGCTCGGCCACCATGCGGGCGATGGCCTGTTTCTCGCCAGCCGACTCGCCCTGCCGCTTGGCAAACGCCAGGCTGTGGGCCGAACTGTCGGCCACATAGACCGCCCCGCCATGGGTGCGGCGGATGAGCCCCTGCTGCTCAAGGGCCTCAAGATCGCGCCGAATGGTGCTCTCAGAGACGCCGAGTGCATCAACCAGCTCCGCAAGCGACATAAAGCCCTGCAAGGAAAGCAGTTCAGATGTCTTGGAGCGCCTGTCTTCCACGTTCATACGAAGCACCCACCGTCGAATCCAGTCATTCCAATGACTGATATCGATAGAAATATAACCGATATCGATCACAAATTCAAGCAAATTCCTACGTAAATCGGTCAATATGCGGGCAATGGGATGATTATAGGACGTTGATGGCGAGCGGGATCGGCCAAGCGGTCGACGCCCCGATGTTGGTGGCCAGGTGCTTGCGGGCAGAGTTGCACATGACGGCCACGGCGTCGGCCGTTCGGCCCGCCAGCAAGCTACACCAGCAACGTGTGGCTGATGGCGTCGAGGGCGGCCGGCGGCACGTCCGCCTCTCTGGTCGCGGATGGGTCCGTCCCACAGGCGGTTCTACAGATACTCGGCGAACAACTCCCGGCTTGGGCGGGGCAGGACGATCTCGCTGACCAGCAATCCGCGCTGGCGGGCCTCGGCGGCGGCGGCAGCTACCCCGGCCCGCACGTCGGCCACGCTGCCGGTCATCAGGCAGAAGCCCTTGCCGCCCAGCGCCATGGCCACGTGGATGCGGAAAAGCGTAACGCGTGCGGCTTTGGCGGCTGCATCGGCTGCGGCGATGATGCTGACTCCACTGAACGTTTCGACCACGCCAAGCGCTTCGGCCTGCTCCTCGCGCAGCTCGACCGACTGCCCCAACGCGGGAAAGACCGACTCGTGCACGTTGGGGATGACCAGATGGTCGATGATGGCTTCACCGGCGATCGCCAGGCCCGCCGATATGGCGGCCCGCACGTCACTGACAGGGCCGGCCAGCACGATGAAGTACTTGCCCGAGCAGATGGTGCGGGCGATGACCGCCTTCACCGAGGCGGCTTTGAGCATGTGGTCCTGAACGTTGTAGCCCACGCCGATACTGGACAGCTCGATCGCGCCAATGGATTTCGGTGCGCCCATGTTCATCCTCTAGCCAGCATACCTTGCGACCGGCAGCGCGCCGGCCGGTGTGGGGCAGTGCATCATCTCTCGATCCATATAACGCCGTCCTCGATCGCAGCTACCCGCCCGTCGATCGATGCATGCACCGGCGCACCGAGCGCCGGCTTGCCGTTACGCGTCGGCGGCGTGCCAATCTGTTGGCCGCGCTTCACCGTGTCGCCCACTGCAACGGTCGGCTCGCACGGCGCGCCGACATGCTGTTTGAGCTTGATGCCGACGCGGTCGGCGGCAAACGTCTTATCGCCGAGCGGGCCCACGTTGACGAAGCCGGTCAGCCCGAGCTTTTGCATCAGCTTGATCATCGGGGCCCTGCGATTGTTCAGGTGCACAGCGGGACGGTCGGGGTTGAACGGCGGATTGTCCCACTTGCTCTTCTCGGCCGCGAGGCGCCGTTTGTTCTGCGTACAGACGTTTTTGGGGTCGAGGTCCTCCGGGCAGGAGTAGAGACTGCACAGATTGCACTCGCAGCAGTAGCTCGTACCCACCACGTTGGCCTCGCCGACCAGGTTGAACTCGAGGCTTCGCATGGCCCGGTGCGGCTCGATCGGGTGACCCAGCAGATAGCGTGGGCACAGTTCGGTGCAGTAACTGCACTGGTCGCAGGCGCTTCGGCCGATGCGGACAATTTGCTGCCAGTCCTGGCGGCGTCGGCGGATTACCACGTGGTCGCCCGGCAGCACGACGATGCCGCCCGTGGTCTTGTCGACCAGCGCGTCGTGGTTGTCTTCGAGGTAACCCATCATGACCCCGCCGACCATGTAGTTAGGGGCGTCGACGTTGGCGCCTCCGGCGGCTGCGACGCATTGGGCCAGAGTTGCCCCGACGGGCACGCGAACCGTCGACGGTCGTGCAACGGCTCCGCCCACGGTCAGGAACTTTTCGGTGACGGGCTGCTCGGGTGAGGCGGCGATGTTGACGGCGGTCTCGACGTTGACGACCACCGCCCCGACATCAAGGGGCAGGCCTCCCGGCGGGATCACCCGGCCGAGCACGTCGTAGACCAGGATGAACTCGTCGCCGGCAGGATAGCTATCCCGCAAGGTGACGAGTTTCATATTTGAGCCCAGCTTTGGACGGACCAGATCGATGACGTCCTGGTACTTCTCCTTGATGCCGATCACGCCGTGTTCGGCGCCGACCAGGCTCATGGCGGCGGCCAGGCCGGCGACCACCTCGTCGGGAAACGCCCGCAGCACTTCCTTGTCCTTGTGCAGCAAGGGCTCGCATTCGGCGGCGTTGACCAGGACGGTATCGGCCTTGCCCGAGAGCTTGACGTGCGTAGGGAACCCGGCCCCGCCGGCCCCTACCACGCCGGCACTGCGGATGTGCTCAACGGTTATTCTCGCCATCCTGCTGACACTCATTGTCGTAACGAACGGCACCTATACACGGCAGGGCAGAATATCGAATCGACCCCAACGCCACAAGCAACGAGCGATGCGCCTTGGCAATCGGTATCGGGCACGCATCGACGAGATGTCTCGCGCGCATCAGCTCGTACACGGCCTACTTGACCGCAATCTCCACCAGGGCGTAGCGATCGAGCAGGGGCAGATCGATGCGCCAGCCCTGTCCCGCGGCGCGAGGCTGGACCGAGAACGCTTTGCCGTCCATCGGATGGACCGTCGCCTCGCCGGCGACCGGCTCGTTGACGTGCAGGGCCACATCGCGGGCGGCCGCGTCGGTCGACAGGTTGACCAGGTGCACGTACAGGCGGTCGTCGTCGCGACGATACTCAGCCATTACATGTCTGGGCGCTTCGACCTCGACCGGGAAGGGCCACGGCGCGACGGCTTTGACCAGTTGGATCAGCTCCGTGGCTTCGGCGGGCGGGCGAACCTCTTCAGGCAGCACGATGCGGAACGGGAAGTAAGGGTCGCGCTGCCACTGCACGGTGCTGGTGGGGGTGAGCGTGGGCAGCCAGGCCACCTTCCCACTGCCCAGTTCGCCATGGATGGTGTGGGTCAGACGCGACACGTCGACCCGCGGGACAAAGTGGGGCGGCCCCATCTCCAGGAGCGAGTCGAGCGCGTCGGGCGCGAATGCGTCGGCAAAGGGGTGATTGGTCCGAACCCGCAGACGCTCGTCGGTGGTGGCGCTCTGGCCGATCAACAGCAGCCCGCCACCGCGTTGGACAAAGCGCCGCAGCAGCTCCACCTGCCGGTCCGACAGAGCCGGCATGTTGGGCATCACGACAACCGAGAACTCGTCCAGCCGATCGAAGATCGCATCCGTCGCGATCAAAAACGGCACGTGCCCCTCAAGCAGCGCCTGTTCGGTCATGCAGCCGTAGTGCATCGGGGCAAATCGCACAAAAGCCTGGCTGGCCAGTAGCCGCAGCGAGGCGACCGGGGCGACGATCCTGCCGGCCGCTATCTTCTCCTGCAACCCTCTGGCCCACTTCAACGTCGGTGCGATTCCGTCGAAGTAGCCCTTGGGGGCGGCCAGGTTGCCGATCCCGCCGATGCGCCCTCGGGCAAAGGTCAACGCTTCGCCGATGGTGACGCGGCGATCGTCGTCGGTCGCTTCGCCCCACATGCCCCGGCCAATGGTCCGCCCGTAGAACTCGGCTACCTTGTTGATGCGAGCCTTGCTGACCACGCTGCCATCGGGCTCGACGCGCGGGCGAAAGGCGAACTCCTCCAGGCTCCAGTGATCGGTTGCGGCATCGATGTCCTCGATCCATTGGCCGCTGGTGTACGGGGTGTTGACGCGGAAGTGATCGCAGCCGGCGTTACAGCCGAAGGTCATCTTGGCGTCAATGGATTTGACCGTGTCGTACATGGCCTGGAGATACCGTCGCAGCGATTGAACGCGGAACCGTACGCTTTCCTGGTGGATCGGGTCGCGGATGAGGCGGAACGAGTCGGGCGGGTAAAAGAACGGATCGGTCCGCGGGATCTCGACGTGGTCGAGCGAAGCGATGCCGGTCTCGTCTTCCAGTCGGTCGCCAAAGGTGCGCTCCAGATGTCGGCGGAAGTCGCGCTGGCAGCAGGGGCAGTGGCAGTCGTTGGGCGGCGGGTTCCACGAGACATTGTCCATGAACACGTCGTCGGGGCCGACCGCGTCGACCACAGTGCGGATCATCTTCTGCTGGTACTCGATGAACCCTGGCGCGCTCAGGCACATGTACCGCCGAAAGACTTGGAACCCCCAGGGCACGTGCTGGCCGAACTGGTTGGTCACCAGCCAGTCAGCCGCCTCGGGCGTTTCAGCCAGGAAGGTTTCGTAGTAGACCGGCGCGCCCTGGACGTAGATGCTGACGTGGAGGTCTCGCTTGCGGGCCCGGGCGGCGAAGTCGGCGGCTCGGGCGATGGTGTCTTTCTCGTGCTCGAGGCCGAAACCCTTGTAGCAGGCGATATGAACGGTATCGGCTCCGATGGCGACGGCGCGGTCGAGGGCGGCGTCGGAGACCTCCTCGGCGTAGCGCTGCCGCTCGTCGGTTGCGGCGTTGCCGGTTCGCAGACGGTGAGCCAACGGCTCGTGGGCACCCAATGAATAGCTTACGGGCATATCGACATCTCCTACAGCGGTAACGTACGCGTAGCATAACCTCACTCGCCGGGCACACAACGGCCGCACCCGCTGCGCTTGACCTGTCCGGTATCCGGCTTAGACTCCGCCGGCGAGGGAGATGATCGCAGATGGGTCCGAAGGCGAGCCCATACGGAGCGAAGCTATCGAGGTGATACGCCGATGACGTGGGAACAACGCTGGCATCCGCTGCGAGAGGAATGGGTGATCGTCGCCGCCCATCGGCAGGACCGGCCCTGGATCGGCCAGACGGTGGGCGACAAGGCTACGTCGCTGCCGCAGTACGATCCGCAGTGCTACTTGTGCCCGGGCAACAGTCGCGTGGGAGGTCGGCGCAACCCCGCATACGAAACGACGTTCGTGTTCGATAATGACCTGCCGTGCGTCGGGCTCGACGCGCCGACCGACCTCCACCCGCCGGTGGGCATCTACCAGAACCGGCCGGCCACCGGAATCGCCCGGGTCGTCTGCTACAGTCCACGGCACGATCTGACGCTGGCCCAAATGCCCGCGCAGGATATCGAAGGCGTGTTGCGCGTGTGGCAAGAGCAGTACGTCGACCTGGGCCGCCGCGACCAGATCGCACACGTACTGATCTTCGAGAACAAGGGCGACGTGGTGGGCGTGTCGAACCCGCACCCGCACGGCCAGATCTACGCCACGAACTTCGTGTTCAAGACCATCGAGACCGAAGCGGCGGTCTGCCGACGGCATCTGCGCGAGACGGGGCGGGCGCTGTTTGCCGACATCCTGACGGCCGAGCGGCAGGACGGGCGGCGCATCCTGCTGGAGAACGAATCAGCCGTCGCCTTCATGCCCTACTTCGCACGGTACGCGTACGAGGTGTACGTCGCGCCGAAGGTAACGCACGCCAGCGTGGCGGCGCTTTCCGATAAAGAGCTGACCGAGCTGGCCGCTGCGCTCAAGCACGTACTGGTCAAGTTTGACAACCTCTGGCAGATGCCGTTTCCTTATGTCATGCCGCTGCATCAGGCGCCGACGGACGGAGGCGATTACGCGGGCTTTCATTTCCACATCGAGTTTCATCCGCCGCTGCGCAAGCCGAACCTGCTGAAGTACCTGGCCGGTCCGGAGATCGGCGGCGGCAATTTCCTCAGCGACACCTCACCGGAGCAGAAGGCCGCCGAGCTGCGGGCGCTGCCGGACGTGCACTACACGCAGGCGGCAGGTGCCAGCGGACACCGCGCGGACTAATCCTTGGGTGGCATGCGGGTTCCCCATTCTTCGCCAAGCGAAGGGCGGGGAATGTCCAAACATGCCCGCGCTGCGGTTCGACTGCGCTCACGCCGCAGTCGCTTGGGCATGCCACCCAGGGAGTCAGAAACACACTGTTGCAGAACCCGCCGCGCCGCCGCACAGGCCCAATCAGTCCCCCGCTGCTGGAAGCAACGGGGCACCCGCGCTTACGGCTTGGTCGGCGTGCGTATGCCGAGATGGGCCTTGACCACGCCGTAATCGGCCGTGGTCACGCGGCCGCTGCCGTCGAGGTCGCAGCGGGCGTCGGTGTATTCGCCCATGTGCACCTTGACCTCGTAATAATCCGCTGTGGTCACCCGACCGCTGTTGTTGGCGTCGCCGTGCAGCGTGTACACATCCAGCAGAAACGTCTCGACCAGCAGATCCTCACCCCGACTCAACCGATACCACGTCTGGTTGCTTAGCACCGCGCCGGTCTCGGTCGCCCGCAGCGTGTCGTTGGGGTCGACGGCCGTGGCCAGTTCGTACGTGAAGCTGCCGCCCACATCGGCGGTATTGGGATCTCCGCCGATCGGCACGATCTGTAGGCCGCCCGGGCCGATCAGGTACGCTGTCCCGTCGAAGCTCAGCTCGATCGCGTTGTTCTGCGTCTTAGCCAGCGTGCTATCGGCCACCGGCTCGCTGCCGGCAAAGAACGACGCCTGCAATTCATCCGCCCCGATGTCCATCCGATCCATGCTCACCCGTCTCTCGAAGTCCATGTCGATCGCGTCGGGCCCGGGCCGGTACCATGGGCTGCCTCCGTTGACGGCGGCTGATTCAGGAGCGATGTGCACCTCACCTCTCGCCACGTAGAGCGGCTGCCCCCCAACGTTCCCGCTACCGGCGAACTCGGGAGGCACCCCGTGGTGGAAGTGGTTGCACCCCACGTGGGCCAAGTCGTCCACCAGAACTGGGGCGTAGTCCATAATGTTGCCCGTCAAGGCGAGGCGAGCAGCATCGACACAATGGATCCCATTGATGTAGAAGGTGTTGCCGATGACGAGCCCGAGTCCGTTGCCGCAACCATATAGGCCGTCGCCCAACTCGTATACGTCGTTATCGCGGAACAGGTTGCTGCGGATCGTAGGCGAGGCATCACAGAGGTAAATCCCTCCACCGTAGTCGGCCTCGTTGTAGAGGATGTGGTTCACCTCGATCAGCGGTGAACCGCCGTGTACCGAGATACCTCCTCCCAACTCCGCCCACTGGGCCTGGTTGTGCACGATGCGGCACTGACGCACCGTCGGCGATGCGTTCTGTATGCGGACGCCTTCGCTCCAGTTGTTGGGGTCGTGGGTGATGGTCAGTCCTTCCAGAATCGAGTTGGGTCCCTCTCCGGTAGCGAACAGCACCGTAGGCTCGTCCTGGGCACATTGCAGGACCGTCGCTACGACGACGTCGGGATCGCGGGGATCGGTGCTACGGACCGTGATGGCCTTGCCGCCAAAGTCGATGCATGCCTGGTGGATGCCCGGCTCGATAATGATCACATCCCCGTCCAACGCGCCGTCGACCACGTCTTGCAGCGAAGGCGGTCCACCCGCCCAGTTGAGCGCCGGTCGAACAACGACGTCGAAAGGATAGCTCCCGCCGGCAGTCCCATCCGCATCCCCGTCGAGTTGATTGCCCATCCTGTCGGTCACCGCGTCGCCGACCGTCACTTGGTACGTACCGGCCGTCAGCGGGTCGTCGAACTGTAGCGAGAAGCTCGGTCCCTGGGCCTCGTACCCGTAGGCGTCGGCCGTCACCGCGCCGCCGTTGACGGTGACGTTGGTCTCGTTAATCAGCACCTGCTCGCTGAAGGTGATCGTGATGTGCGTGGCGTTGGGGCTACCGATGCCTGTCGCGCCGGGCCAGACGGCCGTCACCGTCGGCGGCTCGTCGTCGCCGGGGGCGTAGCTGCCCGGTGGCGAGAGCGTCTGATCCACCCAGCGCCCGCCGGGCAGCAGGTGGTGCTGCGTGCCGAGGAGGTACTCGTCGATGAAGTCGGCAAACGTCGAGGCCGTGATCAGATCGCCCCGCTGATTGCGCGGGGTCTGGTTATCGTCGCTGACGTGACCGTCGACGTAGAGCACGTTCGACTTGCCGTCATGCCGTGCGCCAAGCGGCGAGGCAGCGGGGGTACCAAGGTGCAAGCCCATCCACGTGCCGGCTGAAATGTCCACGTCGCCATAACGGGAGTCGACCAGTTGGTCGCCGTTACCGATGCGGTAATCGCGCGAGTCGCACATGTAAAGCGTGCCGGAGGGGTCAGCGACTTCGTCGCTGTTGACGGCCTGGACGTAGTAAGTAGATTCAACCGTCCCGGGAAGGTCCAGATGCACCCCAGCCGTCATGAACTGATTGTCGTGCTCGGCGAGGTTAAGCGTCTGCGACAATCGCGGAAATCGCCGGTCATTAGGATCTTCTGGATCGTTAGGATCTTGTGGAGGATCTCCCGGAACCGCTGATCGGAGCAGACGGTTCACCGTGTAGCAGGCAGCATACTTGTGGTAGATCGAGGCTCGCTGATGATCCACTCCCTGAGCAGGTTCGGCCTGAATCTCCGGGCTGGTGTCGCTCATGACGTTTTCGAGGATCGCAGATGGGCAGATCGCCATCGGAGGGACAGCATCTGCACCCCCGGCAAGACACGCAACGTAGAAGCCCCACGGCTGCTGCCACCAGTCGCTGAGCAGGTAGAAGTCGGCAGGGATAATGGGCACATGCCCACCCTCATAGAGCAGCCGAGTGTGCGGTGGGTCCCACTTTTCGGGGTGCATGCTCGAGCGGCAGTAGATGTCGACACAATGCGGCATCAGGGGGTACGGGTCGCAGGCGGGGAACGCGCCCCAGCTTGCCTCGTACGCTGCCAACGCCTGACCGAACTTACTCAGGTTGGCCGCGCAGAGCGCCTGTTGCGAGCCGCCGCCGACCATGGCCAGCATCGTGCTGCCGACGGAAACCAGCGACAGAACCAGTGTGCCGACGATCGCCAGATCAACCGCGCGGAATCGCCCCGACATGCCTCACCTCCTGTGCCCCGAGATGCGAGGTAGCACCACCGTCCCCAGCATCGCGGGCCTATACGCGACCTACGGGCCGCTGCTGTGACCTTCCTCTATATCTATAATCTACCCCCCCCCTGACGGAAATGCAACACCTATCCGACGCCAAAAGCCGCCGATGCGCCAAGTCCCGCGGCGACAGGCACTTAGCACGGGCAACATGGAGAGTTGTAGGTCCGAAAATGCACTTGCGGTGGGTATGTTCTCTGTGGGTGGCACGGTCCGGCCAAGCCGGGCCGTGGTTGAATCGGCGGGTGGCATGCCCACGTCCCGACGTACGTGGGGATTGCGTGGGCATGAATGTGCTCACGGAGTCGATGGGTCGACGACCCGCCCTACGTCCTGAGCCACTGGTGCGACAGAAGACACTGCTCAAGAGCAGTGGCACACGAGCCCAGACAGGATGTGGTGGGTTGATAATCCGCCCTACGCATCTAAACCGGAGAGGGAAAGGCGGGTGGAACCCGCCCTACATTTGCGTCACCACGGTCGGCGCGTGCAATTCCGGCGCGCCGGGACACGCCCTGCATGTCTGGCGGGCGAGCCGTTCGGCCAAGCTCACGGGCGAAGCCGCCAGTGGCACCCGAGAACGCCAAACCGGAATTGTCAGACAGAGCTAGTCGATTATTCGACCGTTGAACTTGTCAGCCAGCAGATGACGGGCTTCGCCCTCGATGCGCTGCAAATCCTCCGGGCGATCGGCGGAGAAGTAGCTGCGTACGACGCTTTTCTCGTTGGTGGCCACCCGCACATACCCGCTGAACCAGCCGGCTTCCAGATCGATGCCCGCGTCGTCATGCCTGATGCCGCCACGGAGCACCGTGCCCTGCAAGTCGACACCGTCGGGTGTGGCGGTAACGGTGGTCGCGCCGGATTCGGCGAAATGGCGAACGACCGCGTCGAGGGCGCAATCGCGGACGCGGTCGCTTTCGAACTTGTAGTTGAACTCGCCGGTGGTGCTTACGCGGTCCTGAAGCTGCCGCAGCTCGATCAGCCAATCGGGATTCCTGCTGACCGCGCGAAGAAACAGCAGCGCCGTCATAACGGAGTTCTCGCAGCAGACGGTGTGCTCGCCCATGACGATGCGATGGTAGTAGTGGCCCGACTCCTCGGCGGCCGCCACGGCGCCGATCTGCTGCATGTAATCCTTGATCTGCGAGTGTCCGTTGCGGAAGAGCACCGGACGGATCCCCAGCTTCGTCCACTCGCGCAGGGCCAGCGGATTCACCTTGGGATCGTACAGCACGGGGCAAGGGCGGTCGGGCGAGCCCTTCAGTCCGGCGGCGTGCAGGATGGCAACGGCTGCAAAGCCGGCGCTGTACACGCCGCGAGCGTCGCCGAAAACGATGCGATCGCCATCACCGTCGACGCCGAGCACCACCTGACACCCGCTCTGCCGTGCAAGCTCGATCGCTCGGTCCATCTTGCCGCGGCTGGTGGGATTGGGCGAGCCGGCGGGGAAGTTGCCGTCCGGCACGATGCGAATGGGCTCGACGCGGGCGCCGGCGCGCTGCAAGGCCTCGAGCAACTCCGGACCGGCCGAGCCGTGGAAGGCGTCGAGCACCACGCTCATGCCGGACAGGTCCTGCTCGGCCATGCCCACCTGCCGCATCGAAAAGTCGATATACTCGCGCTTCAGATCCAGCAGGCGCAGCACACCACCCGGGCTGGCTGCCAATCGGTCGTCGCCGTGGTAAATCTGTCGCACCCGGGTCAGGCCGCCCTGCGGTCCGCAGTCCAACCCGATTGCGCGAGCCACGGGCACGGTGAACTTTACACCGACGTACCGCGCGGGGTTGTGCGAGGCGGTAACCGTAAGACCCATGGTGGCCGGATGCCGCTGGGACACGTCAAGCGTGGCGAAGTAACTCAAAGGCGTGCCGACCGGATCGGGCAGCAGGAAGACTTGAAAGCCCGCCCGCAGCGCTTCGCCCACGGCGATTTCGGCGATGTGCCCGACATGCAGGCGGGCGTCGCGGGCAATGGTGATCGTGTCGACCCGCAGCTCGCGAGCGTAGATCAACGTCGCCTCGAACAGGCGGCGGACCTGCTGATCGGAGAAATCGTCGATTTCCCAGCGTGCGTCGTATACCTTGATGGGGTCCGGGCTCGACACGGCTTGACCATCCATATGCGTCGTCTACGTTCGGCACGATGATAGCCTCGCCCCTGGTTTATTCCAACCGGATGCGTCGGTCGCCGCAGCACCGAAAGGCGGGTGGTGCACCACCGACCGAAACAAGTAAGATACGCCGGGCTTCTTGCGGGAGGTACCATGTATCGCATCGTCAACGGCTGTCCGGACGATCTGGCCGACGTCGAGCTGTTTGTCGAAACGCTCAACGGGCTGGCCAACAATCCCACGCCGCAGGCTCGGAGTCTGTTCGACCCGCAGGTCGATCTGGTGGTCGCCCGGGCGCCCGGGCGGCTGGACGTGATGGGCGGGATCGCCGATTACTCCGGCTCGCTGGTGCTGGAGATGCCCACGGCCGAGGCCACGCTCGTGGCGCTTCAGAAGAATGCGGCCCGCGTGGTGCGAATCGTCAGCCTGGGTGCGGATGGGAATGATCGGGCCCCTGACTTTGAGATGCCGCTATCCGCGTTCGAGCGGAGCGACGGGCCTATCGAGTATGCGGAGGCGCGGGCCCACTTCCGGCAAGACCCGAAGCGGCACTGGGCGGCCTACGTGGCCGGCACGCTGCTGGTGCTCATGCGCGAGCGTCGAGTGCGGTTTGACCAGGGCGTTCGCATGTTGATCGGCTCGGACGTGCCGGAAGGCGCCGGGGTGAGTTCATCGGCTGCGCTGGAGGTGGCTGCGATGCAGGCGGTGGCCGCCGCGTTCGGCGTGGCGATGGACCCGCCGGAGACGGCGCTGTTGTGTCAGCAAGTGGAGAATCTCGTCGTCGGCGCTCCATGCGGGGTGATGGATCAGATGACGGCGATGTGCGGGCTCGACGATCGCCTGCTGGCGCTGCTCTGTCAGCCGGCGAGGTTGGAGGGCATGGTGGACTTTCCCGACGACGTGCGGTTCTGGGGCGTCGACTCGGGGCTGCGACACTGCGTGGCGGGCGCCGACTACGGGTCCGTGCGAGTCGGCGCTTTTATGGGGTATCGCATGATCGCCGATCTGGCGGGCCTACCTGTCGAACCCGGCGAACCTGTGCGGATCGATGACCAGCTCTGGGGTGGGTACCTGGCCAACGTCGGACCCGATCGGTTCGAGAAGGATTTTGCAGATGAGCTGCCCGAGCAGATTGGCGGTCAGGCGTTTCTCGATCGCTACGGCGGCACGAGCGATCCGGTGACGCGCGTGCAGCCCGACCGCGAATATGCCGTCCGCGTACCCACGGCGCATCCGATTTACGAGCACGCTCGCGTGCAGCGATTTGCCGAACTGCTGGCCGGGCTCGCAGACGAAGCCCATCTGGTCGAACTGGGGCAACTGATGTATGCATCACACGCTAGCTACTCAGCATGCGGGTTGGGTTCCGAGGGCACCGATCTGTTGGTGGAACTGGTCCGCCGCGCCGGACCGAAAGAAGGGCTTTACGGAGCCAAGATCACCGGCGGGGGCAGTGGCGGCACGGTCGCCATACTGGGCCGCCGCGGTGCAGACCAGGCGGTGCAGGCCGTGGCCGAGGGGTACGCGCAGCAGACCGGCCGACCCAAACGTATTTTCGCCGGTTCGTCGCCTGGAGCGGCCGCTTTTGGCCATTCGGTTCTACGAGCGATCTAAGAGACGCTCAGCCGGGCCGGTTGCGGGCGCCGGGGGCTTGAGCTATCTTTGCCAGCCGCGCTCGGATCGGCCGATGAGGATGCGGCGCTGCCGCCGACAGAACGCCTCATCGCATCCGAACGCATACCACAGGCCCCAGATCGGCGACGCCGGCAGCGAGCGATATTGCCCGGCGCCGTGTGATCGACAGGATGTCCGGCTACAGGACCCACTGCACTTTCGAGGAGCACGATGGCGACGAACACAGACTTGCACGGTTTACCCTTCCACGAGCAGGCACAACGCATCCTTGACCTGCCCGTCGATCAACACGTCAACGCTCTGGGCGGCTACGGGCCGAACGGCGAGGTCATCTACCACGCTCACCCGATCAACTGCCCGTCCGTGCTGGTCGACAGCCAGTCGAACGCGACGGCCACGTTCATGTCCAACGGATCGACGGGTCTGACGGTCGAGCTGGCCGGCGGCTTTCAGGTGCGTGTGCTCGACGGTCACTTCGACACCAACGAGAAACGCGAGATCGGCGTGCCGTCTCAGAACGTCTGGCTCGACGTCGAGGTCGACGGCAACCGGCAGATCGCCTCTCTGATCAACCCCCGCAGCATACCGGGCTGCCGAGTGGAAAAGATCAAGATCGTCAAGCTGGGCGAGCCCCGGCGGGCAATGTGGTATTGCGCGTGGTTCAAGACCGACGCCGACACCGCTTACGAGACGGCTGTGCGATGCGCGCTTACCTATACGCCGCACGGACCGGCGCTTACGCGATGCGTGTACCTCCGCAACACCGGGACGAGCAAACTGACCGGCCGCCTGTGGACCTACTTCAACCTGCACGGCACGCAACGGTTCGTGTACAACAAAGAGCTATGGTACGATAACGGTCTGCCGGTCAACCCCGCCGAACTGGTGGTGGCTGCCACGGTGCCGTATACGAACATCCTCCAGATCAAACGCGTCTCGAGTAAGTCGAGCCATCTGACGGCCGAAGGGGCCACCTGCGACTACGGCACGTTCGTCGGCGACACGTCGGTCTCCTGCACGATGCCTGAGGCGGTTCGCACCGGCGCGATGCTGAAAGGCGGCGCGGGCAGCCGACTGAATCATTTTACGACGGCGGCGATTGCAGCGAATCAATTTTCGATGAGGCTTGCGGCAGGACAGGACGCGTGGCTGGAGCAAACCCTCCTGTATCTGATGGACGAGGAAATCACCGAGCAGTTCCGAGACCACTTCGCCTGTGACGAGCCCTCCTACGCTGCGATGGCTAGGGCATTCCAGTCGGCTGGCGAACTCCTGATCGCCCAAACACCCGACGCAGGCCAGATAATCGAGACGGATCGAGCCTCGACGCAGAAGGAGCACACACCATATTTCGAGTTGCGGCTGCCTCACCAGCGGATCGCAGCCGAGTACGCCAACTCGGTCTGGACCGGTGTGAAGGAGCTGTATGAAAACTGTCGCGCTCACGGTGCGACGCTGGCCAACGGAATCGAGCTGGGCACCCGCGACCGGGGCCAGGACATGTGGCCCAAGATGAAGGAGGATCCTGGGCGCGTGCGGGCCGACTTGGTCCACGCCATGAGCTTCATGTACGTCTCGGACGACGGCCCACCCGACAACAGCAGGCCGTTGACGCTGCCCCAAAAGCTGTATGGCCTGTTCCCGCGACAATTCCCCAGTCGGTGGGACGACCGCCGCCAGGAAGTGCCCAACGACAACCGCCCCTACGCCGACAGCCCGCTGTGGCTGATCAACTCGGCGGCCAGGTACATCCGCGAAACGGGCGACGCGAGCATCCTCTCCGAGACGGTCAAGAGCATCCGCCTGACCGATCCCGATCATCCGGAGACGTCGAGCATCGTCGGCTGCGATCGCACCTTCACGGTGTTGGAGGTCATCCTCGAGGTGTTCGCCAGTTTCGAGCGGTTGGTGAATGATACGCCGTACGGCATGGCGCAGATTCTCTACGGCGACTGGTGCGACCCGATCGACATGTTCGGCACGTCGGTGGTGGGCGACGACAAAACGCGAGGCCGCGGGCGCGGCGTGCAGGTAAGACTGTCGGCCCATCTGTTCCAATGCCTGGTGGAGATGATCGACATCCTCGACGTTCCCAGCCTCCGCAAGAAGCTCACCAACGGTGACCTGCCGAAGCGGGTCGAGCATCTCAGGCGGCTCGCCGGCCAATTGCGCGAGAACATCGTCAAGTGGGCGTGGGAACAGCGAGACGAGCAATGTATGCCCGGATTCATCTCGGTCATTCACGAGTTGAAGGCAGACGGGTCGACGCCGAACTACGAGCAGGGCGAAACCGGTTACACGCTGGGCTCGATGCGGGGCACCGATTTTGACGGCATCCTGCGGCGCGATCTGGCGGCCAACGCCTTCTGCTTGCACATGCTCAACACGCGGCGAGACTACCTCAAGCCCGTCGAAGACACAGAGCGAATGATCGCCGAACTACTGAAGACGACCAGCGAGCTGTTCTTCGATCCCAAGCTCGGTCTGGTGATGTTTTCCACGCCCTTCGCCAACAACCGCAATTGCCTGGCGAAGGTGGGACGGATGGGCATCGTGCCTACCGGATGCGCCGAGAATGGCGAGTATCACCACTGCCAGGTGTTCATGCACCGATTCCGCCTCGACCTGCCGGATCAGGTCGATACGGTGTGGCAGCAGTTCAAGCCGATCATGTCGGCCATGCGCGACGAATCGATCTGGGGGCCGTTCGAATCGCCGACCACCTCCTACGCCTCCGACAAGGACGATCCGCACTTCGGTAAAGGCATGTACTTCGGGCTGTCGGGATCGGTCGATTGGATCGTCGAGGTCCTCCAGGGCATCGTGGGACTGCAACTGGCCCTGCATGATGAGCGCGTGCCTTCGGTGAGAATCGAGCCGAATCTGCCCGCCGAGGTCCGCGACGCGCTCGAGTTCAGACGCATCGTCCACTACGCGCTGCCGAAGGGCGGCTATCGACAGATTCCCCTTACCGTATACATAGCAAGACAGGGCGAAGGCGATACGCGGCGCGAAACTCGAGTGAAGATCAACGGTCGGCAGGCGGCAAAAGCGGAAGTGGACAACCTGGCTGACGTGGACAGGTTGAACATCGAGATTACATACGTCTACGGCTGACCGTGGAGATCGGACACGATGGCGATCCTTGACGATACAACGCTCCAGGCCGACCCGGGCAACATCGAGATCGTTCGACCTGTCGGGCGGCGCCGGATCACGCACGTGATCCACGACATCGACGGCACGCATAGCCTGATCCGCGACTGGCCGCCGGTGATGAGTCTGACCATCCATTGGGCGATAAACTGCGGCCTGGGTGAGGACTTCGATTCGCAGCAGAATCGCGAGAAGCTCATCTCGCAGGTCGGCAGTCAGCCGCTGGCGGAAACCGATCGTTTCTGCATCGAGTCGGCGGGTCTGTCGGCGCTGACGCAGATGGAATACGGCATTCGCCGGGCGATCGAGCTGGGCAACGCGCCGCCGGACGCGGGCCTGTCGCTCAGCGAACAGCAGCATCGCAACAACTCGCAGATCATTCAGCGCATGTGGCAAGGCCAGGAGCGCTTCGACGATATCAGCGAGCCGGAGGTCCTGCGTGCGTTTATCGCCGAGCGGACGCCGCGGCTGTTTCGACTCTATGAAGCCATCCTCAACGGCGCCAGTCGCGACCGAAACACAGCCGCCGCCTGGAAGGATCCGCAGTCGTGGCGGGTGCCGGGCTCGTACGAGTTTGTGACCTATCTGCAAGAAATCGGCTGCATCAACTACTTCGTCACCGGTGCGGTGATCTACGAAGACGGCGGCATGTATGAGGAAGTGAAGGCGCTGGGCTTCAAAATCGGTCCGGGGCAGATGGTCGAGGCCCTGCACGGCTCGAGCTGGGATCGCAAGTTGCCCAAAGACGAAGTGATGAAGGAGTTGTGCGAGCGGGAGAACATGGATCCAGCCACGATTCTCGTGGTGGGCGACGGACGGTCGGAGATCCACGCAGGCGCCCGGATGGGCTGCGTGGTGATGAGCCGGCTGGCGGCCGAGGCCACCCGCCAGCGACAATTGCACAAGGAGTTGGGTACGAACTATATTCTACCGGATTACACGCACCCGGCTTTGAAAAGGCTTATCCGGCAAGGAAACGGCGATGGAGTATAAAGGCTCGTACAAGCTGTTCGATGCTTCGGGCGTGCGGACGTATCCCTTACGCACGCGGCCCAACAAGGTTGAGGTCGACAACTTCGTCGACGTGGTCAAGCTGCGGCAATCGGAAGTCCAGTGCGCCAACGCACCGTGGTTCCGCAACGGCGTTCGCGGCGAGGGCATTGATCAGTCGGCCGGCCTTGTCGAGCTGGCACGCTACATCGTGCAGTGCGCCCGCCAGCACAAGCCGGTGGTGGTGATCTCGGGGGCTCATCCCATCAAGAACGGGCAGAACCCCATCATCATCGACTTGATCGAACGAGGCATCATCACGCTGTATGCGACCAACTGTGCGGGCGCGATCCATTCCTTCGAGCTGGCGCTGATTGGCGCGTCGTCCGAGTCGGTGCGCGACGCGCTGCCCAAGGGCGACTTCGGCATGGCGTTCGAGACCGGTGCCTACCTCAACTACGCGCTGATCGTCGGGCGGGAGCGCGGCCTGGGCTTCGGCGAGTGCATGGGCCGCCTGTTCTGTGACGCCGAGTTTCGCAAAGCCGTGATCGACCGCACGTTCCAGAACCACAAGGACACCGGCGAGTACCTCAAGCCTTACGACGGTTTCCCTTACGCCGACTCGTGCGTGCTGGCGGCGGCCTACCAAAAAGGCATCCCCGTGTGCGTACACACGATGATGGGCACCGACATTATCGATCAGCACGCCAGCTACGACGGCGAGGTCAAAGGCGCCACCAGCGGCGCCGACTTCCTGGTCTTCGCCGAACACATGTGCCGCTTCACCGAAGGAGGCGTCATCCTCAACATTGGCACGGCAATCATGGGCCCCGAGGTGGTGCTCAAGGCCGTCTCGATGGCCGCCAACGTGGGCAAGACGCCCAAGGGGCTATGGACCGGCGTCTTCGACATACGCCCGTTCGTGTTCGACGACGAGACCCGGGACGAAGGCCGCTATTACTACTACCTGCGCGATCAAAAGTCGATGGCCACACGCATACCCAAGGTGTTCGACGGCGTGGGCTTCTATTTCGAAGGGATGCATCGAGATACGCTTGCCCCGCTCTATCAGTACATCATGCGCGAACTTGGGGCGAGCTAGGCACACGCCGGGCCCTCGTGCGGCGCGGGAAAGTAAAGCAGTCATGATCGAGAAACACCTCGAAGATCTGGAGCGGCGGATCGACCCGTCGGCAGAGGCGGACCTGTACGGGCAGTGGGCGAATTTCGCCCAAGGGGGCTTTGACGGCGAGGTGTTTTCGCCCACCCGCGGCGAGGCGTTCGAGCCACAGATCGAGTGGCCGCAAGTCAGCGTCAACGAAACGCTCGACGACTTCGATAAGATGGCCTTGCAGCAGTATGGCATGTGTTCCCAGGCCCTGGCGGCGGGCGGCGGCGCGCTGCTCTGCGTGCGGGCAAACTACGGCACGGGCATACTGCCTTCGCTGTTCGGCGTCGAAATGTTCATCATGGACGAACAGGCCGACACCCTGCCTACCAACAAGCCGCTCAGCGGCCCCGACGCCATCAAGGCCCTGCTCGACCGCGGCGTGCCCGAGCTGCGCCAGTCTCTCTGCGCAAAGGTGCTCCAGGTGGGCGAGCGCTTCGTGGACATCGCCCGGCGCTACCCCACCATCGGTCGGCACGTCCACATCTACCATCCCGATCTACAGGGACCGATGGACGTCGTCGAGCTGCTCTGGGGCAGCCGTCTGTTTCTCGACATCGTCGACATGCCCGAGCGGGTCCATGCGCTGCTGAATCTGGTGACCGAAACCTACATCCAGTTCATGCAGGCCTGGCAGCGAATCGTGCCGCCCGCCGCCGGCCAATCGGTCCACTGGTCGATGCTCCACAAGGGACACGTCATGCTCCGCGACGATTCAGCCATGAATTTCTCGCCGCAAATGTTCGACGAGTTCATCAGGCCTTACGACCAGCGGATCCTCGACGCATTCGGCGGCGGTGCGATTCACTTCTGTGGCCGGGGCGATCACTACATCGAGTCGATGTCGCACATGCCGGGGCTCACGGCCGTGGCCATGTCGCAGCCGGAGTACAACGACATGGAGGTCATCTTCCGCAACACGATCGACAAGGGTGTCAAGCTGTTGGGCCTCCCTCGGCAGGCGGCCGACGAAGCGCTGGCGGCGGGACGCCCGCTCCACGGCAATGTGCATAGTTGGTAGCAGGTAATCACCTGCCCGGTGCGCCGCGCCGCCCGATTACGTACACCGCCGCACGGTCGGGAGCCCGGATGAGCCGTCCAGCCCGCGATCCCAGGATTGCGTTCTTCGACGCCCAAGCCGCCACGTGGGACACCGACGGGCCTGCCATCGGCACCGCGTTGGCGAGGCTGGACGCCCTGGCGCCGACGCTCGCCTTGCAGCCCGGGCACGACGTGTTGGAGGTCGGCTGCGGCACGGGGCAGGTCACCCGGTGGCTTGCTCAGCAGGTGCGCCCCGGCCGCGTGACCGCCGTCGACTTCTCACCGGCGATGATCGCCCACGCGCGCGGCGAGGACATCGACGCCGACTTCCGCTGCGTCGACGTATGCAGCGACGACCTGCCGACGAGCTGCTTCGACGTGGTGTTCTGCATGCACGCGTTTCCCCACTTCCGCGACAAGCCAGCCGCCCTGCGCAACATGAGCGGTGCCCTCAGACCCGGTGGTCGGCTCATCGTCCTCCACTTGAGAAGCTCACAGAAGGTTAACGCATTCCACGACCAGGTGGGTGGGGCGATTGCCGGCGACCACCTGCCCACGCCGAGCGTTTGGCCTGTACTGCTCGAGCAGGCCGCTCTGAAAATCACCCAAGTCATCGAGCCCGGCGACCTGTTCCTGCTCATCGCCCACACGGCGGCGTCGACCCCCGAGCAAGCCTGATCGAGCCGCGGCCGTTCGCAGACAACCTCAAGCCACACCCATGCCGGCCGTCCGATGTTGAGCGTATAATACGCCGTGATGCGACTTCGCGTGCTGACATACAACATTCACAAGGCCATCGGGGCGGACCGCAAGTTCGATCCCCGGCGGATCGTGACGATCCTGGCCCGATACGACGCCGACGTCGTGCTGCTACAGGAGGTCGATCGCGGCGTGCCGCGGTCCGGCTACCTCGATCTGGCTTCGTATCTGGCCCGCCAGGTGCAATACCAGTATCGGGCCGTCGGCATCAACGTGTTTCTCAGGCGGGGCAAGTACGGCAACGCCACGCTGTCGCGGCATCCGTTCGTGCGGCAGCGCAACATCGACCTGACCATAGGGCGCCGCAAACGCCGCGGCGCCCAGCACACCCGCGTTCGAGTCATCTCGGGCCGCCACGAGCGATCGGTCGAGATCTTCAACATCCATCTGAGCCTGGTCGCCAACCTCCGTCGGCGGCAGATCGAGCGGCTGCTTGCCACGCACGACATCGCGCATCTGGCAGCCGATACCCCGTGCATCGTCGCCGGCGACATGAACGACTGGGCCGGACTGCTGAAGCGACGTTACTTCGAGCCGGCCGGCTTCCACTGCGCCACCAACCGCCGACCCGGCTCGCGATGGTCGATCAAGACGTTCCCCAGCTTCGCTCCCAGTAGCGGGCTCGACAAGGTGTTCTATCGCGGCCGGCTCCACCTGCACCGCATCCGGCGCAGCCGCCTGAAGCTCGCACGCGTAGCCAGCGACCATCTCCCCGTCATCGCCGACTTCGAGCTGTCGTAAGCGGCATGCCATCTGCGCAGACACGTAATCCCATGAAAGGCTGCCTCCAAGAGCCTATCTGAGGCCGTCCGGGAATTATAGCTGATCGAGTATCCATTTGATCTGACCGTTTTCTCGACCGCGGCGATGGTTGTACCGGACAAGCAGTTGATACCCGAAGAGTGCCGCCAGCATCTGCGTACGGTTGTTGTCGAGGCCGCGATGCTACGTCCGTTCGTCCAACTCGAACAGCGCCTTGAACCAGTCGTTGAAAGGCTCCACCGTCTGACCGCGGCGGGCGTAGAGCCTTTGTCCGCGGCGGCTACGGTAGAAGGCGATGCGTTTCTCTCGGCGGCAACGCGGTGTCGGCGGTATGCGTTTCGCCCGGGGCCGGGGGGCTCGCCCGCCGTCTTTGCTGTTCCGGGGATTCGGCGGGCAGATAAACCGTCGTCCGGTCCTCCGGCCTTGCTCATCGCACTCGATGCGATCGCCGAACTCGTTCTTGTCGTAACCCGTGTCGGCCAACACATTCTCCGTATCCTCCGGCAGCTGATCGATCTTGGGCTCGAAGCTGGCGAACTCCTTCATGCTCGCGGTGTCGGCCGAACCCAGCATCGGAAACACGGTCGAGCCTTCGGTGGCGGTCGCCACCGTTTCGTAGCTGTACCCCTGGACCCAACCGTGATGCTTGCTGTAGCCCCACGTGCTGTCCCGGTCCACGCCTCGCAAGCGGTTCGGAATGCGCCCCGCGGCCCGATCCTTCTTGTGCCACAGCGGCCCGCGAGGCGCCACCAGCGACTTGTCCACCGCCATCGTCTGCGGGTCTGCGATTCCTTCGGCCACGGCCCTTTCGCCTTGAACCCGGATGGCCACCTCGAACAGCCGGTGGGACCGGCGGTAGCGGTCGAAGTAGGTGGTTCGCGAAGGGAAGCTCTCCAGGCCCAGCCAGTCCGTGAACTCACTACGGTGTTCCCGCAGGAACCGATACTGAGCCGACTTGGACTTTTTCTTTTTGAGGACTACCGTCATAATCAGGATCGCCATCACCCAGTCCGGAAAGTCCGGCGGTCGTCCGGGGCTCGCCCTTGGGCATTGGCGTTCGGCGGCTCGACACAACGGAAGGGCCATCCTGACCAGTGTCGCCAAGCACGTGCCCTCCATGGCACGCGCACGCATGATCTGGATCTCCGTTTGAGGCTATGTGGGTTTTGTCACTACACCAATCATAACCTCCGGAGATCCATGCGTTTACGACACGGAATTCCCGGACGGCCTCGAGTAAATCGATAGGCCCTGAAAGGGCGGGGCACCCACCTATCAGTTCAGAAAGCATCCCACTGTCGCTGCTCGACGCGCACTCGCATTCCTTCTGTGATCTCGCGCGACGGCTGGGCAACAACCCACTCGTCCGATCCGATGCCCGACTTGATCTGAGCCACATCGTCGTTCATCAGCCCCACCTCCACATCCTGTACGCGGGCCTTACCGTCGCGCACAACCATGACCTGCCAGCCGCCGCGTGCGTTGCGGAACAGACAGGTGCGAGGCAGGGCCGACGCGGCGGGCGCTTCGGCATAGAAGATCCGCACGTAGACGCGGAATCCGACGCCCAGGCGCTCGGGTCGCTGATCGAGCTTGATCGCCACATTCACGCGCTGCTGTTCCACTCCGAGCGAGCTGATCTTTTTGAAGCCGGCCGGATACACTCGCAATACCTTGCCTGCCACAGCCCCCTCCGGGAGGGCCTGGCCGGAGATCTCGACCGGATCGCCCGGCTGGATGCGCGTGGCCCGTTCGGTGAGCACCTCGGCGATGATCTCCATATCGTCCAGGCGCCCAAGGGTGAGCAGCGGCGTGCCGGCCTGAAGAAACTGCCGCCGCGTCTGGTGGCGATGGAGGACGACCCCGTCAACGGGACTGCGGATCTCAGCCCGACCGAGGTTTCGCTTGGCCAGCTCCAACTCCACGCGGGCCTGTTCGGACTGCTTGGCATACCGATCGGCCGTGAACGACTTGCGATCAATATAGTCCTTGATGAACTTGGGGCCGATGTAACTGACGGCTGCGAGGGTTTTCAGGGCGGCCAGTTCGAGCAGGTCGCTCTGATAATCGGCGCGCGACTTGCGAAATTCCATCTCGACCTGCCGCATTTCGCGGTTGGCCGCTGCGTCGGCTTCGGCGATGCGATGGAGGCGCTCCAGCTCGGACGCAGCGAAGTCACGAATGGCCTTGGCGGCCTCGAGCTTGGCCTCGGCGGCTTCGACCGTCTGATCGATGGCCTTGACGGTGGCGTTGACCTCGACCAGGGCATTCTCTTCGAGGCGGTGATCTTTTGTCTCCTCCAGACGGGTCACCAGCTCGCCGATGCTCTGCTCGGCCTGCGTAACGCGATCACGAAGGTCCTCGGTGTCGAGGCGAGCCACGATTTGGTCTTTCTTCACCAGGTCGCCTTCACGCAGTTGGATCGGTTCGAGCCAACCGGCGATGGGCATCGACACCAGGTGGTCGTAAGGCAGCTCGGTAACCGCCTGCTCTTCCACGTAGGCACGAACCGGCTGACTGCGGGCGCGCAACACCTCCACCGTGGCGTCGGGCTGAAGTCGCGCCCATACGATCAGGGCCAGGACGCCCAACACGATTACGGCAACGATCAGCCATTTCGCTCTCATGCGTCGTGTCCTTATTCCTTGACCTTGATGCCTTCGAGCCAGTCGAGCTTGCGGATCTGCCGGTACACGAACCATTGGGCCGCCAGCACGAACAGCCACGCCAGCGCCGCGCTGGCCAGTGCGACAGTCGGCCGTATGATGACCGGCATGCGGAACAGTTCGGTGTCGTACGCCGTCGACGTACCCAACACCATACCGTACCCGAGCGGGGCCGCCAGCAGGATACCCAGCAGGAACGTAATCAGGTTCTGACGCAGGAAGATGCCGGCTACCTGTCCCGGCTGGTATCCCAGCACGCGGAACGTGGACACCTCGCGAAGCCGGTCGCCGATTTCGACAAGGGAGTTGTTCAGCATCGTGCCGAAGGCGATCACGCCGGCGAAGACCACCAGCAGGCCGAGAGAAAAGGCGCTGGTGCTTAACAGCGTTTCCTCGATGCTTGCTCGGGTGTCGGCCCGCACGCTGAGGCCCTGTGCGTTGGGCAGTCGCTTGATCGCAGCATACAGCGCAGCGCTCTTGGTCGGGTCGACTGCAAGCTGAATCGTGTTCGCCGCCGCACTCTCGCCGACCAATCGGCTCAGGTAGCGCCTGTCGGCGTAGCACTCCAGGCCCAGGAACCCCTCTGTGACACCGGCTACGAAGGTGTGGCGAGGCTGGGGACGTCCGCGGACGGGTGTCAGCTCCAAGTCGTACCCGACGTTGACTTGCAGGATTTCCGCCAGCTTCGCCGATAGAACCAGCCCTTCCGGCGGGATCACCACCGGTTTCATGTCCGATTGCGTCGGCGTGGTCAGGCGATGCTCCTGCGCCAGCCCGATCACACCCATGCGCCGGGAGATCGGGCCGTTGCGCAACTCGCACGCCAGCGCCAGGACCGGCTCGGCATAATCAACGCCCGGCAACGCGCGAGCTTCGAACAGCGCCTCGTTCGATCTCTCCTCCCGCATGCCGATATCCACATCGCTTCGCGCCACCTGCTCAAACTGGAAGTCCACCAGGTAAAACATGGAGTCGTACAGCACCAGCGACGTGAAGATGATCGAGGTGGCGAGCGCGGATGACACAATGCCGGTCGCCGTTCGGATGCGATTGCGCGCCATGCTGCGCAGCGCAATGTGCGTGCGAAACCCCAGCGATCGCCAGACCCGGTGGAATCGCTCCAGGAAGATCGCGCCGCCGCGCTCGGGCGGCTTCTGTCGCATAGCCTCCGCCGGCTGCAACCGCAGAACAGCCCAGGCGCCCTTTCCCGTCCCCGCCACGCTGAAAAGCACGCTGATGGCAAGTCCGGTAAGCAGCAGGAGCGGGTGCGCGCGGTACACGAACGACGGAAACTGAAAGAACCCCTTATACATTTCGACCATAGCCGCAGCCAGCGTCACGCCCAACAGGTTGCCGGCCAGACCGCCGGCGATGCCGACGGCCAATCCAAAGCCGAGAAAATGCACAAGAATGCGTCGGTCCGAATAGCCGATGGCCTTCAGCGTGCCGACGATACTTCGTTGCCTTTCGGCCAAACGCGTCATCAACACGTTGAGCACAAGAGCGGCCACGCCCAGAAAGATTACGGGCATGATGGCCGCCGATACGCCCAGCCCGCGAATCTCGTCGGAAAGAAACCGGTGCGACGATTGCCGCTCGCGGGGTGTGGTCAATATCACACCGTAGGGCTTTAGCAGTCTGTCGATGCGTTCCAGCAATCGTCCGAGGTCGCGCTGGGCGCCCGGAACAAGTCGTCCTACAATCTGGTTGCAGGCGTCCTTGAAGTCGAGCACCTCGCGCGCGTAGGAGTCCTTTACGTAGAGAATGCCGAAATGCTCCGGGTCCGGGAGGACGTCGCCCTGGCCGCGCACCATGTACACGAACTCAGGGCTGATGGCCGTGCCGACGATCACAAAGGATTCTCGCTTGCGATTGAGGATCAGATCGATCCTGTCGCCCAGCCTGAGGCCGTGGGCCTGGGCAAAGGATTCGCTGAGGATGACCTCCTCGTCGCGCCCGGGCGAGAAGCCGGTGCCGCGAATCAGACAGATGCCGTTGATAGTGCGCTGAAAGTCTCTTGAAGGTGTTGAGATCAGGCGTCCGACCAACGGGCGCGTCTCGCCGGGCAGATCGATGATCAGATCGAATACGACGCGGGGCTCCACGTCGGCGATGCCCGGCATGGCCGCCACCTGCTCGACGGCTGTAAGAGGAGCCTTCTTGACGTCAATCCAGAAGTCGGCCAGGCGATAGTCGCGATAGTAGGCGCTTTGGCTGGCGGTGAGAATTCGCTGAGCCGAGGCCAGGCCGATGTACGATCCGGTTCCGACCGCGATGATCGCAACGACCGTCGCCAGTGTCCCAACGTTGCCCCACAGGTCGCGAAGGAGTTTTTTCTGAAGGGCCCGCATGATAGATCTTGGGCGGCTACCAACTAACCTCGCCGGCGGCGATAGGCGTCTGGTTCACACCCATCTCACCGATGCGCCCACTCACCAGCCGTACCACGCGGCGACCAATCGCCGCGATCGCCGCATTGTGTGTGATCAGCATCACCGTCAGATGATGTTCGACATTCAGCTCCTGCAAAATCGACAGCACCTTGCGGGCGTTCGGCAGATCGAGGGCGCCCGTCGGCTCATCGGCAAGAAGCAGTTTGGGACGCTTGGCCAACGCACGGGCGATGGCCACCCGTTGCTGCTCGCCGCCAGAAAGCTGGGCGGGAAAATGCGCCGCCCGATCGGCCAGGTCGACCATAGCCAGCGCTTCGGTCGGATCGAGCGAGTCTGCAACCAGTTCCGTCGCCACCTGCACGTTCTCATAGGCGGTAAGCGTCGGCACAAGGTTGTAAAACTGGAAGATGAAACCCACCACCGAACGCCGATAGTCGGTCAGGGCGCTGTCCGGCAGCGTTCCCAGATCGGTATCGGCGTACCACACGCGGCCCGCGGTGGGCCGGTCGGTGCCCCCAACCAGATTCAGCAGTGTGCTCTTGCCCGAGCCGGACGGACCCAGCACGATGATGAAGTCGCCTCGCTCGATCTGAAGGTCGACCTCCGCCAGCGCGGTCACCTCGACCTCGCCCATGCGGAAAACACGACTGGCCCGCTCAATACGCAGCAATGGATCAGCGGCTGCTATGGTCACACTCTTGAATCCCGCGAAGATGAACGCCCGAACACGTGACGCAATTCTACCGCATGCTGACGCGGCTACGTCGTTTCACCCAGATTACACCGCAAGCCGTCTCGGCGCGTCAAGCGCTAGGGGCTTGCCGGCCGAAGTTCGCCTGATTGTCGGTGAGCCTCTTCCACGGTGTCGTCCTGCACGGCGTTGAGCGTTTCGCCCACCAGGCCCCACAGCAGCACCGTCTGCACGATGCCGCTGGTGGGACACGCCTTGAGCGGATAGCCCGGAAGCTCAACGACCGCATCGGGATAGGCCCAACTGGCGGGCACCCACCACACGTCGCGAGGCGGCTCGGCCTGGGGACCGCTGACGGTGGCTCCGACAAACGAGGCTCCCCGTCGCAGCACATCCTCAATTCGTCGATCGGGCCAGTTGAAGTACCCTAGCCACAACACGGTGTCGCCTCGCACGACCGTCCGTGCCGCTTGGGGCCACCGAAACCCTCGTTGGACCAGCGACCAGTTCTTCAACTCTCTTGGCAGATGTGCCTCCCCAGACAGCAGGTGACTCTCGACCATGGTATAGACGACCCGATCGGCGCTCGTGGCGGCCAGTCGCTTTCCGCCCTCGCGCGTTTGCGGCTGCGAAGCCAGCGCCGCCCGCATCTGCTTGCCCAACACCTCGAGATACTGCCCGCCCAACTTGCCAGCTCCGATCGGGCCGACGATGACGTCGTCATGGAACACAACGTTGCGGTATTGGGCTTCGAAGGCCTGCCAGTCATCGACAAGCATGGAAGGCCACACGCCCGGCGTCTTGCCCTCTCGTGTGCAGGCCGCAATCAACTCGGCAGTGAACGTCCAAAGGTGCAAGGCCGACACCGCCGGGGCGTAATCGCCATAGCGCGTGCCGTCACGTGTCGTCAGCCGTGTGTCGACGGGCAGTTGCGTGTCAACGAACCACACGGCACCCTCCGGCAGGCGCTGGCGGCAGTGCCCGAGGAGCTTTCTACAGATCGGCCAGTTACTCGAACCGAAGAGCACGACCATACGCCCCGATCTGCTCAGCGATCTCAGATCGCGAAAGACTTGCACTTCCGCATCCACGCTGTGGTGCAAGCCATAGAAGAGGATCGCATCGTCCGGCACGTCGGACCACGATAGGGTCTTGGCTACGTGGTTGGCTTTCTCGGGCCCAATGCGTCGTATGGCGATCAAGCCACCCGCCCGGTAGAACGCCTCGTCGGAGAACGATGTATCTCCCGCCACGCACAACTCGGCGCCGCCGACCCATCGCTTAGCCACAGCCTCCGCCGCAGCGACGATCCGATCCATCTGCGCCTCGGCCGTCGCCACGCCGGCCAACACCGCCTCCACACAGTCGTCCAGCGGCACAGCGGACCTCACCGGCTGGGATGCTGCCGGCAGAGCCGGCGCCGACTTTGCCGCTGTCGGCTGCGCGTTGCATGACGCAGCAAGAAGTGCCGCCAAGACCACAACCAAACCATTACGCACCTTCAGCCTCCTTCCGCCAACCACAAGACGCAGGCAGCGCCCACGCGGCACTGCGACGGCGCCTTCATCCGACTACGAATCAATACACCGTGCAAAGAACTCACAAAACCCTTCAGTCCACACGAAGAAGTGATCGGGCGTTCTCGCCCAGGATTAGACATTTGGCCTGATCCGATATGTCGGCATGGCGAACGCGGGCCAGGCCGGCCGCCGGATCCCAAAACCAGAAATCGACGCCGAACAGGATCCTTTCGGCCCCCAGAATGCCGACGGCCCGCTCCAACGGACCGTGGAAATGAACATCGACGAACATCGCATCTCCTCACACTCCCCTCGCCCGCCTTGTCGACCGCCGCGTTCTTCTCACGCCGATGGCCAAGAAGGACGATGTCTGTCAGCGTTTTTCGACAATACTGAAGTTATATCGGGCAATCGGTTCCGGGCCGGAATAAAGCTTGGCCTGGTACTCACCGCATCCGTACCTGCCGACGATGTCGGCCACACCGAACCGATACCCGCGGCGTGCCACCGTCTTGGTCCAGACGAAAGGCTTCTCCGCCACCACGTTGCGCTCTCCCTTGGGCACGATCGTGATCTTAAAACTGTTGCGGTCCGCCTCGGGCGGCAGGTCGACCACGACATAGAGCTTCTCATCCTCCGGGGTAATCCTTTTTTCCCAGTCCCACTCCTGATCGTAGAAATCGGTGGCGGTTTTGAGAACGTCGCCCTTCAATTTCACTTGCGAACGCGTCACGGCAATGGCACCGATGATGCGGTTGATCTGGTCCTGCTCGGCGTAGCGCAGAAGCTCCGCTGGACGGTACTTGGGTGGACTCCCGGATGCCCAGGAGCTGGAAGGATCATGTACGGCGGCGATCTGCCGTCCCGTGATGGTGTCAATCACGACCACATGGCACTCGACAAAAGCATCATGCCGTGTCCATGGATAGGGTATCTTCTTCCAGCCCGTGATGGCGGGTTGGCCCTGACGGTTTTTGCCCCAAACCGGCACCATGTTGTAGCGCGTCTCGTTTCGGGTGGTCGTCTCGTATCGATCGCACACACCGCAGATCAGCGCCTGAATTGATTTGAGGCGTCCTATCTTCTTGGCCAGGTCGGCCTCTACGATGCCCGCCATCGCCAGGTCCTGCTCGGCAAGGATGTCGTCAAGATGCTGCCGCGTATACACCTCGTAGGTGCGGTTGTTCGTGAGAATCGCTGAAATCCTGTCACTGATCCGCCCGCCGACCCCGCGGTGACGTGTGCGATTGGCGAACGGCAGGACGGCCACACGCTTCAGGTTGGGTGTATAGAAGTCAGGATAGCGGTAAATCCATATCTTGCTCTTCGTGCCGCCTCCGTCGCACCCAGCCAGCAACGGCCAGACGAGCATCGCCAACCCGAACCACGTTGTCGCCTTTGCCTGCCCGCTCATGCTCGACCAGCCTCGCTCGCCTTCCACCTGTCTCGCCAACTGCAAGCTTACTCGAAACAGGGGCCTAGGATGACCGATCCCCAATTCGGGGTCAATCCGGTGGTCGGGTCTTTCTTGCCCTCACGATCAGACTCGTGTGCGGGCGATGGGCCGCCCCTGTCGAAAGCGGCCCCACGCAGCTTCAGGGTCGAGCGCGCCGAGCCATTGTGACCGGACAAGCCCATCGGCTACCATGGACCTTGGATCTGGTAGGCTAATGAGCAAGCGACCGCCGACAATCGAGTCGTTCAACTTCCGGCTGGGACGCGGACTGGCAGGCAAGTACGTCGTCGAGTCGTTCCTCGGCAGCGGTTGGGAAGGCGAGGTCTACAAGGTCGTCGAGCGGAGCACGGGGATTCCACGGGCAGCGAAGATCTTCTACCCCCAGCGCAATGCCCGCGACCGAGCCGTCAAATTCTATGCCCGAAAGCTAAACCGTCTGCGACATTGCCCGATCATCATTCAGTACCACAGCTCCGAGACGATCTGGCATCACGGCATCCGGATCACGTGCCTCATCAGTGAACTCGTGGAGGGTGAACTGCTGGCGAAGTTCATCCATAGGCAGCCGGGCAAACGGCTTCAGTCGTTCGAGGCGATGCACCTGCTGCACGCGCTTGCCTCCGGCGTAGAGTCCATCCACGCCATGCGCGAATACCACGGGGATCTTCACAGCGACAACGTGCTGATCACCCGCCGCGGCATCCATTTCGACGTGAGGCTCGTCGACTTCTTCCACTGGGGTCCCCCCTCTGCCGCACGAATCCGCGATGACGTGATCGATCTGATCCATATCTTGTACGAGGCCGTCGGCGGACGACGACGTTATGCCTCTCAGCCGCCCGAAATCAAGAGCATTGTTCGCGGGCTGCGCCGCGACTTGATAGCCCGCTCGTTTCGCACCGCGGGCAATCTCCGAAAGCACCTCGAGTCGTTCGGCTGGCCGTGCCGCTAAACAACCAGCCGATGCCTCGTGCCCCGGATCGCCGCCCCGCTACTCCTCCCACCCCGCTCCCAGCCGCCCACGTCCGCCTCCAAGAGTCGGAAATACAGAGCCTTTACACACTCCGGCCCCAGCAGTTAGGCTGATAGGCCAAACAGAGAAGGTTGCATGTCGATTGATGCAAATGCTCACGTCACGTCAAGGTAAGCCAGGCGGGATGAAACCGGCAGCAACCGGCTGCGTGTGGGCGTTGGGCGTGCTGCTGGCGGCGCTGTCGGGTGGCTGCGCATCGAACGTGTCGACACCCAGAGTGATCTTTCTCGACGGTGCAGGCTGGTATAGCGGTGACGGCCCCGTGCGCGCCGGTCTCCGGCAGGCGGGCTTTGTCGGAGCTGTCGAACGGTTCGGCTGGTCCAGCGGGCTGGGGCCGTTGCACGACCACCTGGTGGTTGGTCCCAGCCATCCACGGACCCGCTCGCTGGCCCGACGCATCACCCAACTGCGCCAGGCCGATCCGAACGGCAAGATCATACTGATGGGCCTGTCAGCCGGCAGCGGAATGATCGTTCACGCTCTGGAAAAGCTGCCGCCCGAAATAGTCGTCGACCATGTCGTGCTGCTGAGCCCTTCGATCTCCAGTCGTCACGACCTGACCGACGCCCTGCGGCACGTCAGGGGAAGGCTGTACGTCACGACCAGCATGCAGGACCAAATCCTCGCAGCCGCGGGTAGCGCGGGATTGACAGGCGGACCGCCCGCCGGACAGAAAGGCTTCGTCTTGCCGGACTACGGCAATGCGGAAACAAAGCGCGTCTATCAGAAAGTGATCCATTTACCTTGGCGACCGGGCTACGTGGCCTACGGTTGGAACGGCGGCCACGTGTCGGTGACCCGCAGCGACTTCATTCGCGTGGTGATCGCCCCGCGGGTCATGGACGATCTGCCCCATCCGCTGGACCGCCCGATGGTCCCGGCCCAGGGGTGAGCACGTCAGTGCCGCGAATCGCCAAAAACAACTGGCTCTCGGCGGCGGTCATCCTGCTGATTTCGACAGGATGCGCCCCCGATCAGGTTCGCATGCACGAGCAGCGGGGCGAACACCACAAGGCGTATGAGCTTTGTCGGCAGGCATTGGCGGTAGACCCTCAAGACCAGGCCGCCGCCCTCGGGCTGCGGCGCAATGCCCCTGGGGCGCTGGTCTACTGGAGGGAGCACGCCGTCGCGGCCGCGATGAGGCGCGATTGGCGGCGGGTCGCACTGTGTCATCAGCAGGTGCTGGAGATCAAACCGGACGAAAAGGGAAGCATCGACGCGCTGCGCCAGCTTGCTCAGCAACACCCCGACCAGGTCGGCCTGACCGCCGGCCCCGCCGTATCGACCACACCCGCGACCACCAAGCCGGCAGCCGAGATCGCGATGGGACCTCCTGCTGCTTCGAATGAGCCGGCTGCAAGCGAGTCTTCCGAAGCCCCCACGCCGGTACGTGGCGGCCCAGACGCTTCCGAAATGGCTGCGGCTGCACCGCCAGGCCCCGCTCCCATGCTGCGAGCGGCCGGAAAGGCGGCCGCCCCGTCGACGGCGCAGGCGGGTGGATCTGCGGCAGAACCGTCGCCCCGCGTACCGGTGGGGCGCGGATCCGACTCTCACAGGCAGAAGCCCACGGTGCACCGTGAGCGCGGCGCTTCGGAAGCCGAAATTGTCATGATCGTCTATATCAGTCGGGAAAACCCTCGCTACCCCAAGAGAGCGCTGCTGACCGACGGGCTTTCCATTAAGGTGAAGGACACCGATCCGTCTCCGCTCGACGCCGACCTGGAACTGTATCTGAGCAACAAACGTATCGGAAAATTCGCCGATCTGCGGATCGGCAGCGTCCTGACCGTGCTGGGGCGGTCGGGGCGGCCGTACGAACTGATCCTGATGCATATCGAGGATGACACGGAAACAGTCAAAATCGGACTGCGGCGCAGCCAGGGCTCCGAGGAAGATTAGCAGGTTCCCTCGTTTCCAGGACGGTGGTCGAGAACGAAAGGCATCTCGCCTGGTTGGGCGGAGGTGCTCGCGTTTACCCGATCGCCTTGGTCTGCGTGCTGATCCGAGCCCTTCACGCGCAGGACCAAGCTCGATAAGATTTGTCCCTCGTGCCGCCGGCAGGCTTGTGCGGCTCGCCCGGCGATGCGAACCATGTGCGAGGACTCGACATGACGCCCGCGGACATCGACGACGACAACACCTTCAGACCTTCTGAAGACCTTGACGAAGCCCTCCAGCGCGAGATCGACGAGGCGCTGGGCGATATGAGCTTGGACCAGATCGTCGACGAAGAGGACGCACCCCGTGCCGCAACGGCCGAGGGCGTACGTCGGGGACGTGTGATCGCTATCCAGGGCGACGACGTCTTCATCGAGTTGGGCGCCAAGAGCCAGGGGATCCTGCCGGCTGAACAGTTCGAGGACGAGCCCCTGCCGAGCGTGGGCCAGATCGTGGAGGTCACGGTCGAAGGATACGACGAGCGCGACGATCTGATGTTGCTCAGCCGTAAAGGCGCCGTGCTGGCGGCCGCGTGGGAGACCATCGAACAGGGCCAGATCGTTGAGGGTCGCGTCACCGGCCACAACAAGGGCGGTCTGGAACTCGACGTCAATGGCATCGCAGCTTTTATGCCCATCAGCCAGATCGAAATGTTTCGCACTGAGGAACTGCATCCGTACGCCAACCAGCGGCTTCGCTGTCAGGTGGTCGACGTTGACCGCAGCCGAAAGCAAATCGTCGTCTCACGCCGGGCGGTATTGGAGGAGGAAGCGGCGCAGGCCCGCGACAGTCTGTTCGAGTCGTTGCAGGAGGGTAAGACGGTCACGGGGACGGTTAGAACCATCATGCCGTACGGGGCGTTTGTCGATCTGGGCGGCATTGACGGTCTGCTCCACATAAGTGACATGAGCTACAGGCGCCTTGATGACCCCAAGGAGATGGTGCAGGAAGGGCAAAAGGTCGAGGTAATGGTGCTCAAGGTGGACCGAGACCAGCGGAAGATCTCCCTGGGCCTCAAACAGGTAGCGCCCGACCCGTGGGAAGGAGCCGACGTGCGCTGGCCCGTGGATGAGGTCGTCGCCGGACGAGTCACACGCCTGATGGATTTCGGGGCCTTTGTCGAACTCACCGAGGGTGTGGAGGGACTGATCCCGATCAGCGAGATGACGTTCGAGCGGCGCATCAACCACCCGAGGGAGATCGTTGGCGAAGGCGATGTCGTGAAGGTCCGTGTGATGAGCGTCGACGTCGGACGAAGGCGCATCAGCCTTTCGATTAAGCGCGTAGGCGATGATCCGTGGATGGGGGCATCGGTCCGCTGGCCGGTCGGTAGCGTGGTAGAGGGTATCGTCAAACGGACCGCCGAGTTTGGCGCTTTCGTGGAGTTGGCCTCCGGTGTGGAGGGCTTGGTGCACGTCAGCGAACTCAGCGACGGCCACGTCCGGGCCGTCAACGACGTCGTCAGCGAAGGACAGCAGGTCGAGGCCAAAGTCCTCAGCGTCGACGAGGAGCGCCGGCGCATCGCCCTCTCGATCAAACAGCGGGCGTCCATGCCTGACTACACCGGTGACCTTTCAGCCGGCTCAGAGCCCGAGCCCCCACAAGCCCCGCGCAAACGCAAAAAGCCGCTCAAGGGCGGCCTGGACTTCTGAGAAGGCTGGGCGGGCGACAGAGGCACCTGCCGTCGGTCATTGTGGGCCGGTGAACCGACGGGCAAATGCGGCCGCATCGGCCAAGTCGCAGTCTTCGTCCCCGTCCAAGTCGGCCTCAGCGAACTGCTGCGGCGAGCAGCCCGGAGGTGGAGTGGTTACGTTCGGACCATTTAGGCAGGCAAGAAACTCCTCGTAGTCGCCCAGATCCACATCGCCATCGTCGTCGAAATCACCGTCGGACAATACCCGCAGTGTTATGCTTCCCGCCGACGGATCGATCTCGACCGAATCGAAAAGTTCCGCCACAGGCCCCTCCACCGCGATATAGGTGTGGGCAGCCGAGGCGCCCATCAAAGACACCTGCACTGTCCCTGCCCCATCCACGCCGATCTGAAGGGATTCGACAACCACATCTCCGCCTGGAGCAAGCCCGTCGGTGGACCCGCCGGGCTGGTCGTCGAACGACATGTCGAGCAGCACCTCATCCAGCGGCGTGCCTGCAAGATCATGCGGCAGGTCGGACACGAAGGGCGTCTGACGCGTCCTGGACACGTACGTCAGCCCGCCCGGCGTTGTGGGACTGGCCGATCGCTCAATCACCGTGGCCGAAGCGTTGCCCGAAGCCGTTACGGCAAAGCGGGCAGCCGCGAGTCGCGTGTCGAAATCGCCCCGCACCTCGACGGCAACGACCGAACCGGCGGGCACCGTTGCAGGTCCGCCGTAGTGCAGCGAGAGCGTAATCGACGCCGCTCGCGCCGCGGCTGCCCCCCCCAGCACCGCCGCCACGCTCACGACCACCGCAAGCGTCCTTGACTGGTTCACCTGTCCCATCGCCTCCATCCCACGCCCAGTTCGAGCCACGTCACCCGCCCAAAACGAACTCAAAACGGATCGAACAACTCGTTGCTTCGCGGACCGAACCAACCCAGACCGGGCGCGCCGTAGTCGCCGCGAGTGAACGACATCTTCTGGGCGTTCGCATGCCCGTCGCACCAGATCACGTTTGCTCTTTCCAGGTGCCGAAAGTGAATCGTCGGCAAATACAGGTCGCTGTCGGACGGTCCCTCATACCACACCGGCCCAGCGACAGTGGCTGAAACCGGGAAAGGCGGCTCACAGAACGAATATTCCGTCAGGTAGAAGCCTCGCTGGGTATGGTATTGTCGGTACGCCGTGTCGGTGAACATGACGGTCTCGGCGGGCTTGGCGACGGCCGTCGTCAGCCAGCCGGTCTGCATGTATCTGGCGTTCTCACGCTTCAGATCTTCGCGCGACCAGCTTGCCTGGTATATGCGCGACCCAACCCCTACTTGATTGTAGCCATACCCCCCGCAGCCGGATTCGAACGCATTGTCAACCCCTTCGGTCCAGCACGTTACACCTTCGGGACACTCCTTGACCTTCCCGTCATACAACGAATCGGCCAGCGGCCCCTTCAGCGGATCAAACGTGTTCTTCGCAGGGTCGGGGTCGACGCCGGCCGCCTCGCGTACGCCGTGCCAGCGGTGTCGGCCGCCGAACCCGTCGAGGATGTCGCTCGCCGCGGGCACGTACAGGTCGTGGTTCTCCATCGCGTAGTTCGTATTGGCCATATGCAACTGGCGCAGGCCCGACAGGCACACCACCGCCCGACTCTGCGCCCGGGCCTTGTGCAGCGACGGCAAAATGATGGCCACCAGCAGGGCAATAATCGAGACCACAATCAGCAGCTCAATGAGCGTAAAACCGATAGCCCCACGCCCCCTGCCTGAGCATCTCGCCTCGGCAGCGAGACCCTCTTTCACCGATGGAGCCACTGCCAGCTTGCTCACACGACGCATAACCAATCCTCGCCTGTCACTCACACACGGTGCCGAGATAATCGGCTCGCAGTTTGACCAGATCCTTCTCGTCGTGCCGGGCGTTCTCGCCACGCACGCCGTCGAGCACCAGATCACCGTAGATCGAGAACGGCACGTCAGGATCCGCCACGCCGAGACGGTTTCGCAGCTCGATCAGATCGACCAGGTCCACGTCCGCGTCGCGGTCAATGTCGCCCGGACAGAACACGGGGCGAACGTCGGCGGCGGCGTCGATTTCGGGCGACATCTCACCCAGAATGCCCAGAACTGCATCGACGCCGCACGTAATCCGCACAAAATCAATTCCCGCCAGGTTCGCCGGCTGCCACGTCGACGGATCGACCGCCCGGGCGATATCGAACGCGTCGCCCCCGCCTGACCCGGGCGTCACGCCGACGCGGAACGGGTTGTCCGGTACGGTGAAAAACTCCTCGGGCGCGATGTTCGGATCGTCCACGATGTCGTCGGCGTCCAGATCACCGAGTCGCAGCGTCGGGCTGAAGTCGGCGTATCCGTATATGCCCTCGACGCCGTCGTTATTCGGGTCGCCGTCCGCGAGGTTGGGGTTCGGCACAATCGCTGACCAGCCGCTCGGATCGTTCGGATCATACGGCGCCGGCAATTCGTAAGCCCCGGTCGTGTACCGCCCAAACTCATCGATTGGAATGACGCAGGGCCCTTCCGGAAGGTAAGGCCATTCGTCGAGCAGCGGGAACCATAGGACGTTCGCCGGCGGGTACGGACCGCCCGGCACCTCGTCCCACGTTTGCAGACGATAGCTGTTGCCGTCGGCCAGCAGCGAGCCAGGGATCAAGTACCATCGCTCCTGGGGCGACGTGCCCGGCAGCCCGTCACCATCGGCGTCCGGCATGACCTCCACGTGCCCCGGCTCGGCGAAGCGACGTTGCGGATCGCCCGAGGCCCAGAACGCATTGCCGAACACGATGAAGTCCAGCCCAAGATAGTTGTTCGGATCGTCCAGCACCGTATGATCGAACTTCAGCACGATCCACCCGCCGAACCCGCCGAGGCTCACGAGCGATACATTGCCCGCCCCCGATGTGCCTCCGTTGCCGGCCGGCGCGCCAAGCGCCTCGTATGGATCATTGAAGCTCGGGTCGTTGATGAACTGCCCCGGCGCCGGAACGCACTCGATCAATTCAGCCGCAAACTCGGAAGCCTGCGCCTCAGACAGCAACACAATCAAAGATGTCAGGGCCGCAGCCCGCCATCTTGCCTGCACGTGTGCAAAACCTCCCGCCGGCCCGTGAAGGGACGGCCCAAAAACCGCCCCTTCGGCCGACTCATCCTCTGCATCTACCGCCACCGTCGCGCCACCGCCAAGCCGCACAGCAGCAAAGTCAACGTCATCGGCTCCGGCGTGACCCGGTAGATCCTCGCTTCCGCGCCCGTCGCCCAACTGTCCTTGGCCATGAAGTAAATGGTTTCATCCCGATAGTACAGATCGGTGGCGACGGCCGTGTCCGCTCCGGAAAGCTCGCCTAACAAGCCATGGGTTCCATCGTTCAAGTCGTACCAATACGGGTCCGTGCCCGTGAAAGTCGTGTTATAGTCCGATCCATAGAGAACCAGCCCATCACTCTCCATCACCGCAGAAGCGTTGCTCGGCAATGTGTACACCGCTACAGCGTCGATGCTGCTATAGGGCGTAGCCTGTGCTCCGGTCAGCCGATCCACTACCTGCTGGGCTGAATAACGGTACATGTTCGCCGACCAGTTCGTCGCGTCGTACCCGCCCGCAAAAAAGTTCCCCCACGGATCGAAACCCGATCCGCCCGAGTAATCGTCCAATCCGGCGGCAAAGACCTGGTACTCGTCGCTATCGTCCAGGAAGAAGGCCTCATTGCCGGCCGTGTCGTTGTCAAGGGCCACGCCAAACACTGCGTCTCCGTTGGTGCTTAAGCTGTAAACCGTAACGTTCTGTGCCGCATCGACTGCGGCGACGGTGTCCCAACTGCCTCCTGACTGCGTGCTCTTATACACCGTGGTCTCGGTAAAGCCTCTCGTATGGCCCCAGTAGACCTCGCCGTTCGCCACCGTCACCGAGTCGGCAGAATACTCGGCCGGCCCGAAGACCGGCGATCGCGCCACCTCGGTCGTCGAGGCGCCGTCGAAGACGCGAACGACATTCTGATACTCGTCGGCACCGGTCTGCTGCGATCCGTAGAGGTACAGATTGCCGCCGTACATCGCAAAATGCGCCGCATCCGTACCCGACCAGATCTCCGCCGCCACGAAACCCGAAGCGGGCGTGAACGTCAGTGCACCCGCCGAGGGAAGAGCCGTCACGCTCAGAATCATCAACCATAGCGCCACCGCTGCTAAACACTTCATCGAAATCCCTCCTCCAGATTCCAGGGAGTGTACCAGTTCTTACATGCACGGCCCGTCTTGCCGTGCGCCAACCAACGGGCAGTGAAACCTGACCGATCACCGCACGCGACGGAGCCGGATAATCACGTTCGCTCCGTCGTCGCGACGCGCGATGGCCGCACCCGGTTACGGCTGCCCATCAAGCACAAAGACCCTTGCCATCCCTTTGCGTGTTCTCCTTTCCGGTCTGTGGCCGGTCGCGCTCGCGGACGCCAACCAACCCGCCTGCCCGCGCCCATATCACCGGAGCGGGCAACTCATCGTCAGTCATTCGCGGAATCTCGGCGGGCCTGGATCAGCGCACGCCGAAGCACTGAAGGCAGAACTGTGGAAACCAAAGGGGATACACGCCGGAAGGGCGATGCGAAGCAGCCACAGTACCTTGTCCGCGAAGGTGCTGACTGACCGATGGTGCGGTTTCCCTGGCCGGTCTCCCGACTTCCGGGCACGTCGGCTTGAAGCCGACACCTACTAGCCGCGCCTTCTCGTCCTGCACCCGCTGGACAATGGCTCGCTGCGGCGTTCGCTCCCGGTCACGGTAGCGCGTCTGTTCCGGACTTGCACCGGATTCCCGATTCTGCCGCCTGCATCCGGCAGGCAGCCACCAGTAACCAACGGGCAATATACCCACTCGGCAGGACGCGATCAACCCCCTACCGACAGATCGGGCGATCCATTTCGCCTACTTTCCTATAACCCGCCAAGAGCACACAGGTTAGAGCCGCTGCTGGTAAGTCGTTGATTGGCCTTATAGAACGGATGGGCATACCGCTCCGTCGCGTCCTCGCCGTCGCAGGCGTTGCGGTCGGCCCAGGCCCGCAACGTACCGTCTCGCTCGAATGCCAGAACCTGCTCGCCCGGACGATCGAGAAACTTCGAAGCCACGGCAACCGTGCCTGGAATCGTCCCCAACGTCCGCCCCTGACGGTCCAGGACCTCACCGTCGCCGCCCGGAACGCCCCGCACCAACTCGTGGTAGCCGTCGCCGTCCAAGTCCACCGGCAGCGTGCGGTACACGCTGAAGGCCAGCGGCCACTTCTCGCCGGTCAGTGCGTCGTACGTGAACTCCTCCGTGTCCTCATGGAAGCGCCCCGTGGGCCCGCAGGTCTTATGCCCGATGCGAATGGCCATCGCCACCTGTCGGCCCCCGTCGCCCAGGCGGGCCACCCATCCCATGTCCATGTGGCCCGTGTCCACGTCGCCCCACAGGCGATTGCCCGCGGCGTCGAACAACGCCACTCGCGGCGAGGCATCCCGATCGCCCTCGCGACACGTGTAGAGAAACCACCGGTCGCCGGCTCGGTCGAACACCGGCTGGATCACGTCAGAGTGCCCGCGATACACGTTGCGATCGGCACAGAACCGCTCCGTGCCGGTATCCAGCTCGATACACCGCTCGCCCCACATCACCTCCGCCACCCCGTCCTGGTCGAGATCGGTGACCGGGCACATGTGGCTGCCACGCGCGCCGGGCTGATCCTTATCGATGGTCAGCTCCCATCGCGGGCCCATGTCCGGCCGCCAGCCCTGCAGGAACATCGAGCCGTACGTGCCCTGGGCGGTCACCAAAACCGGCTCGCCCCTTACGTGGCCACCCAGGACAAAGTTGCGGAACGTCGCGCTGAGCGTCTGCTGCCCGCCCAAGTCCGGCCAAGGCCACTGGCCGGTCGTCTTGCCGGTACGGGCATCGACCCGCTCGAGACAGTAGCGGCTCACACCCAGCGGATGATCGGCATCGAGGTTGTTGACGAACCAGATCTCGTCCACGCCGTCGCCGTCCAGATCGAACGGTAGCACCGGACAGAACCACATGCCCGGTACCACCCCCCGCCCGAGGTCGCGCCGCCATATGATTCGCCCGTCCTCGGCAATCAACGCCAGCTTCAGCGTGTCGCCGGGAAAGAAGAACATCTCGATATAGGGGTCAACATCGAAGTCCGCACAGTAGGCTGCCACCACGGCCTTCGGCTGACCGTCGCCCAGCTCGACCGGTGCGGCTCGAAGCTGCCCGACCTGCTGGCCCAGCCCCACCTCCATGACCGGACGCAAGTCGATCGGTCTGCGTGCGACATCGCTGCTCATCGCAAAACACCTCCTACCGCTGTTATGTGGACCGGGATCGTTCGACCCGCCGACGCTATGACCGCCCCGATCGGCTGTCAACCCGCATCGGCAAGCCCGCCGCGAAAGCAAAAATCGCAGTGAAGTGGCCCACGGTCGTCTCATGTACATCGCAGCCCTCGCGCATCAGGGTCAAACATGAGTAGGTGTGGACGGCCACTGTGGCTCGGGATGGGTTGCATCCGCCGCCTCGCCGTGCTACCCGATAGTACAGGCTCAGCGGCCAGCCCATCCCGGCGGCGGCAACGTCCTCGGCGCAAGGGGCAGAATCAGCACCGAGCGGCGATGCCTGCGGGCAGGGCTGGGGCAAGGGCTCCAGGACGAGGGCAACCGGTTCGATCTACCCAAGCTGTAAGGAAACCACAATGCCCGACCGACCCAACATCATTCTTCTTATGACCGACCAGTGGCGCGGCGACTGCCTCAGCGTCGCCAGGCACCCTGTGGTGCATACGCCTTACCTCGATCAGATGGCCCTGGATGGTGTGCGCTTCACGCGGGCATACTCTTCGACGCCCACGTGCATCCCGGCCCGGGCGGCGCTGTTCACCGGGCAGTCACCACGCACCCATGGTCGCGTCGGATACCGTGACGGCGTGCCCTGGAACTATCCCGTCACGCTGGCCGGCGAGTTCACGCGGCACGGCTATCAGACGCAGGCCGTGGGCAAGATGCACGTGTACCCCGAGCGGTCGCAAATGGGATTCCAGAACGTGATCCTGCACGATGGCTTCCTGCACTTCGCTCGGCGCGAAAGCCCGACGCTGGACTTGGTCGACGATTATATCCCCTGGCTTCGCCAGCACCTGGGTCGCAACGCCGACTACTTCGAGCACGGCGTGAACTGCAATTCGATCGTGGCACGCCCCTGGGACAAGGACGAGTATCTGCACCCCACCAACTTCGTGGTTTCCCAGTCGATCGACTTCCTGCGGCGCCGCGACCCGCGAAAGCCGTTCTTCCTCTTTGTGTCGTTCCATCGCCCCCATCCGCCATATGACCCGCCCGCGTGGGCCTTCGAACAGTACATCGGCCAGACCATGCCGGACGTACCCGTCGGCGATTGGGTTGACATGTTCGCCGAGCACGCCGACCCGGACCGGCCGGAGTGCCAGGTCGGCCAGATCGATCCGCGCGTCCTGCATCGCGCTCGGGCGGGTTATTACGGCCACATGACGCATATCGACCACCAGATCAACTACTTCCTGGAGGTACTGGAAGACTTCGATTTGGCCCGTAACAGTTACGTCTGCTTTACCAGCGACCACGGCGAACTGCTCGGCGATCACCATCTGTTCCGCAAGAGCCTGCCGTATGAGGGCTCGGCGTATGTCCCCATGCTGCTGAAAGGGCCGCGCGGTGGCGACATCCCCGCCGGCGGGGTCTGCGATGAACTCTTCGAGTTGCGAGACGTCATGCCGACGTTGCTGGAATGTGCGGGCCTGTCCATACCCGATAGTGTCGAGGGGCAGAGCGCTCTACCGCTGGCTCGCGGACAAAAGACCTCGTGGCGTGGTCACCTTCACGGCGAACACATCACGCTCGATCAGTCCGTGCAGTGGATCACCGATGGCCACGAAAAGTACGTCTGGTTCAGCGGTACGGGACACGAACAACTCTTCAATCTCGATGACGACCCGCAGGAGTTGCACGATCTGGCACGCGGATCTGGCGCGGCGGATCGGGTGGCACACTGGCGCAACGCGCTCATTCGCGAGTTGACCGGACGCGAGGAGGGCTTCACCGACGGTAAGAAGCTCATCGCCGGCCGGCCGGTGCAGCCTTGCCTGTCACATCTCCGGTGAGAGGTCGGTCTGGAATAGGCGAAACCGCCGTCCTCGGCCTCGCACGGCCTGCCCTTGTGGATTGGGCATGGTCGCCGATGTAGCTATGCTTCTGCGCGAAGCGCAGCGTGACCGCGTCAAAGCGTTCGGCTGTCGCCGGCGTTGACGAAGTCAAAACGGCCGGGCAACTCGCAATTCATCCGACACATCACCTTGATGCCCGTACAGTGCGACATCGCTACCTTGGCGACATCCAGCCGCTTGAGTTCGCCGATCGTCCGAGTGATTCGTTCCTGCGACTCGTTGCCCAAGTGGGCTCCGCCGAACACGGCAGCGATGCGATCGCCCCCCGCCATGCGGCTCACGTGCCGCAGGATGCTGATCAGCCCCGCATGCCCGCATCCGGTGATCGCCGCCACCCCACGCCGCGTCTTCACGCATAACGCCAGGTCGTCCAGGAACGGATCGGGCACGATCTTGCCGGCGCGACGCAGTTTGAACACTTCGGGCACCGGCTCGAAGTCGGTGGTGCGCCGAATCTCACCCGTCGTGAAGACGTTGGGCGAAAAGCGATGGCTCTTCCGCGTCAGCACAAACTCGCCGCCCAGCGACTCGATGTAGCCTTTTGTGAACGACACGCCCGCCGAAACGTATCCATTGCGTTGCGGCTGCATGCGATCGGAGAAGATGTCAGGATGGGCGACAATCTTCGTCGGGCGGCATAACGGCAGCACCCGGGCCAATCCGCCGCAGTGATCGCGGTGGCCATGACTCAGTACGATCGCATCCAAACGGTTCAGCGGCACACCCAGCCTCTGGGCGTTCTCGACGATCACTCCACCCGCACCCGTGTCGAACAGAATGCGCTTGCCGTCCGCCACGACCATAGCGGCGTACCCGTGTTCGGCCAGACAGCCACTGGTCGTGATATTGTCGCTCAAGACCGTGATCTTCATGCCGCTGCCTTTCGGCGTAATTCTGCGATGTCCTTTACTCGCGTTCGCTCTTGTCGCCGCTTGGCGGCATGGCGCGGCCCGCGTTGTGATCGTGGTAGCGAAGCTCAGGCAGTTTCTGCGCCACGGTGCAGCCGGCCGGTGCCGACTTCGTCAGAAACACCGAACCGTTCACCGTGCAACCCTCGCCCAGAACCGTCTCGCCGCCGAGAACCGTCGCGCCCGCGTAGATCGTTACACGGTCCTTCAGCGTGGGATGACGCTTGTAGCCGCGAATAATCCGACCGCGCTCGTCCTTCGGAAACGACAGAGCCCCCAGCGTCACGCCCTGGTACAGCTTGACGTTGTCGCCGATCTCGGTCGTCTCGCCGATCACCACGCCGGTCGCGTGGTCGATAAAAAAGTTCCGACCGATCTTCGCGCCTGGATGAATGTCGACGCCCGTCATCGTGTGGGCCCATTCGGTCATAATCCGCGGCATCAGGGGCACGCCCATCTCGTGCAACTCGTGGGCCAGCCGATACACCGTCACGGCCATCACGCCGGGATAGGCGATGATCACCTCGTCGGTGTTGACCGCCGCGGGATCGCCGTCGTAGGCCGCCAGGACGTCCCCGGCCAACATCTCTCGCAGTCGGGGTATCGCCTCCAGAAACGCAAGCGTTATTTCGCGGGCTCGCTTCTGGCAGGGCATGTCCTCCTGAGTCTTGCCCTCCAGTTCGTCCTGATAGCACAGGCAGTGGAAAACCTGCCTGCAAAGCTTCTGGCCAAGCTTGGGCAGCAACTCGCCTACGTGATAGCTTACGTTGTGGCTGGTCAAATCCTGTCGTCCATAGTAGCCGGGATAGACCAGCTCCAGCAGCAACTGAACGATCTCGATGATCTCCTGCCTGCTGGGCAGGAACCTGCGGTCAATGTGGTGCGTCCTCGGATCGCTTCGGTAGCTGGCCGCCACCCGCTCCACCAGGTCCGGCAGCCTAGTCCCGATTTCGAATTCCGCTGGCATGGTAACACGCCTCCGCCGCCGGTCCGCCCCACTCGGTTGCAGACCGACTGACCTGAAATACCGACACGTTGGGCAATGAGACGAACGCGACCGATAATCGAGCGCGTGCCGACGGGGTCACAGCGCCGCCTCAGTAGCCGACACTGCCGCCGCCCTTACAGTAACAGGTGATAGACCCACAACACAGCCCGTTCATCAGTCCGGCTCCAACCCAGACGTTGATTATAGATTCCGCCGCCGTCGGGTCAACGAGCCGGCCCGGATGGGTGCGTAGCCCCGCGGAGCTTGACACCTTCCCGGTCGGCTTCTAGATTATGGTCTGAAACGCGTGCCGGCCGCGACCGGCACAATTGGGGAATGGTGTAACGGTAGCACGACTGACTCTGGATCAGTTAGTCCAGGTTCGAATCCTGGTTCCCCAGTATCCGAAATCCCGTTGTCAGAACGTGACAGCGGGCTGTTTTTATGGTCACAAAGGGCGCTTGGGGGTACCCCTTTGGACGCCGGCCTGTTCCCTCGGGTGCAGAGTCGCTTGAGTTGGGCTCCTGCGCCGGTACCCGTCGCGACTCGCCGAGATGGGGACAGCAGATTACGGTCAATAACCGCTCTCGTCGAGCCGCCTGACACGACAAGGAACGACGGCGTGGCGACAGCACATTCGCCGTCGCCACGCCATCAGTTTGCGATACATCCGTCGGTTCGACCCGGCTAACCGGGCCGCTGGGCGTCATCGAGCCGCCCGGCCAACAGCCGGTCAGCCCTCGGCCTGCTACCTACCGGTCCTGAAACTCCAGACCACACCCGTCGTGGTTCCGCCGGCATTCACCTCGTCGATCCGCCAGTAGTACGTCGTGTACCTGCTCAGGTGCCCGGGATCAAACGTCGTGCCCGTCTGGTTACCCTAGAACTCCGAGGGACCCGGGTTCGGGTTCCTGCCGAAGTACACGTCGTGGCTGGTGGCGCCCGGATCGAAGGTCAACTGACTGCCGCTGATGGTGTAGTCGTCCGGGCTGATCGCATCGCCGGCGGCAGTCCTCTGGCATGGCAAGGCCGGGCGGGGCGCCGTATGGTGCCCCGCCCGGCCGCCGTTGCCGCCGTTGCCGTAGTTGCTGCTATGGCGTGCCTATGATCTCCACGTCATCCACGTAGCCGTACTCGCGAGTGCTGCTGGCGTTCAGGCGGTACCTGAACCGGAAATTCGCGTTGTTTTCCGCGCCGGCCGGACACGTGAAGTCCTCGTGGTAAAAGGAGGTGCTCCGCGTGCTGCCCAGCAGGTACCAGCTCTGCCCGCCGTCATCCGACCACTCGCAATACAGGTATTCGCCGGAATCCAAACCCTGAGTCCTACGCCAGAACGTCAC
>DATKUK010000108.1:0-128683 GCA_035530655.1 Phycisphaerae bacterium
GCGGTTTGACCGGAATGTAGGGTTCGATCAGTGCCCATAGTTCATCCGTTACCAGCGGTTTGGCCATAGCCGTGCCTCCATGCACAAGGTCCCCTGGCCCAATATCGGCTACATCAATGCCATTCTGTTAGGCGCTCTTAGCTGAAAGAAGCTCGTCCGTGGCTGGTGTGACTTTGCCAGCGTATACTATACTGGCCGCAGGACAGGGCAGCGCCCGAGTTGTGCAGCTCGGGCTTTTGCATATATAGGCAGGGAGCGAAGTTGCAGATTCCACGCAGTCATTCCGGACGAATTGGCGGCGGTGCGATGATCGGGCATCGGGCACTGCTGGTGAGTGGGGTGTTGGGCGCCTTGCTGGCGGTGGTCGCACCGGTTCGCCAGACCGCGGTGGCGACCGTCTCTGGCGATGAGTGGGCTGGGCAGACGCCGCTTGAGCCCGTAGCAGGTCAGGCCAAGCTCGCGGTCGAGCAGGTGTCGTCGGCCGTCTTCGAGGGCAAGTTCCGGCAGGCGCAAGCCCGCATACACAGCAGCGTGCCAGCCGCGCCGGCGGATGCCACTCTCCAGACCCTCACCGAACTGATCGACGGCTACTGTGCGCTGGCCGACCAGAGGGAGAAGCTGCGGCGCGAGCGTTATGAGGAGTTGGCCGAAGAGGTCGCCTCGTACGTGTCCAAGGGCGAGTGGGCCGAGGCGGCAAAAACCGCTGCCAGGGCATATCTCAGCGCGGCCAATCGCGAGGAGTACCGCAACGAGCCATGGGTGCGAGATCTGGTCAGGGACACGTCGGAACACGCCGACCAGTTGCGGCGGCGTGGCGAATGGCTTGCCGCGGCGACCATCTATGCGTCGCTTAGCGAGATCGATCCCGACGACAAGATCTATGAGGAGCAGTTTCGTGTATGCGGCAAGCACGCCCGGCTGGAGGCGATGTATGCTGGCAAGGTCGGGCAGGAGCAGGCGGACCCAAACGACGGATCTGATGAGATCACCGATGACGCGCCCCAGGACGGATTGGTGGACTGGCGGGCCATCATTCGCGGCGCCAAGCCTGTGATGGTGCGCCAGGCGCTGGACCAGATCAGCCTCAACTATGTGCGACAGCCCAGCTTCAAAGAGGTGGCCGCCGGCGGGCTGGAGAACCTCTTGATCCTGGCGGAAACACCGGCCATGGCCGAGGTTTTCGAGACCATAGGCCAGCCGGAACTGGTGGGCCAGTTCACCGGGGGCATCCGGTCGCTGCGAACTCGCCTGGAGCGAGAGACGTTTGTCAACAGCCGGCAGGTCTACAACTGGTTTGCCGAGCTTCTGGAGCTGAACCAGCGAACGCTGGAACTGCCCGAAGAGTTGCTGGTGGTCGAGTTCATGGACGGGGCCTTGGAGCCGCTGGACGATTTCAGCTCGGTGGTCTGGCCTCAGGAGCTTTCCGAGTTCAAGAAGCACACGACGGGGCAGTTCAGCGGCGTGGGCATACAGATCAGCCTGGAGAAGGGGCAGTTGACAGTGGTTTCGCCGCTGGAGGACACGCCGGCCTACGAAGCAGGCATTCAGCCGGGCGACACGATCGTCGGCATCGAGGGGAAAAGCACCAAAGGGATTACGCTGACCAAGGCGGTGCAGACCATCACCGGGCCCGTTGGCACGCAGGTGATGCTGACCATCCGCCGTGAAGGGGTGGAGAAGGATTTCGACGTTCCGCTCACGCGGGCGAACATCACGATCCATACGGTCAAGGGCTATACCCGAGGCGATCGGGGCGGATGGGATTACATGATCGATCGCGACCAGCGGATCGCCTATGTGCGGCTGACCAGCTTCAACGAACATTCGACCGACGAGCTGCGTGCGGCACTGGAGACGATCAAGGCACACAACGCGCGAGGTTTGGTGCTCGATCTGCGGTTCAACCCGGGCGGTCTGTTGCGCACGGCCGTCGAAGTGGCCGACCTGTTTCTCGACGGTGCGAAGATGATCGTCAAGACGAAGGGTCGCCCGGCCGTCTCGCCCGAGTGGTCGCAGACCGCCAACCAGGGCGAGGTGTGCCCGGATCTGCCGCTTATCGTGTTGGTGAACCGCGCCAGTGCCAGCGCATCGGAGATTGTGGCGGGTGCGATTCAGGATAACCGGCGGGGACTGGTTATCGGACAGCGCAGCTACGGTAAAGGCAGCGTTCAGAACCTCGTGCCGCTGACTGATGGATCCGCCTACTTGAAGCTTACGACGGCATTTTACTACCTGCCCAGCGGCCGCTGCATCGACCGCCAGCAGGGGCAGCGCCGGGAGTGGGGGGTGGATCCTGACATTCCGGTCGTGCTCATCCCTGAGGAGACGCGGAAGGTTCTGGAACTGCGCCGAGACAGCGACATCCTAAGGGTCAGAACGGACACCTCTGCGGACGGACGGTCGCATGACGCGGCGGCGACCCAGCCGTCCGAGGCTATGGCTGATTCGCCCGCAGCGGCGACGCAGGAAGCCGATGACGTGCCCGACGTCGATCCGCAGTTGGAGACGGCCCTGCTGGTGATGCGGGTCAAGCTGGCCAGTGGACTGACATGGGATCTTCCCGAAGCGACCACCGCCTCGGTAGGTATTGCCCATCCGACCAACTGAAGGTGTCATGACCACAGAGCCCGGCGACTGACAAGACCTATTGCCGGCCCATTTGGACGCTGGCCAGCCCGCTGGCCACGTCGTCGGCAAACTCGAAGACCTTGTCCAGACCGGTAACCAGAAACACCCCCCAAATGTGCGTCCCGATCCCGCAGAGAATCAGCTTTCGCTGTTGATTGACCGCGACGAGCTTGCGGAGTTTCAACAGCTTGGCGATGTTCGAGGAGTTGAGGAACGAGACGTCGGCGAAGTTGAGCACCACATCGCGCTGCGCCTGGTTCTCAATGATCTCCAGCGCGGAGTTGATGTCGTCGGTGAAGGCCGGGTCGTCCTGAAACTCGACCAGAAGCACACTATCTGACCATTCCTGCACTGGCATAGCACACCATCCAGGCAATACGGATGGCAATCTAACCGGACTGCCTCCGCCTGTCAATCCGTCTGGAGACAACTGGCCGGTGCTACCGGGCGGGCGGCGACATGTCGATCGCGTACACCCATTGCAGGCGAGTTGGATCGATCGGGCAGCGTACTTCCAGATCGCAAAGCAGGGGATTGGTTGGATCCTGGCTGCTCTGGACGATTTGGCCGATGACCATTCGTGTGGGCAGGGACGGGTCGGTTGCGACCGTGACCGCCAGATCTCCCACGCGGATCGTGCTTCCCGCCTCAGCGCCGGTGTCCGATCGCTCGTCTTCCACGTATTCGGCTGGGACCTGCTCGATGAGCATCCGGCCGTCGCCCTTGCCGGTCAGCAGGAACCGCTGTTCGCGCTGCCGCCCCGTAGCAGAGTCAGTTCTGCTGAAGACCGTCAAGCCTTCGTTTGACAGACGCCCGATGCAGATCTGCTGAGCGGGACGCCGCGGATCGTCGAACAGGACGACACGGGCGGTGAATGAATCGGCGTGATCGATGCGCCCGATGAGGTATTCCGATCCGGTAACCGCCATGGCCGTCCGCAATGGCGTGTCTCGTCCGTGGGCGATCAGCAATCGCGAGGCCACGTAATCGTCGTCGGTGACGCCGGTCTGCCGGCCGCGCCCGATCGCCATCGCCTCGGTGAAGCCAGCCGCGTTTCGCGCGAACACCCTGGCCGGCACGAGCCTGGCGCCGGCCAACGCCGCGTCCCGCCGAAAACCGACGAGGAACTCGTTCTCACGTCGGAGTTGTTGGCATTCCGTCTCGATCGCGACGAGCCGGTTCTGCATGGCATGAGCTTGTTTGAGGAGCTCGCGATGCTGCCGGCGGGTGGGCTCGGGAGCAGCCAGGTCGTCGACGTGATCGGCCAGCATCTGCGTGAATCGGTAGGCTGCATCCTGGAAGGGCACGAAGAACTGCACCGCCCCGCGGACCGGCCGCGTGTAACGGTCCGGCAAAAGCAAGCATATCGCGGAAACGACCATCAGAAGGCCGAACACTCTGGGCTTGGAGAGGTTGAAAAGGTGGCTTCTCACCGTGGCGGGGCCTGCAGCTTCGGGTAGCACCGACCGGCGAGCCGCGTCAGCGCGGGCCCGGGCAGCGGTATCACAACTCGTCCTCGTCGGATTCGAGTGTGTCCTTCCAGTCGGCGAGGTTCTCCAGGTAAATGCTGGTGCCCCGCGCCACGCAAGACAACGGATCGTCGACCAAGCGGACCTCCAATCCAGTGGCCTGGGCCATAACTGTGTCGATACCTCGCAACAGGGCAGCCCCGCCCGCCAGCCAGATCCCGTTGTCCACCAGGTCGGCTGCCAACTCGGGCTCGGCCTTTTCCAGCGTCCGCATCACGGTATCGATGATCTGGCCGATGGGCTCCTTGAGGGCCTCGCGGATCTCCTCGGAGGTGACGATCGTCTTGCGGGGCAACCCGCTGATCATATCGCGGCCACGAACCTCTTTGGTCAGCTCCTCTTCGAGGGGGCAGGCCGAGCCGACTTCGATCTTGATCTGCTCGGACATCTGCGGACCGATCATCAGATTGTAGGTCCGCTTCATGTGATTCATGATGGCCTCGTCCATGTCGTCGCCGGCGACGCGAATCGACTCACAAACCGCGATATCGGCCAGCGTCAAGATGGCTACCTCGGTCGTGCCGCCGCCGATGTCGACGATCAACGAGGCAGTTGGCTCGGCGATAGGCAGGCCTGCCCCGATGCCTGCGGCCATGGGCTCGTCCACTAGATATACCCGCCGCGCGCCAGCGCGCTCGGCCGACCCGTAAACGGCCCGCTTCTCCACCGCGGTAATGCCCGAGGGAACGGAGATGACCACCCTTGGCTTGAAAAGACGACTGCGGCCGTGAACCTTACGTATAAAATAGCCGAGCATAGCCTCGGTGATGTCAAAATCGGCAATGACGCCGTCCTTGAGCGGTCGAATGGCTGTGATCGAGCCGGGCGTCTTGCCCATCATCTCCTTGGCGACCAGCCCGACGGCGTTGCCGTTCTGCAAGACGTGGTTGGTGCCCTTACGGACCGCCACCACGGACGGCTCGTTGAGCACGATGCCTTCGCCCTTGACACAGACCAGGGTGTTGCACGTGCCCAGGTCGATGCCCATGTCAACGCTGAACAACCCCAGAAGCGAGTCGAACAACACGCCTGTAGGCCTCCCCGCGGTCCAGTCGCAGAGCCACGCGCCGATCCCCCAGCCGACCGCAGGCATCAGCAGCAGTCGGCCCGCGTTGCCCGGTCGAGAGAAAGGCTCGTAGCCCGGGCTTAGCCGCCCGGCGGCGGCAGGACCGTCCCGAATAGTTCCAGGTTCCGGTAACCCAGGTATATCGCTGCCGCGGCTGTGAACAGTGTGGCGATAATCACCATTACCGTGTAGATGTTGCTCTGCGCCTGCAACTCAGGCTGTTGTGGCCCGGCAGCACCGGATTGCATCTGCGTCATTGTACTAACGCCTCACTCGCCTGCGGTTCGGGTTACCCATTCAGGCCCGACCGGCGAATCAGTTCATCGCCTCCAGGCGCGATTCGTCGATGATTTTGTCGCCTGTCCTGATCTCGCCCTTAAGATGGGAAACGGTGCCGGCCGCCTGGTTTGTGTCTACCTCCTCGACGGTGATCCGCCCAAGGTAGTTGCCATCCCGATATACGACGAACACCATGCCCTTGCTTACACCGTCGTCGGAGCCGACCGTGATCACAGCGATGTCCCCGTCGAGCTGCTCGATATGCCCTCGAATGGGAACCGACACGTCGGGCAGGAGCGGTCCGGCAGGTTCGGTGCCCGGCTCGACCACGACGTCGGCTGCACTGACGGTAGCCCCCGCCCGCTTAAGGGCTCGCTGAAGCCCGACCAGTTGCTGCTCCAGTGCGTAACGCTGCTGCTGGAGTGCCCGCACCTGCTGGTCAAGCAGCGTGACGTTCGTGGTCAGCTCCTTGACCCTCTCGTTGAGGTCCAGATTGCGTTGTCGTAGATCCGTGGCGGTAACCAGCAAGTCGTTGTTTCGCGCCTCCAGCCGCTCGGCCCGGGCCAGTTCGACGTCGAGGCTCTTGGAGACCTGACTGAGCCCGGCCGACAACTCCGCATTCTTGACTTTCTGCTCGGCGAAGCCGCTCTTGACGGCATCCAGCTCGGCCTCGAGTGCGCCGAGCCTCTCAGCGCGACGCGCCAGTTCGTCGAGTTGTCCTGCGATCTGGTCGGCTAACTGGGCCCGTTCGGCCGCCCATTGGTCATAGCCATGCTGGCGGAGCGTCTCGGCAGCGTAGGCCTTCTGCTGAAAGTCCGTTGCCAGCTTCTTCCAGTTGACGGTCTGGCCCGCCAGGACGATGGCCATGGTTCCCAGGGCGATCGAGAAGATCAATTGCAGCACAATGAAGACTTTGGTCACGGTGCTCAACAGGTCTCTCCTTATCAGCGCCTGATCGCCGGGCGATCCAACCGACCCCAGGGCCTTTACTGCTCTTGCCGCCCCGCCACGACCAGCCCACCTCCTCTCGGCTGACTCCGAACGGGGGCTCGCCCACGGCGCCGGCCCAAAAAGCTACCTCGGCACCAAACAAGCGGTGTCGATTGTAGTGCTGCCGGGGACCTTTGCAAGCCCCGATTCGTCGAGGTCCTCAGCGGGCGACCAGCCCCCCGGGACGCTGTCGGTGCGGCGGTGTGCCTGGGCAACAGGCGGGCGGGTCAGGGTTGCTTCCGGGCGATGGTGCCGATACAGTAGTCGGGCCGCCGCGGTGGAAAGGTACGACGGTGGCTGAACCGCAGGATTCCGCTCGGCACGAACTTGCCCCAGAGGTCTCGGTGTTCCTTGCCGGCCTGGACGACCAGGAACGGATGTTGATTGTTCTGTGCCGACAGCTTTATGAAGGCCGATGGGACGACATGCTCCAGGACCTGCAAGATCGGTTGGAGGGGCGGAGCCATGTGTTCGAGTGGGGTCCGGCCTCGCCCCGGCTACGAACTACCATCGCCGACCATATGGCTATCATTCAGCGGTTGCGGGCCTTCGAGCGGGCCCACGACGTCAGTTTGGTCGAGCTGGTAGACGAGGAACCATGATACGGCGATTGTTGATTGCAGGTGTGCGTTGGATCGGCCATCGACGGGGCGCCGGCACGTTGCCGGCTTTGTTTGTGCTGTTCTGCGGCATGGGTGGTTACGGTCGTCCGGTCGTACCGACGGTCGATGTAGTCGAGCTGCGCGGGGCGGGACTGGCGCAGTACTGGCAGGTCGACTTGCCCCTGGACCGACGCGAGCAGCTCCAGCGGCTGGAGCTGGTCGACGACAACCTGTACTGCATTACAGACTGCGGGACGGTGGCGGCCGTCCATGCACCGACCGGGGTGATCCGCTGGATCGTTCCGGTTACTGCGGCGGGTCGGCCCGTGCTGGGGCCGACCAACACCTCGCAGGATGCCCTCGTGACCACGGCTGAGGCACTAACCCGCTACGATCGGGTCAGCGGCGAGGCGGCAGGCAAGCTGAGGATCGACTTTATGCCTTCATGCCCCGCCGTCGCGGACGGACAACGCGTGTATGCGGCGGGTCTGGACAAGCTGATGCGATGTGTTCGCCTCGCCGATGAGGTGCTGGTCTGGCAGGTGCAGACGGCTGATCCGGTTATCTCGGCGCCGGTGCTGAGCGAGTCGGCCCTGTATTTCGCCAGTCGCGATGGTGTCGTCTATTCATGCCAGCCGCAGAGCAAGCGCGAGCGGTGGACTGTCGAGCTTGGCGAGCCGGTCCTGGCGGATTTGCAGGTGTCAGGACAGGCGGTGGTGGTCTCCAGCACCTCAGGGTCGGTCTATTGTCTCGAGGCTGACTCGGGGCGCGTCCGCTGGCGATTTCGCACGCCGGGTCAGTTGCTTCATTCACCGGCGGCTACCGGGGACGCGGTATATCAGTACAGCCAGGATCACGGGCTGTACGCGCTGGACCTGGCCAGCGGCCGACAGTTATGGCACCGTCGGGTCGCCTGGCAGTTCCTCGGCCAGCACAATTCGGTTGCGTATCTCTTTGACGGCATGGGCCTGATCGTCGGCGTGGACAACCGGACGGGCGAAGACGTGGGCACGGCGCGGGCGGGCGGCGTCGAATTGGCGGCAGTGAATCGGCGAGGCCCGGATCTCTTTGTGGCCAGCAGCAAGGGCAGCGTGGTATGCATTCACCCCCGGTCGCAGCCGTACCTCACGCGGGACGAGCTGGCGGCGGCGTGGCGCTCCGCCCAGCCGGCTGGCGATCGGCCGGATGCGGGCGTCACAGCCGGATCGGCCGAGACGTCGCAGGCTCCGGCGGATGCCCAGCTCGACCTGCTCCGCAGCAGTGACGCGACACCTGCGGTGGGCGGGTACAACGTGCTGGCCGAGCCGGACGGCGGCGAAACCGACGACAATTAATCCTGACTTTATAAATCACACTTTTCCTTGAGGGGTATTTGTGGCTGGTGTTCGAATCAAGCGAGCCCTCATCAGCGTTCACGACAAGACAAACGTGGAGCGGCTTGGTCGCGGTCTGACCCGGCTGGGCGTTGAGATTCTCTCGACCGGCGGAACGGCTCGGCTGCTGACCGATGCCGGCGTCGACGTCACGCTCGTCGAGCAGGCCACCGGCGCGCCGGAGATGCTCGACGGGCGCGTCAAGACGCTGCACCCGGTCATCCACGCCGCGATTCTTGCCGATCGACAGAACCCCGCGCACGTGCAGCAGCTCGCCGACCACGGTATCGAGCCGATCGATCTGGTCGTGTGCAACCTCTATCCGTTCGAAAGCGTGGTCGCGCAGCCGGATTGCAGCTTCGAGGACGCAATCGAGAACATCGACATCGGCGGGCCCGCCATGGTCCGGGCGGCGGCCAAGAACCATCGCAGCGTACTCATCGTTTGCACGTCGCACGACTATCCCCTGCTTCTGGACCACCTCGAGCGAAATGACTGCGTGATCGACGCCGACGATCCGATCCGGCTCACGCTGGCGCATCACGCGTTCAACCTGGTGTGGCTCTACAACCGTGCGATCAGCCGCTACCTGTTCGGTGAGTTGCTGCGCAAACGGGGCGCCATCGAACCCCCGGAGGTTGAGTCTGCCGACGACGTGCTTCCGCCGGAACTGGATATCTTCCTGGCGCGTAAGCAGAAGCTGCGCTACGGCGAGAACCCCCATCAGGCCGGCGGGCTGTACTTGTCCGGCGCGCCTGTCGCCGGCACGATCGCCAACGCCCGGCAGATCGGCGGCATGGGGATGTCGTTCATCAATTACCTCGACGCCCATGCAGCCCTCGAGCTTGTGCGTGACCTGGGGCAACTGGGCTGCCCGTCGGCAGCGGTGATCGTCAAGCACGCCAGCCCGTGCGGTGCGGCTGTGGGCGACGATCCTGTCGAGGCGTATCGCCGGGCGTACCTGTCGGATCCGGTCGCGGCGATGGGCGGCATTCTCGCGATCAACACGCCGGTCGACGTGCGGCTGGCTGAAGCGGTGGTGGATTCCTACGCCAACTGGGGTAAGGCCGCCGGGGCAGGCGGTTTTCTGCTGCACGTGTGGGTGGCGCCGGCGTTTGACGACCAGGCCGTCAAGCTCATCACCGAGCGCAAGGCCTGGGGCAAGGACGTCCGATTGCTGGCGGTCGGGCCGATTGCGGCCGACTTCGAGCAGACCCACCTCGACGTGAAACCCCTCGGCCAAGCCGTGCTGGTGCAGACCGTCGACGCCCAGCCTATCAGCGGCGAATCGTGGCAGGTGGTTACGCGTCGCGAGCCCACCGACGCGGAGATGGTCGACCTGCGTTTCGCCTGGCTGGTGTGCAAGCACGTCAAGTCCAACGCCATTGTCATCGCCAAAGGCCAAGCGCTGGCGGGCGCCGGGGCCGGCCAGACCAGCCGCGTAATGAGTTGCCGCATCGCCGCCGAACTGGCTGGCGAGCGGGTCAAGGGCGCGGTGGCGGCGTCGGACGCGTACTTTCCCTTCCCCGATGGTCCGGCGGCGCTGGCCAAGGCAGGCGTGACCGCCATCGTCCAACCGGGGGGCAGCAAAGGCGATCAGGCCACCATCGACTTCTGCAACGAGCATGACGTGGCGATGGTGTTCACCGGCACACGGCACTTCCTGCATTGACATTGTCTCAAGGAGCATGTTGGGAGTTGAAAGGGGTGAGCATGGGCAATCTTGTCTTCCGGAAAGGCCAGAAGATCCTGTTCATCGGCGACAGCATCACCGACAGTGGGCGGCGCGAGCAGGCGTATACGCAGTTGGGGTACGGCTACTTCCTGTTCGCATCGAGCGTGATTCAGGCGCGATATCCCGAGTTGGATCTCGTGTTCGAGAATCGCGGCATCGGCGGCAACACGCTGCTCGATTTACAGGCGCGGTGGGAGACCGACTGCATCGCCGAACAGCCCGACTGGCTGAGCTGCCTGATCGGCATCAACGACGCCAGTTGCGTCTGGCGGCGGCGCCCCGGCTACCAACGACTGACAGCCGACGAGTACCTGACCAACTACCGCGAGCTGCTGCGGCAGGTGCGCGATCAGACACCAGCGCGGATCATTCTCTGGCAGCCGTTTCTAATCAGCACCGATCACGACCTGGCCCGCTACCAGGGCGTCAAGCCCTACCTCGCCGCGGTCGATCAACTCACCGACGAGTTCGACGCCGTCCTCATCCGCACCCAGTGGCTGTTCGATGAGGCCTGCAAAAAACGCAGCCCCGAATTCTGGGCCCACGATGGCGTGCACCCCTCCAAACCCGGCCACGCACTGATGGCCGAGGCGTTCCTGGAGGCGGTCGGCGCGTAGGGCGGACCGTGCTCTACTCCACGACGAAACGGCTGCTAGTCGACGCCCCGGTCAACACGCTGGTGGCCTTGACCGACCACTCGCCCGTTGGGTCGTTGGCTGCGACGGCGGCGGTGACGGTTGCCGGCTCGGCGACCACCACGTTGCGCGTCAGCCACGCCGCGTTGGAGCCGTCCGGCTGACGCACCTCGACGCGGATCACGCGCCGGCCTGGCGCGTCGCACGACACCTTCAGGCTGACCTGCCCGCCACGTTTGACCTGCGGCGAGACAAGCTCGACGTTCACGGCGGATACGGCTGGCACGGCCGACAGTAGCGTCGCGTCGCCGGCCGGCACATCGACCTCCATTGCCGATCGCCCATCTTCGAGCGTGACCACGTCAGCCGGCTTGCCGCTCCGAACGTTGAAGAACCTGGCCGGCTCGACAACCGGGATGCGAACGCGCTCGACGGGCTTGCCGCCCGACTCGTCAGGCAGGTATTGGATCACCCCGTCCGGACCGACGACTTCCTTGGTGCCGACGGGCGGGCGAAGGATGCCGACCATCCGGGTGTCATCCAGGGCAAAACGGATGATCTCCAGGCCGGTCAGATCCGCGCCGGTGGCGCTCTGCACGATCACCGGTGGATCGACGCCTGCCTGGCGAATCAACTTGCCGATCTGCTCGGCCTGCTTGGTCGGGTCGAGGGCCTGGTAGCCGGTCGGCACGACGGGCCCTTCATGCCTGGCCAGATCCAGGTCGTAGACGCCGACCGGGTCGGGCCAGCCGAGCACGACGCCGCCGGCCTCGACCATGGCGTCGATCTGCTGCTTCTCCTTCGCCGACAGTGCGACGCTGCGCGGCATGATCAGCGCCCGGAACTTACCCTTCGTCAGCTCGCCCTGCTCGATCTGCTGCGAGGCGACGAACTTGGGCTGATAGCCCAACTCCTGAAGCGCCTTCCACCACTGATCGACAGCCTGCGTGTAGGCGTCCATGCTTTCGGTCGTGACCCAGGCAGCCTGCATGGACGGGATCGAATAGTGTACCGCGATCGGGTCGAGCAGTCGGTCGGCTTCGAACACCAGCCGTCCCGCGCCGCCCTGCATCTCGGCCAGCACCGCGCCTAAATCCTTGCCGGCCTGACACAGACTCAGGTCGGGATTCTGAATCGCCACCCACCAGAACACGATCGCGCCGGCGTTGCCGTGGAACAACCGATCCCACAACAGATGGCGCGCCCGCTCGGCGCTCACGCCGTAACCGGTCGCCGCGGTGATGTACGGCTTACGCGGGGCGAAGTGCAGGTGCATCTCGTCCTGGTGGCTGTAGGTATAGCTGCTGAGCCACTCGAAGGCCGGCATGAGCTTGTACCAATCCTGACCATCGTGCGGCGTGGGGATCTGCGTGCCGCTCGTGCCCATCAGCACGTCGGGATGGTCTTCCTGCCTGAGGATGTCGAGGTAAAAGAGATAAATCTCGAGCCACTCGTCATCCATGAAGCTTCGGTGCTCGGCCCACGGGGCGAAGTTGCCGTGAGCTTTCGCCTCGTCCGAGGTCATGGGCATCACGACGTCCCACGATTCGAAGCTCGTGCCCCAGCGCTGATTCAGTCTGGCTAGATCGCCGTCATACTTGCTCTGAAGGTGTTTCCTGAACTTGCTCAGCGTGGCCGGCGCGAAGCACAGATCCAGCTCGGCGCGATAGCTGGTGAGCGAATCCTCCTCGCCGATGCAGTAGGCCAGCGGCCGCAGCTTCGCCAGCCGGGCCGTCCGCTCGCGCAGGAGCTTGGCCTCCGACGCACGAACGTCCGGATCGCTGATGCACATGAAGCGGTGCAGGTATTTCTTATCCTTGGTCAGCTCGTAGTTCTGCTTCTGCTCGGCAAACTTGTCCGGATTGATCTGCAAGAGCTGGCGCTGGACGCCGTGCGGCACGATCCGCATCCCGTTGACCAGTCTTTCGCGCATCAAGGCGTCGTTGCGCCACCCGGGATCGAGCGTGGCTGTGCAGCCCCATTGCCGCATCTGCTCGTAGATCAAAGGCCGCTGCCAGGGCAAACGGTCGTTGGGCCACATGATGATCTCGTAGTCGTTCCATACGGCCTTGGGCGGGGTCAACACCACGTCGGCCGTCTTGGTCACCACGGTGCGGTCGGCGTTGACGGCGTGCGCGACCACCTGCGCCGCCCACGTGCCGACGCGCCCGCTGGGCAGCGTGACCTTGCCCTGGTCAGGTGTGGCCTGTTCGATGATCCGCCCGTAGGTGTCGCGGAGCTGAACCCGGTCGAGCTGCCACCCGGCCGAATCGCCGGCCAGGCTTACCTTTACGTCGATGGGCTCGCCCGCCTTGACCGTGTCGGCCGTTTCAACCGTCAGCGGGTTGACGCTCTCGGCATGGGCCTGACGTATGAACTCCTCGGGCAGGACGAACGGCACCTCGCGGCCCGCGGCCCACAGCGCGCAGCGTGCGACCAGTGCGTAGCCCACCTCCCAGTAGGCGTAGTCGACCGGGGGTGGGCTGCCGCCGGGCTGGTCGACCCAGGGCGTCATGTCGAACGCGCGGTAGCTGACGGTGACCACTCGGCCCTTGCCGAACGGCTTGACGGCGATAATCGGGTCGCCGCCGGCCGACTCGACCAGCACCGTCGCCTCGGGTGCGACCTTGTACTGCTGGTAGGCCATCGCCTCGAAAGGCAGCAGGTCCAGCGGCAGGTCCTTGACGATGTAATGGTCGGGCTGGGTCACTTTCCACGCCTGCCCGGTGACGCCCCCGGTTTCCGGAAACTGCATGTAGCCGCTAGGCGATTGCATGGTGTCGGTTTGGCAGTGTGTCAGCGCGCTGATCGACCAAAGGTCCGAAGCGTCGAACTGCTCGTCGCCCGGGAACGGTCGGACCAACACGAGGCCCGCGCCGTTTTTGACGCGATCAAGGAGCCCTTCTCTGGCGGCCTGGGGAAACCATTTCCAGCCAACGGGCATGGGAATCACATAGACGTCGTACGGATTGGGGCCCGCCAGCTCCATCGTCAGATACTTCTGGATGATCTTGAAGTCGAAGCGGTGCCCCCGTTCGCCGTAGTGGTCGCCGAAGCCCCAGGTATTCTGACCCCAACTGCGATCCCAACTGACCGTGCCGAACTCGGCGTCGAGTCGCTGTCCGAGTTCGACGGTCTCGCGCCCGTAGGCCACGCTGGGAATGGTGAAGACCTTCAGCGGTCCGCCCGGCAAAGGCTTGAGCTTCCAGGCGACCGGCGTGGTGACTTGGTAGGTATATGGCGCGTCCTTGCGCTGCTCGGGCGGTAGGTAGTCCACCTTCTGCGCCTCGATCAGGCCCAGGGAGATGTTGTCAATGTAGATCGTCGTGCCGGCTGGCGGCTCGGTAAGGAAGACGCACAGCAGCGTAACGTTCTTGGGGTTGATGCTGCGGGCAATATCCTCCATGGGGATCTGGACGAGCGTGCGACGCTCGCTCAGTTGCGCCGTGTAGCCGAACCGGCTGGCGTGATCGACCGATTTGTCGTCGTCGATGCGGACAGACAGCGCCAGCGGGTTGATCGAGTGGGCCTCGAACTTCAGCGCCTCATACGCACTCCAGTCACGAGGGACCTGGCTGGTGGCGATACCCGGCCAGGGGCTGCCCTCGCCCGTGAAGACAATCTTGAGCGCCTTGTTGGCCGCGGTCACCTCGGGCGCTTCCAGCGAGAGGCGTCGCTCGGCGTCGCGCTCGGCGTCGGGTCCGAAGACGGACAGTTGCTGATCCTGTTCGAAATCGAAGAGCACCTTGTCGGCCGAGGCGCCTTCGCTTGCCATCGCCACCTCCATCGCCGCCAACGCCGGGAGCAACCACAAATAGCGCAACAGGTTTCCACGTCGATTCGGGTACGTCGATTTCATGGGAGATCTCCTTACCGGCCAATCATCAAATGCTAACTGCGTTGGCATTCGGATGCCAGGGCCGTGAGATCATCCTGTAGGGTCTGGCTGGATTCGGGCCCCCCGGTGGTTACGCTTTGGTTTCGGGTCGGCGCGTCGCGAAGACCGCACAAGCACGGCGAAAGGAGCAGGATGATATGAATCTGGTTCTCATCGTCCTGGACAGTCTCCGGCAGGACCACGTTGCCCGTTACGGCAAGCCCGCGTGGTACGACAGCCCGATTCAGACGCCAAAGCTGGACGCATTCGCGGGCGAGGCGGGTCATCGACCCACGTCCGCGGTGGGATTTCGGCGCACCGGATTTGATCGTGCCGCCCGACTGGCAGGTGAAATCTGCCCTACAGAAGACGATTTGCCGCGTGCGACTGCCTTCAAACAGTGAGCGCTGTCGAACTGTTCTCGAACAGTGTCTTCCCCCGCGTGTCGGTGCACACGTCCGATCGTCATCGTGTCCCCCGCCCTTAAAAGGACGGGCCACCCGCCGTGTGTGTTCGACGCTCCGCGCCCGGTTGGCGAATCACGGCCCGGCCTGGCCGGACCGTGCCACCCGACGATCGTCATCGTGTCGGCCAGGTCCGAAGAAGGACCCGGCCCACCCGTGAAAGTCATCCTTCTACGTCGGGTTGCTCCAGCCGAAGGATGTGAACCTGACCCAATGCGTCGCCGGCGACGATGGTGAGACCATCCGGGACGACCGCGCAGGCGGTCACTGCGCCGTCGGCGGAAAAGGTCGCCACCACTCGCCCGGTTTCCAGGTCCCAGACCCTCAGCGTGTTATCAAACGACCCCGAGACCGCCTGGCGGCCGTCCGGCGTCACTGCCACGGCCCACACCGACGCCGTGTGCCCCGTCAGCGTCCGCAGCAGCGGGCCGCCAGGGGGCGTGAGGCTTGGCGTGGTCGGGCGAAGCCAGGGGTTGGGATCTGTTGTGGCGAATTGGCGCATCTGCAATAGAAGCAGCTTGACGTCTTCGGATTCCTGACCGAGCAGGCGGCCGTAGAGCTGACTGCGAAGTTGACCCTTGTCCTGAGCCAACACGTGGGCCGAAAGACGCAGGGCGCCCTGGACCGCCGACAAGTCCGAATCGCCCGCGAGTTGATCGTAATCGGCCAACAGTGACGCCGGATCGGTCGCGTCGAGTTTGGCCTGAATCCACTCGAAGTCCAAAAGCAGCTTGCGCAGCTCGTCGCCCCGCCCGGCCCGGGCGAGGTGATGGCAGATGTGCTGGAAGTAGTACCCGTCGTTCGGGCCGGCAGGCCAGTTGTGCTTGCACCTGTTGCCGTAGGCTTCGACCAGGCGTTGATGCAACGGCTTGAAGTCACCGGCCTCACTGCGGAGGTAGTCCCGCTGCAAGTCGTGCAAGGTCAGCCGGCCTCGATCGTCGCGGCGGAGCAGCGATCGATCCACCAGCACGTCGAGGACGTCCTGGGTGTCGTACTCGTTGAGTCCGTGCGATTCCCATAAAGTACGCAAGACAGTCTCGGGCACGGCCGTGTCTTCGGGGAAGACGGCGAAGTCGAGATAGCGTCGGCGGACGTCTGCCGGCAGGTCGTCGACGCTGATCTGCATTGCGGCCAGCAGATCGGGGTGCTCATAGTCCTTGAGGTGTTGGCTGATTCTGGCGAGGTTGGCGCTTCGCAGTTTGCCCAGAATGTTGTCCCAGCGATCGGGTCTCTTACTGGCCATGTTGCCCACCATGGACAGCGCGAGCGGAAGGTTGCCGCACCGCTCGATGATCTCGCGGGCCTGCGCGGGCAGCTTGCCTTTGATGCCGCCAACGGCGCCGGCGAAGAGCGCTGTAGCTTGGTCATGGTCGAGAAGCTCCACCTCGCACGGGACGGCGCCGATATCCTTAACCACATCTTGCTTGCGAGTGGTAACCAGCATGCGACAGTGAGGTCCCAAGGCGTCAAAAGGCGTCACGTGAGCGGGTTGCCACACATCGTCCAGGACGATCAGGGACCCACGATCGGCCAGCAGTTGGCTGAGGTAGGCCCTGCCCTGTTGAACGTCCTCGAAGCCGCCGGAGCCGCCGAGGGCTGTGGCAAGCTGGGACTGTCTGATGGTCAGGTTTGGATTCTGCCCCAGAGTGATCCAGATCACGCCGTCGGGGAACGCCCGCAGTACGTCGGGGTCGCGCGCCACCGCAGCGGCCAGGACCGACTTGCCGATGCCGCCCATGCCCCACAGTCCGGCGGTGCGGGCAGCTCCAGTGACTGCCACCGGTTGCCTCACGTCGGCGAGCAACGCGTCTTTGACCTGTTGGAGGTACTCGGGGCGGGGCAAAAAACTGTCGGGCAGACGGGGGACGTTGACCGGCTTGCCCATTGAATGGACCGGTTGCGGTTGAATGTCGGCAAGGTCGGGCCAGGCCTTGCACAGTGCGGCCACCGGGATCATGTAGGCGACGCGAACCTTGGCTTCGGTGTCGGCAGCGACGACCATGCCGACGACGGCGCGAATCTTCTCGTCCCAAACGGGCGTGCCGCTAAAGCCCTGTTGGACGAAGTAGCCCAACCCGTCGAGGGCCTGAATCTGGACCCACCCCACGTCGTTTGGACCCAGTAGCTTGCCGTTGGCCCAAACGCCGCCGTCATGCCTGGGCGGACAGCCGACGGCACGAAACTTGTGGTCCGACAAGTCGTCTGCAACCCGCAGGGGCAGGGCGGCGCTCTTACTCGGTGGATCGCCATCCAAAACCAGCATGGCGACATCTTCTTCAGGGACCACGGGACCGGAGCCGGCGTTTCGGAACGGAGACCAGCACGCCACTCGGGCGGTGAGCTTCTGGCGATGTTGGATTAACGGGAAGTCGAGCCGGACCGGGTCGTCCGGCTTTGCGCGATGGTCGGCGGAGATGTTGAGCGCTTTGGCGACAACGTGGGCGCAGGTGAGCAGGTGTTTCGCGCCGACCAGAAAGGCCATGCCGACGATGTTGTCGTCGTTGTCGAAGATGCGGGCGATGGCCGGTGCAAGCTTATCGGACATGTGCAAACCGCCGGAGACTCACGCTGCCTGGCTTTACGGTCGGCTCGCTAGCCGTCGGTGCGGTTCCAGGTGAGTGTGACCTTGAAGTTGGCCTCGGCGTCGGTCGAGGCGATGATCACACCGGCCTTGGCGCTGAGCTTGAACCCGAACTCGACGCCGATCTGATCGGGCGGGCTGGCGATGCCTCGCAACTGGTCGATGATGGCCTGGGCGGCTGGCTTGATCCTGGCGACCGCCTTCTGGAAGGTCTGCCCGGCCTTTTCGAAGTGCTCGCCGCCGCGAGCGGCCGGCGCGATGCCGCGCATTGCCGGCTCGACGCCGACCTGTGGTTCAGGTCCCTCGACCTCGACCCATATCGAACCGCCCTCGCCTTCCAACGGAAACTCGATTAGCTGCTTCATTGTGTGCTCCCCGTATAGGCCCCGCGACAGGTCAGTCCCCCGCCCCTGGAAGGGACGGGGCACCGGTGCACTGCTCAAGAGCAGTGGCACGCGACCTCAGGTACCTCGACCTCGACCCATATCGAACCGCCCTCGCCTTCCAACGGAAACTCGATTAACTGCTTCATTGTGTGCTCCCCGTACAGGCATCACGACAGGTCAGTCCCCCGCCCCTGGAAGGGACGGGGCACCCGTGTGATCTCGTCGATCCCTAAAGAGACAAGAGTAGCGATTCGACGGGTCGGATGGAAGGGCGCGGTCGGACAGAAAAGCTCGCGTTCGGGTGGGGTCGGATCGGCAACCGGGCAAAACATGCCCACGCAACGGTTCGGGTTTGCTCACCGTTAACAGCGGCGTGGGCATGCCACCCGACGTGGGAGGGAAGACACTGTTCAAGAACCCGCCGCGGCGGGGCACACGGCTACCCGACAGTCCCCCGCTCCTGGAAGGAACGGGGGCACCCGCGCGCTTAGGGACATGCGCGCTACAGTCCTGCCTGGCGGATGACGTCCTGGATGACCGCGGCCGACTTGCGAAGGGCTGTCAATTCCGTCCGGTCGTAGTCGGGCACCAGCGCATCGCCCACGCCGCGGGCGCTGACCAGGGAGGGGACCGACAGGCAGACGTCATCGATGCCACAATAGTCACGCAGCAGGCGCGAGACAGTCAGAATCGCCGTCTCGTCGCGGGCGATGGCCTCGACGATCCGCGCGGTGGTCAAGCCGATCGCCCAATTGGTGGCGCCCTTGTCGCGGATGATCCGCCCGGCTGCCTGCCGCACGTCCCGGGCGATCTCGGCGCGGTCGTTGTCGGTCAGACGCGAAAGGCCTGACGGGCGAAACTCATCGAGTGAGATGTTGCCGATCCGCGCGCTCGACCACAGCGGCACCTCGCTATCGCCGTGCTCGCCGACGATATGGGCGTGCACGTTGCCCACGGCCACGCCCATCCGCTGGGCGATCAGGTAGCGGAAGCGAGACGTGTCCAGCACCGTGCCCGTGCCGAAGATTCGCTGAGCGCCGCCGATGAGCTTCCGGGCGGCGTAGGTGAGCACGTCGACGGGGTTGGTCACGATCAGCAGGATGGCCTCGGGCGCCACCTCGACCAGCTTGGGTATCAGGTTGCGGAAGATGCCGACGTTGACGCCCACCAACTCCAGACGGCTTTGTCCGGGCTTCTGCTTGGCCCCGGCGGTGACGATCACCACCCGCGCGCCCGCGCAGTCATCGAGGCTGCCGGCCTGCACCTCGACGGACGGTACGTACATGCACCCGTGGGCCAGGTCGTCGGCTTCGGCTTCGGCGCGTTCAGCCACGACGTCGTTGAGCACGATGCGGCGCGCGAGCCCCCGCATCATCAGGGCGTAGGCCGTGGTCGCGCCGACCGAACCGGCGCCGATGACAGCCACCGTGTATGGATCCGCCCCGTGTCCCGCGCGGGCTTGGCCTGCCGATTCGATCATGCCGGCCCTTTCGGTCAGCTTTTGGATAGTTGGCGAATCTGGTCTCGAACGTTGTCAGCCGTCAGGCCCATCTCGTCCAGGACTTTGTGTGCCAGGCACCCGCGCTCGCGCAACAGCCCCAACAGGAGGTGCTCGGTGCCCACGTGCGACGCCCCCAGCCCGCGGGCTTCCTCGATGGCCCGCGCCACGACGTTCTTGAAGTGCGGCGTGCCCGGCAAACGGCCGAACACCCACGTCTCCTCCATCGCTTTCTGCATGACCGCATCGACCCGGGCCTTGATGATGTCGTAACGCATACCGCGGTCTTTCAGCACGAACGAGCCGAGGCCCTCCGATTGTGCGACCGCCAGCAGGACGTGTTCGGTGCCCACATATTCCTGCTCGTATTGCCTCGCGATCTGGTTGGCCAGACGGACGACTTTCTCGGCGAACTTGTCGAAGCGTTCAAGCATGTTTAGTCCCGGGTCGCGACCGATGCCGCGCCTTGTCGGCCCTCCGCCGCGGGCCCACTGCCCGCCAGGCGGTCCATATACTTATAGCCCCCCGACAGCAGGGCCACAAGAATGCTGGCCACCAGCGTAATCTTGATGATCCGCAGTCGATTGGTGATCTCACGGTCGCGCCACTCCTGAAGGCGCCCGTCAATCTCGTCCAGCTTGCGATCGATGCGGTGCTCGATCTCGTCGAGCTTTTGCGCCACGTAGTCGTCGGCCACGCCGCGCAGCCTGCTGGCGATGCCGCCGACCAGGCCGTCCTGTGCGATCCGCTCCTTCAGATCGGGGTGCGCGTGATTTTCCGGTAGGAAGCGATACTCCTTCGGCTCGTCGGCCGACCCGCCGGGCAGGAGCTTGCCAACCAAAGTCGCCTCCAGCGAGCGCCGCTTGCGGCGCAGCACGTCCGACAGCGACTCGGCGCGTCGCAGCCGACGCCTGATCTGCTCGTCCGGCTCGTTGTCGCCCGCCTCCACCCCGCGCAGCTTCGCCAGGGCAATCAAGCCCGCCCGGCTCAACTCGGCAAAGTCCATCTTGCCTGTCTGGGCAATCTCTCGGGCGAGTTGTTCCTTACTGGCCGACTGCCGCACCGGACGACGGGCCCAGACGCACACGTCCAGCATCGCTTGCCGGCCCAACTGCACCAGCAGCTCCTGACGCTGCCGGATCACTCGCAGCAATTCACCGCGCGGAGCGTTCTGGCGCAGCCTCAATCCCAGTTCCGTGCCGTACCGGACCAACTCGTCGTTCGGCAGGTCCGCCAGGCCGGTGCTGGCCTTGTCGTCACGCTGAGACGTTTCAGATCCGTTCATGCAGCAGGATCACCTGCCAAAGGACCGCCAGCAGAACCACAATTTGCAGCACGTCCAGCCCGAATCGCCGCAGGCGAACCCGGACCAACTGCGCCACGAGGTACCGCCTTACAAGAGCCTGCGATCGCCCATCCGCCCACAACCATCGCTGCCAGCGGACGAGCGTCTGACCAGTACGCGCCGCCGCATAGATGGTGCAGACCAAGCACAGAAGATACCGGAACAGATAGAACGGGTCGAAGTCCATGCCCTGCCTGATCAGGCTTCGCTGGCAACCTGACTGGGGAGCCCGTCGAAGAGCGCCGTGCCGATCCTCACCATCGTGGCCCCCTCCTCGACCGCCACAACATAGTCGCTGCTCATACCCATCGAAAGGTGGACGAACTCGGGCCCGACGACGTCTTCGCCGCGAATCTCCTCGAACAACTCGCGTGTCCGCTCGAAGTACGGCCGCGACTTCTCCGGATCGTCGACCAGCGGGGCCATGGCCATCAGACCAATCAGCCTAAGCTTCGGCAGGGTGACGATTTGCTCGGCCAGATGGATGGCAGCCCCGACGGCGACCCCGAACTTGGTCTTCTCTGCCGTGGGGTTGACCTGTATGAGAGCGCGGACCTCGCGGTTCGCTTTGACCGCTTGGGCACTGATTTCCTCAGCCAGGCGGAGCGAGTCCAGCGAATGGATCAACTCGATCCAAGGCAGGACCACACGCACCTTGTTGCGCTGAAGGTGCCCGACCATGTGCCAGCGAGGCCGGATCGGCTGGTCGGGGGCCTCCTGCGACGTGCGAGCCAGACGCCGCTGCAACTGCTCGTCCAGCATACCCGCCCGTTTGACCAGGACCTGGACACGGCTTTCGCCCAGATCTGCGATGCCCAGGTCCAGCAGCTGCCGGACCACGTCCATCTCGACCAATTTGGTCACCGCCACGAGTTGTATGTCTTCGGGTTGGCGTTCGCTACGTTCGGCTGCCGCGGCGATGCGGTCGCCCACACGGCGCAAATTGTCGATGAGCCTACGTTTCACAACGCTGCTCATTATAGCACGATCCTCGGCTGCACAAACGATGCCACGGTCGTTCGTCGCCGGCTGCGGCTGTCTTCGTCCGGACGAGGTTCTTATAATGTGCAAAATGGAAAGGGGTTTGCCACAGATGGCCACAAGTCGTACGCAGATCGATCAGACGAACAGCCAGCGCCGATGGGTGGTTGGGGCAGTCTCGTTTCTCAACACGAAGCCATTGATCGACGGGCTCGACCGCCAGCCGGGGATCACGCTGAAGCTGGCCGTGCCGGCGGAGCTGCCCGCTCTGCTCGAAGCTGACCAAGCCGACGCGGTACTCGTGCCGGCGGTGGATTTCGGCCGAAACCGCCCAGACTGGCACATCATCTCGGACGGCTGCATCGCCTCGGATGGTCAGACGATGACGGTTCGCATTTTTTCGCGGGTCCCGCCCGACCGCATCACGACGCTGCACGTGGACGGTGATTCCCACACATCGGTGGTGCTGGCCCAGGTGTTGTGGCGGCGGCTGTACGAGCGCGCGCTGCCGGTTCGGCGGATCGACACGCGTCGTGAGCCACTGGATCGCTGCCAGGCCGTCCTGCTCATCGGGGACAAGGTGGTAAGCGGCCCGACACGGCAGTTCGGCTTCGAGGTGGACCTGGGTGGTGCCTGGAAGCAACTGACTGGTCTGCCCTTCGTGTTTGCCGTGTGGGCGGGCAAGCGCCACAGCGATTTGGGCCAACTGCCCCAACTTCTCGACGCAGCCCGAGACCGCGGCGTGGGTCGGGCGGCCGAGTTGGCAAAGGTTCATGGGCCGGCCAACGGCTGGCCTGTCGAATTGGCGGCCAAGTACCTTACGCAGTACCTGAGCTTCGCTCTGACCCCAAGACATCACAGGGGTTTAGAGCTTTTTTTCGAGATGGCCGAGCAGATGGGGCTACTTCGAGCCAGCCCAGGGGATCTGGCCGTCGCCAACCAGCCAGCCGAGCATCAGCCGTGACCGCCGCCAGTCAAACTATCACCCGCTTGGATCGCGCCGACACCCTTGCGATGTACCGGGAGCTTTCGATCCATGACCTGGGTCGGCGGGCCCATGAAGCATGTCTGCGGCTTCATCCCGAGCCTTACCGCACGTACGTGGTCGACCGCAATATCAACTACTCGAACATCTGCATAGCGGGCTGTGAGTTCTGCAATTTCAGCGTAAGACCTGATTCTAAAGAAGCTTACGTGCTAAGTTACGAGCAGATCGGCCAGAAGATCGACGAATTAGCGGCCATCGGCGGCACCCAGGTGCTGCTGCAAGGTGGGCTCGTGCCACCGGAGGTACTCGACTTCGAGTGGTACCTGGGCCTGATGCGGTTTATCAAGGGGCGCTGGCCGGCCATCCACATTCATGGTTTCAGCCCGCCGGAGCTCACGGCCTTCAGCCGGTGGTTCGGGCTTGGCGTACCCGACGTACTGGCTCGGCTGCGGGATGCGGGGCTGGACACGATCCCGGGCGGAGGGGCGGAAATCCTTGTGGATCGCGTGCGGAGGCGGATTGGTCCGCACAAGGTGGATACAGCCGGCTACTTGGAGGTCATGCGGCAGGCGCACCTTCTGGGAATGCGGACCAGCGCGACCATGATGTTCGGGCACGTCGAGACCGTTGCTGAGCGTATCGAGCATCTGGAGCGGATCCGGCAGTTGCAGGACGAAACGGGGGGCTTTACGGCGTTCATTCTGTGGACGTTCCAGCCGGGCACGACGCGACTGGGGCGTATTGAGCAGGCGGAGGCGGGCTTGGCGCCCGACGGTGAGCACCTTCACCTGGCCGGGGCAAGCGAGTATCTGCGCATGCTGGCGATCGCGAGGCTGTTCTTGGACAACGTGCCCAATCTCCAGGCGAGTTGGGTGACGCAGGGACCGAGGGTCGGCCAGTTGTCGCTCTTCTTCGGGGCCAACGATATGGGCTCGGTGATGATGGAGGAGAACGTGGTGGCGGCGGCGGGCACGACGTATCGCCTGGACGAGCCGCAGATTTGCCATTTGATCGCGGATGCGGGTTTCCGGCCGGCCAAGCGGAATTGTTACTACCAAATCCTCAGCGAGTCGCTACAGTATTAGTCGGGCAGGAGAGAGCTGCGCGTCAGGGCACATCGGCACGTCGCATTTTCGGCTGACGTGCGGCGCACATGAATGGCCTATCGGCAGGCGCGATCTGAAGGGGCCGCGTTGCTGTTCGAGACAGTTACTCAAGCGCGGAGAGGCGCATGGCCGAGACGCAAGTCGTCCAGCAGCGAGCGCGCGAACTGCTGGCGCTCGAGCTCGACGGAGGCAGGTCGGACCTGTTTCTGTGGGAGCATTGCGTGAGAGTGGCCCACAATGCGGCATGCGCCTGTGAATACCTGGAGCTGGCGGACGCGAACGTCGATCGAGTGGCTTTGTCGGCGGGGGCCCTCTTCCACGACGTTGGCTGGGCGGTTGAAGCGCGGCGCGGCGACGTTGCAGCGTGGCAGCTTTTGACCTGTCCGACGTCAGCGCAGCAACTGGGGCTGGCAGCGGCCGCGCTGGCCGACGCGTTGGGCGACGCTTTGCCTGAACGGAGCCTTCGGCGCGCCGGTCAGTCCTTACTGCAAATGGGGCAACGGCAGCCGGATCGCATCGAGGCGAGCATTCTTGCCGACGCCGACAACCTGGATGAGTTTGGACCTCTGCTGTGGTGCCGTGAGGCGCGTCGTTGCGCGTTGGGCGAGCGCAGTGCCGAGCAGGTGCTCAAGTCGTGGCAGCGGCAGCGCGAGTATCACTACTGGGAGGCGCGGATCAACGAAAGCTTCCGCTTCGAGCGGAGCAAGGAGTTGGCGCGGCAGCGATTGGAGACCATGAAGCGGTTCATGGACGAGCTGACCAGGCAGTACAAGGGCGAGGACATCGGGCAGTTAATCGCCCAACACCATGCGTCCCATCTTCCCCATTGATAGCGATGTTCCATGACTTCGCGATCGACTGATCCAACGATCGTGCGGGCTGCGTGGATCGTTCCGTTGGCTTCGGGCGGCCCGGCCGACCGACATGGCCAGAGCGGCGGGCCTGTCGCGTCGGTGGATTTGCGCATTGAAGCGGGGAAGATTGCCGCCATCGAGCCGGCGAGCGGAAGGTTGGGGGCGGGGGGAGTCGACCTGGGTGAGGTTGTGCTGCTGCCGGGCACGGTTAACGCCCACACCCACCTGGAACTGAGCAGGCTGGCCGGCAAGATTCGCTACCGGGGCAACTTCGTCACGTGGCTGGGGGAGGTAACGGCGCGACGGCCGACCGACGACAGCGCCGTCGCCACCGCGGTGCGCGAGGGCGCCGATGCCTCGTTGGCCGGCGGGGTCACCTGCGTAGGCGACATTTGCTACGGCAATCGTGCGTGGCGGACGCTGACGGACCATCCGATCCGCGCCGTGTGTTTTGCTGAGTGTCTGGGTATTGGCCGAAGGCGGCACGACGCGCTGACGCGGCTCGGTCGTGACATGGAAGGCATGATCGAGGACGATGGGCTGCGGATCGGCATATCGCCCCACGCGCCCTACAGCGTGGCGGAGCAGGTGTACCGGGGGTGTCTGGACCTGGCGCGAAGCAACAACTGGCCTCTGACCACCCACCTGGCGGAGACGTCCGACGAGAACCCGTTCGTTAGACACGGAACGGGAAACCTCTACCGCTTCCTGACGATGTTGGGGATCGCTGACGACAGCGTGTCGGCGACGGGCCTGTCACCGGTCGCTTATGCAGCCAGCGTAGGTCTGCTGGCGCACCCGACACTGCTGGCGCACGTGAACTACCTCGACGACGAGGATTTGGCGATGCTGGCGGCATCCCGGGCCAGCGTGGCGTATTGCCCGCGGTCGCATCGGTACTTCCAGCACAGGGGGCACCGGTTCATCGAGATGCTGGCGGCAGGCGTGAACGTTTGCGTGGGCACCGACAGTCTGGCCTCGAGCCCGACGCTGTCGGTTCTCGATGAGCTGAGGTTGCTGCGACGACGCCACCCCGAACTGCCCGGGGCCACACTTCTGGCGATGGGCACGATCAGCGGCGCTCGAGCGCTGGGCTGGGACGATCGGATCGGCTCCCTGTCCGCGGGCAAATGGGCCGACGCTGTGGCCGTCCCGCTGGATGCCGACGGTCCGGACGACCCGATCGAGAACGTGCTGCTGTCGGACCTCGCCCCGACAGCAACCATCGTTGGCGGACGGATGGCGGTTCGGGCCGGCGCCTGAGTGGGCGGCGGGCGGTGCGGCGTACGGGTCCTATTCAGGTCCAGGTCGCCCGCTTAAAGCGAGTCGATGTACGCCAGCTCCTTGTCCAAGCTGACCACGTCGCGGAAGTGTTCGAGCGTTACGGGGTGGTCGAGCTGGGTGGCGCGGGTCTTGAGGGCGGCGTGGAAATCATCTCCCAGTGTCCCGGTGCCTACGCACAGATGGAGATCGTTACGGCCTCGGTCGTCGGTCAGGTCCGAATCGTTCCAGTGGATGTGTCCGATTCGCTCCGGCTGCGAGACGTACTGGGCCATGACCTGGCGGCGCTGCGGGACGTCGGGCCAGCGATGGCAATAGGGACCGGCGTGGCTGGGGTCGAGGCATAACGAGAGGTGAGTTTCGCCAACGGCATGGGGCAGCGCCAGCCAATCCTGTGGTGCGATATCGAAATACTCCAGGAAATCACCCGGGCCCAATTGGGTGACGTCGGCGCCCGGGGCGACGCCTTCCCAGTAGGCCCAGTTGTTTTCAACGACAAGCTCGACGCCCAAAGCCTGGCAGCGCCGCGCCAGATGCCGCAGCGAGTCGAGCAGCAACTGCCGGTCGGCCAGGTCGGGGCGAAACGGCGGCACGGGCTCGTTGGGCTGGGGGCGGACAGGCGGGAATGGGAAGTAATGCGGTGCGTTGTGCGTGACGATGGTGCGTACGTTCGGATAGAGCTTGCAGGCGCCTTCGATATATCGCTCGACGACCTCGATGCTTCGCTGCCGGAACGCCCGGTCGGTGCAGGCCAGGTGAATGCGGGTTTGCGGGACGGGTGCGTCGGGCATGAACCACGGCGCGTGGGCCGAGAGCACCAGGTCGCGCATGGCGGCTGGAACGGGGTTGTCCAGGTCGGGTCTGGCCTCGACGCAGAGTCCGCGGTCGCGGACCACTTTTTCCTCCACTCCCTGGGGTACGGACAGCATGGGTCTCATCAGTGAGGAATGCTCCTTTCGCCGCACAGGAACCGCCGCGCCCTCGCGCCGCAAGGCTTGTCATCTAACGGACGTCGTGCGCGCCGTCAACTTTTGCCGTGCTCGTGAGGGCGGTACAGACCGGGAAGGAGCGATTTCCGGCTATTGCGTGGACGATCAGGCGTAGAGGTTGAGTTGGTGTCCGACGCCGGCCGGATGCGAAGAGTCGGGGATATTGCGGCCGAGCGGAGGGATGGATCCGGGCGCAGCACTCCCGCTGCCCTGGCTACGGAGTTCGGCGCGGGCCCGCTGCTCGATTTGTGCGGCCTTGGCAGCCACGGCGCGGTCCTGGGCTGAAGGCTGGGCGGGCGCCAGCGCCGCCCGGCGGATCTGCTGCATCTTGCGGATGGTGGTCTCGGGGTCGCCTGCGACCGACGAGGTGTCGATGCGGACCTCGCCGCCGACGGCGTACTGCTTTCCGTCGGGACCGGTCTTGTATTGGTAACTCGGCGAGCCCTGAACGTGTTGGCCTCCGGCGGTCTGATGGGCGGCTTCATGCTGGCGGACCTGTTGGTCGGCCTGCCGAAGTCTCTGCATCTGCTGTCTTTGTTCGGTGGTGAGCGCCTGTTCGATTTCGACGAAGTAGTCGCCGGGCTCGAAGCCTGATACGTGGTCGGGTGTGGCCGAGGGGCGCGGCTCGACGACGCCGGTGATCTGCTGGGGCGATCTTCCGGAGTGGGGAGGCAGCGCCCCGGCAGCAGGTCTGACCAGGATCGGCGACAGACGGTCTGACGAGATTGGCGCGATCACTGTGCAGCGACGCCTCGGTCGGCGATACCGGCGTATGTATATGTCTTCGGCCTGTGTCGCCGTACGCTTCAGCGGCAGGCAAACGCGGTAGGAAACGGTCCGGTAAAATCGCCTCGGACTGGACTGCCTGTCGGCCGGCTGAGCGTTGCAAATATGCCGCACGGGCGAAACAATCGTCCCTGGCACCCATGTGGCTGCGGGAGTGAGGACGGATGACTGACCGCGGAATTGATCATGGCGGGCGGGTCGTGGACCAGCAGACGGTTTCGGTAGGTGTGATCGGCTGCGGGTCGCATGCCTTCCGGAACATCTACCCGACCCTGCCGTTCCTGCCGGTCCGCCTACGGGCGGTGTGTGATCTCGACGCCGAGCGGGCGGAGCTGTTCGCCCGGCGATTTGGGGCTGAGGCCTGTTACACCGAAGTGGCTGAGATGCTCGACAAGCAGCAGTTCGACGCGGTGCTGGTGATTACGGGCTACGACGCGGACGGTCGTCCCACCTATCCGTCGATCGCTGCGGAGTGCATGCGGGCTGGCTGCGACGTGTGGATCGAGAAGCCTCCGGCTGCGACGTCGGCAGAGCTGGTCGAGTTGCAGGAGGTGGAGAGGCAGAGCGGCAAGTTTGTGATGGTGGGCTTCAAGAAGATGTTCTTCCCGGCCAACGAGAAGCTCAAGGCGATCATCGAAGGTGAGTCCTTCGGGCGGCTGCAGTGCATTCAGGCGAAGTATCCGCAATACGTGCCGGATCAGGAGGGGATGTTCGACTTCGGGAAGCATCCGCGATTGGTCAGTTTCCTGGACCACTTGTGTCATCCGGCGTCGCTGATGGTGTATCTGGCCGGGCGGGCCGAGTCGCTGTTGTTCGAGCGGTCGGGCGAGGGGGCGGCGGTGGTGCTGGTGCGTTTTCGCGGCGGCGCGGTGGGCAGTTTGCTTCTGTCATTCGGTCAGCCCAGAACGGCGCCGATGGAGCGTACCGAGGTGGTCGGCAAGGGCGAGAGCGCGGTGGCCGAGAATAACGTGCGGGTGTGGTACTATCGCAAGGGCGAGCACCTGAAGTCGGGTTACGGTCGCACGCCGGATTACTACCGAGAGGTGATCGACGCGCCGCACTACTGGGAGCCGGAGTTCAGTTTGGGGCAACTCTACAACAAGGGACTGTTTTTGCTGGGCTACTACGGCGAACTGGCGGCGTTCGTATCGGCCGTGCAGCAGCATCGCCGGCCGGTGAAGGCGGGGCTCGACGATGCGATTCACATCACTCGCTGGTTCGAGGCGATGCAGCGTGGTGCGGGTGTGTGGCAGTCGATCGGTTAGTTCCGGTCGGCGATCGCGGGGCCTTGTGCGGTTTTGGGGGTATGCAAAGGAGAGACCCATGCTGTCGGCCCTGGAGCAGTCGCAGCAGCTTTTCATACGGCGGTGGGGCGAAATGGCCGGTTACTGGGGGATCAACCGGACGATGGGCGAGATGCACGCTTTGCTGTACGTCTCCGAGTGTGCGCTATGCATGGACGAGATCATGGAACGGCTTCAGATCTCGCGCGGCAGCGTCAGTATCAACCTGCGGCAGTTGCTGGCGTGGGATCTGGTTCGACGGGTGCACAAGCCCGGCGATCGCAAGGAGTACTTCGAGGCCGAGACCGACACGTGGCAGATGTTCGAAGCCATCACCCGTCACCGCCGCCGCCGCGAGGTGGAGCCGATCATTGAGGCCATCACGCGCTGTCGCGACATGGTTCCGTCGGACGCGCGACAGCTTGAGGGTAAGCAGGCGAGGGTGTACCGCGAGCGGCTGGAGCAGATGTTACGCTTCGTGGAGGTGATCAGCGGACTGTTCAACGTGGTGATGGCCATTGGCCCGCGGGGCATCGAGCCATTGACCAGGATGGCATCGAGGCTGCACAGGGGCAGACGCCGCTAACGCTGCGCCGGCGGGGTTTTAGGCTGGACAATGACGGTTCGGCGTGCGCGGAACTCGCGCCGGTCGGCGGTAGTCACCAGCGCTTCGATGCGGTGTTGACCGGGCGTACGTAGGATTTTGCGTCCTTCCGTACCTGTACAGATGGGCTCGCCATTGTGCAGCCACAGACAATCGGCCCCCTCGCGCAGGTGCTGAGGGATCTGCACGCTGAAGTGCAGGTAGAACGGCGCGACCCCACCGGGCGAACTCAGCACGATGCTGATTTCGGATTTGTTGTCCGTCGGCGGGGGCGGGGCTTTCGGCTGATTGCCGGATGGTCGGCTGGGGGGCGGCGGTATGACGGGGGTCTGAGGTTGGGCGTTGCCGGGCACGTCCTGCGCTTTGATCGCAGGTTGCGCCGCGTGTCCCGCGTCGGGCAAGACCGAGGTGGCGGTGAGCAGGTTGGCCTGCGGCTGGCCTGTAGGTCGGTCGGCCTGCGGACGGATGGGCGGGCGCGCCGCAGGTGTGGCATTCGGCGCGGGCTCGGCAGACGCCAAGAGCACCGGCTGCGTGCGGACGCGGGCAAGCGTGCGCTGCGCCAGCGCCTTGTCCAGCGGCTGCAACTGGCAGACGCGTGCGAAGAAGTTGGCAGCGGTTTCGGGGGTCCGTTCGTGCCCCAGGCCCTCGACGCTGAAGGCTTCGACTTGCTCAAACCCTCGATCGCGGTACCAGACAATAGCCTCTCTGGACTCCCTGCGGCATATGGCGAAGTCGTTCTGACCGAAGAAGATAGCGATGGGGGTGCGGGGGTATCCCGGGTACTTGGGAATCTGTCGTGATTCAAGAATGTGGGACGAGAAGTTGGACTGCCGCACGGCCAGACACGTGAATCGCTCGGGGTGACGGTTGAGCAGGTAGTGCGCCAGATATCCGCCCGACGACCAGCTCGTAATCAGCACGCGACTCGGGTCGGCGTCGGTTCGACGGAGAACCTGGTCCATCATGTTCAGGATCATCCGCTCATCACGCTCGACATAGGAGTGGACGTGCTTGAGAGGCAGTTCCATGAACAGATCAGACGTATGCAGATCGGGGGCACAGACGATCAGGCCATAGGCGTCGGCCTGCTGCTGCCACTCGCGGATCTGTGCGCTATAGCTGTCGAAGGGCTTCATGCCGTGCAGGGTCACGACGAGAGGCCAGCGGGTGTTGCCCTCGCCCGGCGGCGCCTCAGCCGGGTAGCGCTGCGGCAGGTAAATCCAGTAATGCCGCCCGGAGGTCGACTCCACCAGATTCATCAATTTGCCTTTGCCCGGCCCCTGGGGCACGGCACATCCGGCGACCAGCATGGCTGCGGCGACGACAGCCGCCCGGAAAACGGTGGAGAAACCTATTGGGTATGGTGTCACGTAACGCATCTTCCGTTGAACTATACCACAGCGCGACGTCCGCCGCATCACACCGGCGTCTGGGCACTTGTCTCGGCCGCGGATGGACGGTAACCGATGACGAGCGTGGCCTGGTCGTCGTGCTGAGGCAGATCTTCCGTGAAATCGACCATTTCCTGGTTCAATCCCAAACACAGTTGGCTGGCATCGCGCCATGGCGTACCGGCGGCCACTTCGAGCAGACGCTGGCGGCCGAACATCTCGTCGCGGCGGTTGCGGGCCTCAGTTACGCCATCGGTCACGAAGGCGATCAGGTCGCCGGGCTGAAGCTGAATAGAGGCCTGCTCGTACTGAAAGTGAGGCATGACACCCACGAGCGGGCTGGACGCCCGGTCGAGCCATTGGCATTTGGGTTGGCCGTTGTGCCGAATCCAGAGCCCCGGAGGCCCGTGCCCAGCGTTGCAGTAGGAGAACTCGCCCGTTCGCACGTCGAGCACGCCGTAGATGACCGCGGCGAACGAGTCGTCCGGCGTGAGTTGACAGAGCCTGCGGTTCAGTTCGCTGAGGTAGTCGGTCACGGAGTTCACCGGATCGGCTGTGATCTCGAAGAAGGCCTTCAGCAGCCCCGTGACGAACGCGGCCGCCATCCCGTGCCCGGATACGTCGCAGAAGAAGACCGCGAGGCAGTGATCGTCGAGCGCCCGCAGGTCGTAGTAGTCACCGCCCACCTCTCGCTCGGGCTTGAAGTGCGACGCGACGTCGATTCGGTCCTGGAACGGCCAGGCCTTCGAGGGCGGCAGCAGGTTCTGTTGGATCTGGCTGGCACGCCGCAGGTCGGCCTGGGTGCTGTCGCTGTACGCCTTCAACTCTGCGTAGGCGGTCTCCAACTGCTGGGCCTGTACTTCATTATCGTACTCGACCGAGCCGACGGATAAGAAAAACAGGTAGACGGCCAGCCCCACGACGCCCACGATGAGCCCGTCGACTATGAGAATGCTCCACAGCGGTGCCGAGAGCGTCACCATGAGCAGTGGGATGACACCGATGAGGATGACGGCCGAGGCGTAGCGTCCAGCTGCGCGATAGAACGCACGATGGTCGCGGAAGTCTCGATTGCGCTGCTTAAACCGCCGAATGGCCCGGCTGAGGACGGTCTGGCAGTAGCTGTACCGCACAAGCAATGTGCGATCCTGGCGGACCAGCCGCGTGTTGGTGCAGGCCACGCTGAGTCCCTCGGGGCTGAGCAGATCACCAAGTCGGCCGGGCTTGGCGGGAGGGGCTTGCCCTTCGGCGATGCGGGCGAGCTTGCGGCGCAAGGCCCACAGGACCGCCAGTACATCGGTGATCTGGTTGCTTTCGAGGCGGACGTCGAGCTCGACCCGGTCAACACCGATCGAACTCAGCAGGTCGGCGAGGCGGTGCGTAACGACGGGTTGCTCACCATCGGCCGATTGGAGCGGGCCGGGATGCCGGCCTTGCCAAGGATTCACCAGAAAGGTCAAGGTGCTGCGGCCCTCCTGTTGGGCTGCCGGCAGCATCTGAAGCTCGCACGCCCTTGCCCAGTGAGCAACCTGGGAATGCACGCTGGTCAGTGAGAATCGCTGCCGGCTTAGCCACTCGCTCACGGCTGACGTGAACGTAGCCGGGCGACCCCCATTCTGTGTGGGAAGGGGGGCGTTCGTCTGGGTGTGGTTTGCCCGAGCCGCCAAACGCTGAAGGTCCCTTCTGCCAGTCTCACGGATTGCGGTCATGGGATTCTACGATCGGTCAAGCGCGGGTCAACGCGGGTTCTGCCTGGAACCGGGGTGCGGTTGCCGGCAGGCTGGATTGACCGTATCGGCGGGCACTTGTACCATCGCTTCGACGGGTGGGCGCGGCCGCCGCACGTCGGTGGGAGCATCGTAACTAATGTCTAAGAAAGACTTTGCGCATCTTCACTGCCATACGCACTATAGTCTGCTGGACGGGGCGAACCGGATCGGCGACCTGCTGGCCCGCTGCCGGGAGCTGGGGATGAAGGCCCTGGCGGTGACGGATCACGGGAACCTGTTCGGTGCGATCGATTTTTATACGGCGGCGCTTCGGGCGGGCGTCAAGCCGATCATCGGGTGCGAGTTCTATGTGGCCCCGGGCGATCGCCGTGAGCGTGAAGCGCGAGGCATGAGCGAGGCCAGCTATCACCTAGTGGTCCTGGCCAAGAATCGCAAGGGCTATCAGAACCTGCTGAAGCTGGCCAGTACCGCGTACCTCGAGGGGTTCTACTACCGCCCGCGGATCGACCGGCAGGTGCTCGCCGACCATGCCGAGGGGCTGATCTGCATCAGCGGGCACATGGGCACGGAGCTTGCGGTCCGGATCGTTTCCGGCGACGGCGAGGGCGCGCGCGCGACCGCGCGATTTTATCGCGATCTTTTGGGTAAGGATAATTTCTACGTCGAGTTGCAGCGGCACGGCCAGCCGGAGCAGGAGCATTTGATCGGCGAGTTGGTGGTGTTGGCCAACCAGCTCGATCTGAATGTCCTGGCCACCAACGACGTGCATTACCTGACGCAGGATGAGGCGCTGGTCCACGAGGTGATGGTCTGCATCAACACGGGCAAGACGCTCCAGGACACCGAGCGAATGAAGATGGAGACCGACCAGTTGTACCTCAAGAGCGCGGCGGAGATGTACGAGCTGTTTCGCGACGTGCCGGAGGCCTGCGCGAACACGCTGAAGGTGGCGGCCGCATGCAATCTGGATTTGGACTTCACGCAACGGCACGCCCCCGTTTTTCGTCCTCCTTCTGGAAAGACCGATCGGCAGCACCTTCGCGAACTGGTGTACGAGGGGGCCAAGCGGCGTTATGACGAACTCACGCCCGAACTCGGGGAGCGCATTGAATACGAGTTGTCGGTCATCGGGTCGAAGGGCCTCGCCAGCTACCTTCTGATTGTGCACGACATTGTGGAATATGCCCGATCGCGCGGGATTCCAGCCGGGGCGCGAGGCAGCGGGTGCAGCACGGTGGTGGGGTACTGCCTGGGGATTTCGGCGCCGGACCCCTTGCGCTACGAGCTTTACTTCGAGCGGTTCATGGACCCCGAGCGCGACGAAATGCCGGACATCGACATCGATGTCTGCCAGAGCGGTCGCGGCGAGGTGATCGAGTACGTGCGGAGCAAGTACGGTCACGTCGCGCAGGTCATCACGTTCGGCACTCTCAAGGCCCGCGCAGCCATTCGCGACGTCTGCCGCGTTCTGGCCGTGCCGCTTAGTGAGGCCGATCGTATCGCCAAGATGGTGCCTGCCACGGTCAACGTGACGATCGCCAAGGCGTTGGCTCAGGAGCCGGAACTGCGACGGCAGTACGAGCAGGATGAGACGGTGCGTCAGGTGATCGACTATGCCAAGCGCCTGGAGGGGTTGGCGCGGCATGCCGGGGTGCACGCGGCGGCTGTGGTGGTGGCCGACAAGCCGCTGGAGGAGTTTGCCCCTTTGTACCGGGCGCCCGACTCGGACGTGGTGGTCACGCAGTATGAGGGCACGGTGGTTGAGAAGGTGGGTCTGCTCAAGATCGACCTGCTGGGCTTGCGGACGCTGAGCACGATCGAGCGCGCCCGGCAACTCGTCAGGCGGAACCACGGCGTGGAGGTGGAGCTGGACAAGCTGGATCTGGACGACGAGAAGGTCTATGCCCTCTTTGCCAACGGGGAGACGAAGGGGATCTTTCAGTTCGAGTCGAGCGGCATGCGCGACGTGCTGATGAAGATGAAGCCGAATCGAATTGAGGATCTCATCGCCGCCAACGCGCTGTATCGTCCGGGCCCGATGGTGAACATCGACGCCTATGTGGCCCGCAAGCACGGCGAGCCGTGGGACCTGCCGCACCCGATCATGAAGGAGGTGCTGGCGAAAACATACGGCATCATGGTGTACCAGGAACAGGTATCGCGCCTGGTGAACCGGCTGGGTGGGATCGCGCTGAACAAGGCGTTTCGGCTGGTCAGGGCGATCAGCAAGAAGCGCACGGACATGATCGAGGAACAGCGCGAGGCCTTTATTCAGGGATGCGGGCGGAACAAGGTCAGGCGCGAGCAGGCCGAGGCGATCTTCGAGGAGATCCTGCGGTTTGGGGGCTATGCCTTCAACAAGGCGCACTCGACGGGGTACGCCCTGGTGGCCTATCAGACGGCGTATCTAAAGACGTATTATCCGCTGGAGTTCATGGCGGCCCTGCTGACGTTCGAGATGGACAACACCGACAAGATCGTCGAGTACATCGCGGAATGTCGGCGGATGGGGATCGCGGTTCGCCCGCCGGATATCAACAGCTCAGCAGTCGACTTTACGGTGGCGGTTCCGCGTCAGGCGGGGGTGGCGGACGGCGCGGATGCGGAGCAGCCCTGCATTTGCTTCGGTCTGGCGGCCGTCAAAGGAGCGGGCCAAAAGGCTGTGGCCGCGATCATCGAGGCGCGGGACGAAGGCGGACCGTTCGAGGACATCTACGACTTTTGTGAACGGGTGGACCATAGTGCGGTAAACCGCTCGGCTATCGAGGCGTTGATCAAGTGCGGCGCGTTCGATCGGACCGGGGCGATGCGCCGGGCGCTGATGGAGGTGCTGGATCAGGCGCTGGCGATGGGGGCACAGGTGCAGCGAGATCGCCGCAGCGGTCAGGGCAACCTGTTCGGCGTGTTTCGCGCGGAGTCGCCCGTCTCGCGCCAAGCGATTCCCGCGAGCGAGTGGTCGGAATCGCAGATGTTGGCGTACGAAAAGGCTACGTTGGGATTCTACGTGACGGCCCACCCGCTTTCGCAGCACGCGGACCAGTTGGAGAAGTATACGACGGCTGACACGGTGGACTTGGCCGCCCTGTCGGACGACACCGAGGTGGTGCTCGGAGGGATGATCGCCAAGGCGCGGACCACCGTCACCAAGTCGGGCCGCAACGCCGGGGCGAAGATGGCGTTTGTGACGCTGGAGGATTTGAGGGGATCGGTCGAGGCGGTGATCTTCCCCGGCGACTTCGAGCGGTATCGGGCCATGATCAAGCCGGAGGTGGTGGTATTTCTTCGCGGGCGGGTGGACAGGCGCCGGGAGGAGCCCAGCCTTCGGGTTAGCGAGGTTGTCGGCCTGGACGAAGCGGATGAAAGGCTAGCCGCGAGGGTGATGCTGCGGATCAACTGCTCGGTGGTGGACGCCGCCACGCTTGACGAACTGGGGGCGTTGTGCCGTGCGCACGCCGGCGAGTGCTCGCTGTTTCTGGAAATGAGCACGTCAGACGGTTTTCAGGTGATCATTCGCTGCAACGGTCAAGGCGGCGCGATTCTTCCGAATGTGGAGTTTATCGAGCAGGCGGGTCGGCTGCTGGGAGGCCGAGAGCACGTCGTGCTGATGGGTCAGGACAAGCGCGTACAGCCCGAGGTGAGCCCGCCGGAACCTGTAGAGGCAGAGCCGGAGGATGTAGTCGAGGAGGAGGCGCTGTTGTAGGCTCCGACTCGGTCTCGGCGTGCGAGAGGTTGTGGCGTGCGCCGACCAGCCGTCACGATGTGGGGCTCGGCGGCGTCTTGAGTTGTGCGCGATTGCAGGTAGTGTCGGGTGTGTGAGAAGAATTCATCGACGAGACAAACGGTGACGTTCGCGACGCCGCTCGTGGGCACACAGTACTGGCGGGCGCCAACGCCGTCGGAAGCGGCACGGCAATGTAGAGCAGTTGAACCGCGCATTGGGCAAGGACTTCGGCAATTGGGCGCATGTCCGCCCGCCGGCACGTGTGGTTTGTGCACAACCTGGGCGCGTCTGCCGCCGAGGTGCCTCTGCCGGGTGCGGCGAACATCCTCGATGGGCATAAGACGATTGCTCCGGATGGCTGGGCCGTCCTGGTTCGGTAGTCGGTGTCTTGCTGACAGGGCGCACGGCGGGGCGGCGTCCGACACGGATCGGCGATTTGAGCCTTTACGGCTTTACGATGCCCAGAGAATCAATCCCGGGAGTGCTGCGTCGCCCAGATCGGGGTGGTTGGGCAGCACACGAAGCCCGCAGCCTCGCAGTCCGCTGGTCTGGCAGGGGATCCTGCCGACGAACGTGAATTCGCCGTTCGTACCGTTGGAGCCGGTCGGCTGCATGGGGACGGCCCGGCCTTCGCGGATGTGCCCGGACGCATCGAGTGGACCCTCGAACAACTCGACGGCTACATGCTCTGGGGGAATCGGTCCGAGTTCCAGGTCCACCTCGACACCGAGTTGGTCGCCGACCTTCATCGCGTCGCCGTTGCCGAAGCGCACATCGTGTATGCAGATGTCCACCCAGTGCTTCTCCAAGTGCATTCGCCACTGGGCCAGGGCGCTCGCGCGGGTCAAGTGGTCGGCCTGGAGTTCACGACTGCGCATGGCCGCCGGTAGGTAGCATCGCTCGGCATACGTGCGGACCATGCGGCTGGTGTTAAAGTACGACCCGTGGGATCTCATGGCCGCCTTCATCTTGGCGATCCAGCCGCGAGGCAATCCGTCGCTGCCCCGGTCGTAGAAAAGCGGGATGATTTCCTTCTCCAAGAGGTCATACAGGGCGTGCGATTCGACCTCGTCCTGATCGTTGTGATCGGTGTACTCCTCACCGCGTCCGATGGCCCATCCCACTTCAGGCTGGTAGCCCTCGCACCACCATCCATCGAGGGTGCTCAGGTTAAGTGCACCGTTGGCCGACGCCTTCATTCCGCTGGTGCCGCTGGCCTCGAGAGGCCGGCGCGGCGTGTTCATCCAGACGTCGACGCCTTGGACCAGGTAACGCGCCACATTGACGTCGTAGTCTTCCAGGAACACGACGCGGCGGCGGAACGGCTCTTCACGGGCGTGGTGGATAATCTGGCGAATCAGGTCCTTGCCGCCGCCGTCGCGCGGATGGCTCTTGCCGGCGAAGATGATCTGGACCGGCCGCTTGGGATGCGACAGGATCGCCGCAAGTCGCTGCATGTCGCGAAAGAGCAAGGTGCTGCGCTTATAGGTGGCGAATCGTCTGGCGAACCCGATGGTGAGTGCCTCGGGGTCGAGCACCTCGTCGGCCTGGACCACGTCGGTCTGGGGGGCCCCCCGCCGTTGGAGCTGCGCCCGAAGACGTCGTCGGGCAAATGCAACCAGGCGCTCCCGCCGCCGTTCGTGTGTTCGCCACATTTCGGTGTCGGGTATCTGGTCCATTCGGCGCCATGCCTTGGGTTCGTCGGGCTGTCGCGACCAGTTGGGCCCGAGATAGCGGTCGAGCAGACTGGCGGTCTCGTGCGAAATCCAGCTCTGTATGTGTACGCCGTTGGTGATCGACGTGATAGGAATTTCCTGCTCCGGCAGTTGCGGCCAGACGTTCTGCCACATCCGCCGCGAGACCACGCCGTGCAGCTTGCTGACGCCGTTGCGGTGCGCCGCCAGCTTCAGAGCCAACACGGTCATGCAGAAGGGCTCCTGGTCGTTGCCGGGCTTCTCGCGGCCCAGGGCGAGGAACGCGTCTCGGGTCAGCCCCAACTGGGGGTAGTACTGTCGGAAATGGTCGTCCATCAACTGCGGGGCGAAGCGGTCGTTCCCGGCCGGCACCGGTGTGTGGGTCGTGAACACGTTGCCCGCCACGATGGCCTCCCGGGCCTCGGCAAAGCCTACCTGTTGCTCCTGCATGGTCAGCCGAATCCGCTCGAGGGCGAGAAAGGCTGAATGGCCTTCGTTCATGTGGCACACCGTCGGCTTAATGCCGACCGCTCGCAGCGCGCGGATACCGCCGATACCCAACACGATCTCCTGGCGGATCCGCATGACCTCATCGCCCCCGTAGAGTTGGGCGGTGATGGTTCGGTCTTCCCAGCGATTCTCGGACAAGTTGCTGTCGAGCATGTAGACCGGGACACGGCCGACGTGGACGACCCAAACGGCCAATTGAACGTTGCGGCCAGGCAGTTCGACCTGCACCTTGGCGGGTTGCCCGTCGGGCGTTCGGGCAAGATCGAAAGGCAGTTGGTAGAAATCGTTTTCCGGATAGAGTTCCTGCTGCCAGCCGTCCGCGTTGAGGTACTGACGGAAGTAGCCCTGCCGGTAGAGCAGTCCCACACCGACCAGCGGCAGCCCCAAGTCGCTGGCCGACTTGATGTGGTCGCCCGCGAGCATGCCCAGCCCGCCCGAGTAGATCGGCAGCGATTCGTGGATGCCGTATTCGGCCGAGAAGTAGGCAATCCGCACGTCCTCAGAGTGGCTGGGAAGGTGGCTGTACCATGAGGAGCGCGAGAGGTAGTCTTTGAACTGCTCGCAGACCCGGCCCAAGTGTGCGATGAAGCTTTCGTCGTCGGCGACGGCGCGGAGCGTGTTCTGATCGATCGCACCGAGCATGCGAACGGGGTTGTGTTGGGTCTGCTCCCACAGCTTGCGATCGAGGCGCTGAAACAGTTCGATTGCCTCGGGGCACCAGCACCACCACATGTTGCGGCTGAGTTCCTGGAGGGCAAGCAGCTTCTCCGGAAGGGCGGGGGCAACACTGTAGCTATGAATGGCTTGCATACTACGACCTCATCGCGCGGGGCCGCGTTGGGCCGGCACACACGCCGCTGCCGGCCCTACGTATCAGACGACGCTATCGACGCAGGAATCGGCAGATTATCGGTGCAAGTTGACCGGCTTTGCTCAAGTCAGGAACACGCTGGCGAACAGGGACGGCTGGCCGGCGGATCGGTGTGACGGTCCGGTAACGACCTACCCATCAGGTGGCCGACAACTGGAGGTGTCTTGGCAGGGTGGACACGCCCAGTCCCGCGATTTCGGCGAGCTCAGTCGAGCTGCTTGGGACGAAGGCCTGTCGAAGACTACCCGCCTTGGGGCTCAAACGCAACGACCTGTCGGTCGGTGTCAGTCCCCCGCGCCAACCGGGGCCGTCTGCCCCATAATGCTGATTTAATCCGGACAGGGGCTTCGGACATCGCTTGCAGTACTGCCGACTGTTTGGGTATTCTATCGCAGGTTCGCAAGGCGGTAGCAAATCGCCTGTGAGAACACATTGCGATGGGGGCTGTGCCATGTTGACCATGATTGCCCAAGGGCTGTCTACCAGTCCCGCCTTGGCTCTGCTTGTGGGTGTTCTGCTGGGTTTTGCGCTGCTCGGCGCCATAGCTCAAAGCAGCGGTGCGAGGCGACGGCGGCTCTGGTTGCGCTTCGCGTATGGCCTGTTCTGGATCATGTTTCTTGTAAGCATGATCGACCTGACTGTAGACAGATTTGGCCGCATGTCCGGCGAGGGCTGGGCCTGCGCGGTTATCTTCGTTGCGATTGCCGGCGCGTATCTGCTGCTGACCAAGTCCGGGCGCAGCGCCCTGGGTTCCGGCGGCCGGCAACCACGTCGGCCTGAACCTTTCACTCGCAAGCTCGGGCGGCTGACGGTTTACGTCGTCGTGACGACTCTTGTCGTCCTGGTCGTTGGAATATCTCTGTCGAATGCGTTGATTGAGTTGCTCGAGCATCACGCGCCCGACCGGGCCCCGGCCTTAACGGCGCCGATCATCTTGGGCGTGTTTATCGTTCTGATGTTTGCGACGCTCTACTGCCTGTGGCGTTGGCTGGAAGGGCCGCGCGCCCGGCGCTTGTAGTAATGTAGGGTGGGTCGTCGACCCACCACATCCGTTGGGTGCCCCACCTCGTGCCGAGGCGGGGGACGAATTCGCGGAGGACGTAGGGTGGTCGATCGCGAGGGACAACACATGAACAACTGTGATGAGGCCGGCGCCGAAGCATCACCCTCGAAGCAAAATGCTCAATCCCCACGCGGTGGGTCCGTGGAACGTGGCGATTCGCGGCTGAGGTTCCTTTCCAAGCTTCTGTTCGGCGTCGTGAGCCTGACTGGACTCGGCTTGATCTTCCCTGGCATGTTCTTGGCGTTCTCGGCGCCGCTGGCCACCTTGGATCTGCTACTGTGGACGGGGGTGGGGTTCTTTGCTGGTTCGTGGGCATGTTTTATCTGCACGTCCTACCGCTGGTCCAGACGGCCCGCGAGGGGGACGGATGTCGTGCGGGTTCTGTGCTGTGCGCTGCTCGGCGCCGGCGTGGGGGCCGCCTACTCCGCCTCTCCTTTCAATCCGACAGACGAACTTATTCTTGAGCAGTACCCGTGGCTGGTTTGGGTAACCGCGGCGGTGCTGGCTATCGGCGGCGCGGGGCTTGTCATCACAATGGTCGCGGGGCGCCGCAGCGTAAGCTCAGCCCCCACGCCGGCACGCCCGATTCGGGTATCTACGAGGTCTGCCATGTCTGACGTCCGTCGGTGGGCGATCCCTACATTGTTGTTTCTGGCTTACATGTGGCTGGAGACACACGTGCTGCTGGACTGGCTGCGGGATACGATAGCCGGGTCAGCGGCCAGTTGGATCATTTTGGGCGTGCCGCTGCTCTTGCGATGGTGGCACAATGGGCGTGTTGGCTGTGCGGATAGGACAGGTCTGCTGGAGTGGGGAACGTACGCTTGTTTCGGGGCCATTGTGTGGGGTGCATACGTCTATACGCTTGTTGTAGACCCCGCGGATTGGGCAAGGGAATGCGTCAGCGTGTGGGTTGCCGCGAACGAGGGACTCAACTTCGCGTTTGGCAATACGTTGGCCCTTTTCACCTACGTAAATGAAATGAACAGGTACCACGGTCGCAGACGCATGCTGAGATTCCCTCGTCTGCTTTTTTGGATTGCGTTTGGTATCATGGTGTCCTATGCGACAGCCGGTACTTGGTGGTTAGCGCTTGCCTTCGGCTAGCTTGGCGCGTATTGGTCGGCGAAAGCTGGCTGGTTCGAGGTGGGGGACGGATTGGCGGACAGGGTACGGCGGGCTCCACCCGCCTTCGAGCTGGGCGGATATGATAGTCGACATCAGTCCCCCGCTGCTGGAAGCAACGGGGCACCCGCGAAATACGATACGTCAAGGCGGATCGCACCCGCCCTACGTCATCCGAGAAGTCGTTACCCACAAAAAACATGCCGGCGCCCGCCGCGGCGGACTTCGGCATGCCACCCGAAAATCCATTCCCCACCGTTCGCTTCGCGAACAATGGGGCACCCGCCGCGCCCACGAGCCACGTTAAATATCAGATGTGGTGGGTTGATAATCCACCCTACGTCCCGTCCGGACGCTTTGGTCGAATGGGACTCACGCCACCACTTGCGTGGAACGGCGCTTGCGGCAGGCGCGATCGATGCCGGGCAGGACGTAGTTGCTGGCGACGACCTCCCAGCTCATCTGGCTGGCCAGCTCGTAGCCGCGCTCGATCAGCCCGACCTTCTCGGCGTCGCAGCGGGGCAGGCGCTCGATAAGCTGACGGGCCACCTGTTTGGCCACAGCGGCCTCGACGCGCTCGCGATAGGTGCGATTGATCTTGAGCAGCTCGTCGAGCGAGCCGCGCGGGCGACCGATGTCGGTATAGTCGGGCACGATCAGGTTCGCCTCGCTATGCCCGCCGGTCACGTCGTCGACGAACCCCGCACATCCGCAGACACGAGTGGGAACGCAGATGCCGCCGAAGCTGAGCGCTTCGAGCTGAGCGATGCCGAAGGGCTCGTAGATGCTTTGGCCGAACTCCACGTCGGTGCCCATCCGGATGTCCATGAACTGCATATCCTCGGGCATCCGGTTGCCGCAGGTAATGTTGTCCCAGCCGAACTGGTTGACCAGCACCACCTTGATGTTGCGCGCCCGCGCGTTGAAGCGTTGGACGCCCGCGTAGAATAGCGCCTCGCCGCCGGACAAATCGGGCAGCCCCTCACGATGCGCCACGGGCCAATCCCACCACTGCTCCATCTTGTAGATGTCTTCGGGGCGGCGCCTCGGCACTTCACTGGAGAGCACGAAGAAGACCCCCGTCTCGCCCGTCTTGCGGAACTGCTCTTCCACGTGTTCCAGCACGCGAAGGTCGCGCCAGAGCCCTTTGCTGACGGCCATCCTTGTCACATGGGTGAAAACGTAGTCGGGCCGGTAACCCAGCAGGCTCTCGGTATAGCTGCGCAGCCTCTCCTTGCTGGCCTGGGCCTGCTCGAGTGAGATATGGCCCGCCGGAATGCCGTTGTAGGCCAGGTCGATGTCGACGTGCTCGAAATCCGGCCCCATGAACATCAACTCTTTGACCACGTAGTCGCCGACAGCCAGGATGTTGTCGCAGTGCCTGGCGGCCTCGACGAGGGCAAACTTGAAGTAACCTCGCTGCGAGCCAAACACATCCTCGACGTGCAGGCCGTCCGGCATGGCGGCGCCAAGGACGTTGTAGAACATGGTGTCGTGGCCGGTGTTCTCCTCGATGAGTTTCCGCATCGGGGCGACCTCGTGCGCATAGAAGACGGTGCGGAAGGCCGGATGGCCATCGAGCATCGCTGCCAGCGCAGTGGGAACGCCCATAAATTCATGGCCCAGGATCACACATTCGTCCTGGCACGCACCAAGGGCTTTCAGGGCGGCCACCGCAGGCTGGGCAATCTTGACGTACTGGTCGTACTCCCATGACTTCTCGTAACGGTCGGAGGCGACCTGGAACCGGTGGTATAGCGCCGACTTGAACTCGTTCAGACGCGACAGGTCCATTCTGCCGATGTCGATCAGCAGTACCTCGGGGCGAGCGGTGGTCGCCCCCTGCGGGCTGCAGAATTGGCGCCGGCCGTAAACCAGGTTGACATTGAATGTACGCTGGACCTCCTGGAGCCGTCTGCCCGCCGGATCGTCCATCTTGCCGTCCAGACTGGAATACAGCACCTCGCCATCGGGCCCCAGCCGCCTCTCGGCCGGACCTTCGGTTGTGAACAGTGGGGCGATCAATATGGACCGTCCGACTGCCTGGTCGTACGCGCGGCAGGTCAGCAGACCCTCAAGTACCGCGCCGATGCCACCAATCTTCTCCACTGCCTCGTGCGTAACGTGCACTACCGTCCGCATACCCACCTCAGCAGCCCCGCCGGGCACTCATGCAGCCAGGGGTCCCGTACATTTTCACTGTCTGCATATCGACCGGCCGGTCAAGACGCGTTAGCCGTATGCCATCCGATAATATGACGGCGTGGCCCCGGACCCATTCACCAGTCAGTCAGGCCGATGCTCTCGCAGGCGAAACCGCTTCCAAGGATTGCGCAAGCTTATTCAGAACAAGCAGTTACAGTCGACCTCATGCGCTTACGGGTCGGCAATAAACCGGATTGCCGTCCGCCAATTAGCGGTCGGGGCTACGGAGGCGCCTGCTCCCGGGCTCGCTGCTCCAGCCGCGGGATTTGCCCCCGAAGTGCCTCCGCCTGCGGACTTGTGGGGTATTTTTCGATGAGTTCGCGAGCCCGCTCGAGGGCCTCGCCGTAGCGATGGCGCCTGATGAGTTCCTTGATGTCGCGCTCAGCGTGCTGGCGGGTCTCGATCTCGGCGTTGGCGCGGAGTGTGGGCAGCTTCTCCCGGATCAGGCGGGCGGCATCGCTGTCGCCGTACTTGGCGAGGAATTGCTCGGCGCTGGCCGTCGCCTGACTCCATTGCCGCCCGGCGACCGCCTGCTCAATGTGCCTTTGGAGTTGCCTGCGATACTCGGCTTCGGCGAGCACCCGCTCGCGCTTCACCCGGTCGCGTAGTTCGGCAAGCTCGGTCGAATCCTGGTACTTCAGGACCAGTTCCTCAACAACCTGCTCGGCGCGATCCCATCGGCTCACACTCATGAACTCGCCGATTCGACGGCGAGCATCGGCCAGGTCGGCGGCCTGACTTTCGTCGCGCGCGGTGCGTATACGTTCGCGCAACGTCGACGCCTCCTCGGGCCTTTCCCACCGTGTCTCCAGTTCATCGGCGAATTGACGCGCTTGTACGAATCGCCCTTCAAGCAGCAGGTCGTCGATCTGGCGGCGCAAAGCTTGGCAACGCTGCGCCGCCAGCCGTTCCCATCGCGTGCGGCGTTGCTGTTCGGTCAGAAGACTCGCTTCCTGGATGGCCTCGAGCAGATTGAGCATTCGGGCCGCCTGCTGCCGCAACATGGCTGTCGCTGGGGCCGAGGACTCGGCTGATGGCGGGGGTGGTGCAGAAGGCACAGCTTGTGCCGGAGACATGACGGTCGCCCCCCGCTGCCACTGCTCGATCCGGTCAGCCAGCTCCCGCGTCGCGTCGCCAACCTGTACCAGCACGCCCAAGGCAAATAGTGCGGCGGCGTAGGACAGCGCGACGACGATCGCGGCGACCGCAAGCAGGATAGCCTTAGGCGGTACGGACTGGCCAGGCGTGGCGATCACCGCCAGCCCCGCCAGCGGCCCACCAAAGCCTATTAGCGCCACAACGATCGCGAGGACCTGAAGCAGCCTTGCGGTGATCATCGCGAGACTAACGCTCGGCGCTTGTTGGCCGCTGCCCAGCGCGGTGAGGTCGCTCTCCAATAAGCTCTGCTCGGCTTGTTCCGACTCAGTTGGCTCGGCCCGGTTCATGTTGCTCCCGCCCATCCCATCCGTTCAGCTTACCATTCGAAGCGGTTCTCCGCACGTCCAGCATTCACGTAGGTTTGACGCCGGTTGTCAACGGTCGACCTCGTCCGATCGACTGTCGAGGGCCTCATTCATGCTGCCGCTGCGAAAACCGCGAAGGTCCATGGCGACGAACGTGTACCCGATCTGGCGAAGGTGACGTTCGATGCGGTCTCGGGTGGCCGGCTGCATCAACTCGGCGATCCGATCGGCCGGCACCTCAATGCGGGCCAGATTGCCGTGGTGGCGGACGCGACACTGCCGCAACCCCAACCGGTGCAGGAAGGCCTCGGCCTCAGCCACCATTTGGAGCTTGGCGGGCGTAATGGTCTGCCCATAGGCGATGCGAGTAGCCAGGCAGGGCATGGCCGGCTTGTCGGCGGTCGGCAGACCCATTCGCTCGCTGAGCGTGCGGATATCCTGCTTAGTCAACCCCGCCTCGGCACAGGGCGCTCGAAGGCCCTGTTCGTGCCCGGCGCGGATACCCGGCCGCCAGTCGTCCTGGTCGTCCGCGTTGACTCCGCAAATGAGTTGATGGAAACCTTGCCTCGCGGCGACCTGTTTGATCTGCTCGTACACGAGCTTCCTGCAATGGTAGCAGCGATCGGCCTCGTTAGCGACGAAATTCGGATCTTCCAGCTCATGCGTCCGGATGATCTGGTGGGTCACCTGCATCTGCCGGGCCGCGTTCCGGGCAAACTCCAGTTCGCCCGGAACGGCGGTTTCGCTTTCCGCAGTGACGGCCAGGACGTTGTCAGGGCCCAACGTATCGGCCGCCACCTTCAGCAGAAACGTGGAATCCACGCCGCCCGAAAAGGCCACCGCCACGCGTTCGAGAGATCTGAGCAGGCAGCGGGCTTCTTCCAGCTTGGCTTCGAGACTTTTTTCAGCAGGCATGGCAGGGCCTTTTGCACAGGTCGTGGTATCATATGCGTCGCCTGCAAAGCGGGCAAACCAGACTTTGCGGCAGGTTGCCCGCAGACGTGGGTGCGCTGGGCAGCCCAGCGGGTTTGCGGATGAGCGAGTGGTCAAACCGCACCGCCAATACGGCGTATGCGGCATGCTCGCGCAACTCCGTGCTGCCTGACCGGTAGCGGCCTCGCGGAGAACGGCCGCACGCGGCGCCCGCCGGAGTGACAGAGCAGGAGTGCTGCAACAGTGCACAAAGCCAGACGAAAAGTGGCAACGGTCGGGCCTGCGGGGCACATCGCCGAGCGCCTCAGACGCTTGCGTGAGGTCATGCACCGACGAAACCTGTCTGCCTTTCTGGTCACCGATCCAACCGATCAATTCTATCTGACCGGTTTTGACGGGGAGGACGGCGCTGCGTTGATTTGCGCGAAGGGGGTCTACCTGATGACGGACAGCCGGTTCGACGAAGTGGCCGACCGGTACGCGCCGTGGGCGAGCAAGATCGTGCGACGCGGCGGGCTGATGGAAGTGGTGGGCAAGCTGCTCAATCGGCGCCGCGTGCGACGGGTCGGTGTTCAATCCAGTCACATGAGCATGCATGACGCTACGGAGCTGCGCCGGGTCGCCAGCGCGGCGCGGCTGGTGGCGGTGCCTGGCGTCCCGGACGAGCTGCGCCTCTGCAAGGACGCGACAGAACTGGCCACGATCCGCCGGGCGATCGACATTGCCCAGAAGGCATTTATTGCCACGAGAAGGAGGATAAGGTTCGGCTTTAGCGAGCGCCAGATTGCTGCCGACCTGGAGCACGAGATGCGGCGGCTTGGCGCCGACGCGGCAAGCTTCCCCACGATTGTTGCGATAGGACCGAATGCGTCGCTGCCTCATGCCCGCCCGGGGGACAGGCGGGTGGAACGAGGGGCGACCATTTTGATGGACTGGGGTGCGCGTGTGGGAGGCTATTGCAGCGACTTGACCCGCGTGGTGTTTGTCGCTAGAATCCCGCCACGACTTGGGAAAGTGTACCAAGTCGTTTTGGATGCGCAACTTAGAGCAATCCAGGCCATTAGGCCACAGGTCCGGGCGGATCGGGTTGACGCAGTCGCGCGCCGGCGAATCACCCGTGCCGGTTACGGGAAGCGATTCGGTCACGGGTTAGGCCACGGGCTCGGCCTGAAGGTTCACGAGCAGCCCCGTGTTTCTCGATTGAGCAAGGCCGAGCTCCAGCCGGGCATGGTCTTCACCGTCGAGCCAGGGGTGTACCTGCCGGGCGTAGGCGGTGTGCGGATCGAAGACGACGTCTTGGTAACACCCGAGGGAGTCGAAGTGCTGTCGACGCTCGGCAAGGATTTGCAGGATATGGTGCTTTGACCATGGCGAAACGCGTGACGAAAGCGAGCAAGAGTACGGGTAAGAGCGGTCCTCGCGCGGCGCGGAGGAAAGGGCGCGGGGCCGATCTGCTAACCATTGATCAGATACGCCAACTGGTGGAGCTCATGGTGGCCAATGACGTGCAATCCATCCATATGTCTGATGGAGAGTTGCGTCTGGCTATCCGCCGGGGGCCCCAGTGGGACAGCATGCCGGCCTCGCATGCCGTTGCCCCGCCGCCGGCGCTGCCGGCGTCTGCGGCCATCCCCGCCGCAGCCATGGCACCGGGGGGGCACGCCGAGCCAGCCAAACTACAATCGGAGTCGCAACAGACCGACGAGGGACTGGGCTCGATTGAGTCACCCATGGTGGGGACCTTCTACGCCGCGCCGGACCCCGACTCTCTGCCATACGTCACGGTCGGCAGCGAGGTCACGCCGGACACAGTGGTCTGTATTGTCGAGGCCATGAAAGTCTTCAACGAAATCAAAGCGGAGATCTCAGGTACGATCGAGAAGGTCTGTGTGGAAAACGCCCACCCGGTGGAGTTCGGCCAGCCGCTTTTCCTGGTCAGACCCAGAGCGTAATCCGGAGATTGGGTGGCCATACGGCGGGACCGGCCTTGCTGATCAAACCCGCTACGGTGACAGGTTTATGTTCTCTCGCATCCTTATCGCCAACCGTGGAGAGATCGCCCTGCGAATCATGCGGGCGTGCAAGGAATTGCGCATTCAATCGGTGCTGGTCTACTCGGAGGCCGACCGTGATGCGGCCTACCTGAAACTGGCGGACCAGGCCATCTGCATCGGGCCTGCGAGGCCGTCGGAGAGCTACCTGAGAAGCGATCGCATCATCGCGGCGGCGGAGGTGTCCGGGGTCGATGCCATCCATCCGGGGTACGGGTTTCTGGCGGAGAATGCGCGTTTTGCCGACCAGTGCCGCGAATCGAAGATCGAATTCATCGGGCCGACCGCCGATTCGATGACGAAGCTGGGCGATAAGGCCAACGCCCGGCAAGTAGCCCGGCGTGCGCGAGTGACGATCGTTCCCGGCAGCGACGGGGTGATCGAGGACAATGAGGAAGCCGCTGCCATCGCCGACCGGATCGGCTACCCCGTGATCGTCAAGGCGGTCTCGGGCGGCGGCGGACGGGGCATGCGAATCGTTCACGACGCCCAGGGCTTGGCCCACGCCCTGAGCAACGCCCGAGCCGAGGCGGAAGCCGCCTTCAATGATGCCAGTGTCTACCTGGAGAAGTACATCGAGAAGCCACGGCATGTGGAGGTGCAGGTGCTCGGCGACCTGCAGGGCAACGTGGTACATCTGTGGGAACGGGACTGCACGATTCAGCGCCGACACCAGAAACTGGTGGAGGAATCACCTTCGCCGGCCATCGGGCCTGAGACTCGACGAGAGCTCTGCAAGGCGGCGGTTCGCCTGGCGCGAGCGGCCAAGTACAGTTCCGCGGGCACGTTCGAGTTTCTCGTGGACGAGAAGGAGCATTTCTACTTTATTGAGGCCAACACCCGCATCCAGGTGGAACATCCGGTCACCGAGATGGTGACCGGGCTGGACCTGATCAAGTGGCAACTGCGAATCGCGGCCGGGGAGGCGATCTCGTTCAAGCAGAGAGAGGTGCGCGAGCAGGGGGCGGCCATCGAGTGCCGCATCAATGCCGAGGATCCGGAAAACGGCTTCCGTCCGTGCCCCGGCAGGATTGAGCATCTGCGTATTCCGGGCGGTTTGGGCGTGCGTTTTGATTCCCATATTTATGCGGGCTACACCATCTCGCCGGTTTATGACTCGCTGATCGGCAAGCTGATCGTCCACGCCCCAACACGCGATGAAGCGATCGACCGAATGCTGCGGTGTCTCGAGGAGTTCGCTATCGCGCCTATCAAGACAACGGTTCCCCTGCACCGGAAAATTCTCGACCACCGTCTGTTTCGGCAGGGGCGGATCCATACGAGCTTTGTGGAGCAACTGGGCTGAATCAATCTTTTCATGCCGCAGCCGCAACACACAAGGAGTTGACCGATGAAGAGCACCTTACTCGTAGGCAACGCGGTGATCGGACAGGCAGGCGGTCCCACCGCGGTCATCAACCAGACGCTCGTCGGCGTCATTGAGGAAGTGCAGAAATATGGCCACATCCGACACCTGCTGGGGGCCAAGCACGGCGTGAAGGGCATCGTGGCAGAGGATTTCATCGACCTGAAGCGCCAGCCCAAGCAGATGCTCGAGTCGGTCGCTTGCACGCCCGGCTCGGCGCTGGGCGCCACGCGCGACCGACCCGACCGCGAATACTGCGAGCGCATCTTTAAGATCTTCCGCAAGTACGACGTGAGGTACTTTTTCTACATCGGAGGAAACGACTCGGCGGAGGTCGCGCAGATCGTCAACCAGGTCGCGCAGGACGCCAAGTATGAGCTGCGCGTCATCCATCTGCCCAAGACCATCGACAACGACCTCTTGGCCAACGACCACTGTCCGGGCTACGGATCGGCCGCCCGATTCGTCGCCATGGCGTTTATGGGAGACAACCAGGACAATCGCGCGCTGCCGGGCGTGAAGGTCAATATCCTCATGGGGCGCGACGCCGGGTTCATCACGGCAGCCAGCATCCTGGCCCGCATGCGCGAAGACGACGGGCCGCACTTGGTCTACGTTCCGGAAAAGCCGGTATCCATGGACCGCCTCGTCGAAGACGTCTCCGCCGTGCACGACAAGTGGGGGCGTTGCGTGGTGGCCGTCAGTGAAGGCATTCGCGACGAGGAAGGCGAACTCTGGCTGGAGCGGATCCGCACGCAGGTCAAGGACGGATTGGGCAACAAAGACGCGTTCGGCCACAGCCAACTGTCGGGCACCGGCGCCCTGGCAGACTTCATCGCCGAGTCCATCAAGCGCAAATTGGGCAAGAAAATCGCACGCGTCCGTGCCGACACATACGGATACCTTCAGCGCTCGTTCCCGGACATCTATAGCGAAGTTGACGCCGCCGAGGCGAGGCTCGTGGGCCAAATGGGCGTGAGCTATTCGCTCGACGCCGACCAGGGCGGCAGCGTGGCGCTGGTGCGCTTGCCGGCCACCACCTACTCGGTGGGCACGAAACTGGTACCTCTCGAGGCGGTGGCCCCACCCAAGCCGCCGAAGTTCAGGATTCTCGACGCGCAGTACATCGCCAACGACGGGAACAACATCAACGACAGCTTTCGCGAGTACGCCCTTCCGTTGGTGGGCCACCTGCCGAGGGTCGGTTGGTTCGAGCAGATCGCGATCCCGCCGATCGAGGACGTCCAATAGCTGCCCCAGCTTGGCTCCGAACGGCTGGACCGGCCCGCGCGAAGAGATCGCGCGCGGAGGGTTGTAGCCGCCGATGAGTACGGCCTGCGGACCATCCCCCAGCGACCCTCCTATCCGAGGGGACGGCGTTGCGGGGCGGTGTGGCCATGCGAGTCGCCGGCGATGGCCTCTATATGCCGCCCCGTTCGGACAGGCCCTGGCCATCGCCCTGCACATCACCGCCCTGCCGCTGCTGGGGCTGAACATCGAGGACCGACCGGACCTGGTCGGCCTGATCGGAGCGGCGGGAACGGCAACCTATGCGCTGGCGTGCTGGCTGTTACGACCGGTCTTGAACCGAGTCAATCCGCGCCTGTCGACCGTAGCCAGCACGCTGACCCAGGCCGCACTGGTGGCGGCCATGAGCCAAACCGGCTCGCTCTATACGCTCATGGCGTTGGCTGCCGCGGCGGGGCTGGCGATGTGCTTCTTCTGGCCGCCCCTTATGGGTTGGATATCGGCCGACGTGGAGGGGCGAGCGCTCAACCGCCGGCTCGGCCGATTCAACCTCATGTGGTCGACGGGCCTCTTGGCTGGTCCTTTCCCCAGCGCCGCCCTGTTTGAACTGGCCAACTGGCTGCCGTTTGCTGTCGCCGCTGGCGTGTTGATCCTGGTCGCCCTGCTATTGCTGACGCTGGCGCCTGCACCGGCAACCCGACGCAGTGATACCGAGACCAAACAAGGTGCCCCCGTCGTACCCACCGACGCCAAGCTGGTTGCCTTTCGCTACGCCAGTTGGATCGGACTGTTCTTCGGCTACGCCGTCACGGGGATGTTTCGCTTCCAACTGCCCGCGTTGTTTCGTCACCTTCAGATTCGCGACGCGATATTCGGCGCGGTCATGACTGTGTTGACAGGAGCCATGGCGCTGGGATTCATACTTCTGGGCCGCACGGAGATATGGCACTATCGCCGCGGGCTGCATGCCGCAGCGCAGGTGGTCATAGCCGCCGTCGTGCTAAGTCTGCTATGGGCTGGGCAAGCCGCCGAGATCGGACTCATCGTCGGCGTGACCGGCCTGTGTCTCGGGCTGCTCTACTCGTGCAGCATCTTCTACAGTGCCACGGCTTCGCTGGGCCGAACCAGCTCGCTCATGGCTGTGCACGAGGCGTCCTTGTCGTCCGGCGTTGTCTTTGGGTGTCTCATCGGCGGGTACGCGACGCAGTACGTTTCAGTTCGTGCCACCTATCCCATCTGTGCAGTCCTGCTGTTGGTGGGTCTGGTCATCCAGCAGTTGCTGTACCGTTTCACCCTGCCAACACGTGCTGGAGACTTTGCACCACCAGACCGACCGACGTGACGGCCAGGATGACATAGATCAGCACGTTGAAGGTGCCGGCAGCGAGGCGCCGATTCAGCCACGCACCGAACCATACCCCCAACGGGGCCAGCGGAACAAGCCAAAGGCCCGCCTTCAGGGTCGCTGTAGTGATCAGCGGATCGGTGGTGATCGCCGGATCGGCGCCGCCCAGAAAGATCGGCACCTTGGCCAGAAAGATCGGTACCTTTACCGAATTGAATATCAGGTAGTATCGCACGCAGGTGCCGACGAACTGCCGTGGTTCGAGCTTCTGCGGAAGCAGAAACATCGTCACGATGCCTCCGGCCGCGTGGGCCAGCGCCGTCGATACACCGGCGCCCAGGCCGAACGGCAGAGCCTGATACCAGTGCGGACGCCACGGCCTATCGCGATGCTCGGTGTAACGCTGCTCCCAACGTCGGACCGCGTGCAAAACGATGAACGCCACGCCGAGGAATCCCACGATCAGCTTGATCCACCGCCCGTCGATGAAGCCGAACAGGCTCCGACCCACGATGATGCCGGCCAGCGTCCACGGCGCCAGCAGTGCGATCGCCCGCCAGTTTCCCTGCCGCGGGTAGGCACGCAAGCTGCACACATCGCACGCAATCAGCAGGGGCAGCCACATGCCCGCAGCGGCGGCGGCAGGCAACTGCGTCATCAGCAGCGGCGTCGATACCACACCCGCTCCACCACCAAAGCCGCCCTTCGACACGGCCGTCATGAGCATGGCAAACACGGCAATCGGAATGTAGAGCGACAGGTGAACGTCGGCGCCGCCCGGGACGATCCAGTCCATGCTTAGCCCCGCAACATCCATAACAGGGTGAGATTCGATGTATCGATCACGCCGTCAACCCCATAAGCGCCGGCCCGGCTTGGACTTGAGCATATCATGCACGTCAAAAAGCAGGTGGGGAATGGCCAGCTTCTCCGGACATCGCGGCAGACACTCGCCACACTCGGTGCAGTGATCGCCGGTCCACCCCTGAAACCAGTCGTCGCTGCCGTTGAGCATGTTGTAGCGGTAGCGCCCGTACGCGTGCATGTCGAATGCACAAGCCATGTTCCTCAGCCGCAACAGGTTCGGCACATCGATGAATTCCGGGCACGGCAGGCATTGCCCACATACCGTGCAGTAATCGCTGCCGAGCACCTTTCGCCACTGCGCATCCCAGCGGGCGAGGGCAGCCGCCTCTTCATGCGACAGCGGACCGTCGTTGTCGGCCGCCTCCATGTGCAGGTCGAAGTCCTCCACCCTTTCTGCCCCAAGCGAAAGCGTATGAACCTCGGGCCTGGCCAGCAGCCACCGCGAGGCCAGATGCATCGGATGAAACGGGGCCGAAAGCTCGCGAAGACGCTGGGGCGGGTCGAACAACATGCCCCCTTTGTCGTTGGGCGAAATGATGAATACGCCCATATCGAGCTGCCGGGCGCGCACCACAGCGGGCCACAGCGTCTGCATGAAATAGTAGTAGTGAAGGTTGACCGACTCGAACAACCCGGTGTCGATCGCCTCCAGAATGATTTCGAGCGAACCGTGCGTCGAGAAGCCGATGTGGTCGACCACCTTCTGGTCCATCAGCCTGCTGACCGCGCGCCACGTCCCCTTCGCGTCCGTCGCCATCCGTAGCTTGCGCGGGTTATTGATCCCGTGGATGTCGAGGTTGTCCAGCCGGTCGAGCCCCATGCGTTTCATGGAATCGTCAAAGGCCCGCATGAACTCATCGTACGTCGCCTGAGGACCGATCTTGGTGGTGACGATCATGCTGTCGCGGTCCATGCCACGCAGCGCGTGGCCCAGCAACTGCTCGCTGGAGCCGTAGCCCCGGGCGGTCTCCAAGTGATTGATCCCGAGTTCGACGGCCCTGTGGACAACCCTCGCCGACTCGTCGGGATCATCCTTCATGTAGCGCATCAACCCGAGCGTCAACACGGAGAGATCGAGTTCCGTTCTGCCGAATCGACGGTATTTCATGACTCATCATCCATTTTCCAATCCAGCCCACACCGCGTGGGACTCTACGGTCCGACGAGGTCGATATCAAGCGTCTGCGGCGCGCAGGGAAACCGGGCATCCGCTGCACTTGGGCACCAGGCGGCTAGGCGAGCCCGGTTAGCCACAGCTTGACGGTCTTGATTTCGAAGGGACGGAAGTCCAGTTCCACGCCGCGCCCGCTAACGGGCAGCTTCGCGATCGGCCGCTCCATCAGGTCGACGAGCTGCGCCTGGCGAACACGCCAGCAGGATTGCAGCGCCGCCGTGCCGCGCCGACGATGGGCTTCGTACATCCGCACAATGACAGCCTTCTCGTCTCGGCACGCCTTGACGGCCTCGATAACCACGTGATCCACGTCGAGTTGTAGCAGCGCTCCTCGCGCAGGCAATTCGCCGGACCGTTTGGCCACGGGCCACACCCCTGCCGGAACGTTGAGTTCGTATGCGTGACGTATCACCCCCGCCTCGGTGAAGTGTCCCGAGTGAGGCAGAAGCGAATACGTGAACTCATGTTCGCCGCGATCGGCGCGGGGATCCGGGTCGCCGGGCGAGCGAAGCAAGTTGAGGCTCATGGTCGAGCCGGCGAAACCGTGCCCGTACTTGCAGTCGTTGAGAAGCGCGACACCGTAGTCCGTCTCGGCCAAGTCAACCCACTTCTGCGCCGGCACCTCAAAGCGGGCCACATCCCACGTGGTATTGCGGTGCGTCGGGCGCTCCACGTGCCCGTACTGAATTTCGCAGGTTGCTTTCTCTGTCAGGACATGGATATCGAAGGCGGCTCGAAGCATGCGATCGTCTTCCCGCCAGTCAACATGCGTGACGAAGTCGATTCGCCGACTACCCGACGCAAGGCGGATCTGCTGCACGATCTTCGACCGACCGACCGACCATCGCTGCTCGACCGCCGCACGCACCGGACCCCGCTCGACCACTCGCACCGACTCGAGCTTCGCCTGTTCCGGTTGTACCTCCTGATAGTAAACCCAAACGTCCCAGGCGTCCCAGTTGGCCGGACGATCCTCATAGAGCTCCAGTCGATTGGCCGAGCCGCTCTCGGTGATCGCGTCGCGGCGAGCCGGTTTGTCGTGGATTCTGCGGATCAAGCCGGCCGCATCGAATTCGACCCGCAAAAGTTCGTTCTCCAGCTTGCGCTGCGTCGCGGTCACCGTGGACTGCCTGCCCCGGCGCCCACCCGGGCCCACGAAAACCGTTGCATAACCCATGGAAGGCAGCTCGGACCGCACGAGCACGCGCCGATCGCCCTTCGCCCCTGTCACCTGGGTGGGCAAGGCCGCGCCCTGTGAATCGGTCACGTTGACGCTTCGTTCGTCCGAAGCCAACGGAATCTCCGTTACCGCGTCACGCGCCCACGACAGGCTGTTGGTCAACAGCACCGGTCGGCCCGTCCCGCGCGTGTCGACCTGGACGGTCAGCGCCCTGGCGGCGACCTGGCTGGTCTGCGCGATCACTTCCTGGACGCGTTGGAACTGCTTGCGGCTGTCCTGGTAGACCCATCCAATGCTCGAGCCGGGCAGCACGTCGTGAAACTGATTCAGCAGCACGAGCTTCCACGCCTCGTCGAGCTGTTGATGAGGATAGCGGCTCAGCCGATCGGGCAGGAGCGAGCAAAGGAACTCCGCCTCGCGCAGGCCGAGTTCCGCTCGGCGGTTGTCCCGCTTGATGCGCGCTTGCGTGGTATACGTGCCGCGATGAAGCTCCAGATACAGCTCGCCGACCCAGACCGGCCAGTCGCTTGTGCCAGCTTCGAGCTTCCGGAAGAACTGCAAGGGCGACTCCTGCACCACGCGAGGCAGCTCCTCGCAGTTGCCCAGACGTCGAATGCGCTCGAGCATGCCGCGTGTGGGCCCGCCGCCGCCGTCGCCGTAGCCGAAGACAGCCGTCCACCGATCCGATCGGTCGCGCTCGCGATACGCCTGACCTGCGCGGATCATCTCCTTGGGATGCATCGTACTGTTGTAATTGTCGGCGGGGGGAAAGTGCGTCAGGACGCGCGTGCCGTCGATGCCTTCCCACTGGAAGCTGTGGAACGGAAACTTGTTCAGCTCGCTCCATGACATCTTCTGGGTCAGGAAGTAGTCCACGCCGGCAAGCTTGAGAATCTGAGGCATCGCCGCCGCGTAGCCGAAAACGTCCGGTAGCCAGAGCACGCGGCAGTCCACGCCGAGCTCATCCTGAAAGAAACGCTTGCCGTAGTACAACTGGCGCACCAGCGACTCGCCGCTGGTTACATTGCAGTCGGCTTCGACCCACATGGCCCCGTCGGGAATCCACTGCCCGCGCCGGACCGCCTGCTTGATTTGGCGATACAGCTTCGGGTAGTGCTGACGGGTGTACTCGTAGAGCTGCGCCTGCGACTGGACGAACCGATACTCCGGATACTCGCGCATATAGCGAAGCGCGGTCGAAAAGGTTCGGCTGCACTTGCGGATCGTCTCCCGCAACGGCCAAAGCCATGCGACGTCAATATGGGCATGGCCAATGGCACTGACCTGCTGGGACGAGGCGTTTGCGCGTGACGCCAACAGAGGCCGGAGAATCTGGCTGCAACGCCTGACGGCAGCCGGCTCGGCATCGCCTATAGCGTTGCACACTTCGTTGAGACCATACAACAACTTGGCTCGTCGTGGGTGGTCTTCAGGAAGCGCCAGCATGAGATCAAAGGCGAACTCGACATCCTTGAGAAGCTGCCACATCGCCCGGTCGAAGCACGCAAGCTGGGCCCGCTCGAGGCAGTAGCGATGCGTTTCACGCTCGTCCCGCGCGAATCCGTGCTGGCCGAATAGTGTGTTCCCCGCCGCCTCGACCCAGATCTCGACACGCTGACCTGGCCTGGCCTGGCCCTTCAATGGGAAATCGTCGCGGTTGACGTCCAGACCCGCAACGGGCGATCCGTCGACCGGATCGAAGATACAGGCCTCACCTCCGGTGTGGATGCGCGCGATGACCTCGCGGCCGGCCCAATCACGTGGAATCCGACCGGCGAAACGGAACCATGCGGATTCCCACACGCCGCCCCACTCGCGCCCCACCTCGATGGGGCGCCACCGGCGTTCGGCCACGTTTGCGATCTTATCGAACGGAACCGGCTCGGGGCAGTGGATGTACCTCGCCTCGAGCGGGACCGTCGGCCCGAAGATTCCGGGCTTGAGGACCGTTCTGATTACATGTCCAATCCGCCGCTCTGTGATTCGCTCGTGATGCTGCATTCGCCTGTTTCCCCAAGACGGCCGCACGAATCGCTCCGGAAACGCCGAGCGGCCGACCGCCGGCCGCACATCCTCAACCGCCTCCGGATACTTGGCGGAAAATGTATCGGTGACACCTTCGCCGTGCAAGTGAGGTCCGCCCGGCCAAACCTTGCGAACATGCGTGATATGTGGTCAATTCTGCCCGCGCTTTCGCCGACGACGACCAGGCGGTCCCTTGCTCTGTTTACTCGATGGCTTCCTGGCGGCCGGCGGCTTCTTACCCGACTTGACGTCTTCGTCGAACGTCTTTTTCCGACGCAGGATGTGATGATAGTGCTGCGCGAAGCGGTGGGCCTCGTCGCGAATCGACTGGAGCAGACGCAGCGCCTCGTTGTTGCGGGGCAGGCGGACAGGTCGGCTGCGGGCCTGGATATAGATCTCCTCCTCACGCTTGGCCAGCGAGATCACCATGGGCGGCCGCACGTCCATCTGCTCGAATGCCTCGAGGGCGGCGTGCAATTGTCCGAGTCCGCCGTCGATAAGAATCACGTCGGGGTAAAGCTCTTCGCCGTCGGCCGCATGGCAATAGCGGCGCGAGACGACCTCGGCGATCATGGCATAGTCGTCCACGCCCTCAACGGTCTTGATCTTGTAGCGACGATACCCCTTCTTGAACGGCAGACCGTCGATGAAGCACACCAGCGAGCCACACGACTCGCCGCCCTGGAGGTTCGCGATGTCGACACCCTCGATGATCCGCGGTGGCGAGTCCACGCCCAGCAATTGCCCCAGCTTCTCCAACCCGAGGCTGGGATCGATGTGGAAGGCCTCAGGCTGAACGTGTTCGCCCACGTCGCCCGAGAGCGAAAGACTTTCGATAGCCTTGACCCGATCGCGCAGCGCAGCCGCGTCCTCGAACCGCAGTTCCGCGGAAGCTTGAGCCATCTCCCGATTCATCTGCCGCAGCACCACGCTTCGCTTGGAGGCCAGGAACTTCTTGAGGCGGTCGATATCCTTCAGATAGTTTTCCCGACTGATGCGGTCGGCACACGGACCGCTGCACTGACTGATCGAATGCAGTAGACAAGGGCGATAGAAGCGTCGCTGCTCGTCGTCGGCCCGAATATCAAGCTTGCACGTCCGGAATCGAAAGACGCGCTGCAGGGCGATCACAGCCTCACGCAGACTCGCCGGAGAGATGAACGGCCCGTACAGCTTGCTGCCTTTCGGCTGCGGTTCCCGCGTCACCCGGACTCTCGGAAAGTCTTCCCGCGTGATCTCCAGGTAGGGAAATGTCTTGTCGTCGCGCAGACGCTCGTTATAAGGAGGCTGAATATCCTTGATAAGCCGGTTTTCCTGTAGCAGGGCATCGACCTCGGTATCGCAATCGAGGAAGTCGATGTCCGCCACCTTCGCCACCATCAGGGCGATTTCCGGCCCGCGACTCCGGGCCAGATCGGCCGACTCCTGGAAGTAGCTCATCACCCGCGACCGCAGGTCCTTGGCCTTGCCGACGTAGAGCATGCGCCCTCGCGCGTCTTTCATCAGATAGACACCCGGCGTCTTGGGGAAGTGGCGGATCTTCTCCCGCAGTTGTTCAACAGGATCTTTCGAGGCTGACTGGGATTCGTCCATCGCCCGCCATTATACCCGCCTGGCGCGGGTGCCGGCACATCCGTGGGGCGACTGGCCTTGCACGCCCGAGCACGTCAAGCCCCTCCGGCGCCGGGCGGGCAGCTACCCGCGCCAGACCGGTTTGCCGGGCCGCTCGACGATCCTTACAATGCGGCCATGTCTGATTGCGCACCGGCTCCGCTCGACCGTGCCTTACGGTCTGCTGCCGCCCTCGCACTTATGATCCCGTCCTGTCTGGCCGGGTGCGCCGCTGGTACGTCCATCCCCGAGTTTTCTTGGCGGTATGACCGCGCGGCCGACGAGTGGACGATCGGCTCGCAGGCCGTGCAGGTTCGTGTCGCCTCACAGGTGAACGGACTGGTTGCCGGCCGACTGCGGCTGACGCATGGCGATCGGCAACTGGTGGTCAACGGTCTGCAAATGCGAACGTTGGGCGACGAGAAAACCGAGCCCACGAGCGCCCGCTACGAAGGTCAGGGCGACGTTCTGCGCGTTCATCACGACTTCGGCGACGGGCTGGTGGTCACGGCCGAACTCAAGCTGACCGGCGAGGATCGAATACTCGAGTGTCGGCTCGAACCGACGGACCGGATCGAGATGATCCGAAACGGCCCGTTGGATGAGCCCATCGAGGCTTTGGCCATCGACTACGGGTGGCTGATGATTCGGCCGGGCAAGTTCAATCGACCCCGCTTGATGACCGACTTTTTCCTGGGCCGAACGTCTGACGGCACGGCCGTACTGATCGGATGCGATCAGACCGCGCGGCTGGCCGTCGATCCGCAAGAGAGGCTCTACTCGCTCCACGCGATGTACCGCACGACCTCGGTTACCTACCGCTTTGGCCTGGGCGAAGGTTGGCGCGAGTTGATCGACGCGTATCGGCAGGTCACGCGCCCTTCGCCGTCGCCTCGGGCCGATCAACTCGTCGGACGCCTGCTGCTTGACGACTGGTCGGGGACCCCGTACGACTACCTGACGCCAGCCATAGGGTCTCTACGGTTCGTGGGGGTCGAGCAGATCGCGGTCATCCGGCACAACTGGCAGCACCACGGCTACGACGTCAAGCTGCCGGATGTGTTCCCGCCCAACGCACGCTTCGGAACGCTGAGCCAGGTAGACAGCTTCGCGCGGCTCTGCAAGTCGTACGGCATCCCGTTCGGGCTGCACGATAACTTCTTCGATCTGTACGAAGACGCACCCAGCTTCGGCGACTGCGAGCAGGCCTTCCAGCCCAGCGAATGGCATAGGGGGCAGCAGCGGCCCTGGCTGGGCTGGTTCAATCGGCACACGCAGCAGCGCGCGGTGCGACACACACCGATTTCCGCCAGCAGGATGATGCGGCGCAACCTCACGCAGGTGTGCAACGCCCTGCCCGTCTCGGCCAGCTTTCTCGACGTGAACAGCTACAGCACCCCGCCACCGATCGAGACGCCCGACGGGCAATTCATCGGTCCGGATGAGGCCCTGCACGCCGAGCGCGACATGTACCGCCAAGCCGCAGACCTCGTCGGTGGGGCGGTGCTCGGCGAGGGCTGCACCGAAAAGTTTCTCGGCGTGGTCGACGGGGCCAACTGTGACCTGTGGGACGTCAAACGCTGGGAGAACGACCCGGGATGCCAGGAGTGGGAGTTCTTCCCCCTGCTCGACTGGCTGGCCCACGATTGCGTGGTCCTGCAAGGCGCCGGCTACCCCGGACGCTTCAGGCAGACGACCGCCCAGGGCGTGCGAGCAGACTGCTACCAGCCTCCCTTCACCGATGACTACCGATCGGCAAGCCTGCTGTTCGGCCATGCCCCACTTTACTTCCTCACGGGCCAGTCGTTCTCGCAGTCGCTGGCCCAGGTCGCCCGGGAGTACTACCTGGGCGTGCCGTTTCACGAACACGTCGGTCGACAACCGATCATCGACGTGCGTCACGAGCCGGACAACATCCATCGTCTGACGGTGGAGTACGCCGACGGTACGACCGTTCACGTCAACCGCGGCGATGCTCCGTGGGATGTGGCAGGCTGGGCCCTGCCCCAGTTCGGCGTGGTGATTCGCGGGCAGGACTTCTTACAGGGCACCATCCTCTGGCAGGGGCAAAAAGCGGATATCATGCGCCGCAGTAAGCTGGTCTTTCTCGATATGCGCGGGGTGCGGCGAACTTGGCAGGGCATCACCACCGCCGGCATGCTCGCCGTACGCCGGCAGGCCGACGGGGTCCAGATCATTCCATTGGCTGATGTCGACTCCATCCATCTCGATCTGGCTCGGATGCTCTACGATCCGAACCAGGTGGCGGCGGTCGTGCTGATTGATCCCGACGGACGCCGAACACCCGTCGAACGGGCTACCAACGGCTCGCTTACCCTCGACGCATCGCTGCTGGCATTACCCACCCCGGCCACCCCGTTCGCACCGGCCTACCGCAAGGTATTGCTGCAACTCACCCAGGCGATGGACAACTAAAACGGTCCCCGACGCGGCCGCCCCCCTGAAACGGGCTGGCCAATGCCCTCCGCCCCGGCCGCCGCAACGTGCCGGTAAGCCCTGCCTCACGCCATATCCTCTCCCGACACGTGCATAGGGGTCAGCGAATCAGCGTTGCCTTCGGCCGCCCGTGTGGTAACATAGTTATTTTGTACATGGAGCCAGAATCCGCTCTGGGCTGGGCGGAGTCAGGGTGTGGAGTTGCACAGTGGCTTCAAGCGGGTCGGCCAAATCCATCGTCATCCAGGGGGCCAGTGAGCATAATCTTCAGCACTTGAACCTGACCATCCCTCGAGATCAGTTGGTGGTCATCACCGGACTGAGCGGCTCGGGCAAGAGTTCACTGGCGTTCGACACGATCTATGCAGAGGGGCAGCGGAAGTACGTCGAGTCGCTCTCGGCCTACGCCCGGCAGTTCCTCGAGCAGATGCAGAAGCCGGAATTGGACCACATCGAGGGCCTCCCTCCCACCATTGCCATCGAGCAGCGGTCCGGTGGGACCAACCCACGGTCGACGGTGGCTACCACCACGGAGATCTACGACTACCTCCGGCTGCTCTTCGCCCGGGTGGGCCAGCCACACTGCTGGGTGAAGACATCCAGGAATCGCACGTGCGGCCGACCCATCAAAAGCCAGACCGTCACACAGATCACCGACACGGTATTGCAGTTGCCCGAGCAAACGCGTCTGATGGTTCTGGCGCCGCTCGTACGCGGGCAGAAGGGCGAGCACCGCGACGTGTTCCGCCAGATCCAGCGGGAGGGCTTCGTCCGCGTTCGGGCCGATGGCCGCATCTACGAGGTCAAGTCGCCGCCGGCCTTGCACAAGCATCGCAAGCACACCATCGAGGCCGTGGTAGACCGGCTGGTCGTCAAGCCCGACGTTCGCGCACGGCTGACGGATTCGATCGAACTGTCGCTGCGCCTGGCCGACGGCCTGGTCACCATCGCCCATGAAAACAACAAGAAGGGATCGGGCGACGGCGAATGGTCCGACGTGATCTTCAGCGAGCACTACGCCTGCCCGGTTCACCCCCAGGCCAATCTCGAAGAGCTCAGTCCCCGCCTGTTCAGCTTCAACAGTCCGTACGGCGCCTGCCGCGAGTGCGATGGTTTGGGCACGATCCTCGAATTCGATCCCGATCTGGCCGTGTCCGACCCGGACAAGTCGCTGGCTCAAGGCGCGGTCGACGCTTGGCGGCACGGCGGCAAACGGATGAACATCTTCTATAACCGATTGCTCCAGGAGTTCTGTGACGGCTTCGACGTGCCGCCCGATACACCTTACCGCAGCTTGCCCAAGGGAATCCGTCAGATTCTGCTTCACGGCACCACGCCCGACGACGAACGACGCTACGGCATGCACTTCGAGGGTGTGATCCCCAATCTCCAGCGCCGGTGGGAGAACACCGACAGCGAGTACGTCAAGGCCCGCCTGCACGGATACCTGTCGGAGCAGCCCTGTAAGAAGTGCGACGGCGCAAGATTGAGACCCGAATCGCTGAGTGTGCTGGTGGGAGGGCACAACATCCGTCACGTTAGCACCATGAGCATTGCCGCTGCTCGCGCGTTTTTCGACGAACTCGAGCTGTCCGGCGAGAAGGCCATCATCGCCCAGCAGATCCTCAAGGAGATTCGACAGCGACTCCGCTTCATGGACGATGTGGGTGTGGGCTACCTGACCCTGGACCGAACCAGCGCAACGCTCTCCGGCGGCGAAGCGCAGCGAATCCGCCTGGCCACGCAGGTCGGCAGCGGCCTGGTAGGGGTCTGCTACGTGCTGGACGAGCCGACGATAGGCCTGCACCAACGAGACAACAGCAAGCTGATCGCCACGCTGCGGCGCCTCACCGAAATGGGCAACACGGTGCTGGTCGTCGAACACGACGAGGAAACCATCCGTGCCGCCGACCACATCATCGATATGGGACCCGGTGCGGGCGCGCACGGCGGTCGCATCGTCGCGCAGGGCACGGTCGGGGAAATCATGGCCGTGCCCGAAAGCATCACCGGCCGGTACCTCAGCGGCCGAAGTCGCATCGACTTGCCGCGCCGTCGCAGACGAGTGAAAAAGCAGAACTTCATCGAGGTACGCGGGGCCGCCGAGAACAACCTCAAAAAGATCGACGTTCGCTTCCCTTTGGGCGTCTTCTGCTGCGTGACAGGCGTTTCCGGTTCAGGCAAGAGCACCCTGGTCAGCCAGATCCTCTTGCGGGCGCTGCGGCGCCGCCTCTATAACTCCCACGACAAGCCGGGCCGACACGATCGGCTCATCGGCGCCTCGCCCATCGACAAGGTGATCGAGATCGACCAGTCGCCCATCGGCCGTACGCCACGCAGCAACCCCGCTACCTACACCGGGCTCTTCGATCTGATCCGGCAGTTGTTTGCCCGCACGCGAGAGGCCAAGATTCGTGGCTACAAACCGGGGCGCTTCAGCTTTAACGTCAAAGGCGGGCGATGTGAGGCCTGCCAGGGGCAGGGCACCAAGAAAATCGAGATGCACTTCCTTCCAGACGTCTTTGTCACCTGTCAGGAGTGCAAGGGAAAACGATATAACCGCGAAACGCTCGAGATTCGTTACCGGGGCAAGAACATCGCCGATGTGCTCGACATGCGCATCGAGGAGGCGTTGAGCTTCTTCGAGAACTTCCCCCACATCAAGCAACTGCTGGCGGCACTGAAAGACGTCGGACTTGGGTATATGACGCTCGGTCAGTCCTCGACCACGCTGTCAGGAGGTGAGGCCCAGCGCGTCAAGCTGGCCACCGAGCTGGGCAAGACCGCAACCGGACAGACCCTCTACATCCTCGACGAGCCGACCACAGGTCTGCATTTCGCCGATATTCAAAATCTTCTGAACGTGCTCAACCGGCTGGCCGACCTGGGCAATACCATCCTGGTCATCGAGCACAACCTGGACGTGATCAAGATGAGCGACTGGATCATCGACCTCGGCCCCGAGGGCGGCGACGCGGGCGGCTATATCGTCGCCGAGGGTACGCCCGACCAACTCGCCCGCAACAAGGACTGCTACACCGGTCAGTTCCTGCGGTCCAAGCTGCGCCCGCCTGCCGCCTGATCCACGGCGCTACGCACAAAGTCCTCGAACTGCCGAGCCGACATCGTTCCTTCCCGCCTGACGACCACCCGCCCCATCACATCGACGACTACGAACGTCGGAAGCGCCGCGACCTCATACCGCCGAACAACTTCTCCCACCGACGGTGAGAGTGGACTGTCACTAAGATCGACCCGCAGCGGCACCACCCACTTCTCCAGTTCCGCGGCGAACTCGGGTTTGGAGAACACGTTCTGCTCCATCGTCTGACACGGCGGACACCAGTCCGCGCCGAAGTCCAGCAGAACGAGCCGGCCGCTCGCCTCGGCCTGCCTTAGAGCATCCTGGTAATCGTGCACCCACGCTACGGCGGACGGTGCAGCCCGCGAACCGAAATACCATATGCCCGCTACCGCCGAGCAGACCACCAGGATCAGTATCCGGTAACCGGTGCTGGCTCTGACGCCGACTGAATGCGGGTGTGCGCTTCCCATGGCCCATCGCCGATCGTGCCGCACGGCCTGCTCATAGTAGGGGCGGCGACCGCCGGGTCCAAGCGCCTTCTCCGAGGTGCCGGCCGGCCGCTGTGAAGACGTCCCCCCAGACGGTTGAGACGCATGCGGTTCGTCGATAGAATCGGTCGCACGACAGTTTCCCATGTAGACGAACTTTCAGGCGGAGGTCGAGACGATGTGTGGTGCATGGAGGGTCCTTGGTTTTGCGTCGGCCCTGTTACTGTCGGGTAGCGCGCGGCTTGCAGGTCAGACAACGGCCCCAGCCGATTCGGCTTCAGGCGAGGCTCAACAGCCGCGAACGGTCGAATTGGATTTCCGCTACGCCCTCCAAAGCCCCGTACTGCTCTATCAGTTCGAGGACGAGGGCGTCATGGTCGAGCCGCGCAGGAATTACGCGTTTCTGCTGGCGCCCTTCCACTATGAGGTGACGGAGCGACGGTACAGCATTTCCGCCGGAGTCCGCGTCGAGACCGAAACGGGCAAACGGTGCCGTACGCTCGGAATCGCCGTAGCCGGGGCCACCGGCGCGACGGGCCGGTTCGGCAAAGATGCAGCACCCGCGGGCCAGCGTCCTGGGACGCCTTCGTCGGCGCTCGACAGCACGTTCCAGCTACCTTCGCAGAGCCAGCCGCTGTACGAGCGTATCCAGGTCGAATTACGCGGCGGCGAGGCCATCTTGCAGTGGTACAACACCAGGTCGCCGACGCCGGCGCGCGGGACCGACGGCGGCCGCGCCGCGCAACGACCGACACCCGCCCCACGTGGGGCGGGCCAGACATCGGATCGCCGCGGCGAGATGCCCGCCACCGGTTGGGCCGCGCTGTTGATCGAGTACCCGCAAGAGGCGAGCAAGCTGACGGTGCAGTTTCGCGGCGATCCGCCGGAGACCATCGACTTGGCGCTGATCTCGCTTGTACAGGCCCCGGCGGACCGCAGCGCCCGAACGTGGGAAGACGGCAACGAGCTTGCCACTCTTGCCCAGCAGGTGGGGCGCTATGCGGCCAGCGGCGACGCAGCCATGGCTCGGTTGGCGGTGGCGTGGCTGGCCCAAGTGCTCAACGACTACCGGCCAACTCCAGACCCGCAGCAACCCGACCTGGCTGTCCCCACCATCGAGGGCGGACTGCTGGTGGGTGTGGCCAATCCCGACCAGATGGCTGCGCAGTGGGCCTGGTCCGCCCTTTCGGCGCGCCAATCACTCTCCTCCATCGCCATCCAGTTCATCGCCCAGCAAGCCGATCAGACCGTTCTTAAGCGACTTGTCTCGCTGATCGGACAGGAACTGGCCGGCACCGGCCAGCAAGCCGACCAGGACTCCGTCGGAGGTGCCCGCAGGCCGGACCGGCGGCAGATGCGCTCAGGCGACCAGGATGTCTCGCTTACCGTGCCGTCGGCGCTGCCCGACTCGCAGGCCAGTCCGGCCTGTTTCGCCGCACTTCAGGCTATTCTGCAAAGCCGACACACGGACGTGGTGACGGAGGCCATCCGACTCATCCTGACCGACGCCACCAAACAGTCGATCGCCTGTCTGGCCCTGGTGCCCCCCGGCGCCGCGGAGATCGCCCTTGCAGAGTTGGCGAACGTCACATCGCAGGAGGTCAAGACCACGGCGGTCAAGACGATGCTGCTGACGCCTTCGCCGGCGCTGATGAAGCAGATCGCCGAAGCGGGCACCGGGTGGGCGCTGACAATATCCGATCCACAAGATCCGCTCCTCGCTCAGCCGGTCCAGACGCACGACCGGCAGAAACAAATCACAATCCTTCGGCTGCTGCAGAAAGCCGACATGCAGGCGGTGCTGGACAGCTCCCAGTTTCGGGACTTGATCGAAGCGCTAACCGGGGCGCTGGCCGCCGAGGACGTGCGGCGGGAAGCGTACCTGCTGCTGGCTACACAATGGCTCAAGGCCGGCGGCGCCGCCACGCCTGCTCAGTCGTTCGATCGCGTCGATCGGGCCGGGCGGGGCGGGCGCAGCGGCGTCGGTGGTGGATCGCTGGAGCAACTGCTTCTCGAGGCCCTGGCCCAGTCGGACAAGGCCGTGCAGAAACAAGCCGCTGCGGCGTTGCTGAAGACCGGGCGCGTGGCGCCGCTTATTGACCAGCTCAGCACCCGGGTGCCGGTGACTCAGGTGGCCTCGCTGTTGAGCGAACTGGCCGCAGATCTCGAACTTCGCGTCAATGCGGATACGCTTACGCTGTTTGGGGCGATGCTCGGCCACAGCGATCCCAACATCGGGCGAGAAGCGCTATCGGCCATCGACAAAGCGTACGGCGACAGTGGCTACCCCGAGCACGAGAGATGGCGAATACGGCTGGCCGTCAAACGCCGCCTCGCGATCGACGGACTTGCCCAGCGCCTCGGTGACGCCAAGCCGGAGATAGCCGGCATGGCTGCGACCATTTCCGGCCGGCTCAGCGGGACTCCAATCCCCCCCGGCGACGCCAAAAAAGCCGCCGAGCAACTTCGTCAGGCCGACACCGCCCGAGCGGCCGACCCAACCGGCACGTATCACCTCCTGGTTACGACTGTGGTCAACAAGCCTGAGTTCGAGCTGGCAGACGTGCCAGGGCGAAGCGGAGTCAAGGAGTTGACGCAACTCCGCTGGCGCCAGGTTCGGGCCTCGGCAAGCGGGATGGTGACCATCTCCAAGCAGGCGGATGGCACCTATCCTGTAGCATGGGATGGCAAGGTGATCGGCAGCATGGGCGGCGGCGTGTCCGAATCCGAGGAGCAGGCCGATGCCAGGGGCCGATCGGGCACGGATCGTGTCCGTCGTGGCGGACAGCCTCAGCAAGGGCCCATGCGTATCGACACCGCCGAACTGGTCAAGCAGGCCTTGGCTGAGGTCTCGGCTATGGCCGGTACGACACGCGTGCCTTCGCCGCTTCCGGTCGGGCTCAGTCATGTCATCCTGGGCATGTGGGAGGGATTGTGGAGCCCCCCCCAGGATCAACGAGCCGCTATCGACTACCAGCGACAGCAATACCGTGTCGATGCCCAGGGCCGTGTTATCCTCGGCCAACTGCCTGAGTCCGAAATTCAGGAAATCTCGGCCTGGCTGGAGCTTGAGTCAAACTAGGCGCTCAACGCCTCGAAGTGCTGGTCGGCTGAACTCGTCGTCCAATCCGGGGGCGCCGGTCGAGCCCACTCTACCGCCAGCATCACACCAAGCACTAACACCGACCATAGATTGACGCCAAGCGCTCTGGCTGCATGGTTGAACAACGTCTGGTCGAGCCCCCATGCGAACATCGCCACCAGCCAGATGACCAATGCCGTCCAGGCCGGCCACCCGCTGCGATTCACCTGACGATGGAGATCGGCCCGCGCCAGCAGCACCGCCAAGGCCGGGTAGGCCCAGATGAGGTAGTATTGCCGCATCAAAGGCGAAAACCACAGCATCGCCAGCAGCCACAAGGCCCATTCGCATGCACGCTGATCCGGTCGTAATCGCCGCCACGGCCCGCGTGACAGCCACAGCAGAAGACCGGCCACTACGGCGTTTATTACAACGTACACGGTGACCGCGGCCGCCGGGTTTAATACCGTCCGCGATGACGTCTGCCGAGAACCGTCGACGACTCCGCTCACGCGGCCGATCACCATGGCCAGGCTTTGGTTGCGGTAATCGATAAACGTCCGATGCCGTCTGACGTACATCGCGTCGTCGGGGTGCATCAGCATATGGACAGCGCTGCCGTATACCAGGGCGTTGCGCGCCCAGCGCCGATGATACTCGACCGTCTTGGCCGGACCGAAGAGTACCAGAGAGGGAACCAACTCCAGCGTCGCCGCTGCCACCACCGCCACAGTCACCGCGAGCCACTTTCGCTTTAGCGCCAACCAGACCACGAACAACGCAGGCAGCAGCTTGATCAGACAGGCCGCCGCCAGCGCCAGTCCGGCCCACCCGTCGTGGTGCTTCTCCAACAGCACGTACGCCACGACGACCAACAACAGCACCAGGACAGCCGTCTGATTGAATCGCGCGTGCTCGTAGATAGCCGCACCGCACAACCAGACCGGCACCGCCTGCGTGAGAATCCAATCGCCCGGAGGCAGGCCACTGATCCGCCTGCCCACCAGCCAGATGACCGCCAACAGCGCCGCCATGTTTAACGTGGCCCAGAGCACACCTCCGATCCACGGCCCGGCTACTGCAAATGGCGTGAACGCGATCACCGCAGACGGCAGGTACCACGGCAGTCGCGAACGATCCTCGTCGCCGGCGCTCAGATCGTCACGGGTGTTCAGTTCCCCATGCTCAATCAGATAACGGGCATCAAGGTAAAAGTGGTGGAAATCATAACCGTGCTGCAAGTCGCCCGCCCGGATGATGGACAGCCCCATGAGAAAAGCCGCCGACACCAGCGCCAACGTCACGACGATGCGAATCGCCATCGCCCTGGGGATGGGTGGTCGCTCCTGTTCAGACATGGTCGGCACCCGGCTTGGCAGGGCTCTCGGCAGATGTACGGCCTGCGCTGCGCCGTTCGCTCACCACCAGGGCCGCACCGATCAGCAGCCCCATCAGCAGCATCGTCCACATCGTAGGTCCCAGGCAGCGCAGCTCGCGCGAAACCAGCATCGGCATGGGCAAAACCCACAAGATGGCAACTGTCCAGGCCAGCCGCACGCTAACGCCCGCCTCCCGACAAAGCTGGGCGTTGCACAGCATCGCCAACAGCGGATAGACCCAGGCGTAGTGGTAAAGTCGCAGTACCGGCATGAACCACACCATAGCCAGCATGGCCAAAGCCCATTCCAGCCGGAGTTGCGAGCGATTGAGGGCAACGGCCGGCCGGCGCAGCCCGTACAGCAGCAACAACCCCACCGCCGCCAGCAGCAGCGTGTGCAGCCTTGCGACAGTGGACAGCGGCACGTTCGCGACGTTGACGAAGATCGACGGTCCCCAGTGCTTCGAGCGTGGGTCGTTCCATAGATGCCTGCGGGCATCGACCGGGTGCAGCAGACGCGCCAACGTCACGCCACTGGCCTGGTTGCGGTGGTCCACCTCGACCTGATTCAGCATGAAGGATCGGTGTGAACCGTTTACCACTGCGGAACGATACCAATCGTTATAGTAGCCCGCTGCCTTGGCCGGCCCGAAGGTCAACACGTCCGACACCGGCCCCAACACCAGGATCGTCGCCACGCACGCAGCGAACGTCCGCCACTGGCGTTTCAGCAGAAACCATCCCAGCAACACGACTGGCGTGGTCTTGATCAGTATGGCCACGCCCAGGACGCATCCGGCTAGCGTTCGCCGATTTGACTCCCATAGCCACAGCGATCCGGCACAGAGAAAAAGAACGAAGACGGTCAACTGGCTGAGCTGGAACTGATAGATCCAGTATGGGAACGTCAACATGAACGGAGCAAACTGACTGGCCAACCACTGCTCGCGCGGCGCATCACTGACATGCCGGCCAAACCAGCGAAGAGTGACCAGCAACATGCCGGTATTGAGCAGCGCCCACACGACACCCGCCATGCCGGCCGGCACGAGCGCAAAGACCGCGAAGAACCTCGATAGCGCCGGCAGATACCAGGGTAGGGACCCTACGTGGCCCTCGCCGGCCAGGGCACGGTGCTGCAATACGTAGCGTCCAGCCGCGTAGAAGAACTCGAAATCCGGTAGCCCCCGCAGAGTACGTCGGATCGCCAGGAACGTCAGCAGGCCGATCAGCACGAGTACCAGCACGGCAATCAGATCGGGCAGGCTCAACCTGTAGCGACGCATCAGCAGCGGATTCTACGTGTAGCGCGAACCGCCCGCAATCCACCCTCGCAGACGGGGCTTCCACCGACCGCACACAACCTCCTATAATGACACTGAGGGCCTCAACAGGTTCCATGGCAACTAGACGACTGGAAGAACTGCGAAGACGCATCGGCGTGGGTCAGGCCGAAGCGAAGGCACTGGCCGAACTCTGTCGCGATGCGGGCGACGATGTCGATCGGGCAGCCGCGGCATTGGCCGATCGCCATCCGCTGCCGGCCAGCTTCGCCGTCGCCGACGCAACCGCCCAACAGATCTGGCGGGAATGGCTCGCCGATGCGCTGAGCGGAACGTGGGACGCCAGGTACCTGCGCCGCCGCCGAACCATCGCACGAAGACACGCCCAGCTCGGTCTCGGGCAGGACCTGATGTGCGCCGTCGTGGCCTCGGCGGAAGACGAGTTGACCGGCCTGGCCGAGCGAGTCCATGCACGCTCCGCCAGGAAACGGCGGGGCGCCCACACCGCCATTCGCATGGCCTGCCGCCTCGATCGGACCATCCTGCTGGACAGGTACTACCGGCACCGCTCAGCCCGGGCCAGGACCATGCAGAGCCAGGCCCGTCGGCGCCTCGAGGCCGAAGTGGCCGCCCATCAGAGCTTCGCCAACACACTGCTGGACAACGCGGCCGTCGGCGTCATGGCCGTCGACCAGCACGGCAGACTCACCCACACCAACCGCAAGATGCAGCAGCTATTGGGCTACTCCACCCAGGAGCTGGCAGACCGACGACGCTGGCTGGCGGCTGCCTTCCCCGATCCACAGGATCATCAGGAAGCCGAACTCTACTTCGGCGTGGTCGCAACAGGCGGTCCTCCCGAGGGCAGGACGCTGCTTACCGTCCGATGCAAGGATGGTTCTCAGCGGATCCTCGAATTCTGGAGCACCCCCCTCCTCGTCGAGGCACAACACCATGGCGCCGTCACCATTGCGTTCGACGTCACCGATCGTCAACGGCTCGAACAGCAACTCATTCGGGCGGAACGACTTGCCGCCATCGGAGAACTCGCCGCGTCGCTTGCCCATGAGGTGCGCAACCCCCTGGCGGGCATCATCGGGGCCATCCAGGTCATGCGGTCCCAGATGGAAGCCGGCGATTCGCGGCGCGAGGTTCTGGAAGAGGTGCTTCATCAGGTGGGTCGGCTCGATTCCACCATGCGCGACCTGTTGATCTATTCCCGGCCCAAGCCCCTCGGGCCCCGCCGATGTCGTATCGAACAGGTCGTCGACCGGGTCCTGACCGTGGTGGCGGCCGAGCCAGGCTTCCGCCGCATGCAGATCATCAAGAACTACAACGCCGAGCTGCCAGAAATCGAGCTCGACCCGGATCAGATGGAACAGGTCTGTATGAACATCGTGCTGAACGGGGCGCAGGCGATGGAATCGGGTGGACGCATCACCATCGCCTCGTACGCGGAAAACAGCCAGGTTGTACTCAGCTTCACCGACGATGGGCCGGGGATGAGCCCCTTTCAGGTCAGAAGAGCATTCGAGCCGTTCTTTACCACCAAAAGTCGTGGCACCGGATTGGGGTTGTGCATCTGCAAGCGGATCGTCGAGGCACACGGCGGATCGATACGCCTCGACAGCCGGCCAGGCAGGGGCACGCGGGTAACGATCGCCCTGCCGACGCAGTTTGTCGGCGTGGGTCGGTCCCAACGTCGATTGGAAAGCAGCGCCGATCCTGACGCAGCCTAGCGCACGGCACGCGACGTCGCCGTATCGCTCGTCGGTTGCCACGGCCGAACCGGAGCCGTTATCATGCCCGGCAAACATTCCGGATGTGGGAAGTATGCCCGCCGCAGATGGCCAAAATGCTGATCGTCGCGATTCGCCTACGAGGCGTGGGCGACCGCGCCGCCATGTCAGGTGCATCGCAGCGACGTTGTCTGTGTTGCTGCTGGCAGGTGGCTGCGGCGGGTCGTGGCAATCCAAACGCGGATACGGTCGTATCGTTCTGGGTCGCACCTCGGCCGAGGAAGCGGCGCAGCGGATGCCCAAGCCGGTGCAAGCCAGCCCCGCGGGATTGGTGTTTCACCGAAGCGATCAATACGGTACCGTCCATGAACAACAGGCGCTGGTTCTTCTGCTGGCGGGCACCGAACACGTACAGGCCAAGCTGCGGGTCACCGCGCGATCCGAGAAGTGGGTGGGCCTGACGAAGCGGCAAGCTGAGTTGCAGATGGAGTTGCCCGGTCGCTTGGGTGTCGTGCCGGGGGCCGGTCCGGTCGCGGTGATGCAGGAAGTGCTCCAGCAGTTGGCCAAACGTCCCTACGAGCGATCGGCCATCGACGGCCAGGCCTTGGCTGCCGCAGGCGTCATTCGCACCCTCCAAGCCATGCCCCAAGTGCACGTGGCCCCGAGCCAGTTGAATCGGTACGCCGAGCCACTGGCGCTGATTCCCCCCGGTGGCCAGTACCAGATCACCCATGCGTCCGCCGACACCTTCTATGTGCTTTACCGTGCTACCGCCACCGAGCGCTAGGGCGAGTTTTGCCGCCGCCTGGCCGAAATTGCCGATCGGAACCTTGGCGAGCGGTGGGGGCTGGGCGTACAATACCTGTGAGGCGGGACCACGCCGACCAGTTGGAAAGGACGTTACGCTATGGCAGACAAGCGACAATCGAAACCGACATCCAAGATGCAGGTGGTCGAGCCGATCGGCGCCCGCGTTCTGATCCGCAAGGATGAAGACAAGAAGCAAACCAAGGGCGGTATCCAGCTCCCCGATAACATCGAGATCCCGACCATCACAGGCCGTATCGTAGCCGTCTCCACCGAGGTGGAGAACGATGACGACCTCCCGCTGAAGCAATATGATCGCGTGCTGTTCAACCCCAAGCATGCCATACCCGTCGATTTCGAAGGCGATAATCGCCTCTTCGTCGTACCTGTCGAGGACGTGGTAGCCGTATTCCGCTAGGCCTGAGATCTGGAACCTGGACCATGAACCGGCCCGGGCTGGGCCCATGCGACGTCGTACCCACCGAGGTCCGGCGGTTGCGGCGCAAGCTGACCAAGTTGCCCTGTGCCCGCGGCGCCCGCTTCGGCTGGGACCTGACTCTCACGGCTCTGGCCTATCAGGCCCAGTACCAACGCGATCCCAACCTGTCCCTAAACGACTTCGTCACCCGCCACGGGGCCGATAGCAGCGCCCTTTATCAGAACACGCGGGGCCACAATCTGGTCTTCTGGCACGGCACCAGCCTGGAACGCGCCGAGAAGATCTGTCAGCATGGCTTTGCCCATTTCAAAGGCGTCTGGATGGACCAAGCCACCCGGGTGCCCTTTAGTTTCGCACAATCCCGCGCCCAGCGGCATGAGGCCCGCCCTGCCATCCTGGTCAGCGTCATCGACATCGATCGTTTCACCGAAGGGGCCGACTATCACTGGGAGGCGAACGGACACATTGTCGTCTTCCAGCACGACGTCCCCCCTGACGTGGTGCAATACCTGGTGACGGACGAGACGTTCTGCTTCGTCGGTAGCGAGTCGTGCCGCGGCTGCCGGCCCACGCGACGCGCCCGCTTCGCCCGCCGCGGCGGGTGCTGGGTCACGCCCGGCATCAACGCCGCCTACTTCGACCGGCATCGCCGATACCGGTCGCTGGCGGAATGGCTTGACCTCTTCGTAGGCGATCTACTGCGCCGCCACGGGCCCCTGTACGCCATCGAGATCTTCTCGGCCATCTATGCCAACGTGGTCCCCACCGACGCGGTCGCGCGCCGTGACGTCATCGAAGCCATCGTCCGCCAGCGCCCGACCGCCAAGCTACGCGGTAGCGATCTGCTGCTCAGCGCGAACTCCGACTGAGCGGCATCGTGGCGTATCGACTATCCATCGTATGGAGTCGTCAGGTCAACGTCAGCGACTCACCGGGCTGAAGCACCGTCACCGAGCAGGGCGCCTGCCGGGCGAAGCTGTAGGCATCACCCGACGAGCCGACGATATCCCCCCAATGATAGGGAACCGCCTGAGACGGCTTGATCGTCTGGCATACGGCGGCCGCCTCGGTCGCGTCCATGGTGTACGTGCCGCCCACGGGCAATAGGGCCACGTCGATCCCGCTTACCTGCGACATTTCAGGAATGACGTCCGTATCCCCGGCGTAGTAGACTCGCTTGCCCCCCGCCTGAACCACCACCCCTACCCAGTTGTTCTGCTTCGGGTGAAACTTCCTGTTGGGATTGTACGCCGGCACCGTCTCGATGACCGCGTGGCCAATCTCATGCCGCTGGCCCGGGGCAATCGGGGTCACGTCGCCCGCCAGTTGACTTGCCGCGTCTGGCGGGGCCAAAACGGCCGTTCCGGATGTGCATAGAGCCGCCACGTCCGACGGGCTGCAATGGTCGTAATGGCCGTGGCTGACGATGATCAGGTCGGCCTTGGGGCTGCCCGAAGGCAGTTTCCATGGGTCAATGTACAGGACCAGGTCTGACTCAATGCGAAACGTTGCATGCCCCAGCCAACATAGCGTCACGCTCATCACAGGCCCTCCAGCCGGCAGGTAGACGCCAGGATGAAGCGAAGTCCGTCCGCGAATGCGGGCTACTCATCGGGCACGCCCGGGCCCGGCGGCGCGTCGCGATCTTCGCGCTCGATCCCATCGGAAAGCTGTTCGTCGGGAACGTCCGCCCTCGGCAGGTTCAGATTCTCCCGCGCCATCCTGCCGAGGGGCTGATCACAGTTTGGGCAGTATCCGTTGTTCTCCACCCAGGCCACTTGGCCAAAGGCGTAGCCGCACACTTCGCACTTGATTTCACGTACCCCAGACATGGCTCTTGTTACACTCTACCCCCACGTCGCACCGTTGGCAATGCCAACCGGGTGGAAACGCCGGCTGTTTGTGCTGCTGCCCTTGGCCCGGCTAGACTATTGTCTCGCACTCACAGACGTCGGGGCAACACCGGGTATGAACGTCGCGGCATTTCTAGACCAGATCAGACAGCAGCCCGATTATCGGGGGCAGATCGTGCACGTCGAGACGATCGCGGCCCGCGCACCGGCCTACGCCCAGCCAGCCCGCCAGCTGCCCGACGAGATTCAGGCAGCTTTGCGCCAGGTCGGCATCCAACGGCTGTGGTCGCACCAGGCCCGGGCCCTCGACGCGGTAGCCGAGGGGCACGACATCGTCGTCGTCACCGGCACCGCCTCAGGCAAGACGATGTGCTACAACCTTCCGGTAGCGCAAGCCTTGCTGGCGGCGCCCCAGACACGCGCCATGTACATCTACCCCACCAAGGCCCTGACCCAGGACCAGCTCGCCGCCCTGAATGGCCTTGCCCAGGCTTCGCCCCCGCTCGCCGACGTGCTCAAGCCTGCTGTCTACGACGGCGACACACCCTCCCAGCAGCGATCCAAAATCCGCCGTTCCGCCTCGGTCATACTCACCAATCCCGATATGCTTCACCAGGGAATCCTGCCCTACCATGGGCGATGGGCGCCCTTTCTGACTCAGTTGCGGTTCGTCATCCTCGATGAGATTCACACCTACCGCGGGATCTTCGGCTCACACGTGGCCGGCGTGCTGCGAAGACTTCAGAGAATCTGCCAACACTATGGCGCCGACCCGCAGTTCATTCTGTCCTCGGCCACCATCGCCAATCCCGTGGAACTCGCCGGATCGCTGATCGGTCGGCCCGTCGAACTCGTCGACAACGACGGCTCACCGCGAGGACGAAAGCTCTTCGTGCTGTGGAATCCGCCACCTCTTGATGAGGCAAATATCCAGCGCCGCAGCGCCAATATCGAGGCGCAGCACCTCATGCGCCAGCTCATCCAGCACCGCGCCCAGACCATCGCCTTCGCCAAGGCCCGCGTCGTCGCCGAGCTGCTCTACCGATACCTGCGGGAAGACCTCCAGCAGCACGCGCCGCAGCTTGCCGACCGCGTCCGCCCCTATCGCGGCGGATATCTGCCCCAGCAGCGCCGCCAGATCGAGCAGCAGCTCTTCTCCGGCGAACTGCTGGGTGTGTGCAGCACCAATGCCCTCGAACTCGGCATCGACGTCGGCTCGCTCGACGCAGCCATCATCGTCGGTTTCCCGGGCACCATCTGCAGCACGTGGCAGCAGGCCGGCCGCGCCGGCAGACAGAGCGAGCAGTCCCTGGCCGTGCTCATGGCCTACGACGACCCGATCGACCAGTACCTCATGAGGCATCCCGAGTATTTCTTCGGCCAAAGCCCCGAAAACGCCGTGATCGATCCAGAGAACCCCTACATCCTTTCAGCCCAATTGGCCTGTGCGGCCGCCGAGCTTCCCATAGGCCCGCATGACGCCGAGCGGTTCGGCCCGACCACCGAGGCCGTCTGCCAAGCCCTGGCCGACACCCGCCAGGAAACCGGCTGGTGGCGTGACGAACGAACCGGCCAGTACCACTACCACGAACGCGACGGAGCCACCGCCGCCAGCCGGGTGAGCCTGAGGAACATCAGCCCCGATACATACTCGATCGTTGAGACCACAGGCGGCAAGAAGAACGTCATTGGCCAGGTCGATTCGATCTCCGGCCCCGAACTGGTCTACCCCCACGCCATCTACCTGCACGAGGGTGACAGCTTCATCGTTCGCGAATTGGACATCGACGCCAAGATTGCCCACGTCGAACGGGCCGAGGTCGACTATTACACCCAGCCGGTGCTGGCCAGTTCCTGTCGCGTTCGCGCCACCCGCCAGCAGGAGCCCTTCCGCAATGGGCAGAAGTCCTTCGGCGACGTCGACGTCACCTGGCAGACCACCGCCTTTAAGAAGATCAAATATTACACCATGGAGTTGATCGGCCAGGCAGCCCTCGAGCTGCCCAGCCAGACCATCGCGACGACCGCACTGTGGCTGTTGCCCCCCGAAGAGCTGCTGTCCCGCATTCGCTCGGAAGGCTTTCGCCCGCCCGACGCGCTGGCGGGCGTCCGCAACCTGATGATGGCTACGCTGCCGGTGCTGGCTATGTCCGACCGCCGCGACATCAGCGGCCTGCTTGATTCATCGAACCTCGGCAAGACCGCCGTGTTCCTCTACGACCGCTACCCGGGTGGCCTGGGCTTCGCCCAGAAGGGCTACGAACTGCTCGACGAGCTGCTGGCTATGTGCTGCCGGATTGTCAGTGAGTGTCCGTGCACCGAGGGCTGCCCCTCCTGCGTGGGCCTGGCCAACCTGCGCCCCCCCATCCACGCAGACCCCGACCTCGGACACGGCTACCCGATCCCCAACAAGGACGCCACCAAGCTGCTGCTGACCAGTTGGCAGTAGCCCGCTTGCGGTGCCGCTTATACATATTTACCCTTATTGCCATACAGGTATTTACCCGTTCATACAAAGGGTTGACGCAGGTCTATACATCCCGTTATCCGGCAAGTGTCGATTTGCCGCGACAGGGGACTAGCCGTTGTTGCCGTCATGCAACTACATTTAACTTTATTATTTTCAGCAACATGCGCGCACTTCACGGTGCCGGATTCAAGAATTGTTGGCTTTAGGCAACGATCGCCGATACGGCGAGGAAGTACCTAATCGACCCGGGTAAACCTAGGGCAAGACGTAAACCTCTTCATTACAACGACTTATGAGAATGCCATCCACATTTGCTGCCCTTCTGGCCCTAGAAGGCATGCCGTTTGCGAGACAGGACAGATGGGAGTGGGTAGAGGAGAGAGAGCAGGGCCGGTCTGACGGTGCGGCGCTCTCTTTTTGTTTGCCCCTCGGAGGGCAGGTTGCAAGGAGAGGAGCTGGTACTACGTCAGGTATGCCAGAGGGAAAGGTGGTAGTGGAAATGCGTGTAATACTGTGTGTGCTCTGTGTACTGGTCGCGGCCTCATGGGCTCAGGCGGACATCATCGACTGGAGTTGCGACGACGATGATGACGGGGCCATTATCATGGACGACCCCAACACCGACCTCACCGGCAGCGCCGGGGAGTATACGCTCAGTATGACCGGGAGGCAGTTCTCATACCCGGCTCATGTGGACGGCTTTTTCGACACTGACACCGATCAGGATCCGACTGTATGGATCATCGAATCGATCCAGAATCTGACGGACTTCGACTGGACCGACTATCACATCGACATCGGCATGAATCAGAATTTCCAGATCATCGGTGTCATCGCGCCGGCCGACTGGACGTGGGACATCACAAACCCCGCGCCCGGCTTGCCGCTGCCTAGTCACACCAACCCCGGTACCGGTTGGGTTGGGTCGGTCGATATGTACGCCGGCACGCCGGTTGACATCGGCTTAACGGGCAACTTCGGTCTGATTGTATCGTTCGTGGGAGATGTAGCGTTCTGCACCGAGCAGGTGCCCACACCCGAACCCGCGACGTTCGGGTTGCTGGTTATCGGCGGGCTGGCCATGCTGCGGCGACGCCGCTAGGGTTTGACCAAAACAGCGGTAAAAGAAACCGGCTGCCCGGGGCGGGGCAGCCGGTTTTTCGTGCGCCCTGGCGGGTTCCTGCCTGCCCCCACTTACCTTCGCTCCAACCGCATGGTAGAAGATCGGGTGTCATGACCCAGTCGGATGACCTGCGGAGTCGCCTCGAGGCGCTGAATTGGGCACGCCTGGAGGGCAAAATTGTCCCAGCCATCGCAGTGCCGGCAGCGCAAGCCGGCAGCAAGGCCCCCAGACGGCTCGAAGAGGTCGCCCCGGGCCGATCCATCGATGGTCCGGCGGGTACCTGCTATCACGTTAGCGCCCGCGTTTCCCTACTGGGACCGAAGGGGCAAAGCCTCGTCCGGAAGTACCCGGGCGCACTGGCTTCAGCACGAGTGCCGCCCGCGCTCGGCGACGACCTGTGCCGTCTGGCAAACAGCCCACCCGACAGTGCCCTCTTCATCGATTTGGAGACCTGTGGCTTTGCAGGCAATCCGCTGTTCCTGGTCGGTGCAATGTGGTGGGACCGCGACGATTTCCACATCGCCCAGTTGCTCGCCCGCGACTATTCGGAAGAGAAGGCTGTCACTCACGCTGCGGCCCAGCTTGTCGCGGCGAGGCCAGTGCTGGTCAGCTTCAATGGAAAAAGCTTCGATTGGCCTATGCTTCGCGAGCGGGCAGCCGTCAACCGTGTCTCCATGCCGGAACCGCAGACGCACTGCGATTTGCTCCACCTGTCACGCCGCGTCTGGCCGTCCTTGCCGAATCATCGGCTCACTACCCTTGAGACGAGCCTGTGCCGACGAAGGCGTACCGGTGACATCGATGGTGCAGCCATACCCGAGGCCTACCATGGCTTCGTCCGTACCGGCGACGCCCGGGTGATCGGCGACATCCTTCGACACAACCTATGGGACCTGATGACGCTGGCCGAACTGGTCGCGATGATGCTGGCCGATCCCTCGGGGCAATAACATCGTCGAAGTCCGCGGGTCTGTGCCCGTATGACGCATACGCCGGTCAGCAGTTGCAGACGCGCAACGAGGCCCGCAACTTTCGATCTGGGTGCGGTTTGCGCGCTGCAAACCGGTTTCTTGCACCTCAGATGGAGTGTCTCGAATCATCGGGCCGCACAAACGCTACAACAGTCTCGGCCCGGAAGGTCAACTGGGTAACGATCACAATTGCCTGCAAATGGGAGGCTTATGCGTACATCAGCTAGCTCGTGGGCCGGGTGAGATACTGGCATAACCTTTGCGGGAATAGTCCCGTGCCTGCTATGCGCGAGTCGGGCGCGGAGCCCGATTCGGCCTACGGGTCAGAGCTGCCGACCCACAGCTTCAATAATTCTCGCCCGACACGGGGCGCCCCGCGGCGCCTGCGGCGGGGGAAAGATAATGGACGAAGCAACATTCCAGAGGAAACTGGCCGAACTGGTTGCCACGATCGGCACGTTGCCGCCATCGCACCGAACCAAATTGCAGGTGCTGGCTGCCCAGGCGAAGGAACAACACGCTCGGCTACAGCAGACCGTCAGCAGTCTACAGGAGAGCCTGGATTTTCTGCGGCTGTCGATCAAGTACTTGATCTTCGATCTGGAGGCGACCCGGCGCGAAAACGCCTATCTGCGCAAGATGCTGGACGAACAGTCCGCGGAGGAATAACCGACGCCGCTCGACGCCTGGCCCGGTTGCGCACCGAGCGGCGGCAACCTGTCGTAAGCGAGAGCGAAGCAGCTCGTCAATCTCACGCCATTTCTTGCCGACGAGCATGCCGAGACGTCGCCCGGATGCCTCGGCAGAAGGGGGAAACACAACTGGCGAACCACCGCAGGAACGCAGCCGTGCACCCGCAGGGCTGCGTTCGGTTTACGGGTGAACGGAATCGGACACGCGCCATTGTGGCCCCGCACCATTCCGCACAATAGGGCGATAGAGGCTGTCTCGCTCTCTTGGCTCGAAGCCGGCCTCGACAATCAGCCGACGGAGCTGGTCGACCGTCAGCACCACATCGCCCGCCCGCTCAGTCGCCTGGACGATCTGGTACCGCTGCACCGTCCCATCCAGGTCGTCCGCACCCCAGCTCAACGCAACCTGGGCGAGCTTGGGCGACAGCATGACCCAGAAGGCCTTAACGTGGTCAAAATTGTCCAGCATCAGCCGGCAGAGCGCGATCGTCCTGAGTGAGTCGAGGCCGGTCGGTCCCGGCAGGTGGGATAGTTCGCTGCCGTCGGGTACGAACGGTAACGGCACGATGCAGTTGAATCGCCCGGCGCCGCGTGCCAGGGATTCGTCCTGCTGTTCGCGCAAGGCCAACAGATGCTGCACGCGCTGCTCGGCGGCCTCGATATGCCCGAACAACATGGTCGCGTTGCTGCAAATCCCCATCTCGTGGGCGGTACGATGCACGTCGAACCATCCCTGGGGACCAACCTTGTGTCGGTAGGCCTCGTCGTGCACACGCTGATCGAAGATTTCGGCGCCCCCACCCGGCAGACTGTCGAGGCCCGCTTCGCGTAACCGCCCCAGAACATCGCGCACGCTCAAACGCGGGCGAGCCATGCGTGCGAAATGGATGATCTCGATCGCGGTAAAGGCCTTGATGTGAATTCGTGGACACGCAGAACGGACGGCGCGACACATCTCGACGTAGAAGTCGAACGGCAGCTTCGGGTGCAGCCCGCCAACGATATGCACCTCCGTCGCACCGACCTCATACGCCTGCCGGGCCTGCTCGGCTACCTCTTTCACCGTCAGCTCGTAGCCACCCGACGCCCCATCGCCATATCGCCGCCAGAACGGGCAAAACTTGCAGCGCAGAATACAGTAATTCGTATAGTTGATGTGCCGGTTGAGGTTGTAGTACACCTCGCCGTCATGCCGGCCGCGGTGAACCATATCGGCCAATCGTCCGATACCGTGAATGTCGCGCGAACGAGCCAGCAGCAGCCCGTCGGCCCAATCCAGCCGCTCGCCACATCCGACCTTCTCGGCCACGGGCTTGAGGTTTTCGTCGGCGACCACGTCCACTACACACACCCTCTTTCCTGGCGGGTTCGACCGCCCCGCGCCGTGAGCAACACGCCCGGACGTGGCGCCCGGCTGCGCCGAAAGATGAAGACCGGCTTGTTCGCCCAACTGATGGGTGTCGGACGGTCCATCCGCTCGACCGAATCACCGGGGAACGCAGCGGCGATATCGTACTCGCGCAGCCACCACCTTCCGTGCAGCGATTCGCGCCGATCGGCCGACACCACAAGCCAGTCGGGAAGCACCGCGTTGGTGCCCGGCGGCTCCTGGGGTAGCAGCACCACCCGCCGACCCGCGAAATCCATCGGCCCCATCGCGTCCGGGGCGGGCTCCTGCACCACACCGATCGACGCGTCCGGATCACCGATGAGTCGATTGGCCAGCCAGCGCGCCGCCGCGATCCGCGTCGACCGGCCGTAGGCGTCTGTGGCAAACGCCATCATGTAACGCGTACCCGACCAGCCCGTCACCGCCAGAAGCACGAATACCAGCGCCAGCCCCACTCGCCCGTGGACCTCGAGCAGCTTGGCCGACGCACACCCGGCCAGCACGGCAAGCGCCGCATAAGCAAACATCCCGAACCGAGCGAACTCGGCCGGCTTGCCCGCACCGACCGCTATCATGAGAGCCAGCACCGCACCGGCCGGTGCCAGCACGACACCCGCCCGCGCTGGCTGCCGCCAGCATAGCCAAACCGCGCCGGCCAGACCGGTCAACGGGACGGCCGGGCCTGCGCCCTCCAGGCTCAATCGAGCGACGTTTGCCAGACCCGCGCCGAGACGTCCGATCTCATACATGGCGGCCGAATTAGCAAGATTGCTGCGTAGCACCGCGGGGTTGACAAACAAGTTGATGACCACGAATGGATTGAAGAGCAAATAGATACCACCGGACAGCGCAACGGCGGCCGCCAGCTTGCCCAGGCGACTCGCCCAGTGGTCGTGCCTCGCCAGCAGCATCGCCGGTAGCACCAGCCACACCGGCCAGGCGCTCAGCACGTTGGCCAGCGCCAACCCGCAAGCGGCGCCGGCCAACAGGGACAGCCGCCAGCCGCCCCGCCTCACAAAGGCTTCGCCCGCCAGCACTGCCGCCAGCATCCACACGGCGGCAGGCAGGTGCGGCTTGGCCTCGTGCGCCATGTTGACCATAACCGGCATCAGGATATAGAGGATGGCTCCAATCACTCCGGCCAACTCGCCCGCGAAGCGCCGCCCAAGGACGTAACACAGCACCACGCCAGCCAGCCCGTAACTCAGCACGACCAGACGCGCCACGATATAGAAACGCCCAAATGCCGCCGGATGATCCAGATAGAAGGCCAGATCATCCGTCAGGATAGCCAGCCCCATCGCGCCGGCCGCACGCAGAGCCACCCCCACCGAATAGACGAACAGACCGCCATACTGATAAAGCTTCGGATCGCCGTCGCGCCGCGCACTGTACAGGGCACGGAAGGTGATCATCTCGTCCGGCTGGCGGCTGTAGAGGCGGTAGCGAACGATCATCTCCGCACGTCCGGTCGGCGTACGAGTCAACTCCACCGGATGGCGGTCGGCAACGACCGGATTGACGTCGACGTCGGCGGCTACCTGCTGCGCCGACAATACACCGCTGCCGACCAGCCCGGCCAGGCGAGCGCCCGACCACGCCTCGCGGCCGCCAAACAGCAGGTCATCGTCATACCTATCCGGCAGGCCCCAGTCGATCCCCACCAGGAATACAACCGTGGCGGCAAGCAACAGCACCGGTAGTCGGTAGGCCTCCACGTGGTCACACTAGCCCATCACTTGCAGGCACACGTCCCCCACAGCCACCAGCCCGAGCAACACCGAGACCAATCCGTTCACCGTGAAAAACGCCACGTTGACACGCGAGAGATCGCCCGGCCCGACCAACAGATTCTCCACCAGCAGCAGAGCCGCCACAACCACCACACCGCCGACATACAACCAGCCCAAGCCCGCAACCGGCGCCAGCACCAGCAGCAGAACCACCGTCAGCATGTGCGCCGCCCGCGTCACCCACAGCGCCCGACCGACACCCCACGCGGCAGGCAGCGAGAACAGACCGACACGCCGATCGAACGCCACGTCCTGACAGGCGTAGATGATATCGAACCCGCCTATCCACAGTGCAACAATGACCCCGAGAATCACCGCCGGCCAGCCCAGCGAGCCCGGATCAATCGCAACCCACGCAGCCAGCGGCGAGAGCCCATCCGCCACGCCCAACGCCACGTGCGACCACGACGTGAAGCGCTTGGTGTACGAGTACCCGCAGAGCACCGTCAATAGGGGTCCACTCAGCCACAGGGGCCACGGGTTGTCGTAGAACCACCAGAAACCCGCACAGGTCAGTACGAACCCGCCGGCGCAGACGCAGACGAAGAACCAACTCGTCCGTCTTGTAATCAGACCCGCCGGCAGCGCTCGCCCCGCCGTACGAGGGTTCGCCGCATCGAGCGCCGCATCAACCAGCCGATTGAACGTCATCGCCACGCTGCGGGCGAACACCATACACAGCACGATCAGGACGACCTGACCTGCGTAGGGCAGACCGCCCGGCAGCGAACGGCCAGCCAGGAATGTGGCAATCAGAGCAAAGGGTAGAGCGAAGACCGAATGCGAGAACTTGATCATTCCCCCCCAGATGCGCACGCGGCCCGGCATAACGGGTAACGGCTGCATCACTGAGGCGCCCGCCGTGGCGTCTGGGAGGCACCGCGCTGGCGGCGCTCGGCGAGCTGCTGGGCCCAGCGCGTGTGCAACCGGTGCTCCACACCCATCAGATCCAGCAGTCTGCCCGCCACGAAATCGACCAACTCCTCGATCGATGCAGGGCTCATGTAGAAGGCGGGGCTGGCCGGACACACGACCACCCCGGCCTGACTGGCGCGGTACATATTCGCCACATCGATCGGGCTGAGCGGCATCTCGCGCGGGCAGAGAACAAGCCGCCGGCGTTCCTTAAGCGTGACCGCTGCCGCTCGCGTGATCAGATTGCCGGCAAGGCCGTTTGCAATGCCCGCAAGCGTGTTACTACTGCAGGGGCACACAATCATACCGTCGCTGGGAAAGGACCCGCTGGCCAGCTCACAGCCCACGTCGTCGTAGGCATGGATCGACACGCGATCCGCCGCAGATTTTGTGAACGCATCAGCCGTCGGCGCGCCGATCCTCAACTCGTCGCGCATGACCAGCGCACCGTTGGGCGAGATCACAAGGTGCACGTCTCGACCCGCCTCGGCGAGCAGTTGCACCAGACGGCGCCCGTACACCGCCCCGCTGGCGCCGGTGATGGCTACGACGAAGCCCAAACCCACCTCCTCCACGTTGTCCACGGCGATCTTACGGCTGCACCACCCGAAGTTCCAGTTGCGCGAGTCGACGAGCCGCGCGGCGCGCCCAGACCGACCCGGCATACTCGCCGCCCACGCGCCCGTATGCCAGGCGAGCCTCCTCGGGGCGTGCATCGGCCTCCAACAACTCGCCGAGGCGATACATCGCCTCGGGCAGCGCATCCCCGCGCGGATACTCCCGGATCAGGTCCTGGAGACTGCCGATCCGCCGGCTCAGCGACTCGGCCGCCAGCGCCAGACGCAAGCGAAGGTTGTCCACCAACAGGCTGCGAGCATACTTGTTCAGCATCACGCGAAGTTGCTGCCGGTACCACTTGCTGCGTGGATCCAGTTGGAGAAGTTCGGCGATCGGCAAGGCGCCGTGGATGGCGTCATTGCCGTTGGCACGCATGAGTTCCAGCAGTTCCCTGCCCTGCTCCACCACCGATGGCAACTGCACATCCAGACTGCTGGTAGGTGGCTTGCGGGCGAAGATCTCGGCCAGTCCGCCGCGTGCGGGCGGCTGTTCACCTCCGGGTCTGTCAAACCGGTCGACCAATTGCCCGAGCTGTTCCGTTGCGGCATCGACCTGCTGCTCCCGCAGTTGAAAGATCGCCAACCTGTGCAACGCCACCCCGGCCAGCGGCGACTCGGGGTAGTTGGCCAACAGCGTCTCCCACGTCTGCTGGGAGGCCGGATTGGGGAAATCGTCATAAAACGTCAGGATGCCGTCCCTTCGAAACCGTGGGACATCCACGCGCATGTCCAGCGCGCGGGCTTTAATATAGAGCACGTTGGGGATGTATCGACTATGCGGGCGCCTCTGACGGAACTCGTCGCAGGCCTCCGCTACCGCGTACTGATCGGCCGCCAGCGCCGTCATCTGGTGTTGGCTTTCCTGTCTTTTCAGTTCGCCGAGGGGCTCGAACTCACTCTCCCACAGCAGTTCGATGTTGGCGATTAGGGCCTGCACATCCAGGGACGGATCGTGCGTCCACCGCTGTTGCGCCAGCGCCACGATCCGGTCCTTCACGTCTTCCTGGTGGAAGTAACGCCGACTGCGCGGCCCGTATTCGAACTCGAGTACGCGGTAGCTCAGTTCATCGCGCCCGACCTCGGCCTCGAACAGCAGCACCGGCACTGCAAACAGAGCGGCCAGCACCGGCGCGATCGCGCCCGGTCGGTAATTCACCACCCAGGCAATGAGCAGCGCCACCGCCGAGAACACGCACGCCGAGACAATCGCCAGCAACCAGGGCGCATACAACATCAAGCGAGTGGCCGGATCAATCAACAGTTCCTGCTTGCTGGGCACCGTAACCGCCCAGATCGTCACCGGAATCAGGCCCAGCGCTACAATCACCCCCAGGGCGCCGCCTTCCAGACGCCGACGTCCCTGGTGCGCGATCAGCATCGCCGTCACCACGATTACCACCGTCGCCAGGATGGCGGCTGACAGACTTACCCGTACGTCCTCGTCCGTCAGGTCCACGCCCTTGGTGGCGATGAAGAAGTAGACGACGATGGGGATCAAACCCAGCGCCGTCGAGGCGAAGCGGAACGAAAGCCGCAGCCTTTGGCCGCCCGCGATATAACCACTAAGCAGGAGAAACCCCGCCAAGGTCGGCAGATGCCCGAGCAACAGCACCTGAGCGGTAAACAGCAGCGATGCAGGAAACCGGTATAGCTGGGCCACAACGATCGGTACCGCGATCATCACCCCCACCGTCAGCCCGAGGATCACCACCATCAGGGGCACCTGCTCCACGCTGACGGGATACTGCACGAAATCCAGCAGGCTCATGCCGAGGACCGCACGCACATAGCTGTCCCACGAGAAGTCGACCAACTTCGCGTGGTGCAGCCAGAAAGCGAAGATGTTCAGGCCTGCGAACAGACCCGCGTTGATCAACAGCAGCAGGACCGCACGCAAGCGGTACTTCGGCTGCGTCCGCGACCACACGTCCACGATCCGCGGCTCGACCGACTCCTCGCCTGCCAGCCTGACCGCGCGCAGCGCAATCGCCGCCGCGGCTTCGGCCTGATCCCGCTGTGCCCCGCCGCCTGTTCTAGCCATGGATCGCCTTCCAAGCCACGCAGACCACGACCACGCCCGACGTCAACGCATGTGTCGTCACACGCTCAAACCCCACCTCGTGCAGCGCCGTCGCCAGCCCTCGGCGATCCAGAAAGGATACCACCGATTTGGGCAAGTAGCGATACGCCCCACCACGGTCTCGACTCACGATCATCGCGGCGATAGGCATCAGACCCTCGAAATACAAGCGGTACAAGGCGCGCGCGGCGGCTTGCTTCGGCAGCGAGAACTCGAGGATCACCGCCCGGCCCCCCGGCTGCAATACCCGGTGCATGTCCGCCAGACCGGCCCGCACGTCCTGGAAGTTCCTCACCCCGAACGCACAGCTCACCACCGAGAACGTGCCCGCGGCGAAAGGCAGGTGCATCGCATCGCCCAGGCACCAATGCTGACCGGGCCCCCCTCGCCCCACCGCCAGAGCAAGCATGCGCTCCGCGAAATCGACGCCCACCACCGCACCACGTCGCGCCGCCGCAAAGGCTCGGGCCAAATCGCCCGTGCCGCACGCCACATCCAACACCAGCTCCGCGTCCCGCAACGCCGCCAACGCCACCGCCTGTCGCCGCCAGTACGCGTCGCGACCCAGGCTCGTCAGCGTGTTGACCAACTCGTACGTGCCGGCGATGGCATCGAACATCCGCCTGACGCGCCCGGCTTTGTCGGACTGCGCGTGCGGGTGACGCAGACCGACCCGGTCCCACACAGGCGGACGTCTCGGACGAAGCAGTTCGCCTTGCGGGCCCATGGCGGTCATCCATCCAGGCCGTATTCCCGCCAGCGCCGGTCCACGCGCTCTTGCACGTCGCGGGTCATCGTCGCCAGGTCGGGCCACTCGCGCACTTCGCCCTCACCGGGAATCTTGCGGGTTGCGTCGATACCCATCTTGCTGCCGGCGCCGCAATACGGCGAGGCGTGGTCGAGGATATCCAGCGGCCCGTCGACCAGAAAAGTGTCTCGACGAGGATCCACATTGGCGCACAGGTGAAACAGCACGTCCTGTTCATCATGCACGTTGACCGTCTCATCCACCACCACCACGAACTTGGTCAACGCCATTTGTCCCGACCCCCAGATCGCACTGATCACCCGACGGGCCTGGTACGGATACTCCTTGCGGATCTTCACGAACATGCAGTGATGAAACGTGCCGAACATCGGCAGATGGTAATCGATGACATCCGGCGCGATCATCTTCAAGAGCGGCAGGAAGATCCGCTCCGTGGCTTTGCCGAAGTAGTAGTCTTCCATCGGCGGCAGCCCCACAATCGTCGCCGGATAGATGGCGTCGCGCCGATGGGTGATGGCCGTCACGTGCGCCCTCGGGAAGTGGTCCGCCAGCGAATAAAAGCCCGTGTGATCGCCGAAGGGCCCTTCCAGAATCAACTCGTCGGCCGGATCGATGTACCCCTCGACGACAATCTCGGCCGATGCGGGCACGTGCAGGTCGTTCGTCCTGCACTTGACCAACTCCAGGCCCGCGCCACCAAGAAAGCCCGCCATCAAAAACTCGCTCACGTCGGGTGGAAGCGGACACGTCGCCGCGTACGGCAGCACACTTGGGCCGCCCAGCACCACCGCCACGGGCATTCTCTGCCCGGCCCGCTCATGCATCCGCCAATGCCGCGCGCCGTCGTGATGCATGTGCCAGTGCATGGCGGCCAGCTTCGGCTCGATCAACTGCACGCGATACATGCCGACATTGTCCTGGCCGGTTTGCGGGCTCCGCGTGACGACCCCACCCAGCGTGATGTAGCGCCCCCCGTCCTGCGGCCAACACTTCAGCGCGGGCAGCATGCTCAGATCGGCGTCGTCGGTGTGCACCACCTCCTGACAGACACCCCGCGAAACCACTCTCGGCGCGTAGGAGGACAGCCGCATCAGGTCCGGCAGCTTCCTGAGCTTCGCCATCAGGGTCGCAGGCAGCTCGGGCTTGATCAGTCGCTCGATGCGCCGCCCCAGTTCCTCCAGGTCATCACATCCCAAAGCCAACGCCACGCGACGATAACTGCCGAAGGCGTTGATCAACACGGGCATGTTCGACCCGGCCACGTGCTCGAACAGCAGCGCATGGCCCCCACGCCCGCCGTGGACCGGGTCGGTCGGCGGCGCCCCGGCCTGCCCCTCCGGCGAGGGCATCTTCATGACCCGATCCGCGATCTCAGTGATCTCCAGCTCCGGGTCCACTTCCACCGAAACCCGTTTGAGCTGACCCCGTCGATCGAGTTCGACCACGAAGCTCTGCAAGTCCGCAAAAGGCATGATCGTCCTCGCCCAGCGCCGGTGTCTAATTGCCCCGGCGCAGTTGCTTGGTCAGGGCATAGTAAGCGGTCGTGACGAGGTTGTCCCGCAGGATGCGCCCCATGATTTCATGCGGCGCCAGATACCGGACGCGCTCGTCCTTCAACGTTCCCCCCGGCCCGGCAACGCCCGTCTTGTGGAACATCGCGATGCGCCCCTGGGCACGCTCGGCCCAGTACGGATTCTCCCATCGGGCCAGCAGGTCGATGCCCACCTGGTACTGGATCCGGTCGTCCGGGAAGGTATAGCCATCCACATAGATATTGTATACGTTACCGATGAAGATCATCCGGTTGTGGGTGCGGCCGTCGCTCAGCTTGTCAAACCAGTTCCGCATCCGCCGAAAATCGAACTCGACCAGGTTCAGCCCCGGGAAGATACGCGCCACCGCAGCCGGCGCCGCCCGCCCGGCGATCGTGCCCCCTTCGATCGCCATCGAGCCGGGCCCCGTCGGATAGTCCCCTGCTCGCGCCCCACTCCAGCGCGCGTGTGTGCGTTCCTCGATCGCAATCGATCCGCGAACTTTCATGCCTGGAAAGAAGCTCTCGATCAGAGGCGCCAGTTCCTCTCGGGACTGCACGCCGCTGGCCGCATAGGAAAAATCATAGTATGGGTCCGCCTCCCGCAGGTCGCTGACCAGTTCGCCGCTGACGGCCCCACCGGCCAGCACGCTGACGAACGGGGCACGTAACTGCCCGTCCTCGAGCATGACGTCGCTGGTCAACTCGTCGAACAGCAACAGCGCTTCGCTCTTGCTGTCGGTCAATCGCCCTTGCCTGACGTGCACCTGACCGGTCAGCCGACCCTGCCGCACCCACTCGGGCATTTCGCGCGAGTCGGTCGCCGCTTCGTCCTGCTCGGACGCGCCCTGGCTACGTCGCGCCGACAGGTCCGAAACGAACCCGATAAGCTCGTCGACGTCCAGCCACTCGGCCGCCAACATCCACTCGCCGTGCGGAGCGCCGCTCAGGTCGGTAACCTCGCCGGCCACCACCAGCGAAGAGCTGCCCGCCGAGACTGCCAACCCGTCCGTGGCTACTCGGTCGTGCGAGAAGTCCACCCGCTCAGACGACAGCTCGAACGGCATCTCGGCCAGCCTCAGCGCCAGCCCACTTAAGATCACTTGCGATTCGCCGAGGCGGATACTCCCGTCCCGGACGGCCAGCGCGATCCGGCCGTCCACCCCACCGGTCAGCTCCGCGTCCGTCAGAACGCCGGACATAGCGGCGACCCGCTCCAGCCGGGGAGTGTCCACCGTCAAAGTCGCGTCGGCTCGTTTGACCGCGATCCCACCGGACGGGGCGTCGCGTCCGAGCGCGATCCGTCCGCGGCCCTCGATGCGGTTGCCGTCCGCCTCGATCCATGCGCGGTCGACCGACAGCCCCGGCGCATCCGCATGAGCGGCGGCGGTCTGCGACGCGCCGGTAATCTGGAAACCGGCGCGCAAAGCCCTCCCGGCCGGCTTGGTCAAATACGGTTCGGCGTCGACCTGCACCTCGGTTGCGTCCAACTCGCCCGACACCGCCACCCGCGAAGGTGTAACCGACAGGCCCACCCTCGCGTCGGCGTGCCCGGTGAGCCCATACCGATCCAGCCATACCTCCAGGTCGGGGTTCAGCCGGCGGAGTTCCTGCCCGAAGGTCACCTCGACGGCGCCAGCCAGCTCGGCCTGCCGAACCGGACCGGTCCACGCCGATCGGCCCGTCGGCTCGGACGCTTCGGCTGCGTGGCCGACCAAATCGGTTACGATCTGCCCGCTATCTACCCGCACCTGGCAGCCCGCCAACTGCATCGTCAGTTCGTCGACGCGCCACTCCTGTGGATCGCGTCCGGACCACGGGCCGACAGCCGCCAACCGCATCGTCAGGCGGGCCGGCACCCCGATTGGCTTGCGTAAAGCCGACTCGCCTGGCACAAGCCCGTTGAGCGGGCCGACGTCCAGCTCCAGCCACATGCGCTGGCCCGACGGGTCCTGCCGCCACGTCCCAAAGGCGTCAAAGCCGCCGGCCAACTCGTATCGGGCGCAGAAGTCGGCAAGCACGGGCACATGTGCGGCTGCGGCCGTCACATCGGTAACGTGCACGCGCACCTGCGAACCTTCCTTGTCCGAGCCCAACCCCACACCCAGTTGGCCCTCCATTCCCTCGGTCTGCCACCGCAGTCCATACTGGTGCACAAACCCGGGAGAGGTTTGATCGTAGAGGTAGTCCACGTCGAGCAGCATGGGGCGCCCTGCCGGTTTGCGCAGAGCCACCGGCTCGTCCAGTTGCACCCCGGCTGCGTCCGCCGCCACCCGCGCGCGCACGCGGCAAAGTTGCGGTTCGGCGTGGTCCTCCAAAAGGACGCCGCGTACGTTGGCCCCGATCACAGCCGAGAACCCGCCCGTCAGCTCGGCGCCGGCGCTCTGTTGAGCAAGCCAGCGGCGGGCCAACGGTACGCATGCGACAAGTTCCTCCAAACCGTCGACCTCCAGGCGTGCGCGAACCGACGCATCGGTCCGCAGTGCCTCCGACCCGGCAGACTGCACCGCATAGAGGAGGCCCTCGACGGACTTCAGCTCCGCCCGCCCGCCACCGTATCGAATCTCGGCACTGAATCCGTCCACGCCACGTTCGGACAGGCCGGTCAGGTCCGCCCACGCCGCCAGCTTCAGCGCCGAGCCGGGGCGCTTGTCCAGCACGTCGCCGAGCTTGCACGCGCTGTCGGCATCCAGCACGCATTCAAACCGCGCCGTCGCTCCGGTGGCCCGCGACAGGCTCGCGCGAAAGCCGGCCCGACCAGACAGCTCCGTCGCCCCCAACCATTGCGCAAAGCCCGGCCAAACTCTCGCCGCGCGCGTCAGATCCGTCGTGCTGATCTCAGCCGACAGCGTCGCGTTCTGCGCAAAGCGGCGCAGCCAAGGCTCGATGTCCGAGCCGGGTTCCGGCAGCGGCAGATCGCCCGAGGCACTCGCCTCCACCGGGCCGAAGCGAACGCGCAGTTCGTCCACCGCCAGCCAACGCGTGCTCGATGTATAGCGCGCCGCCACAGCCAGTTCGGCAGGGCAGCCTTCGCGGCAATCGGCGACGCCTTCATAAGCCAGGCGCAACCGCTCGGATTGAATCAAGCCCGCAAGCTCGTCCGTGTCGCCCGACCTGGCCCAGCGCGTCTCGAAGCGGCAGGCGCCGCCCAGTTCCGATAGCCCACCCTCGCGCCCCAACTCGGGCAGAAGGTTGGCGATGCGTGACAGATCGCTAACCTCGCCTGACAGGTTCAGTTGGACGGGCTTGTGGCTCCGTGGGGCCACCACCACGGCCGGGCCGCTGCCTGACACCTCAAGCCCGGGCATCTTGCACCGAACCTGCTCGATCCGCAGCACCTCCGCGCTGGGATTGAGCGAGCCGTGGGTTTGCAGCGACAGCGACTCGACCCCCTGCGGTTGCTGACCGCCGGTCGGCCAAGCCCGTACATCGCGCGCTTCCACGGCCAATCGCCAGGTGAGCGACAGATCCGACTCAAGCTCGAGGTCGATCCGGCCATTGCTCCGCCCAGCCAAGCGGTCCAGAGCCAAGCCGCCGGCCCAGTGGACCGGCACGGTGCCCAGATCCAGGCCGATCCATTCAAAGCGGCCCGCGCCGCCCAGGCGGGCCTGTCGATTCAGCCGCGGGGCCGTCACCTCCCCCTCGGAAAGCAGCCGTCCCGCAGCCGTCTCGACCGGTCCGCTGACGATGTGCTCGACGAGCTGCCCGTTGACCTGCCAACTCACCCGACCCGTGCGCCGGTCCAGCTCACATCGCAGGGCGCCGAAGTGTACGTCGGTCTGCCGCTGTCTTTGCTGATCCACAAGGTGCAGCACACCCGCCACCAGCGCCCACGAGTCGGCTTGCATCGAATCGGCCGGTGGGGGCAGGTCGACCACGTTCAGCCGCCCCTGCTTGTCCAACACCACCCAGACTTCGGGCTCGTCCAACTGGAGCGCGCCGAGGTTGCCGGCAAGCCAACGCCACGGGGCCAGCGGGCACCGCAGCCGACCCACGCGGAGCAGAAGTCCCGACCCGAACGGCTCGCGCCGCTCGACCTCGACACCCTCTACGACGACCCCGTCGGCCCAGCCGACCCGCACCGAGGTCACCCTGGCAGGTCGACCAAGCTGCCGCGAAAGGGCGTTGGCAACATTGGTCGCAAGCCAGCGTTCCGGGATCAGCGCTGGGAGCGCGGCGCCTAAGGCCACCAGGGCGATCAAGGCCACGCTCAGTCGCCCCAACCAGCGGGCCCACGCGGGTCGGGGGCCAGACCTGCGGCGCAGCCAGACGCCTTTTCGTAACGGGATCCTCGTCACCGTGGGTCAGCCTACAAGCAAACGTGCCGGCGAATTGTAGCGGGCGGTGCCGGAGCAAGGAACCGCAGACACCGCCAAGGCCTCGTGCCGGCTGGAAACCTCGCTCCGCGCCCGGCGGCACCGGCACGTACGTCACCACAAAGGCGTGTGGCCAACCAGAAATGGCGAGGCACGACAAGACATGAACCTGCACGGATGAGCAAAGCCGACCGCGGCAAACAACCCCCGCACTTCACCGAACGTTTCCCAGGCGGCACCTCGCGCGACAAGACGTGCCCAACACGAGAGCGCCTCGCCGTCTTTACGAGGCAGCGAGGCGCTGTGCGAATCTGCGGATCGACGCGCGCATCGGCACGAAGGGCTACTTGTTTATCACGGCTTCCATTCGGTCAAGGATGCTGACGCATTCATCGAGCCCGGCCAGCCCCGCCTGGAAGTCCGGCTCAGCAACATCGACTTTGGCGGCTACCTTCTCGTTGAACGTCTGCGCCAGTTCATCCGACAGCGCTGCAAGCTGGCCCCTCTTGTCCGCGTCGGGCACGCGCTTCCCGACGATCGCTCTGATCTCCGCGTTGACGTACGAGGACGCGTTGTCGAAAATCACGTCGTTCGCGCCCCCTCGGACCATGCCTTGCTCGAATCGACTACGCACGATTTCCAGCAGCTTCCGAGCCTCACCGAGTTGAAATGCTGCGGTGCTGCGGTCCTGGGCCGACTCACCGCAACCAACCAATACACCACTGCACGCAACACTAGCACACGCCACCCGCGCCCACGTCCGAAATTGTGTCATGTCGCTGTCGCTCCTCCCATGAGATCGGGGCCTCCTCCACCGGGGTCCGCGCGTCAATCCATCGGTATCTTTGTGCCCTGCGGCATGATGTAAAACTGAGAGCGCACGCTTGCCAGATCAAGCTCCATCGAGTAAATGCTGATCTTGCCTTTGTACTGATTGGCCTGGGCAGGATCGGAAAACGGCTGCTGCCCGTCCCTCGACACGTGGGCATCAGCGTAGCAGACGTTGGCCGAGCCCAGATGTCGCGGACTGAGCACCAGCTTGTTTCCATGCGTAACCCCATGCATCCTGAAATCACCGGCCGGGAACCACTCTCCCCACGCCCGATCCAGCGTATCGGACCACAGCGCGCAATCGGATGGTGCCCGTACCTCCGACATACTGACGCCCTGGACGTAATAGTACTGCTCGGTTCCGCTGCCCAGATCCAGATAGACCCCAGGAGCGCCGCTTTGCGTATTGTCGCCCTTGGGCGGATACCCCGGAGTCGGCAAGGCGGGACTCCTCAATCCGTAGTTTAGGTTGCTGCTGGGCGGAGCCTGGCAGCGCAACATCTCATTATAGGTGAAGGCCGCCGTATGCTTCCATGTGGTCGAAAGCGATGCGCTCCTGGGACTCGGGGCCGTCTCCAAGTTGGTCGTGTAGATGGTGGCAGAATCCTGTGACGGACACTTGAAGATCTCAGGCAGTTCGTCCTCGAAAAGGAGTTTGAAGAAGTAATGGAACTTGCCATGATAGCCCTGGCCCAACGCGTCGCTGAAGCCCCACGTGGTAATATCCTCGTCGGACACTCCCGGGTTGATTTTCATTGCGTAGGCCGCGTAGTAGGAGTGAGGGGGGTCGTACTTGCGTGTGGAGGGGTTGCCGGTAAAACTGTACAGCGCCGGGTGCGCCCGACTGGGCGCGAAGGTCGAATAGTCAGTCTCATAGATTGCCACCGCCCGACCCCACTGCCCCAGTGTGGAGGCACAGACCGCCGCCTTGGCCTGGTCGCGAGCCTTACTCAGGCTCGGCAGCAGGATGGAGATCAACAGGGCAATAATCGCCACCACTACCAGCAGCTCGATCAACGTAAAAGCCTGTCGCTTCATAGCGATCCCCACCTTTCTGGACATGCCCCGAATCCGAGAAGAACTTTCCAGGTTGTACCCACACGAACGCTCTATAGCAGGCCAACAACCACTCAGTCCTGGCCGCTCACTGCGTGCTACTTCCTGCCAATACAAGTGTCACCGCAGACCAACGGCGGGTCAACTGCTGGGTCGGCCGTCTAGCCGCTCCCCCTCGTGGCCCACGCCGGAAACGGGGTCGAATTATGGAGCGCCCTGCGGTTCTGGCGGTCCGCTGGGGCCGATGACTCGTGGCCTGCGCCCGGACCCCCAATCATCGTCGCGGCGGTCGGGTCGACGCCGACCAGTCCGATCCCGTTCGGTCAGCTCCTCCAGCCGGCGCAGGATGGTCCGCTCGCGGGCCTCTCGGCGGTGCTCCAATCGACGTTTCTGCTCTGCAATCCTGGTCTCTAACTCCCTTAGCTCCAATGCCCTGCGCTCGGTCTGAACGTCGAACTGCTCACGCAACAGGTTCTCAAGTTCGTTTCGCAGGTCGTGACGGGCCGTTTCGTCGTCCGTGCCCCTATAGCTGCGGGCCGATTGACGGATGCGAAACTCCAGCTTGTGCTCGGCGACTAGAAGCCCGCCAAGCTCGGGATCGCGCTGACAGGTCTCGTACAGCGGCCAGAGCTTGCGGATCAGCCGTCCGGCGACCGGCCGGTCCGCCGCGGCCTCGTCCAGAAGCCGCTCGTGCAGGAAGGGGAAGTGCTCGGCGACGAACGCCAGAAGCTGCTGACGCTGCTCGGCGTTCAACTCGACCGGCGGGCGGTCCGGCCGACCGGCACCATCACGCCGCCGCGGCCCATGGCCTTCCAGCAGATCGTCCGACGGCATGCCCTGTCGCCCACCCCCGCCTCGGCCCGGCCGGCGCATGTCGGAATGCCATGCAGGCTGTGTCGACGGCTCGGGCGTCTGAAGCGACTCGCCCATCACAGCAGGGGAAGAACCCGGTACGACGCCGAAAGCGATCAGAGCTGCCGTAAGCACAAACAGCGTGTAAAGCTTGCCTCGAAACATCATCTTCCTCCGTTCCGGACAGATGCCGGACGCGTCAGCCGTCGTACGTCGCATCCGACTCGGTCAGAATCGCCTCGAACTGCTCCAGTACGTCGCCGTTGCCCGACGCGGGTGTCAGCCATTCCGATGCAGCATCGGCCTCCACGCGCGAGGCGTACCGCTCCAGATCGAGGCGGAGCGACGCCAGCGCATCCTGGTCGCTGAGGTCATCGGCGACCTCGCCAAACATCGCGACCATGTCGTAGGCGGGTGAATCGCCAGTGGGCACGACGAACTCGATCAGGCCGACGGCCGCAGCCAGCACGGCCGCAGCCGCCAACGCGCCGGCCAAGCGATAGGTCAACGAATCGCGACGCGGCGAGCGGTCCCGCCGCCTGTCAGCGGCCAGTTCCGCCCGGACGGCCGACTTGACCCGCTCGATCGTGCGGTCCGACGGCGCCGGCGTCGGGAACGACGCAAGCCACCGCTCGTGTTCTGCCAACTCGCGAGGGATGTTCGGGTCGTCCGATCCGCTCATGATTGATCTCCACCCTCCATAATCCGTCGCAGACGCGCCAAGCCCCGATGCGCACGCGCCAGGGCCGTGCCCAGCGGCGTGTCCATGACCTGGGCGATCTGGCTGAAGCTCATGTCGGAGAAGTGCCGCAGCATGATGACCTCTCGCTCGGGTGCGGGCAGTTGCTGTAGGGCCTTCTGAAGCCGGTCGGCCTGTTGGGCGGCGTCGAGCGGCTGGTCGGGCGGCGGCTCGCCGGCCGGGTGGCCGGCCAGCCCTTCAGAGCCATCCACCTGCGACGCACCCGCGTACTCGGAAATCGTCCTATGACGCTTCTTCCACCGGACGTGGTCGCGTACCAGGTTGACGGCGATGCGATACAGCCACGCCTCGAACCGGCCTTCATGCTTGTAGCCCTCCAGCCGCCGAACGACCCGTAAAAACACCTCCTGGAGCAGGTCTTCGGCGTCGTGCCGCGAGCCGGTCAGGCGGTAAAGCAGCCCAAACAGCGGCCCGCTGAAGCGATCGACCAATTCGTCGAAGGCCGCCGGCTCGCGCTGCTGGGCCCGTCTGATCACCGCCGCCAGCGGGTCGCGCCGTTCCATAACACCCTTACTCTACCCGACTAAACGCCATAAAGGAGGGATCATTGCCGCCAAAACGGCAGAGCGGGCTCGGCGCAGGGTCCTGCTGAGACCGAACCTGGCGGGGCAATCCAGCGGATCAGGTGGTCGTGGGGCCGGGCTTGGCTTGACCGGCGGGCTTGGTTGGCGTAACCTAGGCGGTTCAACTGGTATCGAAAGAGCAAACTGGACGGAAGGGACCCACATGTCGCGGCAGTGTTATTTTACAGGCAGGAAGACGCGAGCGGGCGGCTCGACTACCCGGCGCGGTAAGGCGAAGTACCTCGGCGGCGTGGGGCGCAAGATCACCGGGCGCAGCAAGCGCAAGTTCAAGCCGAACATTCAGAAGGTGCGGGCGGTCGTGGACGGCAGGATCTGTCGTATCCGCGTATCGGCCAAGGCGATCAAGATGGGGCTGATCATCAAACCGCTCAAGCGGACGTGGCGGCCCGAAACCGAGGCGGTGGTTACCAAAGCCGGCGCAGCCGGCTCGGCGCTCGAAGGAGTTGACCACTTGAGCGAGTAGACGTCAGTTTCGGCTGCCAAAGGATGGCGGGGTTGCCCGGTGCCATCCCGGCTGATACAAGACGAGGCGTTCGGCCTCGTCTTTTGCTTGGTCTTTGACGGGGTAGGGGTGGTCCGATGCCTGAGCAGATCGACGAACGGCAGGTTCGACATATTGCGGTGCTGTCGCGTCTGAAGTTAAGCGATCAGGAAGTCGCCACGTTCAGCCGGCAGTTGTCGGCCATCCTGGCGTACGTCGGGAAGCTCAACGAGCTGGATACGAGCAACGTCGAGCCGACGGCCCACGCCGTGCCGATCCAGAACGCCTTTCGTACCGACGAGCCCGAAGAACCCCTGGCTGTGGACGAGGCCCTGGCCGGCGCGCCGCAACGGGCGGGCAGTTTCTTTAAGGTGCCCAAGGTGCTCGATCAGGACAGTGCGTGACGCGGCGAGTGAGCCGACGAACGGGGACAAGGCATCCCATGACGGGTATGACGGCAGGCGAGATACGCGACGCAATCGCCGGGCGACGCATGTCGTCGCGCGAGGCGGTCCAGAGGTGCCTGAGTCAGATTGAGCAGTTCGACGGGCAGGTGCGCGCGTTTCTCAGCGTGGCGGCGGATCGGGCGTTGGACCAGGCCGACCGGATCGACGGGCGACTGGCCAAAGGCGAGCAGGTGGGTGTGCTCGCGGGGGTGCCGGTGGCGGTGAAGGACAACATGTGCACGCGGTTCGGCAAGACCACGTGCGCGTCGAAGATACTGGCCGAGTTTGCCTCTCCTTACGATGCAACGGTGGTGGCCAAGCTGGAGGCGGCGGGGGCGATTATCGTTGGCAAGACAAATCTCGACGAGTTTGCCATGGGCAGCTCGACCGAGAACAGCGGCATGTTCGTAACGCGGAATCCGTGGAACGCCGAGTGCGTGCCGGGCGGGTCGTCGGGCGGCTCGGCGGCGGCGGTGGCGGCGAGGATGGTGCCCGCGGCGCTGGGCAGCGATACGGGCGGCTCGATCCGTCTGCCGGCGAGTTTCTGCGGAATCGTCGGGCTCAAGCCGACCTATGGCCGCGTATCGCGTTACGGCCTGGTGGCGTACGGAAGCAGCCTGGACCAGATCGGCCCGATGACCCGCGACGTCCGCGATGCGGCCTTGCTGCTGGACGTAATCTCGGGCCACGACCGCCGCGACAGCACGAGCATCAATGCGCCGGGCACCAAGTCGGCCGCCAGGCTGGACGAACCGATCGGCACGTTACGCATCGGTGTGGCGAAGGAGTACTTGGGCGAGGGCCTGGCCGACGAGGTGCGAGCGGCTGTCGAATCGGCCATCGACGTCTACAGGGGCCTGGGCGCCGAGGTGGTGGAGGTGTCGCTGCCGCACAGCGAGTATGCGATTGCGGCCTACTACCTGATTGCGATGGCGGAAGCGTCGAGCAACCTGTCCCGCTACGACGGCGTGCACTACGGCTACCGCACACCCGAGCCCGACGACTTCATCGACCTCTACAGCAAGAGCCGCGCCGAGGGGTTCGGCGCGGAGGTAAAGCGGCGGATCATGTTGGGCACGTACGCCCTCAGCAGCGGCTACTACGACGCGTACTACCTCAAGGCGCTGAAGGTGCGGACGCTGATCAAGGGCGATTTCGTCGAGGCGTTCAAGAAGTGTGACGTGTTGGCGTGCCCGGTTTCGCCGACGCCGGCCTTTCGTATCGGTGAGAAGATCGAAGACCCGCTGGCGATGTACCTGGGCGACGTGTATACGATCTCGCTCAATCTGGCGGGCCTGCCCGGGGTGAGCATCCCAGCCGGGCAGAGCGAGGCGGGCCTGCCGATCGGCCTTCAGTTGATGGGGCCTCACCTTCAGGAGGAGCGCCTGTTGCAGATCGCCCACGCGTTTGAAGAGGAGACCGACTGGCACACGCGCGTGCCGCCGATGGCCGACGCGCACGCAGCGTAGCAGGGACCCGCGGACCGAGGCAGCCTGGCTGCAGTACGATCGGACGAGCGACAGCATGAAGATCACACCCACCATCGGCATGGAGATCCACGTCCAACTGGCGACGCGGACGAAGATGTTCTGCTCGACGCCGGTGGAGTTTGCAGCCGAGCCGAACAGCCGAACGTGCCCGGTGTGCATCGGCATGCCGGGCGTACTGCCGGTGATGAACCGCAAGGCCTACGAGTACGCGGTGGTGGTGGGTCTGGCGCTGAACTGCAAGATCGCCGAATTCACCAAGTGGGACCGCAAAAGCTACTACTACCCCGATCTGCCGAAGAACTACCAGATCAGCCAGTACGACCAGCCGCTCTCGCACGGGGGCTACCTGGACATTCCGGTAGGCGAGGGCACGAAGCGCATCGGGATCACTCGGGCCCATCTGGAAGAGGACGCGGGCAAGAACGTCCACGATCAGCCGGGCTACTCGGGCATCGACCTGAACCGGGCCGGCACGCCGCTGCTGGAGATCGTCAGCGAACCGGACATCAACAGTGCCGAGGAGGCGGGGATCTACGGGCGCGAAGTCCAGCGACTGGTGCGCTACCTGGGCGTATCGGAAGCCGACATGCAGAAGGGGCACATGCGGTTCGAGCCGAACGTGAGCCTCTGGGTCGAGCCGGACGGGGGCGAGGGCTACTTCACGCCGATTTTCGAGGTGAAGAACCTCAACAGTTTCCGGGCGTTGGAGCGGGCGGTGGCCTGGGTGATTGACTACCATCAGGCCGAGCTGAATCGTCATATGGCCGAGGGTAAACCCTACACGCTGGAGGCCGTCGGCAAGCAGAACTGGGGCTGGCGGGATGAGGCGGGGCGCGGCGAGTTCCAGCGCGGCAAGGAGGAGGCCCACGACTATCGCTACTTCCCCGATCCAGACCTCGTGCCGGTAGTGATGAATGAGGAGTGGCTATCCGAGCTGAAGAAGCGGGTGCCCGAGCTGCCCATCCAGAAGCGGGCGCGGTTCATAGAGCAGTACGGCGTGAACCTGGCAGACGTCGAGCGGATCATCGCCGATCGGGAAACGGCGGATCTGTTCGAGGCCGCCGTCGGCGTCGGGTGCGACGTACGCACCCTCGTAACACATTTCATCGGGTTGTGGAGCAGGCACGCCAATGATCGAGGGTGCACAATTGCACAGCTTGAGGTGCCTGCAAAGCGCATGGCTGAACTAGCTCGGCTTCAGCATGAGGGTCATTTGAGTGCCACCGCGACCACGGATGTGGTCTCGGCTGCGTTTACGCTTGACTCCAGCAGGACCTATGCGGAGGTGGCAACGGAGATAGGCAAGCTCCAGGTCCGCGACGCGGGGCAGACCGAGCAGTGGGTCGAGCAGGCGATGGCGGCCAACGAGAAGGCCGTCCGGGATGCCATGGGCAACCCCAAGAAGCGCAAGGCCGCAGCGGGCTTTTTGCGCGGGCAGGTGATGAAGCTTTCAAGGGGCCAGGCCGACCCGAAGCTTGTGGGCGAATTGATCGAGAAGCGTTTGGGGGAACTGGCCGGCTGAGGTGGGAGGCGTTGCGGCTCGCGGGCCCGTGGCTCGTGCCGCGTCACGCCCGGCAAACCGCACGGCAATGAGCGAGTAGAGCGAATTGCAGAGTTACTTCCGACAGGAGCACAAAGATGAAGTTGTCGGCGACGACGTTGGGCTGTCCGAACTGGTCTTTGGACCAGATCGTCAAGAACTTCGAGGCGTACGGGTTGGACGGGATCGACTTCCGCGGCCTGGGCGACGAGATGGACGTCACCGTGCTGCCGGAGTTCACCAGCAGGGCGTCGGAGACGGCGTCCAGGATTCGCGACGCGGGTCTGGCGGTGTCGGGGGTGTCCAGCTCGGTCCGTTGCGTAAGCGAAAGCGACGATCAGCGGGCCGCGTTCGTCGCGGAGACGAAGCGCTACTGCGCTCTGGCCCCGAAGCTGGGCTGCACGACCGTGCGTGTGTTCGGCGGCGCGATTCCAGAGGGGATGAGCGACACCGATGCGTTAAAGGTGGCGGCCGACAACCTGCGGCGCTACGGCGAGATCGCGGTGGAGCATGGCGTGAAGGTGGCGTTGGAGACGCACGACGACTGGTGCGCATCGACGCGGGTGGCCGAGTTAATCAAAGCGGCCGATCACCCGGCTGTGGGCGTGCTGTGGGACGTACACCACCCCTGGCGGGTGACGGGCGAGTCGGGCGCCGAAAGCTGGGCCAACTTCGGTGAGTGGGTGATCTATACGCATTTCAAGGACGCCAAGGGCAAGCCCGGCGGCGAGCAGCAGTTGTGCGAGTACGGCCAGGGCGACCTTCCGCTGGCGGGCTTCGTCAAGGCTCTGCGCGAAGGCGGGTATGACGGCTGGTATACCTTCGAGCACGAGAAGCGCTGGCATGCGGAACTGGCCGATCCTGAGGATGAGTTCCCACGATACGTGAAGGTGATGCGGGGGCTGATGTAGGCTTCGACTCAAGGACGCTTTTGCCCGACTGTGCGCCGCTGGGCCACTGGCGGACAAGTCCGCCTTCGGCGGATGGCACCCAAGAAGATCAGAGCGGAATTCAAATCCATAGAGTGGACCAAGCTGGGCAGAGATCGACCATTTAGCACTCCGTCGGGGCGGTTTACGATCCTGCGTGGATGCCTGTGTTTTGTAATGCGCGACGACTGAGGGTAAGATTGTTCCGGTCATTTTCGCTTTCGTTGCGAGGTGGCCGTACGTGACGGGCCGGAGAAACTGGGCCAGCAGCAGCCCAATCAGGAGTGAGGTTATGAGTGAGAAGTGCCAGAAAAGCGATGTAACTCGTAGAGATTTCTTGCATGCGGCGGGCGGCGCGGTTGTGGTGAGTGCTTTGCCGGTACGTTTGCCGGCTGAAGAGGCCGTTGGGAAGGCCACAACCAAGCCGGGCAAGCTCGCCACCGGGGTACTGGGACGAACGAAGTATCCGGTGACCAGGGTGAGCTTCGGCGCCATTCGGATCAAGACACCCGACGGCACGCGGCTGCTCAAGACAGCCATCGACTACGGCGTGAACCTGGTCCATACGGCGACGGGCTACACGGGGGGCAAGAGCGTGGAGGCGATCACCGCGCTGTTCAAGGAGCATCCTGACTACCGCGAGAAGGTGTTTTTGTGCCTGAAGAATTCGGGCGGCCAGCGCAATGAGGAAAGCGTGGACAAAGCCCTGAAGCGGCTCAACGTCGACCGCGTGGATATGCTGATGCCTGAGCTTCAGAGTCCGGATCCGGCCACGCTGGAGGCGATCGTCAAGTTCAACGAGATGATGGTCAAGAACGGCAAGACACGGTTCGGCGCGTTCACGACCCATAGCGAGATGAACGAGGTCATCGAACTTGTGCTCAAGGAAGCGCCCGACGCGTTTGACGGCACGTTGATGTCGACGGCCCCGGCGGGCATACGAATCGGAAGCAGCAAGCAGGACGAGACGGACGAGGTGCGGCAGCGGTTCCTGGCCAACATCAAGGGGCTGCGTGAGCACGGGGTAGGGATCATTTCCATGAAGAGCGGCGCCAAGAAAGCGGTCGGCCGCGGCAAGGAGCTGTTCGAGCCACACTGCAAGTCCGTGCTCCAGGCCGGTGCCGACACCGTGCTGACCAGCTTCGGCAACTTCAACGAAGTCGAGGTCGTGCCGCAGCTCGATCTGTCGAGCCTGGCCATGACGGGGCTCGAGCGGCGGCTGACGGCCGCCCTGTGTGACGGCGACTGCATGATGTGCGGTGCGTGTACCCACGCCTGCCCGCAAGGGTTGCCCGTGGCCGATCTGGTACGGGTGGGTTCGTACCCCGGCAGTGAGGACTGGGCCGAGCATGCGGTGAGCGAATACGCCGACCTTGGCGTACGTGCCGCGCAAGTCGCGTCGGCCTGCTCGGGCTGTGCGGGAGCGTGCAGCGGGGCGTGCCCCGTCCAATTGGCCAGCGGCAAGCACGTGCGACGCGTGGCTGCGCACTTTGACCGTGCCTTGGCGTAGAGCCGACGTCGCAGAAGGCGGCTATCTTCGTCCGCAAAGACATGGTGACCATGGCAGCCGGGCCTGCTGACAGACAGCGGGGCCGGCTTTGCTTGGCGCTGGGGTCGTCGATGGGCTGGGCTCGCCAGACGTATCTCGCCTGAGAGTATGAACCCCCGGAAAGGCTCTGCGCGGCGGTAGCCAGCCCGTCGGCAGCCAGCTATCCTGTTGAAGTGGTGCCGATGGGATGTTCCAGGCGCATCGGAAATAGATAGTAAAGGTGTTTTTTTATGTTGGATGGTCTTGCAGGTTGGCTTTGTGTTCTGATTGTTGTGGTGTTCCTCCACACGATGGCTCTGGGTGCGATGGACGTTCTTCTGGGGGTGAACGAACTGGACGGGCTGGACCGACACGACGAGCCGATTGCGGCTGGCGTGCCCCTGCCGATGGGAGCGGTGGCGGACGCGAGCAAACTGGCGTTGGTGGGTGGCGACGGTGAGGCGGTGCCGGCTGATTTCACCGTTTTGCAGAACTGGGGTGACGGCAGCGCCAAATGGGTTCTGTGTGACTGGCTGGTTACGCTGGGTGCGGGCGAGTCGGCGACGTACCACCTGCGGGACGACGTCGAGCCGGCCAGCCCCCAGAAGGACCTGTACGTCGACAACGACACCAACGAGGTGACGGTCGACACGGGCGTGCTGCGATTCATCCTCGGCAAGCACGGCTTCGACGGCTTCGCCAAGGCCTGGATGAGCCCGGATGGCGAGACCAGGCTCGGCCCGAGCAGCAACGTCATCGTGGGACATCGCGAGACGGGCGGGCTGGTGGCCGTGGGCGCCGACGGCAAGACCGTCTACGCGAGCCGATGGGGGCGAATCCGGTCCGTGGAAGTGGAGCGCCAGGGCAAGCTGCACGCAACCGTATGCGTCAAGGGCGATATGCGCAGCCGCAACGGTGAGCCCTTCCTGGACTACGCGATGCGCTTCAGCGCTCAGGCCGGCAGCTCGCGCGTGCGCGTCGTCTGCACAATCCAAAACCCCAGGCCGTGCGGGCGGGTCAACGGCGATCGGTGGGTGCTGGGCCAAAGCGGCTCGGCGCTGTTCGAGTCGCTGGACTTTGTGATCCCCGTGGAAACGCAGGGCCTGCGAAGAGTCACGCTCCAGGCCGAACCGGGCCGCATGTGGGATCGCCTGCCCGACCCGAACGAGGTGGCGGTCTACCAGGATTCGAGCGGCGGTGAAAATTGGTTCCATCGCACACACGTGAACCGCGACAACTGGATTCCGCTGCAGTTCCGTGGGTGGCGAGCCCTCTGCCAGCCGACGCTCATCGGTGAGGGACTTCGAGCCGAGCCATGGATCGACCTGTCGGACATGCGTTGGGGAGTGGCCGTGGCCGTCCCGAAGTTCTGGCAGGACTTTCCCAAGGCACTGGGTGTGAAGGATGGTGACATTCGGGTGGGTCTGTGGCCGCGTGAGTTTGCCGACCTGCACGAGCTGCAGGGCGGCGAGCAGAAGACCCACGAGTGGACGGTCTACTTCCATCATCGGGGAAAAACGCGCTTGGGGGTCATGCCGCACGCGCGCTCGGTGATGCCGGCCGTCCACAGGCCGTTGCGGGCCTGGGCACCGAGCGAGTGGTACTTTAGCACCGGGGTGTTGGAGCCTCACGTGCCGTACGATCCGCAGCGTTTCCGGGCGTATGAGGCCGTCGTCCAGGGCGGCGTGACGGCTGAGCCGACAAACCTGTTCACCCATCGCGAGCAGGCCGACGAGTACAGTTGGCGCCACTACGGCGACACGTGGGCCCGCAACGAGAGGGACAAAACCCACGGCCCGCACGATGGGCTGGACGTGGTCAGTCACTACAACCACGAGTATGACCACGGGTATTGGATGACCGTGCAATGCCTGCGCACGGTGGATTCGGGCGCGCAACTGTGGCCAGCCTGGTGGGAACTGGGACAATCGGCTGTATGGCACGAGGCCGACATCGATCTGTACCACTGCACCAGTGACCTGAGCGAGATTTACAACGGAGGCAAATTCACGCATACGGCCCACGGGGTGGACGCGGGACGATCGACGCATCGCGGCTCACCGAGGGACGAGCTTTGGGGACTGCTGGACTGGGATTGGCAGCGCGGCAGCAACCCCGAAGCCGGGCACCTCAATACGCGCGGCATCGTGTACATGTATCTGTTGACGGGCGACCGGCACCTGCTCGACGCGTCGTGGGAGCTGGCCGAACTGGTGGCCTTCAAGATCGAAAAGGACCGGTTTGCCCAGATCAGCACGCCGGGACGCGATGCCGGCCACAACCTCCAGATCCTGACCGACGCATACATGCTGAGCGGGGACGAACGCTACCTCCGCGCCGCCGACAAGCTCATTTCGTCGTGCAGGCCCGAGCGGGTCATGGGCCGGGGCAAGTATCGTCCCGACTGGGGAACCGCCATCTACGTCCAGGCGCTCGATCGGCACATCCAGATGCTCAAGAAGGAAAAGGGCGTCGAGCACGAGGAAGCGATCGAGACGGTGCGGGGCTACGCCGGGGCGGTGCTCGATCGGGAGTTCGGCGAGCAGGGACGGGACGCGGGCGACAGACAATGGCGAGGCTGGCCCACACGTCTGGCCGACATGATGATGATCGGATCGTACTACGAGCCGGATCCCGCCAGGCGTCAGGGGTATCTCGATGCGGCGCGCCAGGCGTTCGCATCGGTAGATCGCCGTGTACGTGACGATTACGCACCGGTTTTCGTCAACAGCAAGATGCATACGATCTATGTGGGCGGCGGCGGCCGTTACATGGAGCACGCCAGCAGGCGGCCTGCGGGCGGCGATTGACCGGCGTGCCAGCCGACCGGCGGCCAGACGCAGATACTCGTGATTGCGGCAGACCAAGCTGGCAGGTAGGATGCAGCCACCATGGATCCACAGGGAACCCGCCCCGAGCAGCAGAGGCCGCAACGGCAAACCGATCTGACGCCCATGGCCCGGCGTGTCCTGATCATCGGGCTGGACGGCGCCACATTTGACGTGCTCGATCCGATGATCCAGAGAGGGCGCATGCCGAACCTCGCGGCGATCATTCGGGAGGGCGCCAGCGGAGTTCTCAACTCGACCCAGCCGCCGATCACGCCGGCTGCGTGGACGACGTTCATGACCGGCAAGGGACCGGGCCGACACGGAATCGTGGATTTCGAACGCTACGATGTCCGGACCAATCGCCTGACGTTCAACAGCACGATGGAGATCCGGGAGAAGACCTTCTGGGACATCCTCAGCGAAAAGGGATTCCGCGTCGGGTCGATCAACCTGCCGATGACGTATCCACCCAAGCGGGTCAATGGCTTCATGATAAGTGGCTTCGACGCTCCCAGCATGGAGGCCGAATTCACCTACCCGCGCGATTTGAAGCCCGAGATCCTCCGACGTTTTCCCGACTACACGCACGAGAAGAAGTGGCAGCGTCGGCTACTGGGGGGCGACCGACTGTTCGCCGAGAACCTTGACTACATCAATCGCAGCTTCGAGCAGGGAGCCGATCTGGCCGAGTTCTGCGGGCAGCGCTTCGGCTGGGACGTGATGATGGTGTTGTACAAGCTGGTGGACAATCTCCAGCACAAGGCCTGGCGTTACCTGGATACGAACGGTCCGGTGCGCAACAAGCGGCGGGCGGCGCTGGTGTCCGAGTGCTTCGGCAAGCTTGATGAGGCGGTTGGAAGGCTTCGCGAGTTCGGCCGACGGCACGACGCGCTGGTGATGATCATGTCGGACCACGGTCACGGCAGCCTGGACGGCAAGGCTCAGCCCAACCTGCTGCTGCACGACTGGGGGTACCTGAAGCTGCGCCACACGGGGGCGCGCGCCCGCACTCGAGCTGCGCATGTATGGCACCGCCTCCTGCGGAATCACAACGGGCAGGTGCGAGCGGGCAACTCACCGCTGGAGGAAGAGCTGGCAATCGACTGGTCGCGCACCCAGGCCTGTGTCATGCATGCCGGCATGTGCGGTTTTCTGTACCTGAATCTGCAGGGGCGGCAGCCCTCTGGCATCGTTCCGCGCGACGACTATGAGCGCTTGCGGGACGAGATTCGCGAGCGACTGCTGTCGGTATCGAGCCGGGACCGAAGGGGACGGCTGCGGCAGGTATTCGAGGAGGTGCACAAGACCGAGCAGTTCTACGGTTGCCGGCGCGAGGACCAGGAGTGGCTGCCTGATTTGCTGCTCGTGCCGACCCCCGGTTTGGCGGTCGTGCGCAAGATTCGGGGGTTCCGCCCGGTTCGCTGGCTCTCACCACGACGGCGGGAAGGGACGCACCGGATTGAGGGGGTCTTGGCGGTGGCGGGACCGGGCGTCAGGGCCGGGGATCGCATCACAGCCAGCATCGTCGACGTGACGCCCACCCTCTTGGCAGTACTGGGGCTGCGGGTGCCGGTGGATATGGAGGGCAAAGCGATGGCCGACATATTCGAGCCCAGGCTGTCGATCGAGTTCGAGCCGCCGCAGGCCTACGAGTTCGTCGAGCCCACCGAGGAAGCCTACACCGAGGAAGAGAAGCAGGCCCTCACCGAGCGTCTGGCGGATCTGGGGTACCTCGAATAGACCATCCACAGGCGTGCGGCCAGCCGCCTGCCCGTCGAGTCACCCAGCGGGGGGGTGGGTGCTCTGTCGCCGTTCCGATCCGGCTGCCGGCGTAACTGTCCGCGACGTTTGGCCGCGGCGTCTACAGCCCCGATAACGCGGGGTGCCCCCGACATGACATGGCTACGGTCGCGATGATTCCGCATTTGCGGCCGCAGACGCACACCCGAATCGTCCGGCAGGTCTGCGTGGCCGGCCGCGCTCACCGGCCAATTCCGTAGGATATCGGGCCGATCGCACGCAGGCTCGGTCCGGAGCCTGGCGCTTCGCGTAGCCAGCAGCCTCCACAGCAAGAAGCCGTCGGGATTTGCCGATAACACGGCGGGTATTACGGTGCGCGTGTGGCGGTCGGAGTGATAGGCAAGGATGCCAGGGCATCAAGCCATCGGCAGAAAGGTGAGGAAGGATGGATCAGCAGGTACTGGAACTGATCGAACAGTCAGCGGCGATCCCCACCATGCCGCAGGTCGTCACGCGGTTCATTGAGCTTTCGGCCGATCCGGACTACGAGCTTGACGACCTTGTGGAGGTGCTCAGCTCCGACCCGGGCATCACCGGTGAGTTGCTGCGCATGACCAACTCGGCCCTGTTCGGGCTGGCCCGCAAGGTCACGTCGCTGAAGCAGGCGGTGGCGCTGTTGGGCATGGCCCGGGTGCGTACGCTGGTGTTGGGACGTTACCTGGTCGAGCGCATGCAGCAATGGTCGGACCTGCCAAGCGGATATGATCGGGATTACTACTGGCGGCGGTCGCTGACGCAGGCGGTGCTGGCGTCTCGTCTGGCCGAGCACCTCGCCCCGCGGCATCGTCAGGAAGCCTTCATTGCCGGACTGCTCGCCGACACCGGCATTGTCGTGCTGGCGCAGGCACTGCCGGATCGGTATCAGTCGCTGCTACTTGAATACATGCCTCTGAAGGGCAAGCGCCTCTTCGTCGATATGGAGGCCGAACGGCTGGGCGTCACCCATGCGGATGTATCGGCTTTGGTGCTTGAGAAATGGATGCTGCCCGAGCTGGTCGTCAGCGCCGTCCGTCGGCACCATGAGAGCTTCGCACAGACGGCTACCGAACAGGATCAGTTGGCGCACATTGTGGCCGCCGCCGATGCCGTATCGAAGCTGCTGTGCGAGAAACCCGATCACACCACGGTGGCCGAGAACTGTCGCAAGGCCCTTGACGGGCTGGGCATCGGCACGGCGGGGCTGGCCAGAGTACTCGGGCAGATCCAGGACGACATCCAGCAGTTTGCCGACCTGCTGGGCGTCAGCGTAATCCGCAGCAACGTGTACAATCGGGCCATCCAGTTGATCCAGGACGACCTGCTGGCGACGGCACAGACCGAAACCTAGTGCCGTTTCCACTTGGGGAGTTTCGTGTTTCGCAACCGTCTCCGAAATGGGCACTTACGTCCATTCGACACTCAGGTTTCACATAAGGCTCAGGCGCCTTTTGCGTCGGCCTGATTTCCGAGCTCGTTCGCTGGGGCTGCAGACACAGGCTACTGGGCTCGCCACAGGGAGCACGACCGCCAACGACCATACCTGTCTTCGCCAACTCTCGCCTGTTTAAGCAGTTACGGCGCGAAACTCTTGTACTGGAAACGGCACTAGGTGCGGGGCCTGCCCGATCCGTCGAGCACACTCTTGGGCCGCCAGGTGGTTAACCGCCTGGCGGCCTTGGTTTGTACCGATCGGCCCCTGGCATAACGAGCCTGTGGCTGCTACCTTTCGGCCTTGGTCATTGTGTTTGGCCTGGATCTTACGACCGCAGGGGAGCTGCGGCATTGGAGTGTGCCATGTCATCGAACGTGGAACTGATCGAACGGGAGCACTGCTGGGTCCTGCAAAACGCCTCGTTGACTGTCGAGGTGGACAAGCAGCATGGACGTATCGTGGGTCTGATCGACCGTGTGGACGGCATGAACTTCTGCTGTCCCGGCGAGCGCAACCGCGAGGTTTTCGGGGGGCTGCGGATCGTCGACCAACTGCGGAACCACACGTACTGCGACATGCAGACGCCTTCTCGCGTCGAGTTGGTCGAGCCTGGCGAGGGCCCGGACGGCAGCCAGCAACTTGTACTCAGCAAGCGGTTTGAGGGGGCTGAGTTCGTCGCCAACGTAACGTATCGGATGGATCGGGAAAGCCTCTGCTGGCTGGTCGAGTTGAACAAGAGCGAAGGGGCGGACCGCTCGGTCGGCATCACGTTTGTCGTGCCCCAGGCGTCGCGGCGCCTGTGGGCGGCGATGGCCGATCCGTTCGTGGACCTGCGTCCCGAGCAGCCGATTGTGTTGCGGCATGGGTTGGCACAAGGGCGAGCCGTGGCGCATCAGGTGCGCTCGGTACCCGTCCCGCTGATGACCTTCGTGCGAGAGGAGCGTTGCCTGGCTCTTGCTCTGCCGGTGGAGATCCCCAACGTGCTGGTCCGCTTCATGAACAACGCCGACCAGGAGCACCTGAACGTCGGCAATTCGCTGACCTATCCACCCGACCAGCGCGAGTACTTCAAGGTATCCTACGATCTGCTGGGCCTGCGCGACGGGCGGGCGACGCAGGCGGGGCTTCTGATTACTTCGCAGCGAGGCGAGTGGCGCGAGGCGCTGGCGTGGTACGCGAGCCGGTACCCCAAGCATTTCCAGCCCGACCCGGGAATCCGCAAACACGAAGGGGTCTACGCCGGCGGAAGGCCGATGGACGGCGGACTCGACGCGGAGGCGGTCCGGCGCAACATGGCCGGCCGGCGCGATCGCGGGGTCCGCTGGGCCGAACTGCACTGCCACTTCCCCCACTATGGGCTTTACGTGAACCCCACCGAGCCGTGGATCGGCGAGCACACGGAAGTCGAGACCACCTTCGAGATGGTGCGGGAGTACATCCGGTTGGTCCACGAGTACGGCATCGCCATTCACACGTACTACAACATCATCGACGGCATGTGCTCGTATGTCGAGAAGGAGTTTCCCGAGTCGATCGTGGTCGACGAAGAGGGACAGCGAGTGCCGGCGTTTCGGGAGTGCTGGCTGATGAACGCCGACCCGTCGACGCCCTTCGGGCGGCACTGTCTGGAGCAGTTCACGAAGCTGCTGGACACCTATCCGGAAAGCGACGCGATCTTCTTCGACGTCTACGGGCGGCACTATGACCTGGACTTCGGGCACGATGACGGGATCACCATGGTGCACAACAAGCCGGCCTATTGCGTGAAATTCGCGTTCGCTCGAATTATGGAGCGAATCCTGCCGATCCTGCGCGAGCGGGGCATGCTGTTCTCAGCCAACAAGCCGGAGGGCATCGAGGCGCTGGAGGGGATCGACTACATCATGTGCGACGAGGGGCACGACCGGCACCGCTTGGAGGCGTTCAGCTACTACGGGCTGTTCAAGCCGGTCATGGTGCTCGACGGAGGGATCTGGCAGGATCCCGAGCCGACCCTCAAGACGTGTCTGCGGCTGGGAATGCTGCACAACGACCTGGCCTACGACTACGAGGGCAGCCGCGTCAAACTAAGGCAGCGGCAGGCCCGTGACAACGAACGGGTTCGGGCAGCCTATGCCCCCCTGCTGGCCTTTCTGGTGGGCAAGACGTGGGTGTTGCGGGCCGGGGCGATGGAACTGCCCGCAGTCGTCCAGGGCAACCTCTTCGCCATTCCGCAGGACCGGTACATCGTGACGCTCGTCAGCGATCATCGGAGCATGTTTGAGCGAGGCGGGTTCACCCAGAAGCTGCCGGTGGTGGTCCGGCTCGACGACGCCGAGCGGATCGCGTCGGCCACGGTGTACTCGGTCGACTACGCCGAGCCCGAGCCAGCTTCGATCGCCCGAGATGGCAATACGCTGACGATCACGGTGCGACGACACCGAGCCGCATCGGTCATCGTGCTGGCCGCGCGCTGACGGCAGCCCCGTTGACCTGGCAGTACAAGAGACCGCCCTTACCCGCACTGCCATCGGCTGGCGGGCTAGGACGCCCGGGTGGTGGATGACGGGATGCGGGCCTGGATTAAGTGGTAAGCGCGGACGAGCTCGGCCACGCTCCACGCCTGGGCAATGCACCCGCGCGGGGTGTGAGGGGGGTCACCATCGAAGATCTCACTGATTGAGCCCTGACCCGCCTGGGTGAGATGCTCGCACAACGGGCGGATCCATTCTCGGGCCTGCTCGCGGGCCTGGGTGGAGAAACCGTAAGCCCGCAGATGGGCCTCGACAAAGGGGCCCATCAGCCAGGCCCAGACCGTGCCCTGATGGTAGGCAGCGTCGCGCTGGTAGGCGTCGCCTGCGTACCTGCCGTGATAGGCCGGGTCGCTCGGTGAGAGACTTCGCAGACCTACAGCCGTCAGTAGGTGCTCCCGCACGCAGTCGACCACTTGCCGCTGCTTCGACTGAGGTAGCGGCGAATCGGCCAAACTCACCGCGAAAACCTGATTGGGGCGTATGGCTGGGTCGGTACCCTCTGGTTTCAGACAGTCGTATAGGCAGTGCGCATCGGCATTCCAGAATGCTCGGGCGAAGCTGCGCCGGGTCCTGGCGGCCATCTGCTCGTACCGGGCGGCCGTGCCGAGGTCGGCCTCATGCAAGCGCCGGGCCAGGATGCACAGGGCGTGGTACCACAGTGCCTGGATTTCCACGGGCTTGCCATAGCGGGGCGTAAAAGTGATATCGCCCTGCTTGGCGTCCATCCACGTCAACTGGGTGGTCGGATCGCCGCAGGCTACCAGCCCGTCGTCGCCGTCAACCCGAATGCCGTAGCGTGTGCCGGCTGCGTAGGCATCCACCACGCGCATGCAGGCCGGCAGGAGTACCTGGTCCCACGTGGCCCGGTCGCCCGTGGTTTCGAGATAGGCATCGGCGGCGTGCACGAACCAGAGACTGGCGTCGACACTGTTGTAGTCGCACCCGGCCCCGTCGTCGGTAAACCGATTGGGAATCAGGCCCTCCGACTGGGCCTCAGCAAAAGTACCCAGGACCTGTCGGGCCTGCGCATGTCGCCCGGTGAACAGCAGCAATCCGGGCAGAGCGATGCACGTATCGCGTCCCCAGTCGCCAAACCAGTGATAGCCGGCCAAGATCGTTGTAGACGTTCTGCCAGTAGGCATGTGCCGCCGAACCACAAACTGATCGGCCGCCTGGTAGAGCTCATTGAGCAGGAGGTACCCTTTCGCCGAGGGCTCGCCGCCGCTCAGCTGCTCGGCCCGGGCGACCCCTGTGCGGGCACGGGCATCGGCCAGACTGGTGCTTCCGCCCACAAAGGACCAGGAGAGCTTGGCGGCGCCCCGGACGCGGCAGCGCCACCAGCCGGGCGTGAACAGGTCCTCGCCGAAGTCCATGCCCCGTTCGGCCTCAGCGCGGTATCGGAAGTTGAACCACCACTCGGAAGCGGTCTCGAACTGGAGCAACTCGGCCTCACCCTCAACGGCCGGCAAAGCCGCCAGGGACAGCTCGGGATCCAGGCGATCGGTCAGCCACAGGCCGCACTGGCTATCCGTCTCGGCCTGGAACGGGTCAATCGCGGTCTTACGACGGAGACTGTGGAAGTCCCGCGCCGCCACGAGCGGAAGCAGGTCGAATTCGATGGTCCGAGGCCGACCCATCGCCACATCGTACTCGAGCGTGACCAGATCGTGCCCGTGGGCCATGCTGACCCGCTTGCGGACCTCGACATCCTCGATCTGATAGATGAATTGGACGTAGGGCCTGGGCTGGCCCAGCTCGTAGTCGAAGTCCTTCAGATAGACGTATCCCTGGGGGTGTGTCTTGCCGTTGAACTCGAAATTGGCCAACTCCACCTGACGGGAGCCCACGTTCAATCGCTCGAGCACGGCCGCCAGCAGTACGAACCTTGCCACGGGCGGCCGCCGGGCCGAAACCAGCAACCCATGGTACCGCCGCGTCGGGCAGCCGATGACCGTCGAGCTGGCGTAGCCGCCCAGGCCATTGGTGATCAGCCATTCCCTTGAGAGCAGTTCCTCAAACGACCCCGACAGCGCCGCGCAACAGCCTTGAGGACACGCTCTGTCTGTACCACCGTCACTGATTGTGGCCATGACTCAGCACCCCGCAAGAGATCGCCCCGATTGTCCGCGCCAGCGGGCGTGTGGCAAGGGATTTGTTGACGTAAAAAGGGGGCGGACCGGCCACCCCTCTATCCCGCACGCCCGAGGATGGAACGACCCGCTTGCCCTGTGGCCATTCTCAGACGCCCCCGGATGTTGTCCAGGACATTCATGAAGTTGATGTAGGAGTCGTAGGGAGACTCGTACGGATTGAAGTACTTGTGCACGTCGCCGTCGGCGAACCATTTGGTGCACATGTAGTAGAAGTGATCCGAGGTCTGGAGCTTGCGCCAGTCATCGCTCAGATGCGGGTCGCCTGCGGCCTCGATGTCAGGCTCCAATCGATAGAGTTCGTGCAGGGCGTCAGACTGCATGGCGTTGCCCAGCCAGGCCGACAGATCCCGCTCCGTATCGGCCCAGGAGATGATGTGCGGCGCATCGAACACGCCGACCGGCGGGTACGTCGCCGCCGCCTCGCCGGGGGTCATGAAGTTGTTGTCGGGGTGTTTGAGGATCTCAGCGGGAAGGTGGCGGAAGAACTCGAAGATCCCGGTGTCCGCCCACTGGTGTTCGCCGAGCGTCTCGTAGTCCATGAACAGATTGACGAGGTATCCGTTGCCGTTAACCTGATTCACCCATCGAGCGAACTTGTCGGCGGTGAGAGGCCATTCCGGCCACGATTGATTGCTGAAGCGGAACGCGATGTCGTCGCTAAGCCGGTAGTTCTTCAGCAGGATACTCAGGTCGTCGCAGCCCGGGGGGTTGTAGACAAAGGCGGGCGAGCGGTACCCCAGGATATGGTCGGCGCCCTCGGCGATGATCGCCTTGAACCCGAGTTGTGCCACGAAATGGGCCACGTCATTGTTGTAGACCAACTCGGTGTTCCTGAAGACGACAGGTTCCTGGCCGAACAGCTCGCGGACCCTCGCGGTGTGCATTCTGACCTGTTCGGCGAATTCCTGCCGCGAGTAGAGGAAGCTTAGGGAATGGTAGTAGGTCTCGGCCAGGAACTCGACGCACCCGGTGGCCGCCAGCTCCTGGAAACTCCGGATCATCTCAGGTGCGAAGTTCTCGAGCTGGTCCAGAACCACGCCCGTCAACGAGTAGGCGATGCGGAACCGTCCGTCGTTGTGCCGGACCAAGTCCAGCATGAGCCGATTGGCCGGCAGGTAACACTTCTCGACGACTTTGCGGCAGATTTGGCGGTTTTTGAAATCGTCAAAGTAGTTCGGCTCGGTATCAAAGACGCTGTACCGCCGGAGCCGATGGGGTTGATGCACCTGAAAATAAAAGCAAACCGACGCCATTTTGCGCTTGGTGTCCTTGCCCGACACGAGCCGCAACCGACCAGCCGAGGCCCCGCGTCAAGATGAATTCTAGGCGGGACTGGCGGCCAAATCCATCGCCCTTCGGTAAACATCCAGACAGCAATTGGCAGAGTCGGTCCAACTGAGCTTGCGGACTTCAAAGCTTCCGTGCTCGCGCAAGGCGGAATGCAGAGGCGGATGTCTCAGCACGGCGATGATCTTGTTGGCCATCTCGTTGATGTCCCAGAAATCAACCTTCAGCACGTGGGTCAGCACCTCTGCGACGCCGCTCTGCTTGCTGATGATTACTGGAACGTCATGAGACAGCGCCTCCAGGGGAGCGATGCCGAACGGTTCGGATACCGACGGCATGACATAGAGGTCGGCCATGCGGAAGACCCGATCCACATCCTCACCGCGGAGGAAGCCGGTAAACAACACCTTATGACCAATCCCCATCTCTGCGGCCAGTTCGATGGTCCGCCGGATCATGTCGCCTGACCCGGCCATCAGGAACCGCACGTTGTCGATGACCTCCAGGACACGTTTGGCCGCTGCCAGGAAGTATTCAGGCCCCTTCTGCATGGTGATCCGGCCGAGGAACAGGACGATTTTCTCGTCCCGGCCAATGGCTGCGGGCAGATGCTCGTCGAGCTTCCGGCCGTCGAAGTCGATCGCGTTGTACACTACATCGATCTTATCCTCTGGGATCCCATACCGGCTGGTGATGATCTTCCTGGTGAGGTAACTCACCGCGATGATGCGGGTGGCGGCATGCATGCCCTGCCGCTCAAGGTCGTAGATTCGTTGGTTGACGTGCTCGCCGCTGCGGTCGAACTCGGTGGAATGGACGTGGACCACCAGGGGCCTTGCTCGCAGGGCGGCGGCGGCCATACCCGCCGGATACGTCATCCAGTCGTGGGCATGGACGACGTCGAAGTCTTCCTGCTGGGCGATAGCCGACGCCAGCCGCGCGTACCGCTCAACCTCGGCGAAGAGGTCGGTCCCATAGTGCCCTTGCTGAGCAGGCCCACCGGTCCCTCGCCCGCCGTGTCCCGCGCCGGATTCCGTTGCACCGACCCTGGCCGACTGGCGCTGACGACGCCGGTACTGCTGCGCGTAACTGACCGGGGCCTGGTAAGGGATCATGATCGCGTCCACCGATCGGAACCGGACGTGCTCAAACTCGTCGATACGGTAGAGCTGGGAACCACCGCTCTGCGATGGTGCCATCAACTTCACGTGCGTGGAGAACTCAGTTCGCACCGGCCGGGGGAGCACAAAAAGGACGTCGGTGCCCAGGCGGCTCATGGCCTTGGTCAAGCCATAGCAAGCCGTTCCCAGCCCGCCGCTGATGAACGGCGGAAACTCCCAACCGAGCATGAACACCTTCATCGCCAGCGATGCCCTCCTGCCTTCCGGCGAATGCATATGGATGCATAGCCGGCCACCGACCTCGCCGCCACCACAACACCTACCAGAATGCGTCTTCGCCCGTGCCTATTGTTCGATAAGGCCGACAGTGGCATGCGACGTCCCGCGCCCGACTCTACAATGCCTTCCCGAATTGCGTCCCAACTCTGGCAACACCACCCAGCACAGATGTATGATTTTATATCGGACGAACCAGTCTGTGTTCGCCAACGTGTTGCGCAGCCACTGGAAGCGCGCCTCCCTATCCTCTTCGACAGCCGGAAGGGTGAGCTGACTCGTGGACGCTAGCAGGTGGACGCTCTGCTGTCAACACTATTGGCCATCTCGACTTACACCATCTGCGAAAGATCGGCCCCGGCGGGGGCGATGAAGGGCTGTCCTTAGGTCGCCCGCCCCGACATGCGCCCTGTCAGCGGCCCCGGTCGGCAAAGCGGAACCCGCCGGCACACGTCCTGGTGAGCGGAACAGGGCGACGGATGGGCAGGCCTATGGTCGGCCTGGGGCCGGCGGCGAGGGCCTACCGTCGCGGGGCGCAGTTTGCACGGGGTTGGGCGACCGGCTACACTCCGGTGCTTGGCAGCGTCCGCCATCGGTGGGAGTTCGGCATGCGTTTGAGGCGGGACCGTGCGCAACTGTTGGTGATCGACCTTCAGGAGAAGCTGCTACCCAAGATCCATCGGCATGAGAGCGTGTTGGCCTCAGCCGGCAGGATGCTTCAGGCAGCGAGGATCCTGGGGCTGCCCCTGCTGGCCACGGAGCAATACCCGAAGGGGCTGGGCAGGACTCACCTGAGCATCACCTCACTGCTGCGAGAGGTCAAGCCAGTCGAGAAACTCCACTTCAGTTGCTTCCGCCACGAGGGGTTCGGGCGCCTGCTGGCCCGTCAGGATCGCCAGCAGGTCATCGTCGTGGGGATCGAAACCCACATTTGCGTGCTTCAGACGACGCTGGACCTGTTGGAGAACGGGTTCGAAGTGTTCATCTGCGCCGACGCTGTCGGCTCGCGATGCCCGTTCGACTATGAAGTGGCGGTCCAACGTCTGCGGCTGGCCGGGGCGACCATCACGACGACCGAGGCCGCCATCTTCGAGCTGCTGGACCGGGCGGGCACCGACACGTTCAGGCAGATCCTCAAGCTCATCACGCAGGATCAGTGACGTGCCCGTTGACCGAGCGGATGACGAACTGAGAGACGACGAGTGGCCGGATCCGGCCGATCTTGAGCACGATGACGAGCCCGGTACAACGACCTGCCCCGAATGCGGCCGAACGATCCATGAAGAGGCGCCACGCTGCCCGCACTGCGGCGTCTGGTTGACGGCGGACTCGGCTGCCGCGGTCCGCAGCCGAGGATGGCTGTGGCCGTCTGTGGTGGGGGCGTTGGTGCTGTTGGGCCTGCTGGGATGGCGGATCCTGAGATAGTGGAGGACGGCCCGGCGTGCGGGGGCAGGGCGGCGTGCGACGGGCGGCCCCAAGGGCGGTAGCGATGGCATTTCCCGTGCACCGAATGCGGCGTCTTAGAGCGAACGCCACGTTGCGAAGCATGGTTCAGGGCGCACATCTGAGTGTGGCCGACCTGATATGCCCCCTTTTCGTGCGGTCCGGCGACGAAATCGCCGAGCCGATCCGGTCGCTGCCCGGACAGTACCAGTTTTCCATCGACAGATTGGTGGCGAAGTGTCTCGAGTTGGAGAAACTCGGTGTGCCCGCCGTTCTACTGTTCGGCATTCCGCCGCACAAAGATGCACGCGGTAGTGAGGCCTACGACGAGCAAGGCATCGTTCAGCGTGCCGTGCGCTCCATCAAGCAGGCATGCACCCGGTTGCTGGTATTCACGGACGTGTGTCTATGCGAGTACACCGATCACGGGCATTGCGGCGTGGTGGTGGAGCGTGGCGGGCGCCGCGTGGTGGACAATGACGCCACCCTCGAGTTGCTGGTGCGCCAAGCGGTTTCGCACGCCCTGGCCGGGGCGGACGTCGTCGCGCCGTCGGACATGATGGACGGGCGGGTGAAGGCTATCCGGACGGGGCTCGACAACCAGGGCCTGCACGACGTGCCGATTCTGTCCTATGCGGCAAAGTTCGCCAGCAGCTACTACGGTCCCTTCCGTGAAGCAGCCGGCTCGGCACCCCAGTTCGGCGATCGTCGTAGCTATCAGATGGACTTCCACAATGCCGACGAGGCTTTGCGCGAGGTCGCCCTGGACATCGAGGAAGGGGCAGACATCGTCATGGTCAAGCCGGCGGTGAACTACTTAGACATCGTGTACCGGGTCAAGAGCCGCTTCGGCGTGCCCACGGCCGCCTATCACGTCAGCGGCGAATACGCCATGATGAAGGCGGCTGCAGCCAACGGGTGGCTGGATCTCAAGGCCTGTGCGCTGGAGACCGCGATCTCTATCAAGCGGGCCGGGGCCGACATGATCCTTACCTACTTCGCCGAAGACCTGGCCCGATGGCTGGCCGAACGTTGACCTCGACCAGACACGCACTCACCGCAGGATCGACAGGCATTTACGTCAGGCGGATAACGGGTTGCCGTGCGTGCGTCGGCGCCTTGAGCGGCAGGGCGACCGAGAACGTGCTGCCGGCGCCGGGCTGGCTCTGGATTGAGATGGCACCGCCAAGCATGACGGTCAGCTCCTTGCTGATGGCCAATCCAAGACCGGTGCCTCCGTGTTCGCGAGTGACCGATGCATCCATCTGCTGGAACTTCTCAAAGACCGTGGCCTGCTTGTCCGGGGGGATGCCGGGACCGGTGTCCGACACGTTGACGGCGACGCGGTCGTGATTCAGCAGTTCGACGGACAGGCGCACGCGGCCGCCCGCGGGCGTGAATTTGACGGCATTGGCCAGCAAGTTGTAGAGGATTTGCTGGATCTTGCCGCCGTCGGAGTGAAGCGTGGGTAGCGACTCGGGCAGCTCCAGCGTCAGATTCAGCTGTTTTTTGTCGGCCAACGGGCGGATGAAATCGATCAGGTTCTGGCAAATATCGGTCAGACTGACCTTGTCGATGCGCAGTTCCATTTTGCCGGCCTCGATCTTGGCAAGGTCGAGCAGGTCGTTGATCAGCTCCAAGAGCATGCGGGCGCTGGTGAGGATGTGGTGGAGGTACCTTGCGGCCCGCTCATCTCCTGCTGCGGGATGGTTGGCCAGCAACTCGGCAAACCCCATGATCGAGGTGAGGGGCGTTCTCAGTTCGTGACTGACGCTGGCAAGGAACTCGCTTTTGATCTTGTTGGCTTCGAAAAGGGCCACGTTGGCCTGAGCCACCTCGCCCAGCCGCGTGTCCAGACTCACGTTGATCCTTCGCAGCTCTTCCTGGGACCGGTTGAGACTGGCGAGCATATCGTTGAAGGCGGCAGCAAGTTCCTCGAATTCATCGCCGGTCTTGAGTTCACTGCGAAGGTCCAGGTTGCCCCCGGCTACCCGCTCGGCGAGGTGCCTGAGCTTCTTGACCGGTGAGAGGATCAGCTTCGTGGTGATCAGGTAGAAAACCAGCACAGCCAACACGGCTGCCAGGATGGCCGCCGCCCCCACGGCTACACGGTTCCACCACAAGTTGCGGGCGGCTTGCGCCGAGGCAGGAGCCGTTGCGTACACGACCCATTGCAGCACACCTTCGGGCGAGCGAATGGGCAGCGCGTAGTGGTAGCGCAAGGTGTCGTCGGGGTCGGAGCCCCAGCGTGCCGCCTCCTGGAGGCTGGGCGTGGCCCGGAAATACCGTACCGCGCGGGCAACGAACGGCTCGAGCTGGGTCTGGGCCTCGGCCCCCTCGCCTGCGAGTCTGATCAAGCGCGGCGGCGGTCCGAACAGTTCCTCGGCCTCGGCATGTTCACGCCACCACCGATCCAGCACCTCCTGCTTGGTCCGCCAGTCCCCGGTGGTCAGGTCGCTGCGATTGGCTGCGGTCAGGGCCATGCGACGCGCTAGACGGATGCCTGATTCGTGCACCAAAGCGTCCATCCATTTGAGCGGCACGATTAGCGCCACAACCAGGGTAATCGCCACCGCCAACGCAAAGAGAAGGCGGCACTTGGCCGCTAGCGAAATGCCCAACCCGCGAGAATCACTCATGCTTGCGTCACTGTCCTGCCTGCCCCACGCATTCTACCAGACGGGGCGCTACCCAGTAATCACCGCCCCAGCGGCCGAGCCGACGCTTGGGCACCGTCACCGCGCGCGGGCGGGCCGAGAGCTGGGGGCAGGGGGGCCTGGCCGCTGACAACGCGTGCAGTAGTAGGTACCCCTGCCCGCCACAACCATTCTGTCGATCTCGCCCCGGCAGCGGCGGCAGGGCAGACCGGCGCGACCGTAGACTCGGTGTCGACTTTGAAACCGACCGATAGACCCGTCGGACTGGCGGTAGTCGCGGATCGTCGAACCCCTGGCCTTGATGGCCTCCCGAAGCACCGCCCGCAAGGCCCGCCGCAAGCGCATCACCGTCCGGCGATCGAGCCGGTCCGCCCGTGTCGCCGGATGGATACCCGCCCGAAACAGCGTTTCGTCGCAGTAAATGTTGCCAATGCCGGCGATCATCTGCTGATCCAGCAGCACGGCTTTGACGGCGCGTCTGCGTTTGCATAGCCGCTCGAACTGCCCAATGGTCATTTCCAACGGCTCGGGACCAAGCGGCGACGGCACCGGGCCGATCCAGCGTCCGCCAGCGCGTGCGATCCACACGTTGCCGAACCGTCTGGGATCGACGAAGCGCAGTTGCCGTGTCTGCCCGGCAAACTCGAGGCACAAGTGTGTGTGGGCGGCGCAAGGCTGATCTGCCGGGGCCCAGAGCAGTCGTCCGGTCATTCCCAAGTGGACGATCAACAGCGTCTGGTCCGTCAGGGAGAGGATAATGCGTTTGCCACGTCGGCTGACGCGCGTGATTCGGCGCCCCCGCAGCAGCACGCACGCAGGGCGCTCGTTGCCCCAGAGTACGTCGGGACGTCGCAGTTCGACATGACGAATGCGCCGTCCTGCCAGCTGCCGACCCAACTGACGAACAAGGGTTTCAACCTCGGGCAGTTCAGGCATGGACGGGCCTTTCGGTCGTCGCGACCCCCGTACGTCGAGGACTCGCAGGCAAGCCATTGTAGCACCCGAAGCGCGCCGCACGCGTTAGCGGGCGCTCGATCTGCTGGGCCCGCGCGGGATTACGGGTAAGCCGTAGCGCCAAAAGTCGGGTGTCCCGGCGTCGTGACGGGCGGCGGCAGGCGGGGTCGGCGGAATGGACCGGGCGGGTTGACACAGGCTCCTGGCGCGGCTTAAATGCTCCAGGATTTGAGAATGGGAGCAAGCGGCATGCCAGAAGGAAAGTTACACCTAAAGATCAGCAGGTCGAACGGCGTCCACGTCGTGCATTTTGCCGACCGCAAAATCCTCGAAGAGCTGTCGATCACGGAGATCGGGGAGGAGCTGAGCAATCTGGTGGACTCGCAGCCGGGCATCAAGTTGCTGCTGAACTTCTCAAGCGTCGACCACCTTTCCAGCGCTGCATTGGGTATGCTGATTACACTCAACAAGCGGGTGACGCAGGCCAATGGGGCGCTGAAGCTGTCCAACATCAACGCGCAGATATACGAAGTGTTCAAGATCACGCGCCTCAACAAGGTGTTCGACATCCATCCGACGGCGGAGGAGGCGTTGGCGGGGTTTTGACGGCCGGCCGGCGGGCCGCCAGCCGGCGCGCGCCGCCGCGGTGATCGGGCAACCATGAGTGTGACCGACCCGGGGCAGTCCGAATCATTGACCGAGATCGTCGTTCCGTCCAGAATCGAAGCCACCAAAGAGCCGGAGCAACGGATCCTGGCCGAGGTGGAACGTCATGGATACAGCCCCGACGCGGCCTTCGCCATCAAGCTGGCCTTGCAGGAGGCGGTAACCAACGCCATCAAGCACGGCAACCGCAATGATCCCTCGAAGCACCTTACGCTCCGCTTTGCGGTCTCGCCGGAGAAGACGGTGATCGCTGTCGCAGATGAGGGAGAGGGCTTCTGCGTGGCGCAGGTGCCCGATCCCACGATCGACGCGAATCTCGAGTGTCCGACCGGTCGGGGCATCATGCTGATGCGTGCCTATATGAATCACGTGAGCTACAACGACACGGGCACGGAAGTGACCATGGTGAAACTCAACGAGTAGGCTTACTGCGAGAACCCCTTTCATGCCCCAACCAGACCAACCTCCATCACTCAACGTGCGAAAGCAGGGCGGCGCGGTCATCGTGACCGTGACCGGCTCCAGTGACATCGAATGTGCCGATCAGATTCGCGGGGTTGCAGCCGAGCTGCTCACCTCACTTGGGGGCCCGCTTGTGCTGGACTTGTCGCAGGTCCGCTCGCCAGGTGCGGATTGTCTGGGCGCCCTGGCCGCTCTGCGTTTGCGTTCGCAGGCCCGGGGCGCGGGTCTGAAGCTGGTCAACCCCGGCGCCGAGCTGCGCCGATTGCTGGAAGAAAGCAAACTTCTGAGCGTATTCGGGATCTACAACGACCTGGAGCAGGCCCTGGCAAGCCAGGCGGATTCGTGACAGGCGGCAGGCAGCCGCCGTGCCCGCAACGGGCGGCGAGACCTCTGCGAGCACCGACTAAGCGGGCGAATCGAACAACAGGCCAAGCAGAATGGGGGCCTGCGAGAAATCCGGTACGATCAGGTCCGCGCCGGCCCTGATCAGCCGGCTGCGTTTGCGGAGGTCCAGACCATAACGGCGCACTTCATCGCTGGCGACACCGATGGCCAGCCCGCCTCGTTTGCGGACCTCGCGGAGTTCGACCGGGCCGTCACCGAAACAGGCCAACTCGCTACCGGCCAGACGATGCTCCTGGAGGATTCGGTCTACGACGATCTTTTTGGAATACTTGCTCACGTCGCCCACGGCGCCGTAGATGCGGTCCTCGAACAGCCCGGCATACCCCAGCGCCTCGGCTTCGGCGATCAGGTCCTGACGGTCGGTGCCGCTGGCCAGATACAGCGTCACGCCCCGCTCGGACAGTAGTTGGAGCATAGTCACAGCGCCTCGGATCGTCAGATCACGGACCTCCAACTCGCCCTTGTGCAATTTGGCCAGACGGTCGCGCACCAGTTCCATCAGCGCATCGTTGTAGATCTTCTTATAGCCATGAGCATCCAAGACGTGCTCGTCGGGCACGTGCCCGAACTCGCGCACCATCTCGGCTAGGGCCTCCATCTGGAGGATCGTCTGCAAGCCGGTCGACTTGTCGATGTAGTCCCGCACACGAGCGACCACGCGGTGGTAGACGGCCTCGTTCGCGGTCATGTAGGCCGGACCGAGGATGGCCTGGACCATCATCGGCTCCATGACCGTTTCCCACCCCTGGCGGAGGACGGAGATCGTGCCGTCGTGGTCGAACACGGCATGGGTGATCCGGTGCGGCGCGAGACGCTCGGTCACCAGCTCGATTTCGGTGTCCGGTTGGTGGCGAGCACGGCGCGGGTCGTCGGCCAACTCTGGGTGATACACGTAGTCGGGGTCGGCCCCAACACGGAGGATTTCATCCGGCGTGGCGGTTCCGGTCTGCTGCACCTTCTGAACGGTCACGGTGGCAGCGAAGTTGGCCAATCTGGCGGCCTCGACATAACTGGCCCCCGCGGCCAGCGAGGCGGCGATAGCAGCCACAGCCGTGTCGCCCGCGCCGACCGGATCGGCCTTGTGCAGAATCTGGATCCCCGGCTCGATGTGAACGCTTGAGTCGTCGAACGCGACGAGGCCGCGAGCACCACGCGTGATGAAGACGGGCCGAGAGGTTCGGTCGAAGATCTGCCGGGCGAAGCCCTGAGCCTGTTCGGCGGGCACTACGGCGTCTGGCTCGACGGGCTGCCCGCAGATTCGGGCGGCTTCGATCTCATTGAGTTTCAACACGACGTGGCCGAACCGCTCAGCCCGGTTGCGGCTGTCGACCACGAAGAGCATTTGCGGCCAACGGGCAACCATGTCGATGAAGCGTTCGATCATCTCGTCGACCCAGAGACCCCGTCCGAGCTGCTGGTTGACGACTACGCACTGGAGTTGGGGCAGCGCTGCTACAAGCCGCGCGAGCAGCTCGTCCTGGCTGGCACGGCTGAGAGCGTTGAACGCGCCAAAGTCGATGCGACGGTCCTCTTCGTCGCCTTCGTGAGGCTTGCCGTAGACAGGGGTGTCCCAGTCGTCGGCCTGGGTGACGAGGCCGGCAACGTCGGTGCCGGTCGTCGAAAGCAAGCGAGCCATCTCACGGCCGAACAAATCGTCACCCACAACGCCGAACGCCAACACCTGGGCGACGCCGAGGTCGATCAGATTGCTGACCACATTGCCGGCACCGCCCAGGCCGTAGCGATGACGTCGCACCGCATGGGTGGGCTTGCCGGTCTCCAGGGAAATTTCCGAACCCGAAGGGTCATACAGCCAGTAAGCGTCCAGGCAGAAATCGCCGATCACGGCCACGCGTACCCGGGCAACGTCGGCCAGAAGCTGCTCGAGTCGTCGCCGATCCATTACAGCTTGCCCCCGTCGAACAGGCTCGCCTCGATCGCCAGGCACAGCGCGTGATAAACGCAAAGGTGGTTTTCCTGAACCTGGGCGGTGCTGGCACCGGGGGCCTGGATGAGGACGTCGGCCACGTCGCCCATCAGGCTGCTGCGAGGCCCGGTCAGAGCGATCACGGGGATTGCGTAGGCTCGGGCCAGGCTCATGGCTGCGACGACGTTGCGCGACTCACCGCTGGTGCTCAGACCCATCAGCACCCCGCCGCCGCCGCGGCAGATGAACCCCAGAAGCTCCTGGGCCATGACCAGGATCGGATCTCGGTCGTTAGCGTAGGCCGTCGCCAGTGCGTGCGACTCGCCGAGAACGACCGCCGGTATGCCCACCTCCAGATGTTCGCCCAACTGCTCGCCCATCGGCAGGTCGGCAAGGCGGGCCAGCACGGCTTCGTCGTGCAGCGGACGGGCACGCTCGAACGACTTGCCGAGTTCGCCCTTGATGTGCATCGCGTCGGCGAAACTGCCGCCATTGCCGCAGAGGAAAACGATTCGGCCCTTCCGCACGGCGTCTACGATCAACTCGACGGCTCTGGCCATCGGGACAATCGCCTGCCGCAGCGACTCGTTGCGGTCGGCAAAGTCGGCCAACACGCGAGCCGCCTCGGGGTCGCTGGCCGCCAGGTTGGCCAAGGCCGCATCGTCTGTCGCCATCGTCGTCGCTCCTGGTTCGCCTGGTACCTAAGTACGTCTTGTTGAACGGGAAGTCGGCCGGCTCCAGCGATATTGGGGGTCTCGATAGTTGTAGACAGATCCCGCGATCTCTGGAGGCCGAACCATGGAGGGCAGTATCTGACTGCGACGGGCCGAACGCAAGCGGTCGCTCGCGTTGTACCGACCGAGTCCGGAGCCCGGCGATTCAGTTGTGATCCCATATCATGTGCTGTGGTCTGGTCGACCGCAGTGGTGACGGGTGTGAGGACATGGGTAACACTCATCGCCAAGGCGGATGACGGGCGTCCAGCCTCGTCGGCAGGCCCTCGGTCGATGGCAGACAACCTTTTCGAGGCTACGCCGTTCTCCACCAGCAGCACGTAAAGGCCCCGCCCGCTCGTCGAATCAAGCGACCGAGGCCATCGGGGGCGAGTCGCACCCGACAGCCTCCGCTTCGGCTTCTTCGTTTGCATAGGGCGAGCCCACAGCCCCGCCGAATCGACTACCTGCCCGTCCGGAAGCTCCAGACCACACCCGTGGTGGTTCCGCCGGCATTCACCTCGTCCATCCGGCGGCAGTCCTCTGGCATGGCAAGGCCGGGCGGGGCGCCGCATGGTGCCCCGCCCGGCCGCCGTTGTTGCTATTGCTATGGCGTGCCTATGATCTCCACGTCATCCACGTAGCCGTACTCGCGAGTGCTGCTGGCGTTCAGGCGGTACCTGAACCGGAAGTTGGGGTTGTTGTTGGCTCCGCTCGGACACGTGAAGTCCTCGTGGTAAAAGGAGGTGCTCCGCGTGCTGCCCAGCAGGTACCAGCTCTGCCCGCCGTCATCCGACCACTCGCAATACAGGTATTCGCCGGAATCCAAACCCTGAGTCCTACGCCAGAACGTCAC
>DATKUK010000109.1:0-212525 GCA_035530655.1 Phycisphaerae bacterium
GAATACGAGGTGCTCGACGGCTGGTGGACCGATGCCGGCACGTTCGAGTCACTTCTTCGAGCAACCAACCTGGTGGCCGAGGGCGGCGCCAACCACCTCGTCCACCAACCGTCGGCAGCGGCGGTGCGCCCGCAGGGAGCCTTTGCTGGATCCACGTAGTGGACCATTGCGACGCCCTGATCCGCGTCCTCCAGGACGGTCAGCCGGGTGAAATCTACAACATCGGCGCCGACAACGAGCTGTCGAATCTCGAGTTGACCCGCGCGATCCTGCAACAGCTCAAGCAGAATGAATCCATGATCCAGCGCGTCAAGGACCGCCCCGGCCACGACTGGCGGTACGCCATCGATGCTGGCAAGATGCGCTGCGAGCTGGGGTGGTCGCCGCAGGTGGACTTCGAGCAGGGATTGGCTCAGACCGTGCAGTGGTACGTCGATAAGAGGCCCTGGTGGCAGGCGGTCAAAAGCGGCGAGTACCGCAACTACTACCAACGGCAGCATGGCGTTGGGGCAGTGGTTCCGGAAACACCCACCTCAGGGCAATAGCGGTGTCTGGCGAGACTTCGCGCCTACAGCCTGTCTCGGCCAAAGAGACCAGAACACCCAGGCCTTTGAGTTCGCGGCAGTGAGCCGCACGAGATCGGATATGTTGAGCCAAGCAGAGCAACCTATCTCCTTCCCGCGTAGTTGGGGACTGGTTGTAGCACTGGTTTTCCTGCTTGGTTGCGTTTTCTGGAGCTATCTGCCAACCATTCGCGATTTGTGTGCGGTTTGGAGCACGAACGAGGACTACTCGGTTGGCGCGTTGGTGCCGGTGATTGCCCTGTATTTCGTCTGGCGTTGTCGAGCGCAATGTGACCTCAGTACCGTACGGAGTTGCTGGGGGGGAATCGTCGTGATCGGCTTTGCGCAACTGGCCCGGGTTTTTGGCGTGCATTTTTACTACAGCTCCATCGAGCGCTATTCGTTAGTGTTGACTGTTGCTGGTGTGGTATTTTTAGTTGGCGGGTGTTCCGTGTTTCGGCGTTTGACCTGGGTGCTTGCATTCCTGCTTCTCGCGGTCCCGTTTCCGTCTCGCGTACACGAGATGATTTCCCTACGACTGCAGCCAATGGCCAGCGCAGCAGCAGCGTTTGTCCTGGAGGGACTGGGTCTTGTCGTTCAGCGCCGAGGCAGCATCTTGCAGGTCGAGGATCAAGCTCTCGTGGCCGTCACCGAGGCGTGCAACGGTTTGAGGATGCTTACTGCATTTATGGTGGTGGCTGCGGTCGTAGCCTTGGTTATTCGCCGACCCGCTTGGCAGAAGGCCGTCGTGTTCGCGTCAAGCGTTCCGGTCGCGATACTGGCTAACGCACTACGCCTTGCAGCAACATCTTTGTATGTTGCCCTCGTCGACAGCTCGGCCTCCGAAGGAATGTTCCACGACTATGTAGGCCTGGCTATGATGCCTGCGTCGCTACTCTTGCTGGTGCTGGAACTGCGACTCATGAGCAGGCTAGCCCATTATCAGCGCCCCGTGGCTCAGCAGGTGCCGACGACGACCGCGCTCTAGCAACGTATATCCTCGATGGAATCGAGGTCCATGGTCCAGCGAGTGTGGGACAGACGATGTGCACTGGCCTTGATGCAGCGGAATCCTGCGGAGGAGTTTCCTTGATGGCACAATCAAGCAATGCTATGGAGGCAAACCAGCGACTCGTATGCAGCGAGCCAGCGGAACATGGCGATAGTCCTCGGCTACTGTCCACACGCCATTTTGCAGCCTGGCGAAGAACGTTCTGTTTCTCCCTTGCAGCGGCGGCATTACTGTGGCTTGGTGGTCTTGGTCATCGGATGGTCATTAGGCGCGCAGACCGGCTCATGTCACAGAAAGCCGGTTTCCCTTTTGCGCTGTCGAGGCTAGCTTTGGACGTCGAGCCTTGGCAGGGCCGGGATGTTCCGCTGCCGTCATTCGTGACCAACCCGATGAAGACAGATGCATACCTGTGCCGACGCTACGAGAACGTCTTGACCCGCGAAGCGGCTACACTTTTTGTCACGGTGACTTCTCAACCTCGGACTATGCTGGGACATCGACCGGAGATCTGCTATCCCGCGGTCGGGTGGATCCGAGAGCAGACAGTGACAGCGAGTCTTGCTGCCGGAGGCAAGGTTATCCCCTATCTGCTACACTGCTTCTCCACACCAGACGTTGTGCCACGACGTTTGGCAGTTCTTGCATTCTACGTGGTGAATGGTGAGACGACGATAGACGAAGGTGTTTTTCGGAGCGTCCGATGGAGAGCGCCGCATGCGGGTCGTGGCGGCACATGCGCTATACTCCAAGTGCAGGTAGTCGTACCGGTCCGGTCAACTCAAGAGTTTGCCGAACGCACCGCCCGGGACTTCGTCCGCGTCTTCGCCAAGGAGTTGGTCGCCGACCTTGCCACATCTCTCTGAGTTGGCCAAGTGCCTGCGGGCCCGCGGCCCTGTGCCAATGAACATCAAGCGGATTGCTGCAGTCCTGATCAGCTTGGCATACGACGCGATGAGACGCACCGTGGCTCCGCTAGGGTGTGTCCTTGGCGCCGAGTGCAGGTGCGGCCATGTGGTCCTATACTATCATGGCGTGACGGATGCTCAACGGTCACGTTTCCACCGTCAGATGCAGTTGCTGCGGTCTCGGGCACAGGTTGTTCCCCTCGGGCACACTGCAAGCGGCTCGGCACCACGTTGGCACGTCTGTATTACGTTTGATGATGGTCTCGATAACATCAGACGCAACGCCATCCCGGTATTGGTGCAACTCGGCGTGCCTGCTACCTTTTTCGTCGTTGCCGGCAGGCTTGGACAGACAGCTCAATGGCCAATGGAGCCGGAATGCGCCGAGGCCGACGAACCACTTATGACATCGGGACAATTGCGCTCGCTGCCTCGGGATCTCTTTGTAGTGGGGTCTCACTCGCTAACGCACGTAAATCTAACTCGGTTACCCGTCGATGCGTTACGCCATGAGCTACTTGAATCGAAGCAGGTGCTTGAGGGCATTCTCGGCGCTTCGGTTGAGGCACTCAGCGTGCCATTTGGTGAATGCGACGATGACGTCCTGCGAACGGCGCTGGAAGTAGGTTACAGGAGTGTAGTAACCTGCGAGCCGCGAGTAGCTCTCGGCAACGAGACAGGCGAGATCGGTCGATTCAGCGTTACGCCCGACGATTCGATGCTGGAATTCCGCTTGAAAGCCGCAGGCGCGTACGGCTGGCTTCATCGTGCGCGCCGGCTTCGGCGCGTCTTCGTAGCCGCTCTGCACAATTCCCGCGACGCACGTAAGGCGGGGTACGAGCCCAAGGGACGCGGACGGACGAGCCATCGGAGTATTCTCGGCAGTGCTGTCACGATCGGAGAGCCAAACCGTTGGATCGCATCGTCTTCAGAGGCGTCCTAAAGCCCTGCCTAGGCGATGTCCGGATCGGCGTGCATGACAGCGAAGTTCTTCACCTAGAGCCTCATGGCGGCACCGTCACAGTCCGTCGGCGAGCGAAGACGTCGACTTCGTGCAGCATGTACACGGTCGGGCGAAGCTCCCAGGTTACTCTTTTGAGCGCGCTCGCTGTCTGACGACCAACCTGATGATGGAAGTTCTTGTTGATAGCTTGACGCGGGAGGAGTGGTCGGAACATGCATCAGCATTCGCCGACTACAGCTTGTATCACACATGGGACTATGGCGATGCCCGCGCTTCCGCAGAGGGGAGTACCGTAAGTCGAGCCGCCGTGCGTCTTGATGGGAAGACACTGGGGATGGCGCAGTGCAGAATCAAAAGGATTCCCCTCACGAAGAGAGGAATCGCCTACATACAGTGGGGTCCGCTTTGCCGTCGCGATCGTGCTACCCGCCGACAGATCCAAGCCGTCGTCTCGGCGATCTGCCGAACGTATGTTCGCTCGCAACGCCTGTTGCTGCGGATGGTACCTCCTTTGTGGAGTAGAGATCAGATCCACGTCCTTCTTGACGCCGCAGCCATGGCCGGTTTGAGAAAGAATGCCTACATCTGGCCGTATCGGACGTTTGTGCTCGATGTATCTGCTCCTGTGGATGACCTTTACTCATCTCTGGCGCGCCGCTGGAAGCGTGCTCTGAAGAAGGCGGCAAATAGAAAACTCCATATCCTGTGCGGACGTGACGAGGCTTTGTTCTCGCGGTTTCTACCTTTGTACGAAGACATGTTTGCGCGAAAGCGATTTGCCAGGGCGGTGGATCCCTTGCTTTTCTACAGAGTGCAACAGCGCCTACCCAAGCAGGAAAAGATGCTGGTGCAACTTGCTTTATGGGACAATCATCCCGTAGCTGGACTGATCTCCAGTCATCTTGGTGACACCTGTCTTGGTCTTCTCGGCGCCAGCAATGAGACGGGTCGAAGAAGTCAAGCAGCCTATCGCCTTCACTGGGAGAACGTGCAAAGTGCGAAAGCCAATGGGTTGCGGTGGTACGATTTCGGAGGCATTGACCGGGAGAAGAACCCCAACGGCTACCTCTTCAAGGCAGGACTTGGCGGAGAAGAATGTGAGTGCATCGGGGCATACGAGGCGTGCGACAGTCGGGCAACTGCAACGGCTCTGTCCGTTGCAGAAATAGGCTATCGATGGGTAACGGGAGTTGGGTCGAGCACTCGATAGGCATGAAGTCAGATGCTATGGAGCATAAGGTCTACGCTAGCTTTGCGGGGGTCGAGGAAGTCCGTGCGGAGTGGGATGCGCTCGTGGAGCGAGTGGGCGGCGACATTTTCTCAACCTACGACTGGTGTAGAACATGGTGGCGACACTACGGTCAGAGACGGCTGCTGCAGATACACCTGCTTCGCGAGCGCGATCAACTTGTCGCTGTCTTGCCGTTGTTTTGGGAGAAGCAGGAGTTCGGCGTTTTTGCGGTTCGCCTCGTTAGACTGGTCGGATGCGATCATTCTCTGACCACCTGCAGCCCCGTGATCCATCCCGATCGACTATCGTTGACGGTGAGTGCTCTGATTGAGTATCTCGATCGTCACTGTCGGTGGGACTTACTGCATCTGGGTCCGCTGCCGGGCTATTACGGGCAGGTCAGTGGGCTCGTCAACGCACTCAGAGGACTACGACAGATCAAGTCGGTGGAACTGACGATGGATCACAGGGGGCAAATGGTCTTCGATCTTCCGTCGACATTTGACGCGTATCTTGCCACATTGACGAAGAGAGAAAGAAGCAATATACGCCGCGAGCGACGCGACCTGTCTCGCTCAAAGTCCGTCAGTCATGGCATGCTCTCCGACCCGGAGGAGTTGGGTTCGGCGCTAGGCGTTTTTATCTCCTTGCATCAGACCCACTGGCGACAAAAGGGCAATCTCGGCCACTTTCACGACTGGCCGCGTTCGGAGGAGTTCCATCGCGAGGTGGCTGCGCACCAAATGAAGCTAGATCGCTTGGTGCTGACTCAACTACGGGTCGATGACCGCGTTCTGGCTAGTGAGTATTGCTACCGCCTTGGTGATCGCGCGCACTGGATACTGGACGGGCGCAGCCGGGAAGTCGGCGGTCGTACGCCGTTCTGTGAAATGGTTAAGTTGCTGATGTACTTAGGTGTTCGTCAACTGGATGCCTCTCGGGGGCTGTATGAGTACAAGCGCCGACTCGGTGCTCGCGTGCTCCCGGTCCATTCCATTCTGGCAACGGCGCACAGCGGGCTAGCAGCTTTTCCCGCTAGATTCTTCAGGCTGTGGAGCAGGGCTTTGGATATGGCCTATTACCGGCTCTGGTTCAGCCGCCTAGCCCCACGAGTGCCCTACTTGCAGTGTCCGTTGTGGCCCATGTGGATCAAATCGCGCGTGTAGGCGCGCGCCGTAACAGCGGGCAATCCGAAGAGAAGATAATTCTCGTCAGCTTTACGCCTCTCAGCAACATCTTGCCCAGGCTGAGGAAGTATCGACATATGAATACAAAGCGGAGTTCGCGCGTCGTATGCTCCGTCGGGCCGGTCTACGGCTCGTCGGCGGTACCGCTGCCTTGTGGTGCAACCGACGAAGGTCGAGCTGGGTTCCAATGCACACGTGATTTTCCAGAGCGATCGGTTTGCTTGTACGGCGTCGTTCCATTCGATGGGGCGGTCGTTGACAACACTGTCGAAGGCCGATCGTAATGAGTGGCACGTCACCAGACGTCTCGGTCGTCATCGTAAACTGGAATACCGCCAGTCTGTTGCGACAATGTCTGGCATCGGTCGGTTCAGGTGCTGGGGGGACGTGCTATGAAGTCGTGCTTATCGATAACGCAAGTCGGGATGGTTCCCAGGCGATGGTCCGAACCGAATTCCCCGAAGTGACACTTCTCGCAAATACCACCAATCGGGGGTTCGCCGCGGCGTGTAACCAAGGCATGCGCCTGGCACGGGGTCGCTACATCTTGCTGCTGAACTCCGATACGCAGCTGCCCGCGGGCACCCTCGCCTGCGTCGTTCGCTTTGCCGACGAAAAAGAGGACGTAGGCGTAGTTGGCTGCGCCGCACGCTATCCAGACGGTCGCCCTCAGTCAACCTGCTTCCGATTCTACAACCTTCAGTATTTCCTGATCGTGGCTCTAGGGCTCCATCGGCTCTTCCCACGTGCGCTATTCTTCAATCGTCACCGCTATAAAGGTCTGGACCAGACCAAGGTTCAAGAGGTAGACATCGTTGCGGGCGTATTCATGCTTGTTCGACGCGAGGCGCTCCACGAGGTGGGCATGCTGGACACCAGCTATTTCATGTACGGAGAGGATGCGGATTGGTGCTGGCGGTTCTGTCGAGCAGGCTGGAAAGTGGTCTTTTTCCCGGGTGCCGAGATCATTCACCACCATGGCGCAAGTGCCTCACAGCAGCGATCCATTATGGAGCGTGAGCTACGGCGAAGTCAGCTGTTTTTCGTTGACAGGGCGCATGGATGGCCAGCCGCGTGGTTGGCCAACGTCATTCTGGCTGGTGGCGATTTGGCGCGCAGCCCCTGGTGGATCTTACAGTGGGTCTTTCGGCGATCTAAACGTGACAGCGGCCCACCCGCAAGCCAGTGGGTTCACCTGCGGCGACTGCTTTTCCATCTTGGCGGATTGCTGCAACCATCGTGGCGCTCGGACGCGTTGAGCCCGTCGCGAGGGTCGGCACGCTCGGAAGGCACCGGACGCGATGGGGGCGGAGAGTTGCCGAACTGACCGAGCAGCGTCGTTGAGATCATACATGGCTGTCACTCACGAGGTTTACCGATCTTTCGTTCGAGCGCGTGCTCTCCGAGGCCGCTGGAACCGCTTGGCGAAGGCCTCTGGCGGACTGTTCTGTTCCTTCGAGTGGTGTGAAATCTGGTGGCGGCACTATGGGGCGAACCGAAAGTTGGAGGTCTACGCGGTCTGGCGAGGCGATCAGCTAATCGGGGTCATGCCATTGTTCCGAGAGCGGCTGGCCTTGGGAGGTGTCGGACTTCGCGTCGTGAGACTCGTTGGGTGTGATCACGGTGTGACGCCCGTAAGCCTCGCGCTATGCGAGGGCGAGGTGGAAACAGTTGTCGAACGCGTACTCAGTGCAGTGGATCGCTCAGCACCGTGGGACGTCATCCATTTCGGCCCGGTGCTTGGCACGTCAGAAGAGGTCCATCGTGTGACATCCAGTCTTGCCTGTATCCGCAGTGTCGCGAGTGCTCGTGTGGGTCAACACGAGCATTGTCACACGTTTTACGATCTGCCCGTCAGCTACGACAAGTATCTGGCATCCCTGAAATCGCATGAACGCAGGAACCTTCGTCGATGTGCGCGAAATTTGGTGTCTGCACATGATGTTGCCCTATTGAAACCGTCTCGCGATGGCCTCATGCAGGATACGCTAACTCGCCTTATAGCACTGCATCAAGCCCAGTGGACGGCACAAGGAAAAGGCGGACAGTTTGTGGACTGGCCCTACTACGAGTCCTTTCATCGTGAGCTGTTACGCTCTCTGACGAGCGAGGGGGATCCTGTGCTCGTCGATGTCCAGGTGGCCGGTCAGTCCGTGGCAGTCGAGTACGGTTACTTCTTTGGATCGCGACTCTACTCGCTGGTCCGCGGAGTCAGCCATGCCGGCGAGTGGCGTGAATATAGCATCGGCCGAATGGTCCACGCCGAGATGGCGAAAGTGGGAATATCTCTCGGAGCGGTGGATATGGATGATGGCAGGGGCGCGTTTGAGTATAAGCACCGGCTGGGCGGGCGACTGACCTGTGAGCGTTCGGTTACTGCGATTCGCCGGGGGGGGGCGACATGGGTGCGTTTCCGACTCGCGCTTGCCGTGGCCTATCTCCACCACTGTCTATTCTATCGGCTCTGGTTTGACTGGCTGCGGCCTCGTCTGCGTCTGGAAACGCGGCCGTTGAGCACTACCTATATTCGCACGCAATTCCTAAGCAAGCTTTTCAAACGCACGCGCTTTAAGCGAAGCCACGGCGTGAGGATGACCGAAACACAATGCCCACATCGCCCGGCATCGTGCCCTCACGGTGACATTTACATGACACCGGAAAGCAAGCCAACCATCCGGCAACACCTGGCCGCCTGGCTTCTCCGGGCAAAATGGGAGTTGTTCTCAGCGAACGGGGTTGTGGGACTGCTTGCGCTCTTAATGCACCGTTTGCAGAGGTGTTCCACGAGTCGCCGAATCGTATACTGCTGCGATCTCCGAACGGGCTTCCATGGGAGGCGGGTATCCTCTGTCGGTTTGTCGGTTAGGCGGTGTTCGCGGTATGAGGAACTGACGCAGGACGATGTGGACATACTTGTGAGGTACCAGGGAGAATGGTGGTGTAGGGAGTTTCGACGGTGGTTCAACAGAAAGGAACAACTGTGGATTGGGCAACTTGATGGTCGGCTGGCGGGGTTCTGTTGGACCGTCTTCGGCAACAACGTCGACAGTTATTGGAGACAGCTAGGCTCTAACGATGTGCTCGTTCACAGATGTTTTACGCTACCTTCAGGCCGTCGTCGTGGCGTGTATTCTCAGACTTTAGGGCATGCAATTCGCGTGCTTGCCCGCGAGGGTGCGAGACGTGCTTACATCGATACTCAGCACTGGAATGTTCCCTCACGCCGCGGCATTCTGAAGGCCGGCTTTACCGAGGTGGCTCGCGTCGGTACCTCTCAGGGCCTCGCTGGAAAAAGTGCCCACTGACAGCGTGACCGGCGGCATCGCACTGGACGTCGTCGGCAGAGAATAGGAGCTTGTCAGTAGTTACGCGGTTCCATGAGAGATCGAACACAGAGAAGGCGGCGTACCCAAGTGGTGAAGGGAACAGACAGGCATGTCTGTAATCGCAGGTTCGAATCCTGCCGCCGCCTTTGTCTCGGGTTGACGACCAGACGACCCACATGGAAAGTGGCTTAGGTCCACACGGTCGGTCAGCAGAATCGGCATTTGCCGACGGCTGCCAACTGATGGACTGCAGTACCCTTGGAACAGAGTCCCTGTTGTGGCGTGCTCGACGCTGGTGCCGCGTGGCTCGCAGACACGTGCGGCTTCGGACGCGACTGGCGGACGTGTTATACGGCGCGCCTCCGCGGAACGGGTCGGAAGATGCTCAGCAAGCCGTTTGCTGTGCAGACCAACCCCCTTGTCGCGGGCATACCGAGTTATTGCCCGGTGATCTTGTGCGCGTGCGAACGCGAGAGGAAATCCGAGCTAGCCTGGATTCTTCTAACCGAAGTGGTGGGTGTGCATTCCTGGAGCCAATGGAACGCTGCTGTGGGCGCCAGTTCCGGGTGGCGAGGCGTGTCGAGTGCTTCTTCGATGAGCGGCGTTGGCGAATGCTCAAATGCAGGAATATTGTCCTGCTCGAAAACGTCTACTGCGACGGATCGGGTCATCCAGATACGCGGGGGTGCGACCGAATGTGCTTCTTCTTCTGGAGGACGGAGTGGCTTGAGCGAGTGGGACCTCCGACGATGCAGCGCTAACGTCAGCGTGACTGGTGGGACGTTCGATTCTGTGCTTTGTTTCGGGGATTCCGATTGGTGGTATCACAATCGTGGCCATGCCGACATGCAGTACATGCGGCGATTCGCGCGCCGGTGCCCGGTGCTATACGTGAATTCATTGGGAATGCGCCGCCCTCGTTCGTCGGAGGGGCGAGTATTTGTCAGGCGCATCGCGCGTAAGGCTTTGAGTATCGCACGATATTGCGCTGATGGAGGTGAGGGGTTTTGGGTCTTGAGCCCGGTGTTTTTTCCCGTATTCACCGGATGGCTGGGTGCTGCGGCGACGAAGATACTTGGTCTTCAGATCACGACGCTTCTGCGAGTGCTGCGCATGCGTCGGCCCTTGGTATGGGTGGTATGCCCTAGTGCGGCGTGCGTGTTGGACCAAGTGGCAAGGGCGGGCTTGGTATATCAGTTCAGCGACGCCTACACGGAATTGTCTGGGGGGCCACATTGCTTGGCAGGCACAATGGAGGCAAGGATTGCACGCCAGGCCGACCTGATCCTCTGTGCAAGCAAGCGTCTTGTGGAGAGGGCCAGGCGCCTTTATGGCCATGGCCAATACATGGAGCATGGAGTGGACTTCGAGCTGTTTGATTCGGCTGTGCGTAAGCCATGCCTTCCGGGGCCGCTGCGCAAGTCCAGACGACCTATGGTTGGCTTCTTCGGCAATATGGATGGCAATACAGTTGATCGCTCGTTGCTTGAGCAGGTGATCCGAACACGACCGCAATATCAATTCGTGTTTGTCGGCCCGATGGCAGATGAGTTCAGGTCGCTGCGACGACACCCTAACGTCATTGCGATTCCGCGCCAGCCATACCGCACTGTTGCACACTATGGGGCTGCCTTTGACGTTTGCCTGATGCCTTGGCTGCACAACCATTGGATTGAACACTGCAATCCCATCAAACTGAAGGAGTATCTTGCCCTCGGCAAGCCGGTGGTCAGCACTCCTTTCCCGGAGTTGCAGCGATGCGGTGATCTGTGCTACCGGGCGTCCGGCGCGGACGACTTCGCATGGAGCATTGACCGAGCACTGCAGGAGGATGATGAGCGTCGACAGGCGGCCCGGCAGGCATGGGCGGCCCGACATACGTGGGACGGTAGGTTCGCGAAAGTGCTGCACCTGTGCGCCGAAAGGGGCATAACGCTCGATGGTAGTATCTCCTGTCGCTGTTGACAGCGGGCGCTGCTTGGCTCGTTGGGTTTGCCTGTCCAGAGCCGCCGTGGAGGGCCTGAGACGAACTTACGATGGACTCGATATGGGGCTGCCATACACGCGCCGCCTGGATGGGCAGAACGCGCGCTGTGACGGGCACAGCGTTCGTTATGCACTGATATCGCTCCTGGGACTGGCCAAGACATCATGGATGGCGGGCGATCAAGGCGACCTGGTCAACAGTCTGTGGCGAAGGATCGCTGGCGCCAAGCGTAGCCATCTGTCCGCTGGTGACCTCGGCTTGGGTCTCTGGGCGCAGGCGTTGCACGGCAATGGCTGTCAGCTGTTTACCGCGCATCATGCCCTCCGCGTCTTTTTAGGTCGACGCGACTACTGCAGCTCAATCGATCTGGCTTGGCTGTTGCTTGGAGCCGACTTTGCGTTCCTGGCCGGCTTTGACTGCGCGAATGCCGAGAAGCTTGCTGGCGAGACTAGGACCGCCCTTCTTGCCTTGTACCACCCGCGTACCAACCTGTTCTACCGACATGCTCGACGGGGGCCGTTCAGCAGTGTGTCTCGACGGATAGCGTGCTTTGCCAACCAGAGTTATCCCATTATGGCCTTGGCGGTACACGGTCGATACCGTAACTGCCAGGAGTCAAGCAGAGTTGCCGCCGACGTGGCCGACCGACTGTGCTCGCTTCAAGGCCACCTGGGGCAATGGTGGTGGTTATACGATGTCTGCACCGGACACGTCGTCGAACAGTATCCGGTGTTCTCGGTGCATCAGGATGGTATGGCGCCTATGGCGCTGCTTCAGACCGGGTGGGTTCGGGAAAGGTCCTTCGCTGAGCCAATCGGGCGCGGCCTTCAATGGCTATTCGGCGCCAACGAACTCGGCCAGGATATGGTATTGCCCCACATGGGGCTGATTCTGAGAGACATCCACAGGCAGCGAAGACGCCGCGTCCAGCGAATGATACATGGCGCCGCTTGGTGCTGCGGGTGGCGTGGCGTGCCCGGGCAACTCCATTCTTCGCAAGGTCTTGAGGCTGGCTCTGAATGCAGGCCCTACCATCTCGGATGGGTTCTCTATGCTGCAGGGTTAGCCCTCCAGACCGAAACATCCGAGGCGGTAGGTTGATCCGCCATGCCGAAATGGGCCGTGTGCCCAATCGCAAGGTTTGTCTGTGCGGCGTCCAAGTTGACGCCGTCGGTGCGGCAGAGGTGATCGCTGAGGTTCGACAAGCAGTCCACTGCCACAGCCCATTTCCTATTTCCGTCGTAAATGTGGCTAAGGTCGTTCACATGCGGCACGATCCAGTTCTCCGCCGTAGCGTTCAGGCTGGCAAACTGGTACTGGCTGACGGCGTGCCGTTGGTGTGGCTCAGTCGCCTGAGGAATCGGCGACTTCCTGAGCGTGTGGCCGGCATCGATCTGATGTACCGACTGCTCGACTTGGCCAACCAGGAAGCCCTGCGCGTTTACTTCCTCGGGGCGGAGCCACAGGTGCTGAATCGTGTGCTGCACGTCGTCCGTCAGGATTATCCGCAGTTGGTCATCGCGGGTTACCACCATGGTTATTTTGCCGACCGTCAGGAAGAAGATCTCGCGCGTGACATCCGACATGCTCACCCGGACATTCTGCTCGTCGCCATCAGTTCGCCCAAGAAGGAGTTGTTCATGCAATGTTGGGGCGAGTACATCAATGCCCCGGTCTGTCACGGGGTCGGCGGCAGCTTTGACGTCATGGTTGGCCTAAGGCGTCGCGCACCCTTGTGGATGCAACGTTGCGGCTTGGAGTGGCTCTATCGTCTTGCTCAGGAGCCTCGACGCATGTGGAAGCGCTACCTGAGAACGAACCTGGTCTTCGCCGAACTAGCTCCTTTCTGCCTCTTCTGCAGGCGAGAGCATCCCGACGGCAACCATTGTCCCTGGATAGATCAGAGAGGCGGGTGGTCGTGAGTGTGCAAATAGAGCGGAACCCTCGATCCGTACGGCTGTGGAGAGATATCCGGGGCGATCGCCTGCCTTGGGTCTTTAAGGGCATCCGTTGCGAAGACAGACCATGACGTCGGTTGAATATCGCGTGTGAGCGCATGCGACAACTCAGAGCCTCACAAGACCCGGCTCCTCGTATCGCTCGCAGTGGGCTTACACTGGCGGGTGCTACCGTAGCCACTCAGGGCGCACGGCTCGTACGCAACGTCATCCTGGCTCGTCTGCTGGCACCGGACCAGTTTGGGCTGATGGCGCTGCTGTTGGCGGTCAGCAGCTTGTTTGAGGCCATCAGCGATGTCGGCCTCCGCCAGTCCGTCATTCAGAACAAGCGAGGTGACACCGATGCGTTTCTCAACGTGGCTTGGTGGCTTGGCGCCCTACGCGGGGTGGGGCTGTTCCTGCTCGGCTTCATGATCGCGCCGTGGGTCGGTAGTTTCTACGAGGACGCCTCTCTAGCTCTTCTGCTGCGCTTTGCCTTTCTCAGCGTCCTATTTGCCGGGCTAACGAGCCCGAAGCTCTTTGTTCTGGAAAGGCGTCTCCGTTTCGACCGTTATGTTCTCGTCTTCCATGGTTCCCAGCTAGGGGGCACGCTCGTCAGCCTTGCGGCTGTGGTTGTTCTACAGAACGTGTGGGCGCTCTTGATCGGTTTTGTATCTGAAGCCGTACTTAGGTGTATAGTCTCCTTCATCGTCTGCCCCGTGAAAGTAAGACTGCATTTCGAGGGGCATGCCTTGCGCGAGCTTCTGCTCTTCGCCCGACGCATGATCGGGCTACCCGTGTTGACCTTCGTCATCAGACAGGCCGACGTTTTCGTTCTCGGAAAAGTATGTACGAAGAATGAACTGGGTATGTATGCGCTCGCGTTGGCCTTGGCGTATATGCCTGTGTCGCTCTTTTCCCGCATTATTGAGCCCCTGATGCTCCCCGTGCTCTCGCCCTTACAGGATGCGCCCGCCACCTTGAGGCGGGCGGCGACGAGCATGACTCGCGCGATCCTGGCTTTCGGCATGCCCTTAGTCGTATACTTGACGGTGTTCTCGCAACCACTTCTTTCCGTGACGTACGGCAAGGCCTATGGCGAAATGTGGACGGCTTTTGGGCTACTTTGCGTCTACCTGCTTGTATGGACGGGCGGAGCGGTAATTACCATGACGTACATGGCCCTCGGGCGTCCCGACCTCCATCGCCGTTACGCCGGTATCCGCGCTGTGGCGGTAGCAGCCCTGATGTATCCGGCAACATTGAAATACGGGCCCGTTGGAGCAGCCGGGACGCTGCTGGTCGCGTTCACGATCGCCATATTCCTACAGCTGCTGAACTTGGCTCGGCTCATCGACATGCCGGTGCGACACTACTTGGCAAGCATGTGGCCGGGCTTGGGCCTGGCCGGGATGCTGGCGATTCCTGCGCTCGTCGTCCGTCTCTGTTGGCAAGGTTCCGACCTATGGAAGGTACTCCTCGGTGCAGCAACCTGCGCGACTGTGTGGGCGATTACCATACTACAAATGCGAGGCCGCAATGGAGCGCGGTCTCGTGATTTCTTCGGACTGACGGCGTTGACGCACCTGTAGGGCCCGCTAGCCGTTGGCTCTCCTCGGGCAAATCGGTCACAGATCGAGACTGTCAAGATCCGCAAGTCCACGTAAATGGCACTTGTAGGCAGAGTCAAGCGTAGTCTCAGGCTGCGGACCCGGGTGTATTGGCGTTCGCCGTGGGCCAACGGCGTATATCGCTCGGCGGCGCGAGCTGTGATCGTCGGCGGCTGCTACAGATCGGGCACAACACTCATGCGAGCCATACTCGACAGCCATCCGCACATTGCGATGGGCCCGGAGTCGTGGCTTTTCGTGTATCGCCCTGACTATGGTTCATTGGCAGCGGACTATGACTTGCCCATTTCGTATGTCATGGACCTACACCGTCGAAGCACGTGCCTGGCGAATTTCATAGACCTGTTCTTCGAGGCCTATGCGCAAAGACGCGGAAAGACGAAATGGGGTGAGAAGAGTCCGCCTAATGTGCTCCGTCTGCCGTGGATCTGGCAACGTTTCCCGAACGCGCGATTCATACACATGGTACGCGACGGCAGGGATGTTATATGTTCCATGCGGTCGCAACATAGACGTCTGGTGGCCGAGGGGTTTGGCACAGAACTAAAGGGCTTCGATGAGTGTCTTCGTTGGTGGATTTCATGCGTACGCGCCGGCATCCGCTGGCGTGGCGACCCTCGCTACCTCGAGGTGAAGTACGAAGAGCTGGTTACAGGTCTACGGAACACCATGGCCAGAGTTCTGGACTTCCTGGGGGAGCCCTGGTCTGACGAAGTGATCAGAGCGCATGAAGTCCAGCGCAATCACCCGCATATCGGCTATGAGCGCGGCACGCCCGAAGTGCGCGAACCGATCTTTCAAAGCTCGATGGGTCGGTGGCGAAAAGATCTGCCCATGCACGAGGCCAAGCGCTTCTCGCAACGTGCCGAGATGCTCCTACAGCGTCTCGGTTACACGCGATGATTCCTCCGAATGAACGGTCCTGAACCACCAGTCCTAGCCGGGGGCTGTGGTGGAATCGCCAAGGCCACAATCCATCTGAGGTGTGGCATCAGCGCGGCCTCACTCCGACCAATAAGGAGGCGGCACAATGCGAGTCTCATTGATCATCCCCTGCTACAATGAGGAGGCAACCGTCGGGGCGGTCTTGGAGCGCGTCTCATCGCTTGAGATTAGCGGTGCGTCCAAAGAGTTGATCGTCGTCGACGATGGCTCCACGGATCGTACAGGCCAGATCATAGACGCCTTTAAGTTTCCAGCGGGGCTAGCGGCCCTCATCCATCATGCACCGATCAATATGGGCAAAGGAGCCAGTTTGCGGGTTGGTATGGCACTTGCCACCGGCGACGTGATCGCCTTCCAGGATGCTGATTTGGAGCTTAACCCTGCGGAGTTGCCTAAGCTCATTGCCTGCGTACTGAGCGGGCAAGCCGACATCGTGTTTGGATCTCGTTTCCTTGCAGGCGCGAACGGCAATGTTCCCGGAGTAACACGTCTTGCGAACAAGTTCCTTACTGCCCTCACCAACCTGCTGTTCCGTGCAAACCTAACCGACATGGAAACTGCATATAAGGTGTTCAATCGAAACGTATGCGATCATCTGCGGTTGACCTCCTTTGGTTTTGACATCGAACCCGAAATCACCGCAAAAATGCTGCGGCTTAAATTTACCATACAAGAAATGGCCATCCGCTATTACCCGCGTGCCGTCTGCGATGGTAAGAAGATCAGAATGTCTGACGGCCTTGAAGCGATATGGACCTTACTGCGCGTTCGCTTCCTACCGCGGTCAATGTGCGGGTGGTCATCCGACACTCGCGGCGCAAGGCCCCAGATTCGGCCACGTCGCGCGTTTGGAGTGGTGAACGTCTATTAGCCGGCTTCCCAGACTGCCTTGCGACGGCAATCCGTGGCAGGCATCAACAGGTTGACGTGTCAGTGTGTTCACCGAGACTTGGCGTGTAGTCGGGATGGCAGCCCGGAGTGCGGCTGAGCCAGAGAGGACCCGGCAGCGAAAGAGCCGGCCAAGGGATGGCATCGCCCTGACGCACGGTGCCACATCTCGACTCTACGCTACCTCTGCGCCAAACCAAACAGCAGTCATAGTGCGCTCCACGTGGAAAGCCCCCAGTGGAATCAGATCGCTGCACAAGCCGTAACAGGGCCGATTTGCAAGCACTGTGTGTGATCTTCGGGGTCGCGGTGGTGGTGCGTGTCTCGTTTGCCTGCACGCGACAGTATGTTGCTGCAGACACCGGCCTCGACGTCGGGAGCGACGGCTACGAACTCATCGCCGAGAACCTGCTCGCCGGCCGAGGATATCGCTTCCATCCTGATCTGGGCGAGACGGTATCGCTAACTCCAGCCTATCCACTTTTCCTGGCTGCGATATTCGCCGTGTTCCATGGGCCGACGCTTTGGGGCGTTCAAGTTGCACAGGCAATGCTTTCCAGCCTAACGGCGTGCATGACGTACCTGCTTGGACTCCGCTTTAGCCGCCGTGCAGCTTTCGTTGGTGGCCTCATGTACGCGTTGTACCCAGGCGACATCGTAGCGTGCTCGCGCTACTTGGCGGAATCTCTGTCGATCGTAGCTGCGGTAGCAACAGTCTTGATTGTCCAACACCTGCTCGAAGAACCACCCAAACGTCTGTGGGGACTGGCGTTGGGCTTTTGCTTCGTGGTGGCTGTCTTCTCTCGCGCTGTACATGCGATGCTGCCGGTCCTGCTCCTGACGATCCCCCTGTGTCTCCGGACAATACGACCTCACTGGCGAGCCTATGTGCGCACCTATGCAGTGGCGCTCTTGCTGCTAGTCGCCGTATCCGCTGTCTGGTGCCTGCGTAACTACAAGTTAACCGGTCTGGTCATGTTTCAATCGTCAAACACTGGATCTACTGCATTTGATGGTCATTATATCGGGAAGCATCTGGGTGACGGGCGCACCGTCCGCGAACTGCTGCGCGCGTCACGTCTTAGGCAGTGTCGGATCGCACGTACACAGGGCATTGAGGCAGGGTGTAGGTTCGCAATCCACTTCGCAGACCCGCGTGATGAGGCGCGTCTGAGCCGTGTCCTGCGCGCCGAAGTAATGAACGATGTGGCCAATGAACCGTGGCAGTACATCAAACGAGTCTCTCTGGGGCTCGGGCGTTTTTGGTATCTTGGCCCCACGCCCACTGTCAGCTCTGTTGCGTTGGCCGTTCATGCACCGCTTCTCCTACTCGCCGCCATTGCTGCCTGTCAGGCCGTGCGCCGGAGAGACCCCTGCGTGATACTGTGGGTGGCTATTATACTGTATTATAATATGAGTAGCGCCATCGTGAACCCGCTCGTTCGATATGCCTTGCCCGCTATCCCGTTCGTAGCGGCGCTGGCGGGCGCAACCGTCGCAGGGATGTGGGCGAGAATGCATCTGACAATCACCTCGCGTGCTGGGGCGGCCCGCAAGGAGCGACGGGTGACTGCCGGAAAGATGGCGTATCCCTAGAATGCGCTTGGCTGGCTGCCTCGGGTTCTACGGGTGTCCCAGCAGTCCCGACGGTGTGGGCGCCGCGAGAAGGCTTTCTTTTCCCTTTCTCGCCGGCGGGGACGCGTAGCAGCGATCTCGTCGGCTGTCGAACCCGAAATGGGCTTTTGCCCGGTCCGGTGAGTAGGGCCGTTAGCGGCGCGGTCAACTGCGCTGACGAATGTACGGGTGAGTTGACACAAGGGAAGTACAGTGGAACCTGTGACGGTGTGTGTTGCCGCCACCGGCGTCGTGGCGGTCTTGCTGACTCGGCCTATCTGGGGTCTGATCGTCTACCTTGCCGTACTACTATGGTATCCGTCGTATCTCGTATTCGGGCCTGCCGAGTTCTATGTGTCAGCGCAACGGGCCGTAGGCATCGTGCTGCTTGCCAAACACGTTGCCAACCCAAGCATGCGCGCTCGCTTCCGGTGGTGTCAGTTGGACGTGGCGGTAGTTGTCTATATGGCTTTGAACGTTGCGACATTGTTGCTGGCCGGCGAAACGCTGGTGGTGCTGAGAAACCGTGCCGGATTTATGATGGATACAGTCGTTGTATACTTCCTGATCCGACTTATTGTCGTGAGTCGTAGCGAGTTCATGACATTCGTAGCGGCAGTAGGTGTACTGTTACTCCCACTGGGCGTCTTGGGTGGCATCGAGATGTGTACTGGATGGAACCCGTTTGCGCCCCTCCTCGCGTACTGCCCGTGGTACGCCGTCGAGAGCTATCAACACCTGGCGCGGTCCGGCTACCACCGCGCGGTCGGAACGACAGCACAACCTATCGTGTTTGGCCTGATTTTCGCCACTCTGCTGCCTCTGGTGCTCCTCCTTCGCCGGCACACCGGCTCCTTGCGTCGTCTGTGGTGGCTGTTCGCAATGAGTATGGCGTTGGGAGCCATTTCATCGGTCTCCTCCACTCCTATGATTGGGATAACTGTGGCCTTTTTGCTGGTGTTTATGGCCCGGTTCCAGCGATGGGCTATGGTACTGCTCATACTGCTATGTATTGGCTGCGCAGGCGTTGAATTCGCCAGCAACCGTCATTTTTGGACCGTTCTCACCGAGCATGTTGCGTTTGATCGCGCTAACGCGTGGTACAGGGGCCGACTCGTCGAGGCCGCTGTCGAGTTCCTACCGCAATACTGGGCCTATGGTTATGGCTACGGAGATTGGGGATGGGGACCGTGGTTGAACAGCTCCTCTGGGATGGACGTATGCAATGAATATGTCTGGCAGCTCGGCAAACATGGCGTGTTCGTTCTTATGGCCTTTCTTTGGATGCTTGCCGCGGCGGCGGGCTCAGTGCGGCATGCTCACTGCTCACAGTCTGATCGTCTAGCACGCGCCAGCGCCTGGGCGCTCGGATCATCGCTGGTCACGTTGATGATCATGTTCTTTGGGGTGAGTCTGTTCTCAACGATGCTGTCCATTCTCTACTGCATCCTGGGTCTCTGCGCCGGGGAGCCGGCGCGGCCAACTGTTCGTAGTACGACGCTACTGGGGGGGCTGTCAGGCTAGATCCGCTGGCTTAGCTCTGGCGCCAACCTCTGGCAGTTCGCCTGCTACCTGACCCCCCGGGGGTGCAGCGGGGTAACGGTGAGCGGAGTCCCACCGTCGAGCCATCGCCGGCGAGACTGCTTGGTGAATGGACGCACGCTTGTAGGCCAGGCTACCGTAGCAACGCCCTCACGGCTGAGGCGACTCGGTATCTGACCCGTGCACACCCCGCGCGCGAGTTGGGCTACGGCTCAAGCTCACGTTCGCAGGCTCCAATGTCGTATGCCCCCGTGCCATCATGACCAACGTTGGGCACGTCTGTTGGTCTTATGCGTCCGTTCACGTCAGGAAACGGCACCGACATATTAAACAGCTGAGCCAGAGAGCGGTCACCTGCGTCGACCGCAGGACTCTCCAATAGCAGTTCGTAGTTGAAGCGGCCTGGATCCTTAAACTGAGGGTCTCCCTCAATACTGTTCTGTTCCTGGGTCGTTCTGACCACCTGGAACGCAAGAAGGTTAGTATACCGACTACCGCTCCAATTAATGAGTTCCTGTCGACTGCTACCAGGGGGTCGACAGAAGAGGTTGTGGTCGCTACTGAAATCCGCATCAATGCCCGCCAAAAAAGTCAACGGTGAGTTGTAGAAGATATTGTTCCTGATCGTGACGCCTTCGATAGGGTAGGCGCCGAACAACGTTATTCCCGCGCCCATGTTGACAATTGTGTTACTGTGAATGCGAATATTCGTGATAGGCATATCCTTTGATGCTATGAGTATGCCCTTGGTGCCTACCCTGTCGACGTCCTCCTGTACCTTGTACAGTAGGTTCCCATAGATGTGAATGTTTGTGACTTCAGGATTGGACGGCATACTGAACGGATCAATACCTATCTCCTGACCATTGTCGTAAAACACGTTGTTCTTTATGACCAGGCTGGTTGTGCTCGCACCACCGTACTGAAGACCATCCGCGTGAGAATTCAGCCAATGTCCATAGACAGTGTTACCTTCAATGTGGGCGGTTCCACCCATCGAGATCCCATCGCCACCGTTGCCATAGATCCGATTCCCAATCAGCGTTAGGTCCTGGCCGATCATGAGGACCCCGTGACCGGTCGAATTCGTAACCTCGAAGCCCTGAATGCGGATGTGGTTCTTGTACACCATGCGAATCCCGCTACCACCGCTGATGACAGCAGTGTCGCCCGGATAGACCATCAAGACGATCGGCGCCGTAGCGCTACCCGAGTTCGCAGGCGTAAGGGTCTCGTAGTACGTACCGGCTTTGACCAGCACGGTGTCACCGGCTTGAGCCGTAGCCGCGGCCATTCCGAGGGTCTTCCACGGCAGCGCCTCGGTGCCTGGATTGCTGTCGCTGGCGTTAGAATCATTCTTCGCAACGTAGTAGATGTCGCCTCCAATGACGTTCACCGTCACGCTGTCGCTGGCACTAGCGCTCTGGCTATCCGCCACGGTGAGCGTGTAGGTAGTCGTCGCAGCCGGCGAGGCTGTCGGCTGAGCCACGTTGGGATTGCTCAGTCCCGTCGCGGGCGACCAAGTGTAGTTGCACGGCGGTTGACCGCCCGAAACCGTGGCAGCCAACGTCGTCGTACCGCCGGGTGCCACCGTGGCATCGGCGCCGGCATCGACCGTCAGAGGGGCCACGACCACACTTACCGTGACGGTGTCTGCGGCTACTTGAGATTCAGCGTCCGTCACCGTGAGCGTGTAAGACGTCGTATTCGCCGGCGAGGCCGTCGGTTGAGCCACGTTGGCATTGCTCAGCCCTGCAGCCGGCGACCAACTGTAGCTGTACGGTGCAAGCCCACCTGAAGCCGTACCCAGCAGCGCAGCAGAGCCCCCGGGCGCGATTGTCTTGTGTGGACCGGCATCGGCGATCAGCGGAGCCGTGCCTACGGCGAACTCACAAATCTCCAGCGACCCTGTCGCAGCGATCAGCCCCCAGTGATCCACGCTGGTCGCGGAGGTCCGGAACGCATAGTTCGACGCCAGCGTCTGCCAGTTGGAGCCGTCACCAGCGTCATCCACCCGAACCTCGTAGCGCTGGGCGGGCACGTCGACTATCACTTGAAAACGATAGCCATGGCCAGCCACGTAGTTCAGGCTTACGTCCGCAGCGTAGGTTGCACCGTTGCGCACGTCGATAAACCCGTCCTGGTTGAATCGTACTAGGACAGAAAAGTCCCCGTAGGTCGTGCCCTCCCCTGATGCCAGAGCGATGACGCCATCCAAGTTGGCTTGGTTCGGGGTGGCCTCGAATTCGGCCATGAAAACACCCGTCTGCGGTGCAAACGAGGAGTTCTGCCAGTTGACCGAGCTCGCTTTACAATCGCTGGAAGAGCTAACAGACAGTACGACCGAACGCGTCGTGCTCCCGTCGCCGTTAGTGGTATTGGTAAACGTGACGGTGTCGCTATGAGTTCCGGCACTCAGACCGTTGGCCTGGGCGTTGACGGTGGCCGTCACCGTGTCATTGCCGCCGGGCGCCAGCGTCCCGCCGCTCTTGCTCAGCGTCAGCCAGCTCTGGGTCCTGGCCACGCTCCAGTCCAACGCCGTCTGACCGCCGTTGCTCACCGTGAAGGTCTTCGACGAAGGCGAGAACGGTCCGCCCTGCGTGCCGCTGCTGACCAGCCCGTCCGCCGGCGAGACCGACAGGGATCCTGGTGCGTTGACGGTCAGCGTTACCGGCCGCGTCGTGCTCCCGTCGCCGTTAGTGGTATTGGTAAACGTGACGGTGTCGCTATGAGTTCCGGCACTCAGACCGTTGGCTTGCGCGTTGATGCTGACCGTCACGGTGTCACTGCCGCCAGGCGCCAGCGTCCCGCCGCTCTTGCTCAGCGTCAGCCAGCTCTGGGTCTTGGCCACACTCCAGTTGAACGCCGTCTGACCGCCGTTGCTCAACGTGAAGCTCTTCGACAAGGGCGAAAACGGTCCGCCCTGCGTGCCGCTGCTAACCAGCCCGTCAGCCGGCGAGACCGACAACGCGCCCGGCTCGGCCACCGCCATCGTCAGCGCAATCGTCTTACTCAGATCGCCCTGACCTGCCGCCGGACGAAGGACCAGGTCGCCTGCGTACACACCCGGCGAGAGTCCCGCACGACCCGCTGTCAGCGTCAGCGTCTGCGTATCCTGGGCACCCGAACTCGTCCCGGGCGCCCCAGCCACCTGCAGCCAACCCGGCTGGGTCGCCACCTCAAAACTCAGAACACCCGCGCCGGCGTTCCATACCTCGAACTGGCATACGGTCGAATCGCTGCCGAAATCGTGACTGTCGATGCTGGTAGCCACGGCCACCACGGCAATCGTCACCCCCACCGTCTTGGTTACGTTGCCGGCCCGCACCTGGATCTCCGCATTGTGGACGCCGGCGGGCAGAACCGTGCGATCATCGTCGATCGTGACCGTCACGGCTTGGCCAGCGGCACACGATCCTGCTGCCGGAGCGACGCTCAGCCACCCGTTTGGCCCTGGGCCGTAGTCGACCGACACATTGTACTCCAGATCGCGGCCACCCGTGTTGCTGACCTGGATAGTCTCCTGTGATCCCGCATCACCGAAGTCCAGCGATGGCGGCGCCACCGCCAGTTCACCCAGGGCGACCCATGCCGTGTCCCGGGCTGTCGCGGCGTCGTCATCCGTGACGGTGAGCCGCGCGAGGTACACGCCACCGGCGGTATAGGTATGATCGACCGTCACTTTGTCGGGACCTTCCTCGGTCGAGCCGTCCCCGAACTGCCAGGAGTAATGGGTGATCTGGCCATCCGCGTCGCTGCTGTTGGCAGCACTGAAATGTACGACCGTAGGCGCTACGTCATAGTCCAGCGACATGACGAGTTCCGCGGTGGGTGCGCCATTGACGTGGACTACGACCTCCGCCTGATCTCTGCCGCCATCGTCGTCGATCACGGTGAGGGTCGCTGTGTACTCGCCTGGATCGCTGTACGTGTGCGTGACCTCCGCTCCGGCCGTGCTGACCCCGTCGCCAAAGTCCCACAGCCAACTGCTGATGACTCCATCCGTGTCTGTGCTGCACCGAGCGTCGAACGTGACCTCAAGTGCCGCTGTGCCAGTGGCCGGCTCAGCCCCCAAACAGGCGGTGGGCAACTGGTTAGGGATGGGGCCGGCGGCATCGACGTGTACAACCACCTCGTCAGTGTGGGCCGCGCCGTCGTCGTCGGTCACGGTGAGCGTGGCGGTGTAGTCACCCTCGCTTGCGTAGGTATGTTCGACCACCTGTCCGTTCCCGTCGTCACTCTCCCCAAACTGCCACTCGTACGAGACAATCTCGCCATCTGTATCAATACTGGCAGAGCCATCGAACACTACCGTCAGGGGCGCTTCGCCTGCCGACGGCACCGCCTCAATCTGTGCTTGGGGCGGCCGGTTGGGCTGGGCGACCTCGACAGTGGTCGCGCCCTCGTAGGCCCAATCACGAGTGGTAACGACCGTCAGTGTGATCGGGTAAGAGTTCGGGGCAGCGAACGTGTGCTGGACGGTCAACGAACCACTGGCCGTTGCGCCATCGCCGAAGTTCCAGTGATAGCCTGCTGCGGAGTGACCGCACGGCAACCCCACTTGACCGGTGAACTGAGTTGCAAGTGGCGCGTGGCCCTGCCCCGGTTCGGCCTCGATGGTGACCTTCAAGCGTTTGACCTTGATCAGGAAGGCCAACAGCGGCGCCACCTCCTCGGTGCGCGTCCCCGTCTCTGCGTCTCCCTCAAGCGTTGTGAATATACAGTCGAAACCCTCGACGCGGACGAGCTGTTCGCCTTCCTCAGCGTATTCGTGAACGGTTCTTGTTCCCATGCCCTCGCTGCCGTCGCCAAAATCCCACAGGATGCTGTCGAACGGAGGGTTCCGCCCGTCGAGCGCCTCAGCGACGAACCGTATGCGCAGCGCATTGTCCGGGTCGAACGCCTCTGCCGTGACCAGGAGCGGCCCGAACGGGACATCCTCCCCACCTTGGTCGGGCACCGGCGGGTTAGTCAGGTCGGCCGTGCCAAACGACGGGTCGAGTGGATTCATGTCGTCCGAACAACCACAGATGTTGACAAACGCGCCAAGCCCCAGGCTCGAAGCGACTACTAGCCGGATGGTCCACGCGCGCATGGCTCTCTCCCTTCCTGCTGCTACTGCAGCCCAGCGGCCGCCCCAAGCCAGCGTGTGTGTTTGGGCTTGGGTGGCCGGAGTGCCAGAAAAAACATACGATTTAGCGATAACATAGGCAAACTGGGGGTTCTGGGCGTGCGACGTACCCGTTTTCCAGGTGCGCCGAACGGTTGGGTTGACGTCCTAGGTTGCTATCGGTGTGTCTACTGCACTTCGGGTGGTTCTACTTCTGGCTTCCCGTTGCCGCGCGCCACGACTTCCTGTCGCCCACATTATTGCTTCTTGGTCAAGCCCCGAGGTACGACCGAACCGAGCCTGATGGCCTCGTCTCTTCCTAGATCGGCTGAAGAACCGCACTTCCTGAGAAAGGTGCAAGCAAAGTCGACTGGCCACGTGCTGCAAGCGCCACTTGGTGTTTCGAACACAGAGCCCTTCGGCCGCTAACGTCATATTCAGGAGTTGCCGCCCCTTCTTCATCTGTGTCCATAGCCGGCTCGCCGACAAGGGCGACATCAAGAAGAGCAGGCGGGGCAAGCTGCCCGAACCGGCTCTCCTGAAGGTCAATTCCCGGAATGCTTTGTGGGGGCCGCATGGGCCAACAGGGTAGGGAAGCAGTTGAGCGAACCGCGGAAGTATCCTTAGGTAATCAACCTGAAAGGCGAGAAATGGCGCTCATACAACCGAAAAAAGGCGCGCCGATAGGGCGAGCGAGATGGAGTGTCGGCGCCGTGAATGTCCGCGTGCTTCTGGCAGCATGCGCCGTGGTAGCCGTAACGATTGGTGGCGGCTGGTGGCTGCATTCGGTCCAGGTCCGGGCCTCCACGGCCCGCGCTCGGGCATCGGGAATGGTGGCGTGGTCGCAGGGCGACTGGGACGAGGCCGCGCGGCAACTGGGTATGTACCTGTCGCGCGAGCCGAACGACGTCGAGGCCCTTCTGCGATTCGCCCAGGCCCAAAGCGAGATCAGGCCGTTGCGGTCAGAACGGCTGTCCGAAGCGGTCGCCAGCTACGAGCGGGTACTGCGCCTGAAGCCAGCACACGCCGAGGCGACCAGGGAGTTGGCGGATCTATACCTGGCGGCGGGCGAGCCCGGCGAGGCCGAACGCGTTGCCCGCGCTAGGCTTGAGACGGCAGGCGAGGACCCCTCTGCCAGGCTGCTGCTGGCCAGAGCCCAGATCGAAGCGAGCCAGCTCGAATCGGCAGCCCGACAGCTTGAGGCCGTCGTCCAACTAGACCCTTTTCAGCTGCAAGCCTACGACCTGCTTGGGCAGTTGCAGGCCGAGCAAATGGGTGAAGCTGAGGCAGCGCGACGAACATTTGATGCGCTCGTGGAGCGCAACCCGGCGTCCCCCACAGCCCATGTGTTGAGAGCACGGTTCCTTCGGCGCTTCGGCGATCGCGAACAAGCACTGACGATGCTGAAAAAGGCGGCGCAACTAAGGCCACAGGACAGCTCGACGTTGTCGCTCCTGGGTGATGAACTGGCAGAACTTGGCCAAACAGCAGACGCCAAACAATACCTACGCGCTGCCATCGAGAAGTCTCCCAGGCAGCCGGCGCCGTACCTGATATTGGCGCGGCTGAGCCTACGTGAACACCAAGTCGGTGAAGCCCTTGCGGTGGTCGATCGCGCCGAACGAGAGCTGGACGGCGCTGTGGAACTCCTGCCCCTGGCGGTGCAGTGCTATGTTGCAGTGGGCAATCCGGATCGCGCCGCCGAGTGCGTCGCTCGGCTTAGGGCGGCCGGCGCGTCAGAAAAGCTCGTACAGTTCCTGAGTTGTCTCGTGACAGCTGCTCGCGGGCAAACCTGGCGTGCGATCACCCAGCTCGATCAAGTGGTTCGCGAGCGCCCCGAGGCGGCCGAAGTGTGGCTGGAACTGGGGCGGCTGTTCGCGACCACGGGGCAGTTCAGGCGCAGCGCGGAGGCCTATCACCACTTCGTTCGACTGCGCCCGGGATCGCGAGACGGGCGCGTCGCGCTGGCTGAGTCGCTCTTGGCAGCCGGTGAGCCTGATCGCGCCGAGCAAGTCGCGTCCGAAGCCGGATTGGAGGAGCCCCTGGCAGCATTGGTATGGTGCCGATCCCGCCTGGCCAGACAGTCCAGCGCGGGCGCTGCGGCTTCCAGGGCCGATCTAGAGCGCCTGGCTGCAGACGCTAAGCGGCTCGGCGAGACGTTTGCCGACAGGTCGGGGTTTGTCCTTGTGGAAGCTGAGGCACTAACGGCCCTCGGACAGTGGAAAGAGGCAGTAGATGTTCTGGAGCAGTCCAGGGCTGCGTATCCCGACCCACTGCCGATCGTTCTTGCGCTGGGTGATCTTCATCGGCGTTACCAGCGTTTTGACGCAGCGAAAGCATGTTTTGCGGACGTCCTGGCGCAGCACCCGGCTTGTGTGGAGGCACATCTCGGGATGGCTCGGGTGCGGGTGGAGGAGCAAGACATTGAGGCGGCGATCGGAGCACTGAGGGAAAGCCTCCAACGCGCCGAAGCCCCCTCATGTGCCGGGCTGTGGTTGGAACTCGCGCGGCTGTTGTTGGAGGTCGGGCGCTTCGAGGAATCGCTGGCGGCGCTGGAGGAGGGCGGCGCAAAGCTGCCACAAGAGCTCAGGCTGCGTCTGGCGATGCTTGGCCATCCCTCGATTCTGGATGACCCCAAGCGTGCCCAACTGATTGTCGACGATGTCCGCCGCATCGAGGGTGAGGAAGGCGTGAACTGGAAATGGCAGCAGGCTCGCGTGTGGCTTGCCGAGCCAGAACCTCCGGTCAGGACGGACGCCATCGTTGAATTGCTGGAGGATTGTGTCCGCGCAGACCGCGGCTGGGTCGAGCCGGCAGTGGTTCTGGCCAAACTCCGCCTCGAAAAGGGGGCGGTAGATGAGGCGATCGAGATCTACGAGAACCTACTCGCACAGGGCCCGGCGTCGGTGCCGGTAGCCGAGTCGCTGCTGGTCTTGCTTGAGTCACGAGGACGCTACGCGCACGCGGCCAGCGTACTGGCCGGACTGCCAGTGGATGCGCCAACACTGATACGCTTCCGCATCAGCCAAGCCTTGCGGGAGGGCGAGAGGGAAAGGGCTGCCGAATTTCTGGAATTGAGCCTGGGTGATAAAGCCGTGGCCGCCGTCAACACATGCCGACTGGCGAGCCTCTACCTTGACATGGGTCGCGGCGGCGACGCCGATCGCGTGGTAAGCAGGGCAGAACAGGCCGGCCCGGACAGTGTAGACGTCTGCCGCGCGCGGGTAGAGCTCGAGTTGGCAAGGGGGCGTCCACAGGTCGCTGTCGCATGTTGTGACGATCTGGCGCGGCGTATGGACTCATTCGAGGTGCGCTCTCTGTGTGCTGAGACGTGTGCGCGCGTGGGTCAACTGAACCGCGCCGAGGATGAGTACCAACGTCTGACGGCGTTTGATGGCCGCGCTGCCGAGGGGTACACGCTGCTGGGCGGCTTCCTCCAAGGGCTTGGGCGGCAGAAGGAGGCGATCGGAGCGTACCGCATGGCCATGGAACAGGACGCGGAGTCCTCCTCTGACGCACGCCGCAAACTGGTAGGACTGCTGCTGGCCTCTGGCGGGCCAGACGACCGGTCCGAGGCGAAGCGACTGGTGGAAGAAGCGTTGCGACAAGACCCCCAAGACGGTGGTGCTTTGGCTTTGAAGGCCGGTGTGCTGGCGGAAGAGGGGCCCGAAGGTGTCGAGCGGGCCCGTCAGACACTCAGCAACGTTGTCGAGCGCGACCCCCACGCGGTAGATGGCTGGCGAATGCTCGTGCAGCTCTCGTTGCAGGAGGGGTCGGCGACGGCGGCGGAGCGGATACTGGACCGGGCGCTGGCCGCCAATCCCACAAGCGTCGCCCTCCTGGTCGATAAGGCCGAGCTCGTGGCGCCCGAGCAGCCTCTGCTGGCAGTACAGGCCGCTCGCCAGGCAGTCGAGTTCGAACCCCGCAACCCCATGGGCAGGACGGCGCTGGCCCGAGCCATGATCGGTGCAGGCCAGACCGATGAGGCCCTCGAGATGCTGGGATCATGCCTGGATTCCGTCCATGGCCTGGAGGCAGCAGAAGCGATGGGGTTCTATGCCGAACAGCTCTGCCAGCACGACCGCGTCCCAGAGGCGCAGGAGATGCTCAGGGAGGCGGAACGCCTGGCGCCGTGGCATCCAATGGTCGTTCGGGCACAACTGTTGGCCGCGGTGACAGAGGGCCGCCTCGACCAGGCCCAGGCACTGGCAGAGCAATGTCTGGACCAGCGGGGTGATGATCGGTCCCTATTGCTTGAGGTGGCGAGCATACTCCTGCCGCAAGACTCGCTGGCCCTCGTGGAGACCGCCCGACGCCTGTTGGTGCGTGTGGCGCAGGGGCGCCCCAACGTCCCGGGTGGCTGGCTGGGCGCAGCCGTTGCGGCCCACAAGCTGGGGCGCGTGGATCTGGCAGAGGCGGCGTTCCGCAAAGCGCTTGACACCTCCCCGGACAATGCTGCGGCCGCCAATGGCCTCGCGTGGGTGCTTTGCGAGGACCGAGGCGACCCGCGTTCTGCGCTTCCCATCGCAAACCAGGGGGTGAAGCGCTGGCCTCGAGACGTGCATCTCCTGGACACACGGAGTGTCATCCTGTTTCGTCTTGGCCGCCTGGAGGAGGCGAAGAAGGATCTGCTAAGGGCGTCGGATCTCGCAGGCGGCCAGTCGCCCACGGCAGCCGCGATTCGGTTCCACTTGGCAAGGGTCTTGGCGGCCTCCGGCGAGCGCGAAGAGGCCCGTAAGCGCCTGGACGAGGCACTTGCCATGGCATCTCGATGGGGTGGGCTGTCCGTACAGGAGCAGGCTGAAGCCAAGGTTCTATCCCAGCAGTTGTAATGGCCGTCCATTCCCAAAGTCCTGGGGCAGGTGCCAGGAATGGGCTGCCCAACTCGAAGGAGGCATGGTTGTGATGTCTCGCGATTTGACTGTAGGTGCGTGCGTCGTCTTTCTGCTATCAACAAGCGGCCCTGCCGCGGTCTGTGGCCCCGGCTACCTGTGGACTTATACCACTGGCGATAGCGGTGACGACGCGGCGCACGCGGTTGCGGTGGACCAGACTGGAAACATCTATGTAACGGGTCCGTTCTCGGGGCGGGTGAATTTTGACCCTGACGGGTCGGACGAGCATGAAAGCCACGGTGGCACGGATGTGTTCGTGACCAAACTCGGGCCGGATGGGTCATATGGTTGGACGCGGACATTCGGTGGCGCCGCCGACGATTTAGCGGACGCGCTGGCTGTGGATAGCGTGGGGAATGTCTACGTAGCAGGTACTTTCCGTGGGACGGATGTGGATTTCGATCCCACGGCTGGCACGGATCTGCGATCGTCGCACGGCAACACGGACGCATTCCTTCTTCGTCTGAACTCGGACGGCTCCTACGGTTGGGCCGCGACCGTAGGCGGGCCCGAGGCGGACTACGCCAGGGCGGTGGCCGTGCATCCGGACAACTTCGTGGTGGTTGCTGGGTATTTCAGAGGCGGTAACGTCGACCTTGACCCGACCGCTGGATCGGACCTGCGTAGCTCCGCCGGGGCGTTCGATGTTTTTATCACCCGCCTGGCACTGAACGGCCAGTACGGCTGGTCTCGGACTGTTGGGGGGGAGGACACCGACACTGCCTTCGGTGTGGCGGTCGATGCGTGGCAGCGGATTGTAGTTGCCGGGTGGTTTGCCAGCACGTCATTGGACTTGGATCCCACGCTTACGGAGGACTGGCATACTTGCGTGGGCCAGACGGACGTTTACGCACTGAAGCTCGAGTCCGACGGCTCCTACGTGTGGGGTCGGACCTTCGGCGGCTCACAGTTCGATCACGTTTACGTTGTCGCGAGCGATCATCTTGGCGACGTCTATCTTGGTGGAACCTTCCAGGGCCAGGATGTCGACTTCGACCCGGGAGCAGGACAGGACCTACACTCATCGGCGGGCTGGTATGACGGGTTCGTCAGCAAGCTCACATCGGACGGCGAGTTCCGGTTCTGCAGGACCTTCGGAGGCACCTCCTACGATGTCGTTAGGGCGCTGGCCTTCGATTCCTACGGGGGTCTGCTGGTGACCGGTGGGTTCGAGGAGGCCAACGTTGGGTTTGACCCGGGCCTCGGTGGAGACTTCCACTCCTCGAACGGGCTATCAGACGTGTTCCTGATGCGCCTGGGACTCGACGGCTCGTATCGCTGGACGCGAACGTTGGGTGGGTCTCAACCCGACGTCGGCTACGGCGCGGATCTACTGCCCAACGGGGCCCCTGTACTGGTAGGCTACTTCGGCGGGGCTGACGTGGATTTCGATCCGAGCGATGGGACCGATCTGCACTCCTCGGCGGGTCTGTCAGATGCGTTCACCTCGGTATGGGCGGGTTGGGTGCCGGGGGATTTCGATTGTGATGGCGATGTGGATCTAGCGGACCATGCGTCCTTGGCGCAGGCTTTTGCCGGTTCGGGGGTACCGGCCGGCGACCCGCAGGCTGACTTGGACGGCGACGGGGACGGGGACTTGGCCGACTTCTGCATGTTCGCCACGCACATGACCGGGCCGCAATGAGTGATTGCTTTGCCAGTGGAATAACACAAGTGTCTTTGCCAAAGATGTTTATGATAAAGTGCTTGAAGGGGGCACTCGTGCCAGGAATCTGTCATGGGGACGCTTTTTCTCGGACTTCCGGTTTGCCTTGTCAACGGCCGTGTAGTACACTTTATTTGTGTGGCTCGGAGCGGCACCAGAATGATAACCCGAGCCGCGCATACTCGGTGGGCTACAACGGCTCTGAGGTAGTGCGTACGGGAGGTGATGTCGTGGGAACCCGAAAAGATACAAGAAGTCGGGTATGGATCGGGCTCGGTGTTGCGGCGCTGGTGATGTTCGCATCAGGCCAGGCGGTTGCGGATCTCGTGTACACCCATGAAGTGGAACTGAACCGGTGGATTGAGCCGTTCGCGCCGGCGGTGTGGACGCATGTGTTCGATCACTCGGTCAACTCGCCGTCCGCAGCAACACTCGCGATCACGGCAGCCGATGCCTCAGCAGGCGAGGCAGAGGTATGGGTGCTCGACAGCAACGGGCACTGGCACAATTTGGGTTTTCTTGAAGCCAGTATCGATAATATAAGCACCACCATTTTTGACCTCAACCCCAGCTGGTTGGACGCGGTGCCGGTCGGTGCCCAGATTCGATGGGTATCTGATGAGGTCAATCACCGCGTCTGGCTGGGCAGTTCGACGTTGTCCGTTTTCGGAGCGCCGGCGCCCGCGGCCCTGCTACTGGGAGCCATCGGACTGGGTTGCGTAGGGCTGGTCTCCAAGCTGAAATCGCGAGGCTCATCCTCGTAGCCGCATTCCCGTCTACCTGTGATCAACTACCATCACGACGTCGGCGCCACGCCGACAGCAGTAAAGTGCGCCGTTGCGGCAAGTGCGGCACAGCAAACTCGCACGACAACTGTAACAGGATGGTCGTAGCGCCGTAGAAGTGTGACGCCTCCAGTGGCGGGACGGGTATTGCCTCTCCCACTGCCGCCCCAAGGGGGCTGGTCCGACGATGGTTTGGTGCCAATCTGGACCGGCCTCCCCTTTTTTGCGCCCCTGTTGCGCCCGCCGGTCCGTGGGCCAGCTACCGTATTGTAGACACCTGTAAACGAGCCTGGAAAGAACCTTCATCTGCTCCTGGCAGCCCAGCCGGGAACGCCTGCTCCCTGATCGGTGTCTGCGGCCGTGCCAGCAAGCGTGTACGCCGGTGACTGGACCCAACATCAATCTATCTCGTTATCCGAACGTGAATTAAGGCGACAGGGAACTCCACAAGTGGGCGCCCTGATGAATGTGACCAACATTGCGCCGGCGGTGCGAATCGGCCTCGGTGAAGCGTCCGTCTTCCGTGATGGGTCTAACCCTCGGTACGGCAGCTGGTTATGCTGAGTCTGCATCAAACCTTGTGGCATTCGGATCGAGGACGCGCATCGGCCCAGACTGCTTCCGGAAACAGCATGCAGAAGGAAGCACGCCCGATGGGCACTCTAGAACGGTTACGGCCGAGGTCGGGCTCGCGTCGCTGGGCCAGGGGTACGTCTGGCTCGGCTGTTGGCCTGCACCCCTCGTGCTCTTCTCTTTGTCGCTGGCATAGCAGATCTGTCGCTACAACCCAACAGACTGTTGACCAAATAACGGGCGTCCGATAAGCTAGGGTCGCCACGACGGGGTGGGGGTTCATCTCCCTAACCGTTGTTGGCCCACCAGGGCCGGCCTGAGGATGCGGTGGTGCCGCTCCAGGCCGGCCCCTTTTTGTCCTGCAACTGCCCGCGTGGTACGCTTCGGATCCGGTCATGTAGCCCGCTACCTTGGTGGCTCGGCCGCCGAGTGCCTCGAGTCAAAAAAAGAACGCTAACGCCCATAGCGCCTGCGAAGTGAACCAGCCCTGGTCCTGAGGCAGACCCGAGATGAAGACGGTCAAGAGAATAGCCGCACGGACTTCGCTCACTCGCAGCCAAGACGGGGTACTGCATCGTGGCCACGATCCTATCGAAGTCGCCACACTTGCTTGTCCACATTCCCTATTCTGCCAAGAACCCCTCTCCAACGCTGATCGCAGCTTGGCCAGGTTCGCCTTGATGTCTCACTTGCCGGTCTCAATTTCGACGGCGATGCGCTCGCCCGCGCGCTCGGCGACAGGAACGTTCGCCAAGTATACCGTCAGCGTCACGAGTTCACACAACCAAGGCCTCACCAACGCCGACGGAACGCACACAAGAGAGAGGACGTGACCGTTTTGGACCCCAGCGCATGCACCATTGCCCAATGCTCACAACGCACCCATACCCCACGGGCGAGCCGCTGCTTCTCTGTGTCGTGGTGTAGCTTCTGATCTGTTGGACCACAAGCAATCATGCGGAATCGCCAACTGCGTTCGTCCGCCAAAGGTGTTGCGCTCTGTGTGTCGTGGTCCATCTGATGGTTGGAGGACCGCGCGAACCCAGAACTGTCCTGCCGTCCGAGGGCTGCAGAACCATCTGTGTTCTGACCGGAACCGCGAGCCTTGACGCGCCCGTAACGTGTAGCGTCTAATGTGCCGCACGGCACGGTACGTCAGGCAGGTTTGTCCATCCGACACCGAGCCCAAACGCACAGGGCGCGAATAATCCAGTGTTGATGCCTCAGGAACGGGTGCAGGTGCGGGAGTGAGTTGATGGCCCAGGAAGAACAGGTGCTCGTCGTTCACCGGAAGGTCCTGGAGCAGGCAGGTATGTTTCAGGGGCTCATGTTTGACGTAAAGCCATACCTCGACAAGCTCTTCTGTCCCCACACTCCGCGTTTCATGCCCAGGCGGCAGGTGGAAGATGATCCTGCATACAAGCAGCTTATTCCCTACGTGATTATGGCGCATGGTGGGAAGTATCTCAGCTATGTTCGGGGCAGGCGAGCCGGGGAGACCCGGCTGGTCGGGCACAGATCGATCGGCATTGGAGGGCACATCAACCCTACCGACGATATGCCTCTGTTCCACACCGATTTCCGCGAGGCCTACTTCGCGGCCGTGGAGCGCGAAGTGGCTGAGGAGGTACGCGTCGAAGCGCCGCACGAGGACCGGATCGTCGCCTTGCTCAACGACGACTCGACGGAGGTGGGGCGCGTACACTTGGGCGTCGTTCATTACTGGAGGCTGGAGGCGGCGAAGGTGAGCAAGTGCGAACAGATGATTACGCAGTTGGCCTTCATGACCCCCACCGAGCTGCACGAGGTGCGAGACAGCCTTGAAACATGGTCAAGTCTGTGTCTCGATCACCTCGCTGAGATGGACACATCTGGCGTTCTGCAGGTGCGCAAGGCTTAGGCTCTGCGCCCCCGCGGAAGTGACGCCTGCCCACACCTGCTCAAAACCCGTACGTGACCGACAGGCCGAAGAACGCGTGTTCGCGCGAGTTGGCCACGCGCCCCAGGTTCACCCAGCCCAGCCCGACGGATAGATGATCGTCGATCCGATAGCCCGCGTAGATCGCCCAGAAGTCGTCCTCAGGCCGATACAGCGAACCCACGCGCCTCAAACGGTCGGGCTTCTGGCGATATTCGGCGCCCACCACCAGTCGTTCGGTAATGCTAAAACTGATGTTGCCCTCGAATGCCGCCCGATAGCCGTCGGTGAAGCCGAAAAAGCCTGTCTGATTCGATTCGGTAAAGCGGATCCCGCCCGAGACGAGCACCGGTCCAGCCAACGGGCTGTCAAACTGGCGGCTCGCCGTGACGGTGAAATCAATCCCGTCGTCGTCGTCGACACCCATCCACCTCAGAGCCCCCCGCAGTTTTCTGTTGATCCGCAAGATTTCGCAGTTGCGTTTGTAGTGCGCGCCGACGGCCACCGCCGGCATCCAGTCAAGCGACAGGCCGCCTTCCGGCACGACCACATACTTCAGCGACACCGTCTCGACCGCCACGTGATGCGTGCCCATGTCCAGCGTCGTTGCACGACCGACCCGACTCCGCAACGAGCCCAAGTGAAGGCTTTGGTGCGACAGGCCAACCTCGATTCGCTCGGTGACCGGCAGACTTACCACCACTGCACTCAGCGTCTTGTCGTGTCCGGCGCCAAACATGGTGCTTACGACGGGTCGACCCAACCGGCCCGGCCGCGGCGCGTGCGCCGGCATCGCGATCGATGTGAAGGCCATGCCCCCCACGCCATCCAGGTTGGTCTGGAAAACTCCCGGAGTCAGACCCCCGTCAGCCGTTACTTCCGTGTTGGCTGCCTGTGTGGCCGCGAACGGTTCGGGCAGGCGCGCGGATGGCTGGGTCGTGCCGTGTGCCACTGCTCTTGAGCAGTGCGACGCCGCTGAGGGTGCGGACGCCTGCTCGGCAGACGGCCAGCCCACCAATCCCACGACGACGGTAATCACACCAGGCGCCACGAGTGGGTATCATACTGCTTTCCGGTGCAGAATCCGCCACCCACAACGGTAGCGGGTTCATCCGGTGCCGCGGCTGCTCAATGTGCCGTATCGCTTGCTTGATGGTTTGTGGCCGCCGTTGTCGATGGCGTCGCATTGCGGATCCAGGACGCAGGAGTATAGTTGCCGCGCCAAACCTCTGCCCGAAACCGCCGGCAGGGCACATGAGATGTGTCGATGATGGCCGGGGCGGCCGGCGCCTTGAACGTCTGCCGGAGCCGCCACAGTCGAAGGAATTATCCGGCCAGTAATGGAGTCGCCCATGGACGGCATGGCATCACCTGCTGACGGCAACGAGTGGCGGGGTCGGCGGCAGCGGCTGGCCCTGGGGGCAGCAGTGAGTTTTGCCCTGCTCTGCGGGCTCTATGTGGTGCGAGCGGGGCTTTTTGCCGGCGGCGACTATCGCGCGGTCGACGCCTATTGGCACTATGCAGCCGGCAAATGCTGGCTGCACGGCGAGTCGCCGTACCACGTCGATTCCTTCTACGCCCGCTGGCGGGAAGCGTTCGATCGCGGCCCGGTGAGCCCTTACGTGTTTCCGCCGACGATGGCGATCGTGGCCGTTCCCATGGCCTTGCTGCCTTGGGTGGGGGGGCAATGGCTCTTCGACGCTGCCAACCTGCTTGCGCTGTTGCTCGTTCTCTATTTCAGCAAGCGACTGATTGACCGATCCGGTCTGGTCAGCCCTCGAAGCCCAGGCAAGTGGATCTGGCCGGGTGCTGCGTGCCTGATCAGCGGCGTGCCGGCCTGCATCTTTGTCGGGCAAGTGGGGTTGATCGCGGCGGCCGGCCTTGTCGGCGCACTGTATTCGTGGCAGCGAGGGCGGGCGTGGTGGTGTGCGGCGTTCGTCGTGGTGGCTAGCGCAAAACCGCAGGTATCGCTTCTGCTGCTTGTGTATATGTTCGTGGTGGGCAGGCGGCGCGGTGTCGTCCTTGGAGGGTTGGCGGTGGCGGCTCTGGCTGCGCTGGTGCTGGCTTGGGCGCCCGGTGAGTCGCTGTCCAGCGACGTGCGGCAGTCGATCGAGGGCTATAGACTCATCCCGTTTAATCGATGGGAACGCTACGACACGCTGTCGCGCGTGTTGGGCCGAACGCCGTTAGAGTCGGTAGCGGTGTACGGCGCCATGGGTGCCGCCGCCGTGCTGGTCTGTCTGATTGGGTTCCGCGATGGGCTGCGCATTCGCACCGGCCGGGTGAGTGACGACGACCGTGCCGGCTTCTCCGCCGACAACCCACCTGTGCTCCTGCCGAGCATTGTGCTCGTTCTGGCGGCGACGGGCCTGTTTATGCCTCTTCATGTGTACGACTTCGGTCTGTACGTGCCCGTCATGGTGTCGCTGGCGGCGTTCGGCTGGCGCCGACGTTTGTGGCTGCTGGTTGGGCTGATCCTGATCGCCAGGCCGCACAACATTGAGACAGTCTTGGCCCACGTGCCGTTCTGCCGCGTATGGCTGGAGTATGCGCCGGTCTCGCTGATTGGTGGGTTGGTGACTTTTGCCGGGGCGACGGTCCTGTATGTGCAGCGCCGGTCCCATGCAGAAAACGTTTGCCCTCTCTGTGCTTTGGTGTCACCATAGCCGCCCGTGCTCGTGCTGCGTCTGATATTCGGCTCGCTGATGATCGCCGCATGCGTCGGTCTGGTATGGCTTGACGCGTGGCTGTCGCAGCAGCCTGCCCCCGCCGCGTGGCCGGCGCCGTCGGTCAACGTGCTGGGGCTCATCTGGCAGGGCGGTCCGATCGTCCTGGCGGTGACGGCGTTGGTGGTTCTGGGGGCGGTCGAGCTTGGCCGACTGCTCGATCGGGGCGGCTACCGTCCGATAACCTGGTGGGCGGCTGCGATGGCGGGGCTTGTCGCTGTTGCCCCGTGGTTGATGCCTGGCTGCTTTGGCACCGATTCGTGGTCGCCGCTGGGGGTTGTGCTGGCTGTGGGTCTGCTGGGCGCTTTCCTGGCCGTTATGGGATCAGGCCGCATCGAGGGAGGCGCCGCATCCGTTGCAACCACTTTTTTGATAATGGGTTACACGGGTTTGCTGGCGTCGTTCGTGGTGCGGATCAGGGTCGATCTGCCCGGCGTGGCCGGCGCCTGGGCGGTAATGTATTTCATTGGTGTAGTGAAGGTTACCGATATTGCAGCGTACTTCGTGGGCTCGGCGGTCGGGCGACACAAACTGGTCCCCCGCTTGAGCCCGGGTAAGACCGTCGAGGGGCTGGTCGGCGGGGTTCTTGCGGCCGCGGGCGCTTCAGTGGTGTTGGCCTGGATGGGTGGTATAATAGTGCCCAGCGGCGTCGGAGGATGGCGACTCGGCTCGGGTGAAGCCCTGGTTTTCGGCGTCGTGATGGCCCTTGCCGGGCAGTTGGGCGATCTGGCTGAGTCGCTGATCAAGCGGGACGTCGCCCAGAAGGATTCCGGGCGAGCGGTACCGGGGTTCGGAGGCATACTTGATCTGGTAGACTCGCCCCTGCTGGCAGCACCGCTGGCCTGGTGGATGTTGCATCGGGCCTGGAGTATAGCGGGTGCCAGTGGAGGCCCGTAACGGTCGCCGCTGCGGCCGGACGCGCTTTGGAACTTACGATACGATTAGACGACAATTGCGGGCGGGTGGCGCTGTTTGGCTCGGCCGATCGGCACCTGCGAATCATCCGTCAGATCTTGGGGGTCCAGATCTCAGCGAGGGATTCGTCTGTTAAGTTGTGCGGCGATGCTGCGGCCGTCAGTCGAGCCGCGGCGGCGATCGAGAAGATGCGCGGGCAACTGCAAACCGTCGACCACCTTAGCGAACAACACGTCGTTGATGCGATCGCTGAAGCCAGCCGAGAAGGCGAGCGTGAGGCGTCCGATGCGATCGAGGTGTACGCGCCGCAGTCCGTCGTGGCCAAGACCCCAGGCCAGCACAGCTACGTGGCGGCGATACGGCGGCACGACCTGACGTTCTGCCTGGGTCCGGCGGGTACGGGCAAGACGTATCTGGCGGTGGCGATGGCGGTGTCGATGCTGAAGGGCGATCGGATCAAGCGAATCGTGCTGGTGCGGCCGGCCGTCGAGGCCGGCGAGAAGCTGGGATATCTGCCGGGCGACATGCAGGCCAAGGTGAATCCGTACCTGCGCCCGCTGTTCGATGCCATGCACGATATGATGAGCTTCGAGCAGATTCGTCGGTTCATGCAGAACGACATCATCGAGGTGATCCCGCTGGCGTTTATGCGCGGGCGGACGCTCAACAGCGCCGCGGTGATTCTGGACGAGGCGCAGAATACCACGGTGGGTCAGATGTTGATGTTCCTGACGCGCCTCGGGCATCACAGCAAGATGATCGTTACCGGCGACGACAGTCAGGTGGACTTGATGCCCGGCCAGCGCTCCGGGCTGATCGATGCGGTGGCCCGCCTGCACGAGGTGGATGGTGTGGCCATCGTCGCGCTGAACGACCGCGATATCGTTCGCCATCGGTTGGTGCAGAATATCGTGAATGCCTACGGCGGCGAGCGTGCCGCAGGCGTCGACAGGTTCGGCCAACCGGGCCGGGAAGGGCAGAGCACGTAGGCCATGTCGCTTTTTAGACGAAGCCGGGTCAGGCGGCGCGATTTGTCGCGCCAGCGGGCGGCACGGGGCTCGCTGTGGGAGCGGCTGAAGTCGCTGCCGAACCCCTGGTCGCTGTTGGCAACGGTGGCGCTGGCAGCCGGCGCGGCCGTCATCGTCTTGTACGGTGGCGAGGCCCTGCCGTACAGCAAGGGTCAGACCGTTGCGACCAAGATCGTCGCACCCTACTCGTTCCGTCGCGAGAATCGCCAGGCAACTCTGAAGGCCATCCAGGAGGCGCGCCAGCAGACGCCCAGCGTCTACGTGTTCAACGAGGCGTTGATTACGGCGATTGAGAGCGAGTTGACCGATCTTCGGCAACTGGCCAAATCCGTCGATGACTACGAGATCTTCTCGGGTGAGGCGCAGAAGCGCGCCCACGTAGTGGACGAAGCGGGATACCAAGCCTTGCGGCAGCTCACCGAGCAGCCGGCGAGCCGGGACTACGAGCAGTGGCTGAAGCGACTGCCCGAGTGGCTGGCCTCCGAGCCGATCGTGCAGAAAATCGGACCGGCCGAACGCGATCCGCCGGCCAGCACGGTCATGCTGGTTGGCAGCCCGCGGGCGGACCAAAGATTGAAGGTCGACAAGCTGGTATATCCCTCCGACACCGAGGAGGTGAGGGCCCGCGTCGAGCAGATGGTGAAATGGCTCAGGACGCCCCATCTGAACGAGGTGTTGACAGGCCTGATCGTCAGGCAGCTTCAGCCGGATCCGGCGAACCAACGCTACAGCGCGGTCTGGCTGTTTGACAAGAAGCAGACGGACGAGTTGTTGGCCGAGGCCGAGCAACGCGTCGAGCGTCAGTTCGATACGTGGGAAAAGGGCGACACGGTCGTGGCTCCGGGGGTGATCGACGAACAGGAGTATGCGCTGCTGCAGGTGGCCTGGGCGCAGTATCGGCAGGCCCTGCTTACCGACCCGCAGTTGGCCAGGCAGCGCATGCTGTTGCGACTGGGCACAGCCGGGCTGGTGGCGCTGATTACGGTTGGTTTGGCGTGGTACGTGAGCCTGTATCAGCCCAGAATCCAGCAGAACGCCGCGCGGGCCTGGGCCCTGGCGCTCTCGATGCTGGTGATGCTGCTTCTGTGCCGGCTGCTCGAGATGATGGGGGCGGTGCGGGAGTGGACGGTGTTGCCGGTGGCGATGATCGGGGCGATTTTTGCCATTGCCTACAACCAACGTTTCGCTCTGGGGGTGACCGGCACGTTCTGCCTGCTGGCGACGATGGGCGTGGGTGGGGGGCTCGAACTGTTCGTCGTGCTGCTGACGACCACGGGGATGACCGTGGTGTCGCTGGGGGAGGTTCGCTCGCGCCTGAAGGTGCTGGAGGTGGGAGCGGCGACGGCTGCGGCGGCGTTCACGGCGGTGTTCTTTGTGGGGCTGATGGGCCGTCAGGAGTTGCTGTACATTGTGCTTCACTCGTCCTATGCGGCGCTGGCGGCGCTCGCTGCGGCGGCCTTGATCCAGGCAGTCCTGCCGCTCGTCGAAAAGCTGTTCGGCATTGTGACGGCGATGACGCTGTTGGAGTGGTGCGACGTCAACAAGCCGTTGCTGAAGCGCCTGGCGCAGGAAACGCCGGGCACGTACAACCATTCGCTCGTGCTGGGCAGCATGGCCGAAGCCGCCGCCGAGGCGATCGGGGGCAACGGTCTGCTGGTGCGCGTGGGGGCGTATTATCACGATATTGGAAAGGTAAATAAGCCGTACTACTTCGTGGAAAACTATGAGACACGCGCCGACCGTCACGAGAAGCTGAGTCCGACGATGAGCCTGCTGATTATTGTCGGGCACGTCAAGGACGGCCTCGAGTTGGCGCGCGAGGGCGGATTGCCGCCTGTGCTGCAACAGTTTATCGCCGAGCATCATGGGACGACGCTGGTGCGTTACTTCTATCACGCGGCCAGCGAGCGATCTCAGGCGGAAGGCAAGGCCGCCGTGCCGGAAACGGAGTTTCGCTACGCCGGGCCGAAGCCTCGGTCGAAGGAGTCGGCGATCCTTATGCTCTGTGACGGGGCCGAGAGCGCGGTTCGCGCGTTGCAGGAACCGACCCCGGCCCGCATCGAGTCGACGGTGCATGGGATCGCCATGGAGCGGTTGATGGACGGGCAGTTGGACGACTGCGACATCACGCTGAAGGAGCTGGCGGTGGTGGAGGAGTCGATATCCAAGAGTTTGTGTGCCATCTATCACGGCCGAATTGCGTATCCGAAAGCGGCCGTCCAACGCGCGCCGCGGACGGCGTGACAGATGGCCGATCCGATGGACGACGAACCGGGACAACATATCCACGTCTCTCGGCGGTGCGACTGCGTTCGCATCAGCCAGGCTGAAATCAAGCGCGTGGCCGCCGAGACCGTGCGTCGGCTTGGCTATCGGCAGTATGACTTGAGCGTGGCCCTGCTGGACGATGCCGCCATCGGCGAGTTGCATTGGCGGTACCGAAGGCGCCGCGGACCCACCGACGTACTGAGTTTCGACCTGCGCGACGAAGCGGAGGACGGCCTCGAGGGTGAGATCGTGGTGTCGGCCGAGACCGCCCGCCGGCAAGGGCGTCGCCGTCGCATCGCCGCCAAACGTGAGTTGCTGCTGTATCTGGTGCATGGCATCCTGCACTTGGCCGGCTACGACGACGCTACAACCGAGCAGGCCGACCGCATGCACCGCAAGGAGGACATGCTGCTGGCGGCGCTGGGATACGGGCGTCCTTTCTCGGCCCGGCTGGCCTTTGAGGGTGCGGCGGTGCGGGGCCGCGGCGCAGACCTGGACAGATGAGGTAGCACGAGCGTTATGGGTTGGGCATTCTGTCTGATCGTGGTCCTGACGGCGGTGGCGTTGGTGGCGTCGACGGCCAACCTGTCACTGCGACATTTCTCGCGTTTACAACTTCAGAAAATCCTGGAGGATCGCAGGAAGATCGACCTGCTCGACAAGCTCAGCGCCCTGCGGTCGGACATGATCCTCGCGACGGCCGTCGTCCGTATGGTTACCAGCGTCGGCATCATCCTGGCGGTGGTCGAGCTACTCTGGGCGGGCCCCGATCAGAGTCGAACAGTCCACTACGTCGAATCCCTGGCGGCTTCGTCGGCGCTCGTGCTGGTGTTCATCGTGGCCATTCCCAACGCCTGGGCGAAGTACGCGGCCGAGATGTTTCTGGCCAGATCGTTCTTCGGGCTGCGCGTCTGTCGCTGGCTGCTGCAACCGATTACCGCGTTTTTGAGGCTGTTCGACGGACTGGTGCGACGACTGGCGGGCGTGCCCAACGGGGAGTCCGATGTGGACGGCGTTGAGGGGCGGGAGACGGCGGAAAGGGAAATCCTGGAAGCCGTCAGCGAGGGGGAGATGCACGGCGCCGTCGCCGAGGAAGAGAAGGAGATGATCGAGTCGGTCATCGAACTGCGGGACACGCACGTCGGGCAGATCATGACCCCGCGCACCGAGATGGTGACCATCGACGTGAAGGCCGGCCTGGAAGAGGTGAAGGAGCTGATTGCCCGGGAAGGTCATTCGCGCATACCGGTGCACGATGGATCGCTCGACAACATCAACGGCGTGCTGTACGCCAAGGACCTGCTCCAGTTGGATAGCGGCCAGCCGTTCGATGCCCGCAAGGTGATGCGCCGGGTTCCATTCGTTCCGGAGAGCAAGTCGCTGCCTGACCTGCTGCACGAGTTCCAGGAAAGAAAGGTTCATCTTGCGATCGTGTTGGATGAATACGGGGGTACTGCCGGTCTGGTCACCATCGAGGACATCCTCGAGGAGTTGGTAGGCGAGATCACCGACGAGTACGAGCCGCCCGAGCCCGAGCCGCTCGTACGTGTCGGACCCGACCAGTTGGAAGTGGATGGGCGCGTCCGCGTCGACCAAATCAACGACGAACTTTCCGTCGAGCTGCCGGAGGACGAGGACTACGACACCGTGGCCGGCTTCGTCTTCAGTACCCTGGGACGCATCCCCAAAGGGGGCGAGCAGTTCAGCTACGAGAACTTGCGGTTCACGGTCCTCGATGCCGGTCCCCGCAAGATCAATCGCCTGGCGATTGAGAGAGTCGGCCAGGACCATTCCCTGTAAGTCCTTCTTGAAAAAAGACTTATCGCTCATCTTTGACCGAAGCTGCAACGGTTAAAGAAATTTCGGCCCGCCGGCCGATAAGCGTCTTGCCCAGACGCCCTATCTTACCTAGACTCTCATCTGTGGTCGTCTGAGGCGATGTAAAGTGAAGATGGGTTACCACAGGGCGGCTATCGCCGTCGGGACTGGGGGCAACGGGAGCGGACAATGGCAGCAGCGGCGTGTGTGGAGTTGCTGGATCGGTACATGGAGCCTTTGTTGGCCGGTCGACGTCAGGCTTGTCGCGAGATGATCAGGCAGGCGCTGAACGGCGGGTCGCCTGCGGAGGCGGTCTATCGGGATGTGTTGTGGCCGGCGATGGTGAGGGTGGAGCAGTTGTTCCGTGAGGATCGCATCGGGGTGGCGGCCGAGCACATGGCTACGCGGATCAACCGGTTGATTACTGATCAGGTGCAGCCGCACCTGCCTCGCGTGGGTGGTCTGGGCAAACGAATACTGATCATGTGTGCTCCGCAGGAGCCCGAGGACCTGGGTGCGCAGATGTGCGCCGACTTGTTCGAGGCCGAGGGATGGGACGTGTATTTTGTAGGCGGGGGCGTGCCAGACGACGAGGTGCTACAACTGACAGGGCAGCTTCGGCCGGACATCCTTCTTATCTTCGGAACACGGCCGCAAGGTATCCCCGCCGTGCGACATCTGATTGACCTGATCCGCGAAGTGGGGGCCGTGCCGCACATGAACGTGATGATCTCCGGGGGGGTCTTCAATCGGGCCGAGGGGTTGTGGGAAGAGGTAAACGCCGATCTGTTCGCAGCCACGGCAGAGCAGACTCTGGCGGTGGCGCGCGATGCCAAGCCGCGGGAACCGAGTGTCCGGTCGACCGGCGCGGTTCGCAAGCGTCGTCGTCGCCGTCGCTCGCCGTATCTGGTTCCCGCCCAGGGGGCCGTCTGACCGGAACGTCAACGCCGCACGGTCGCAGTCGTAAGCGGGCGGGGCCAAGTGGCTCGTCCGCTTCTTTCTTTGTGACGCTATTGCGAGAGACCCAAAGCCGGCTTGCGGCCACTCAGAGGGCAAGGAAATTGGCGAGGATCTTGTGGCCTTCGTCGGTCAGGAAGCTTTCGGGGTGAAATTGCAGCCCTTCAATCGGCATGGTCTTGTGCCGGATACCCATCAGCTCGTCCTGCTCGGTACAGCAGGTGATTTCGAACTGGTCGGGCAGCGTGTCGGGCTTGATTGTCAACGAGTGGTAACGGGTGGCCACGAACGGGTTGCTCAACCCGGCGAATATGGTCTTGCCGTCGTGGTGGATTTGACTGGTCTTTCCGTGCATCAGTCGGTCCGCGCGTACGATCTGGGCGCCGAAGGCGTAGCCGATGCATTGATGGCCCAGGCAAACGCCCAGAATCGGGGCCTTGCCGGCGAAGTGACGGATTACATCGTTGCTGATTCCACCCTCGCGCGGTGTACACGGGCCGGGTGAGATGATCACGTGCGTGGGGTTGAGTTCGTCGAGTTGGTCGAGGGTTACCCGGTCGTTGCGGAAAACTCGCATGGGGCGGGTGGCGTCAAGCTCACCGATTCGCTGGACCAGGTTGTACGTGAACGAGTCGTAGTTGTCGATCAGTGCGATCATGGGCGGGAGGGTACGTCGGGCTGCCGTTTGCGTCAACGGAGCGAGACGCCCCGTCTGGGGGTGCCGGCCGTCGCCGGCATGACGGTTCGTTAAGATCAACAGATCGAAGTTGGTAGCATAAGCTGTATTTGCCGGGGAGTTTAGAGGGGAATGATTCGCGTCTACCAAGTGTGTTCCCTTGCGCGGCACCGCAGTGGGCTGCGGGTGCGAACCCGGACCGTCGCACGATGCCACGGCCTGCCACGGCCTAGGCAGGCACATCGACCGCACCTAAGGGGGCAAAGAAGGGCGATTAGGAGGCAGGCGATGACTCTACAGCGTGTGGCGGTGGCGGTTGCGGTGACGATGGTTGTGGGGGTCGGCCGGCCGGGCGGGTAGGGTGTATCACGCGTATCCGCGTGACGACCTCAACCCGATGGACGAGGCGCTTACCTATGGTGACACGCTGGTCATTCACGAAGGTGACCATTACGTGGATGACGCCACCCTAACCCGCGGGCGCATCTGGCGGAGCGATTTCCAGGGCGACGATCCGGGCACCTCCGAGGTGGAATGAACCACCATACACCGGGGCGACAGGCGAGGCGCGGCCGCGGCTGATCTACCACGGGACGGCCAGGAATATGATCGACATCACGGGCGCCACCAACCACGTTCGGGTGCAACACCTGACGGCCATCGGGGGGTGATGGCCGTGCGATTCTACGGGGTGGTGGACCACATTGCGGTGGCGAATGTGCATTGCCACGACAATCCTGATGATGGAATCAACATGTCGGGCGTCTCGCGGGGCGACGGTGTGGTGATCTGGGCGTACTAGATCCGAACGCTCGCCAAGTCGCAAGCCCGCTGCAAACCGATGTGAACCCGAAGCCGGCATTTGGTGTATAATTGCCGGGCGTTCCCATCCGATGGAAAGGGATATGGGCTGGTGCAAGGACGGCTGATGCGGGGTTCGGCGCGGAGCATAGGACGGCTTGGCGGGGCAACAGCGGTTGGGACCCTCCTTGTTGTAGCTGGTATGGTAAGTGCAGGATGGGCTCGGCGCGTTCAGGCCGAAACCGTCGCCCCCGCGTCACTGTCGGCTCAAGAGCAAAAACAACTCGATGATTATCGGCACCTGGTTACGGGGCCTAACTCGGCACGTACCCGGAGCCTCGGTGCTCAACAGTTGATGGACACCGGCTGGCCGCAGGCCATCGATGAGCTGTTGACCATCCTGGTGGAGGGCAAGGACATGGCGGCCCGGTTGGCGGTCGCCGAGGCCATCGCCCAGACCGACAGCCCGTCTACCAGGTTCATCGAGCCGCTGCTCGTGTTGTTGGGTGATTCGGCGCCGGAGCTTCGTCAGGCGGCGGCGGCGGCGCTGGCCAATTATAAGGATTCCGGCGTGGCAGCGCGGCTTGGGCAGTTGTCGCGGGACGGACAGGCCGGCTTTGCCCAGCGCCTGGCGGCAGTTGAGGCCCTGAAACGGATCAACGACCGGACGGCGATCGAGCCGTTGATCGCGCTGCTGGACGACGCCAACGCCGAAATCATCGCCAAGGCTATCGACGCGCTGCACACGGTGACCGGGGTTGACCATGGGCAGGAACCGTCCGCTTGGAAGGAGTGGTGGCGCCAGAACCGAAGCAAGACGCGCTACGAGTGGATCACGGACATCAACGAAGCCCTTTCCCGCCGCAACAATGCCCTTCGACGGGAGTTGGATTTGCTGCGGGGGCGTCTCCGCGAGGCGTTGACGCAGCACTATCAGGTTCGGCCGGAGTCAGAGCGTCCAAACCTGCTGCTGACGTGGTTGAAAGACCCGTTGGCGGAGGTGCGGGTGCTGGCGCTGGATTTGGCCTTGGAGGCGGCCGCCGATCGCAGGCCGGTCGGCAGTGAGTTGGCGGCACAGATCCGACAGATGGTGGCGGATCCTGCCCCCGATGTGCGCAAGGCCGTCATGGTATTGCTGCGCTACCCGCCGCCTCATCCGGATGACGCCAAGCTCGTGGCCTCACGACTGGCCGACGAAACCGACAGTGAGGTGAAGCAGTCCATTCTGGTTACCTTGGGCACCCGCGGTGACCGAAGCGTTCTGGATGCTGTGGTGGGGGCCCTGTCCGATGCGTCACCCGCGGTGGCGGCCGAAGCCGCTGCCAGCCTGGCAAGTCTGGCAGATCGCGGACAGGTCGACGCACCCGAACTGGCCGCGGCCGGTGACGTCTTGCGCGAGCGACTCAAGGCCATCGCTCCGGATAGTTGGGCCCTGCGCAAGCGATTCATTGAGGCGATGTCCCGTCTGGCAGATGGCCAGTTCCGCGATGTGTTCCTGGCTCACATGATCAACGGTGAGCATCCGGCGGTGCGACAGGTGGCCGTGCGCGGTCTGTCGGGCCTGGCCGGTCCGCAAAGCATCGAGCCGCTCGTCGACGCGTTGGACGACCCCGACGCCGGGGTCCGTCTGGCGGCGGCCGAAGGCTTGAGCCGTGTCGGAGGACCGGAGCAGTTGACGGTGTTGTTCAGGCGGTTGGAGGCCGATCGGGAGCCGGCGTATGAGGTGCGCGGCCAGGTCTGGAAGAGCTTCCTTAGCCTTGTCGGCTCCGGCAAGGTCGACGATCAACTCACATGGCTGAAACGTGTCGATCCAACCCTGAGCGATGAGTGGGCGACGCGGTATCTCGAGTTGGTCCAGATCCTGGAGGGCAAGCTGGTCGATCGGCCGAACGAACTGATGACGCTGTTGCGGCAGTCGTCCGTGGCGGCGGCCAAACTCGGTAAGAGTCAGTTGGCCGCCCAGCGGGCCTCAGCCGCCTACGACCTAGCTATTGCCAGCAATGACCTCCAAGCCGATAGGCTGGCTGCAATGGCCATTGAGCACTGGCTACGGGCAGACCAAGAGGGCATTGCGGTCGAAGCGGCGAGTAAGATGCTGGGCAACAGTACACCGGCCAGGACCGACGCGGTGCTGACCGCTTTCTGCGAGCACATCGACAGGCTGATCGCCACCGGGACAGGCGAGCAGGCCCGATCGCTCGTCCAACTGCTCCGTGACGAACTGGGCGACCTGGTTACGGATGAGTGGGACAAGCGGCTGACGGAATTGGCGGGCCGTGCCACGACGACCCAGGCAACTCTGACGCAACCTGTAGGCTCATGACACGGTCATTGCCTTACAGGGCGATCTCCGTCGCCGAGGCTGGGGGCATGGCGGCTGTGGTCGGTCGGGGCGTTTGGGTTGGGGGCGGAGTTTACCCGGGTTCGGCGCCGCCCATGCGTCGTTGAGCCGAAGTCAGCAAGGCTTCGAGCCGCCGCTGCAGCTCGTCGAACAGCTCTACGACGGGTTTCTCAAGCTTCTTTCGCTGTTCATTCAAGGCCACGCGCGTGTCAGACGTAGCGCCCTTCATCTGCCTGTCGATCGTTGTAAGTTGATCGGTGACGGTGGCGAGGTGCTTCTGAGCGCGGGTGCGGATCTCCACGAGGATCGAACGGGCCGACTCGGCCTGGTTGTCATCGAGCTGATAGCGGAGGATGAACTGGTCGACGTACGCCTGCCAGCGATCAATGGGTCGGGCGCCTTGCTCTTCCTCTGCCGGTTGTGTGGCGCGGCGTTTACGGCGCTGGTCCTGGCCCGGCGCGTCCCATACCTCGGTGGGCTCCACTTTGCCTTGCTGCCAGCGTTTCAGCCGCTTCTCGGTCACGTCCAGACCCATGGCGAAGACCAGTCGCTGGGCGTCGAACTTGGCCTGCTGCCTCGGCTTGAGGACGGCGCGAAAGTCATCGTTGCCCTGCTGGATCTGGGTGCGGAACTCGTTGAAGATCGGCAGGGCTCGCTTGGCCCAATCGGCGACAGCAGTCGGGTCGGGCGGATCGGGGTTGATCCGCATCTCGATCATCTCATTGAACAGCGGCTGGATGGTCTGTTGGTTCTTCTTGATCCATTTAGGCCAGCGAGCAAGCATTTGGGCTTCGGTCTGGCCAACCTGCTCGCCGGAGAGTTCGTATTCCTCGCCCAGGTCACGCGATGCCCTCTTGACGAAGTACTGTAACATGCGATCGCTGGGCCAGAAGCCGCCTGATGCAGAGCCATCCGCCTGCGCAGCCCACGCTCCCGGGGCACTGAGAACCACCCAGCCGATCACCAACGAACAGATCCCAATACCGTGCATCGCCGCCCGCATCGTCTATCGCTCCACTTCTCTGGGCATCGGCCTCGATATCCACTTCGCTCAGGTATTCTACGCGAGAATGCCCCGTCCGTTGCAAGCAAAAAAGATCGCTTGCCGCGGCTGGGGGGCGTGCTACCATCTGCGAGCCATGCATCTGTTAGCCGCGGCGCTGGTCCTGGCGTGTAGTTGGTGGGCTCAGGCGAGCAAGCCTGCCGAGCTGCGGAACGTGCGCATTCGCCAACGCAGCGGGCCGATGTGGCCCTGGTCCGACCTTCAGCGGCGCGGTCTGGATGTGCTCGAACTGGCCCATGCGGATAATGCGGCGTGGATGTACATCCGGGCCATCAACGCCTGTCGGGTGCCGTCCGACGACCTGTGGGACGCGTGGACCTACGCCATTGGCGAAGCGTGGCCTGCCGAGCCGGCGGCCGGTCGGCTGACGGAATTCCTGCGTGCCAATGATGAGCCAATCGAGATGACCCGCCTTGCGTCGCGGATGGCGCACTGCCAATTACCCTACCTGGGGCGACCCGACGAGCCGCTGGCCGCGCTGAATTTTGCGGTCCTTCCGGGTATGCGCTACCTGATGCAGATGCTGGCGGCCAACGCACGCTGCCTGGATGCACAGGGCCGTCACGTCGAGGCCATGGAGGATCTGCTGGCCAGCGTGCGGGTAGCCTGCCATCTCGGGCACGGCATCGGCATGTGGGAGCACGAGGTGGCCAATGTCGCGCTGCTTCGCGCCATGGGACAGATACGGCGCCTGGCACTAGGGGGGCAGGTGCCCGAGCAGGCGTTGGTGGGCGCCATCCAGGTTTTCGGCGCCCTTGAATCGCAGGTGCCGAGCCTGTCGCGAATGATTGCGGCCGACCGGGCGATCGCTCTGGATACGTTCGCCCTGATGTTTGATCGGCCTGAGTTGACCGGCCTGTCGTGGACGCAGGATGGCGCCGGCGGCTGGCATGCGATGAACCAGCGCCTCGTACGTCTGGCGTTGCCGGACCAGACGATGCGCCGTCAGCTCGAGAACATGTACGCGCATCTGGTTCACAAGGCGACCATGCCGCCGCCCAAGGCCGCGTGGGCGAGTCGCTATCGACACAAATTGCTGGTGGCCAATGTGCCCATGTGGAATCGGCTGGCGCGTCGGCACGTGCAGGCGGTGGCCGACGCAGCCGTGTTGTACGATCGTGTTCGCGGTGACTGGCAGATGACGCGCGTGATCCTGGCGCTTCAGTTGTATCGGCAGCGCAGGAGCGAGTGGCCTGAGCAACTGGAAGCGATCAAGGGCGAACTGGGCGGTGAGGTGCCGACCGACGCGTACAGCGGCAAGGCGCATTATTACCGCGTGGAAAAAGGCGGCTGGGTGCTGTACAGCGTGGGCGAGAACTACGTTGACGACGGCGGCAAGCTCGGCGAAGGCGGGGTCAACTATAGCGTGGATCTCGTGCGTGTTTTTCCCTTACCCGAGGTCGAGCCGTTCGCCGGCAGGATGCCGCAGACGCAACCTGCCGCCGGTGAGCCGACGAACTAGAAGGAGCTCGATCAGCAAGGTGTCCGGACTTCTAGCAGCCATGACGTTGTCCTCGCTGCTCGCTGCTTCAGGCGACGCACACGATCAGCGATTGCTGCTCCTGCTGGTCCCCAAGGATGCCGCCGCTGCGGTCTACGTCGAAAACGCGGCTGAAGCTGTGTCGAGCCCTCTCGGCGCGTGGACCGTCGGGCACATGGCGGGTAGCTGGTCGGCGGCCGCTGCCTTGCCGGCGGCCTTGCGCGGGGTGCAGGTGCCGGCAGTGGTTGTGGTTATGGGTGATCTGGCTGCGCAGAAGGGGTCTGCCGGCCTGCTGGTTGCGCTGGACCTGGGTGGGTCGGCGTGGCAACCCGAGTCGTTCGTCGACGAACGCCTTCTGCCTGCCATGGACAAGGCGGCGGGTACTCGGCCGGTGGTTCGGCGTGACGGCCTGCTGGCTGAGATCGCCGTGACGGGCTGGTCACCTTCGTGCTACTGGATCGGGCGCGGTGAGCAGTTGCTGCTGAGTAGCGATCGGCAGGTGCTGTCGGCGGTTGTGGAGGGCAAATGGCCGGAGAGCAAGCTGGTCCTGTGCGACGAGTACGGGGCGCTTGCGGAGCCGCTCGGGCAGCGGGGCACCTTGTGGGCGTATGTGTCGCTGCCTGGGTTTTATCACTTGGCCAATCCTGTGACCGCTGAAGACCCGTTCCTGCAGAGGATGTATTTCCTGCTGGGCGTGGAGAACTTCCGGGCGATGGCGTTGGAGGCGGGCGGCCTCAACGCCGGCACGAGGGTGCGAGTGGTGTTCCGAGTGGAAGACGCGGCAAGAGGTCTGCTGTCGCTGTTGGGCGCGGCGGCCACCCGCAGCGGGGCGATCGACCTGCTCCCGGCCGCGACGAGCGGGCTGCTGCGCATGGCCATCTCCGACCTGCGGGCGAGCATCGGGGCCGTCAACAGCCTCGTCGAGCAAATCGACCCTGCGGTTGTCAAGGAGTTCGATGACGAACGGGCGAACTTCAAACGCGACGTGGGGTTCGACCCGCTCGACGACTTCGCGGCGAACATCCGGGATGAGTTTGTCATCGCGCGCGTGGGCGGCGCGGGCCAGGCCCCGGCCCTGGTGCTGGCGGCCGCGATAGACGATGCAGCCAGGCTTGCCGATCACATGGCGGCGTTGGCCGGTGCGTTCGAGGTATCCTGGCGGCAGCGTCCGGCTGGCGAATTCATGCTCTATGAGCCCGAGGATCCCCAGTCGGGTTTTGCGTACGCAGTCGGGCGCGGTCAACTGCTGATCGCGCACCGGGCCGAGACCATCGAGACCGTGATCGCCCGGGCGACGACGACCACGGCTGTAACGCCCAGCCACGAGGGATTCCGTCGGGTGACGGCAGGGCTGCCCCGGCAAACGCGGCTGCTGATGGTGGCACCGTGGCCCGATGTGGCCAGGCGAGTGGCTTCATGGCTGAACACCTTCCTGGCCGTAGACTTGTCGGCCATGCCTCTGGGGGCCGAGCAGACGTCGCATTGGGTCGGGCTGGCGGTGAACCTGGACGCTGAGCAGCGCCGCGTGGTGGTGGACGTAGTGGCTGCGGAAACCCGCCCCGACCCGCAGGAAGGCAGCGTGCGGGGCTCGGGCGATCGTGAGGCGCCCGTATCACCTTGACCGGGGCGTCGGGGGCGGTGAGAATCGCGTGCGTACAGGCCCCGTTCGGCCGGACGCTAACTCCCTTCGGATAGGTGCGATGAGTGGTTGCGATCGTCACATCGTCTTGCTGGTGCTGGACGCCGACGGCGTGTTGACGGACGGTCGCATTACCATCGACGAGAAGGGCAATCACGTGCGGGCGTTCGACGTGCGTGACGGGATGGGCATCAGGCTTTGGCGGGAGGCGGGGGGCAAGACGGCCGTGCTCAGCAGCCGGTCGTGTCCGGCGGTGGCGATGCGGGCGCGGGAGATGCAGGTGGACCACGTGCTGGAAGGTCACGACGCCAAGCTGCCGGCCCTTCAACGTCTGTTGGGCGATCTGGGGCTTTCGGTTTCGCAGGCCTGTTTCATGGGTGACGATCTGCTGGATCTGGCAGCGATGCAGACCTGCGGCTACGCGATCGCTGTGGCCGATGCCGTACCGGAGGTCCGGGCGGCGGCCTGCTATGTGACGCGGCGTGCCGGCGGTCGCGGCGCGGTTCGAGAGGCCGTTGAGCATCTCCTTCGGCGGGACGGCCGGTGGCATGGGATCGCCAGCCGCTACGACAGCTCCGCAGGGCGGACTGCATGATGAGATGGCGCCGCTCCAGACCGGATAGGGCAGCCCGCGCCTCGCGGCGCGACCTGTTGAAGAAGTTTCTGCTGGCTTCGGCGGCGCTGGGTTTGGCCGTCTTGGCGTTCGTGGTCTATTCCAGCCAGTTTGCGACCCCGCAGACGGTGACGGTTCGGCCGCGACCGGCCACGCGCCCGTCGACGACGGGGCCGGCAAGCGGTATGGAGGTCGGCACGCTGGCGTTGGGTGGAGGCGGGCAAGGCGCGCAGATTGGCCCTGGGGATAAGACGAAAATTCAGGTGTTTGATGACTACGGGCGTTTGAAGGCTGAATTCCGTTCCCAGAGATGGGAGCCTGTGGCCGAAGACGAATTCAAACTGACGCGTCCGGAGGTGTGGGTTTTTACGCCCTCGGGTCAGGTGACCCATATCGTGGCTGACGACGGCCAGGTCGTCGTCGAGCAGGTCGGGAGGGGCAATCTGAACCCGAAATGGGGCTGGCTGCGAGGCAACGTACGGATCTTCATCGATCGAACCACGAATGCTTGGCGCGAGCGCAACTCGTCGTATGCGCGGCCGGAGCAACATCCTGAGTCGGTCATTCAAATATGGCTTGATGAGGTCCGTTTTGATGTGGACCTGGCCCAGCTTACAAGCGACGGACCCATTCAGGTGCAGAGCCACGAGGCCGACATCCAAGGCCATGGGTTGGTGATGCACTGGAACCAGCTCGACGACCGTATCGCATTGCTGGAGATTCGCGAGGGCAAGCGGATGCTCCTTCGGCGCACGGGGCTGGTCAACTTCGCCCTGCCGGGCAGCGAAAGGGAGGTGTCGCCGCCAGCCGAGTCCGCTACGACGGCGATGACAGCTCTGCCAACGCCGTCGGGCTCGACGGAATCACCCGCAACGCAACCGCAGGTGACCGGCAATCGTCCGGCGGCTGTGGCGAACTTGCCCGAGCGCGGTGGCGTGCCTGAGGTTGCCACGACCGCTCCGGCGAGTTCGCCCGACCGACGGGCTGAGGGCCGCCAGAAACGCGTCGACACGTACGAGGCGGTGTTTGAGGGCGATGTGGTCATCGTTCAGCGCGAGCAGGACCGTCTGGCGGGCGAGCTTCGGGCCGACAAGCTGGAGTTGTTGTTCGATTTTGGGGCTCGGGAACGATCGGCCATCGCCACCGAGCCGACGACCCAGCCGAGCGAAGAACCAGAGAAGGGAAAGCCGGCTGAAGGCTACGTCGAGCTGACGTGGACGGGCAAGATGGTCATGAAGCCCGTCGAGCCGGCGACCACCCAGCCGCAGGCGTCGGAGAATCGATTCCATGTGGTGGCCACCGGCACTGGTAGTCCCGTATACCTGGCGGATGGTCAGAACACGGCCGAATGCTCCGAGCTGGAATATCGCAACGAAACCGAGCAGGTGTGGCTGCGTGGGACGGCCGACCAGCCGGTCAAGCTCTCGTCGGGCGAGCATCGGCAGTTGTGCGGCGGGCGTGTGTTTTTCGACCGCCGCGAGGGCAAGGGCCGGGTCGAGGGGCCTGGCTGGATGATCGACCGTGCTTCCCGTGACGGCTCGCGCAAGCCGTCTGAGGTCCGCTGGAGCCAGGGCGCCGAGTTGGTCATGGGGCGAGTGTTCGTACCGCGAGTCGACGGACTGGGCCGAGCCGCCCTTGGAGAGCGCAGCTTCGTCGAGCAGGCCACCTTCCGCGGCAATGTGGGTATGACGCGCGAGGATCAACAGGTAACGGCGGATGAGGTCGTCGTGTTCTTCGACCCGCCTGGTGACCGTCGCGCGGTGGCAGAGACGGCTCGCAGTGTCAAGGCCGACGGGAATGTGATCCTGGCCCGGGGGCAGGAGCGCATCTCGTGCGATGGACTGTTGCTGGAGTTGACGGTCGATCGTGAAGGCAAGAACGTGCCGCAGTTGGCCCGCGCCGTCGGTCAGGTGATAGCGCGGCAGGGCCGCCGGGTGATTCGTGCGGATAAGGCGATCGCCCGCTTCGAGCCAACCGACACAAGTGAGCGCCGCGAGTTGATCGCCGACAAACGGTCAAGCTATCGGATCAGCATGCTGGAGGCCGACGGTCGCGTAACCGTACGCGATCCGCGCCAGCGGGTCGACGTGGTCGCCGATGAGTTGGAGTGCACCTTCGCGCGTGATGATCGGGGAGTCGACCGCATCGACCATGCAGTGGTCGTCGGTGAGCCTGAGGCCCAGGTGGCATTTGAGGATTACCTGGTGGTGGGCCGCCGCATCGAACTGGATATGCCCCTCGAACGCGCCGAGGTGAACGGTACCGGGCGCCTGGAGTTTCTTACCCGGCAGGACCTGGACGGCCGGCATCTGGTCGAACCCGTGCCCGTGACGATTCACTGGAAGGAGCGCATGACGCTGCGCGGGGCGGACAACGTGGCGTTGTTTGAGGGACAGGTACGGTCGGTCAGCCGCACCAACGTGTTGACCTGCCAGACGTTGCGGGTGGACTTTCAGGAGACCCCGAAACATCTGGCTGGGGCCGATCAGGCCGGGCCGGACTACTGGATCTTCGAGTCGTTCGTGCGCCGGGGCTTGGGACGCGACACCGATCGGACAGCCCTTGCGCGGCGGTCGAGCAAGCGACCGGCGTATGTGGTCGCGCAGGGGGATGTAGTGGCCCTGTCGAGCGAACTGGATCGGTCGGGCAAGCACCGCCTCAGCAGCATGCGCATGGCCGGGCCCAAGATGGTGGTGGATTTGCTCCAGGACCAGGTCGATGTACTGGGATCCGGGTCGCTGCTGCTCGAGGACTATCGGCCGCCACGCGCGCAACCGATTGGGAAGTCGACCCCGATTGGCCCGCTTATGGGCAATCTCGGCGGACAGGGTCCGAGCCAGACGGCTGTCACGTGGGGCCAGTCGATGACGCTGTTCTGGCAGGAAGACACGGCGATCTTCTTTGGCGGCGTGCATATGGTGCATCGGGCGGGGAAGGAGTTGGCGCTGGCCGAAAATGTCGCCGAAGCGTTGCAGGTCGACGTGAGAAAGTTGCCCTTGCTCGAGGGGCGTCGGGTGACGCTGACCTGCCAGCAATTGGTGGTGCAGTTTGCCCGATCGGGTCAGACACGCGGCGATCTTTCAGCCATGAATCAGGCGCGGAGCACCGACCTGCGTCGTATAGAGGCCAGCGGCAACATCCATTTGCAGGACGGGCCGTTCTCGGTGATGGGCGGCCGACTCACGTACGATCGCATTAGTGAGTTGGTCACGGTGCGGGGCACGGGCGATCTCGAGGCCCGCATCCTCGAACAGGACGATCGAACCGGTCGACTGAGGCTGTTCCGGGGCCCTGAACTGAGATGGTACCGCGGCGCCAACCGCATTGAGGCCCCCCGCGCGCACGTGTGGGCTACGCCGTAGCGATCCGCCTCGTCAGGGGGGAGGCGACGGTGCACGGAGCGGACCTGCCGTCGCGATCTTCTGACACACCATCAGGCTCACCAAAGCCACCGCCGCCCCGCAATAGAAGGGGATCTGGTAACCGTATCGCTGCCACAGCATTCCGCCCACCAGGGGCATGAGCACGGCCGCGATGTGGTTCATCGTCACACCCATAGCCAGGCACTGTCGCCGGTCGTCCGGGTCGGCCACACGGTTCAGATACGACGGCAGCGCCAGCGCGAGCACGAACAGGACGTTGTCCACTACATAGAGTGCGTACAGCCAGGTGCGGTATGGAATGAGGGCATACAGCACAAACACCACCGCCAGCGTGGGGTAGTACATCGACAGGACGGCTCTCTCACCTACGCGGTCGATCCATCTTCCCACCGTAGGCGCAAGAAACAGATTGATTCCCAGGTTGATGAACATGAGGGTGGCGATGTGGTACACCGGCGCACCGTACTCCCGAACGAGGGCGAACGTAGCAAATGACAGGAAGATCTGCTTCCGCCAGCCCTCCAGAAAGCTCAGCAGATAGTAGAGGGCATAGCGGCGTTTGAACGCCCAGGGCTTCACCACGCTCGGCCGTTTCAGGCCGGTGATCCGCGACGAGGCGATGGCCGCAACCAGCACGACGCATCCGCAGAGGACAAACAGGTATCGCATGCCGACGGCGCCGATCGCCGGCAGACGGCCCGATGCCAGCACCACAATGGCTCCCAGGCCCAGAAGGCTGCCCACCGCGCCGACCGCTCGCATCTGGCCAAGTCGTTCGGCGGCGTGTCCGGCCCGGGCGAAGGCCAGAGTCATACTGGTGGAGAGCGGTATCCAGAGGTGAAAGCCCACACTCCAGATGACGGAAAACGCGATCACGCCTTTGACGCTGTCGGCCGCGACGTAGCCGGTCAGGCCCACCCCGACCAGCAGCAGCATAGCTGCGGCCAGGGAGGGCTCGGCCATGCCGGCCAGTACGGCGATCAGCGCGAATGAGGCGATGCCGCATGCCTCGCGGACGGCCTCCAGGTAGCCCATCTGCCATGGTGTGACGTGGATGAGTTCCTGGAGAAAGTTGGCGTTCATGGACATGTGGCCGGCCAGCCCGAAGTTCAGGCACAGGATCGAGATCGCCAACATCCACAGGCCGCGCTGGGCTGATTGCTTTTGGCTTGGATCGGGCATATCTGCGTCGGTTCCAAAGGCGGCCGCAAGGCGGGTGTGTCTGTTACTTGCCTACCTGCTTGGCGGGAGGTTGTCGCAGATTCTCTCGCGGCCTGCAACGGTCGGTGGGTGCCGGGCGGGCGTGGGCGAGGTGCCCTGCCGGTGGTTGGCAGCCAGGAGCTTGACCGGCAGAGGGGGTGCCGCTAGGCTATGGGGCTCGATGGCGGTGGATGCCGTCGAGCACCTAAGTAGCCCTCGCGGAAGGAGTTGCATCCATGGCGATAAGAGTGGGAATCAACGGTTTCGGACGCATCGGGCGGCTGGCGCACCGCGCAATGATGGAGCGGAAAGGCGCGTTCGAGATTGTCGGGATCAACGATCTGGCCGATGCGGCCAGCCTGGCGCACCTGCTGAAGTACGACACGGTGCACGGCAAGTACCCCGGCACGATCGCGCACGACGACAAGAGTATCACCGTTGACGGACAGAAGATTCCGATATGGGCCGAGCGCGACCCGTCCAAGCTGCCGTGGGGCAAGGTCGGAGCGGAGGTGGTTCTCGAGAGCACGGGTGTGTTCACGGCCGTCGCGTCGCCCAAGGGCGGGTACGGCGACCACGTCAAGGCCGGCGCCAAGGCTGTGCTGCTGTCGGCCCCGAGCAAGGACGACAAGGCCCTGGCGGCCGACAAGAGCAAGTGGGGCAACTCCGTGGTCCGCACGGTCGTGCTGGGTGTCAATGACGACACGATCAAGGCGGACGACAAGTTCATCTCGAACGCCAGTTGCACCACCAACTGTCTGGCGCCGGTGGCCAAGGTGATTCACGAGGCGTTCGGCATCGAGCGGGGGCTGATGACCACCGTTCATGCGTATACCAATGACCAGCAGATCCTGGACCTGATCCACAAGGACCTGCGCCGCGCACGGGCGGCTGCCCAGAACATCATCCCGACGACCACCGGAGCGGCCCGGGCTGTGGGACTGGTCATTCCGGATCTGGCCGGCAAGCTGGATGGGATGGCCATGCGCGTGCCGGTGCAGTCCGGCTCGGTGGTCGATCTGACGTGCATGCTGAACAAGGACGCCACCGTCGAGGCTGTCAACAATGCCGTCAAGGCCGCCGCCGCCGGACCGCTGAAGGGCATCCTTGAGTACTGCGACGAACCGATCGTTTCGACCGATGTCATCGACAACCCGGCCAGCAGCATCTTTGACGCTCTCTGCACCACAACGAGCCCGAAAGAGGGCGGCCGCATGCTCAAGGTTGTCAGTTGGTACGACAACGAGTGGGGTTACTCGGTTCGGACAGTGGATTTGATCGAGAAGTTGGCGGCCCGCTAGTCGTCGAACGTTCTCGAAGCCAGTCGGGCGGGACCCACCTGGCGCGGTGGGTCCTGTACGTCTGATTTCATACCTTGACGCCTACATGCAGGGGCAGGGAACCCGACCATGACGAACAAGAAGACCATCGCAGACGTCGATGTTTCCGGCAAGCGCGTATTGATGCGCGTGGATTTTAATGTGCCTTTGGACAAGCAGACCGGGCAGATCACGGACGACCGCCGGATTCAGCAGGCCCTGCCGACGATCCGCAGCGTACTGGATCGAGGCGGGCGCCTGATCCTCATGTCGCATCTGGGCCGCCCCGACGGCAAGCCTGACCCGAAGGCGTCGCTAGGCCCGTGCGCGAAACACCTGGGCGATCTTCTCGGCAAGCAAGTGGCGATGCTGGCGGATTGTGTGGGTGATCCGGTCCGCCAGGCCGTCGGCGCCATGAAAGACGGCGACTGTTGCATGCTGGAGAATCTTCGGTTCCACGTGGCTGAAGTCATCAAGGACAAACAGACCGACAAGGTGGCGGCGAAACGCGCCTTTGCCCAGCAACTGGCAGATCTGGCCGACGTTTACGTGAACGACGCGTTCGGCACCTGCCATCGCGACAACGCCTCGATGCTGACCGTACCGCAGCTTATGGAGGGCAAGCCGCGGGTGATCGGTTTTCTGATTCAGAAGGAGCTTGAGTTTCTCGGCAAGGCGATGGAGAACCCGGCCCGGCCTTTTGTGGCGTTGCTGGGCGGGGCGAAGGTGTCGGACAAGCTGGGCGTGATCCGGCGGCTCTTGCAGATTTGCGACCGCGTGCTGATCGGCGGGGCGATGGCCTACACGTTCTTCGCCGCCGCCGGCAGAAATGTGGGCAAGAGCCTGTGTGAGCACGACCGCATAGACGATGCCCGCGGGCTGAGCGAAGAGGCCGGCGAGAAGCTGTTGCTGCCGCTCGACACGGTAGTGGTTCGCGAGATCAAGCCGGGCGCCGCCAACGAAGTTGTGGAAGACGGGCTGATCCCGCCCGATGCGATGGGCGTGGATATCGGTCCCCAAACGGTGGAGGCCTATCGCAAGGAGATTCTGGCGGCCCGGACGATCGTGTGGAACGGCCCGATGGGCGTCTTCGAGATGAAGCCATTCGACGTCGGGACGATGGGTGTCTGCCAAGCGGTGGGCGAGGCCACCGCAGCCGGCGCCGTCAGCATCATCGGTGGAGGCGACAGTTCAGCAGCGGTCAGCGCCGCCGGATTGGAGGATCGGATGAGCCATATCTCGACGGGCGGCGGCGCTTCGCTGGAGTTCCTGGAGGGCAGGCCGTTCAAGCCCCTGGAGATAATCGACGCCGTCTGAGCAGTGAGAGGCGTGATGCCGTCTGATCGGATCAGGACCTTGCGCGACCCGGGCATTCGGGTCGCGCCTTCGCTCTTGGCGGCCGATTTCGGCCGTGTCGCTGAGCAGTTGCGACAGCTTGAGACCGGCGGCGCCGATTTGCTGCACCTCGACGTGATGGATGGGCACTTTGTGCCGAACATCAGTTTCGGCGCACCGGTGATCGAGTCGCTTCGCAGTCAAACCGACCTGTTGTTTGATACGCACCTGATGATTACCGACCCCCTGGTCTACGCCAAGCTCTTCGTCGAGGCAGGCAGCGACCTGATCACGTTCCACATCGAAGTCGGGTGCGATCCCCGCCAGGTAATCGAGCGAATCCGCAACCTTGGGGCCGCAGTAGGTGTGAGCCTGAATCCAGGCACCCCCGCTGAGGCCGTCTTCGACATCCTCGACCAAGTGGATATGATCCTGGTTATGAGTGTCTGGCCGGGTTTTGGCGGGCAGCAGTTTATACGCGACGTGCTGCCCAAGATTCGCGCCATCCGGCAGCGTCTTGCCCCTCATCAGCGGTTGGAGGTGGACGGCGGGATCGGCGTCAGGACGGCCGCGGCGGTGGCCGAAGCTGGAGCGGATACCCTCGTGGCCGGCTCGGCCATTCTGTCCGGGCCCGATCCGTCGCGGGCTATTACGGACATCCGCCGGGAGGCGCAGCGGGCAGAGCAATGGAACCGGATCAACCACAGCAACCCGAGCTCGTACTGATCCCTGTCGGCCAAACCGACTGGGAAAGGGAAGGGCGTCTGGCCGGCGCGGCCGACCTACCGCTAAACGCCACAGGCGTACGGCAGGTCGAGGCGTTGGGCCGTCAGTTCGCCGAACGGGGCATCAAGGTGGTTTTCGCCAGCGAGAACCAGGCCGCCCAGCAGACCGGCAAAGCGCTGGCGGCCGCGATCGGTGCTTCGCTTCGCACGGCCAAGGGCCTGGAGGAGATCGATGTGGGCCTGTGGGAAGGGCTGACCGCCGATCAGCTCAAGCAGCGTTACCCGCGCGTCTACAAGCAGTGGCTCGAGCAACCTGCCAGCGTGCAGTTACCGCAGGGGGAAGATCTTCAGATGGCCGCCAAACGCCTGGTGGGAGCACTGGTGCGGATCAGCACTCGGGCCAAGGCCCCGTGCGTAGGCGTGGTGCTGGGGCGGGCTGCCATGGGGGTGGTACGCTGCCAGTTGGAGGGCCTGGGGCTGGACAATCTGTGGCAGAAGATGGACGATACGCCGACTTGGTACTGTTTCAGACTTTCGCAAGAGATGATCGGGAGCGGCAGGAAGAACAACAACAGGGAATAGGCTATGGTGCTTGACGGACGTTTGCTGCGCAAGAAAACCGACGTTCCCGAGGGGCTGTGGACACGCTGTCCGCATTGTGGGGCGACGGTCTATAAGAAGGCGCTGGAAGAGAGCCTTTACGTCTGCCCAGAGTGCAACTTCCACCATCGCATCGGCGCTCGCCAACGGATCGCGCAACTGGCGGACGAGAACAGCTTCGAGGAGTTCTGCACCGATCTGGTGTCGACGGACCCGTTGCGTTTCAAGGATCGCATCACTTACAAGCAGCGTCTCAAGACCATGCAGGAGAAGACCGGGGTCCACGAAGCGATCCTCGTCGGCGATGCCTTCATTCGCGGCCGAGCCGTTGTGCTGGGCGTGATGGACCCATTCTTTATCATGGCTTCGATGGGTGCTGTGGTGGGCGAGAAGGTGACGGTGGCGATCGAACGGGCGGCCGAGCAGAACCGGCCGCTGGTTGTGGTGACCGCCTCGGGTGGCGCCCGAATGCAGGAAGGGATGGTCTCGCTGGTGCAGATGGCCAAGACGTCGGCCGCTCTGGGGCGGTTCGATCAGGCAGGGGGGCTCTACATCACGGTGCTGACCGACCCGACGACGGCCGGTGTGGCCGCCAGCTTCGCGTCGCTGGGCGACGTGATCCTAGCCGAACCGGGATCGCTGGTCGGCTTTGCGGGCCAGCGCGTAATCTGGAACACGATCAAGGCCGAGCTGCCGGAGGGGTTCCAGCGGGCCGAGTTCATGCTCGAACACGGGTTTGTCGACCGTATTGTCGAGCGCAAGGACCTCCGCACCGAGATCGCCCGAATCATCGACTACTGCGGCAAGTGACCCACCCAGGTGGGAGCCCGTTTGGATGGACGATCACCAGGAGTTCGGCCTCAAGCGCAAGCGAATTGCTGCGATGCTCGAGCGCAGTGGCTTGGGGGGGGTGCTGCTGGGAACACGCCACAACTTCGCGTGGCTGACGGGCGGGGGGCGGAACTTCGTCAACCAGGCGTCTGACGTGGGGGTCGCCGCCGTGCTGGTGACTGCCGAGCACATCTGCTGTTTTTGCGCAAATATCGAGGCCGAGCGAATCGCAGACGAGGAGGTCGGGCACCTCGGGATCGAGGTGGTGGGCTATCCCTGGTGGGAGCCCGCGCAGTTAGGCCGATTGCTGGCTGAGCGTCTGGATCCGGCGCAGATGGCGGCGGACGTTCATCTGGCGGGCGTTCCGGCGGCGGTCCGGCCGCTTCCGACCGGGTTCGACCGGCTGCGCTGGAAGCTTACCGAGGCAGAGATGGAGCGCTACCGCCAGGTGGGTGCGATCGTGGGGCGCGAGCTGGAGGCTGCCTGCCGGTCGGCACATGTGGGCCTTGCTGAGCATCGGATCGCGGCGGCGTTGACGTCGCGGCTGGCGCAGGAGGGGGTCCGCACGCCAGTGGTGCTCGTCGCCGCGGATGAGCGGGTCCGCCGATACCGACATCCGATCCCCACGGACAATCGGGTAAAGCGGTATTTCATGCTGGTGGTGTGCGGCGAGCGGCAGGGGTTGATCTGCTCGGCCACCCGGCTGGTCCACTTCGGCCGCCCGCCGGACGAGTTGGTGGCCAAGCACCAGGCCGTCTGCCGGGTCGACGGACGGATGATCGGCGCGACTCGACCGGGCGTCACGCTGGGTGCTGTCTTCACCGAGGCGCAGGCGGCCTATGCCGAGGCCGGGTGGGCGGACGAATGGCGGCTGCACCACCAGGGAGGCCCTACCGGGTATCTCAGCCGCGACGCCAAAGCGACGCCCAACAGCGATGTGGCAATCCTTGAAGACCAGGCGTTTGCCTGGAATCCCTCGATTGCCGGCACCAAGAGTGAGGATACGGTGCTCGTGACCGCCGAGGGCAATGAGCTGCTGACGGCCACGGGCGAGTGGCCTTCGCTGGAAATCGACGCCGAGTCAGCCAAGTACTCGCGCCCCGACATCCTCGTTCTGTGAGCGCTTCCCGTGGTGCGGATGGTTGCGCTGCGGCGGGCCTGAGGCCGCACGTGCGGTGTTCGGGTCGGTTCGGCTCTCCACCGATCGGTTTGTCAGTGCGAAAAACTGGGGTTTGCCTTTGCTTTCCGCCGATAATTTGATTACATAAGCACAGCATACGTGTCCCGAGGTGCGCGGCCGGGAACCCGGATCCGATGAAGCAAGCCAGGATGGCGAAAGTACTGGGGTGCCTCGTAGCGGCCATGACGTTTGGCGCTGCGGGGTTGATGTGGGTTGAGCCACATACGACTCACCTTTATCCCGACGCGGCAGGCAAGGGGGGCGGGTCCTATATGCTGCGGGCACAGTCGTCCGCCGATCTGGCTCACTGGCGCGGCGTGCTGATTGAGCATTGCGCCTCGGTTGGGGCGGCGGCATCTGGGGGCACATTGGGGCGGCAAGGGCACCACTTCATCGTCAACGCCGATGGCCTGCGAGAGGTATCAGAGCTTTGGAGTGCCCAGCAGGACCTTCCGGGCCGCCAGCGGCTGATTTGCATCGGCGTCGAGGCGCATCCGCGTTCGTCGGACGTGTCCATCCAGCAGTGGGAGTCTCTGCTGTCACTGCTGCGGGGCATCCAGGAGCGTTACCGAATCGACGCGCCGCACACTCAACTTCGCTGTCATCCGAGCATGACCACTCCTGCCCTTAGGCAGCAGGCCGCACAACTGACGGCTATGTTGCGGGCTGCCGGAATTCGCTGAAGCTCCGCTAAGCCCGGCGCCGACGGGGCTTATGGAGGCGTTCGCTCAGATTCGAGCGGATGTGGCTGTGATTGTTGACGGGACGTCACGCGACGCCGTAGAATCCGTAAATTGGGGTGCGAGCCGGGGTTACCAGAACGGCGCGCTCGGTCTAGCCCCTAAAGGCGAACGGACTCGGCGGTGAACTACGTGGTCAATGCCATTCCGGGCTACAGCATCGGTCAACAGGTCGGTACCGGAGCGAAGAGTTCGATCTACGTGGCGACCGAACTGGGCACCGGTAAGAGCTACGCTCTCAAGCGCGTGGTCAAGCGCGAACCGCGCGACCAGCGTTACTTTGAGCAGGTCTATACCGAATTCAAGGTCAGCAGCCAGACGAATCATCCGGCTCTTCGCCACAGCTATCGGCTTCGCAAGGTTCGCCGATTTTTCCGCGTGCGCGAGGTGCTGCTACTTATGGAGTACGTCCGCGGGCAGACCCTCGAGCAGTCGAGGCCGCAGGATATCAGCGAAGTTGTGGAGATCTTCCTGAAGGCGGCCAAAGGTCTGGAGGCGCTGCATCAGATGGGCTTCGTGCACGCCGACATCAAACCGAACAACATCATCGTCGGCCCGGACGGGGAGGTGAAGATCATCGACTTCGGGCAGAGCTGCCCGATGGGTTTCGTCAAGCCCCGCATTCAGGGCACCCCGGACTACATCGCCCCCGAACAGGTGCGGCGTCTGCCGCTGGATCAGCGGACCGACGTCTTTAACTTCGGGGCGACGCTCTACTGGGTGCTGACCAACCGTCCGTTCCCCACCTTGCTGCCGAGCCGGCGACCGAACGGAATCGAGCTGGCGCACGAGCGGGCGGCCATCACTCCGCACGAAGCCGATCCAAGCGTTCCTGCGCCCCTGTCGAGGCTGGTGATGGACTGCTGCCAGTCGAATCCGCAGGAGCGCCCGGGCGACATCCGGCAGGTCATTGCCCGGCTGGTGGTGGTTCAGCACGTGCTGAAGGACCGCGCGAACCAGCAGCGCGACGGTGACGGCACGGACGGATGTGGCGACCGGGCGGAGTCGGCCGGCCCGCCCAGTCGATCCTCATGAGTTCCGATGCCGCCAGTGCAGCCGAGTGCTTCCGGGAAGCGGCTGAGCTGAACCGGCAGGATCCTTACCTGAGAGGCTCGCAATTGATGCTGCCCGACTATGGGCAGCTTGTGATGACCGGCGACATGCACGGTCATCAGCGGAATTTCGATAAACTACAGCGATATTGCCAGCTCGAGCGTACGGCCGTCCGCCACGTGATCCTCCACGAGCTAATCCACGAGGATCTGGTCGGCCTCAACGACACCGATATGTCGCACCAGTTGCTGCTGGCGGCGGCGGCGTGGAAGCTCGAATACCCCGAACAGGTCCATTTCTTGCAGTCCAACCATGAGCTGGCCCAGTTGAACGGGCACGAGATCACCAAAGCAGGCCGCTCCGTGCTTCGGGATTTCGACGGAGGTTTGAGCCAGACGTACGGTGGGGATGCGCAGACGGTTTCGGATGCCATCGACGAGTTCATCAAGTCTCTGCCTGCCGCGGCCAGAACGGTCAACCGCGTCTTTCTGGCTCATTCGCTTCCGGATCCGGAGACGTTTGATCCGTCCACTCTGGCGCAGCCCCTCGATGAGCAGGACTTGAGCGATGGCGGGCCGATCGGGACTCTGGTGTGGAGCCGCATCAACGCGGCTGAGAAGTTTGAGCAGCTTGCCGAGATGCTCGACGTGGATTCGTTCATCATCGGCCACGAGCCGCAGGAAGACGGTTTCCGCCTGCTGCACGATCGGGTGATCGTCCTGGCCAGCGATCACAACCACGGCGTGTTTCTGCCTTTTGATCTGAAGAAGCCTTGCACCGCCTCCGACCTGGTCAAGCAGATCCGTAAGTTTGTCGCCGTCCCGTGAGTGTTGCCTGCCTGGCGTGCGGCTAAAGGCGACTCTTACCGGCTGCCGATACCAAACAACAGTCCGTCAGAGGTTGCGGTGCGCTCTGCGAAAGCGTCGCGGCGGTGTTACGGGCGAGACGGAGCCGCCGGCCCGACCTCGCCTGGGTTTCGTCCCCCGGAACGTCTGTCTTGACCGGTTCAGAAATGGCGAATGCCCCTCATTCCTCTTCCGCCGGCACTTCGGTTAATCCGTACGACTACATTGCGGGCGCGAGCAAGCACTTGGCCTCGCAGCCGCGGGACATCGGAGTCCGCGGCAAGTTAGCGGAGGCCTTTCTTCTGTTGGGCTGCCCTGAGCTTGCCTTGGAGCAGCTGCTGGCGTTGGCGGAGGACGCCTCAAACCTCCAGGGCCTTGAGCAGGCCATCGCGCGGGTCCGCTCGGCGCCTCCCTCTCGGGTGCCTCACGAAGTCCTTCAGCAGCAGTTAGACGCCAACCTTGCGCTATGTCACGACCGCTGGCCTGAGCGGGGATCGTTGTGGTCGAACCTGCATTTACCGCAGGAGTTGGAGGTCTTCCGCTTCGCGGACGGCAATCTACAGGCGCGATTCGCGCCGGCCAACGGTACAGTCGTGCAGTTTCCCATCGTCGGTCACCGCGAGGCGGCGGCCATAAAGCTGCCTGCCCAGGTGGCGCACACCGTTCACGACGGCTTTCTGGTGTGCTCACTGAGCCTGGGCGAGCAGGTATTGTGGTTGTTTGGCGCCACGCGCGACGGGCTCAACGGTTTGCAGCAGACCCTGATCCTGGTCGAGCCCGAGCTGGACAATCTGGCGATCAACCTGGCGTTTCGCCCGTGGGGCGAATTGCTGCAAGCGCCGCGCGTACGGCTGTTTGCCGGGCCTGACTTCCTGGGGCATTTGACCGAGGCCATCCGCACCGACCACTCGCTGCCTGTACCGGCGTACGTGGTGTCGTTGCCGACGTGGCCGAACACGCAACCTGCGGATACGGATGTGGTGCTGAAGTCGATGATGGAGGCGCGCCACGAGGTGGTGCAACAGTTTCGTCGTCGGGTCGACGAACTCTACGAAGGGCGTGATCAGGCCTACTGGGCCGACCGCTTCGCCCGGGCGGGCAGCCATGAGCAGCCCCCACTTCGCGTGGTGGGCCCGACGAGCCTGATGACCGCCGTGCTCCAGTATTCGATGCGGGATTGGGTGGCGGCCTTCGAGCAGTTGGGCTGTCAGACGAGGCTGCTGGTCGAGCCGGGGCACCATTGCACCTTGACGCCCGCGTCCTATCTTCAGGCCATACTGGATTTTGAGCCTGACCTTTTTGTATTACACGACCACGCACGACATGAATTCGAGCGATGGTTTCCACCCAACTTGCCGATACTTTCATGGATACAGGATCGAATGCCCAAGCTGTTCAGCGCCGGGGTGGGCGCGAAGATGGGGCCGCTCGACTTCGTCACCGGCATCGGCAAGAAAGAGTGCGTCGTTCTCTACGGCTATCCGTTCGAGCGGTTCCTGTCGATGCCTTCCTTGACCAGCGAGAGGACGTACTATCCCCTGCCAGCCGGGCAGGGCACAGACCCGCAGTACGAGTGCGACGTGTGTTACGTGTCGCATGCGGGCATGCCCGTCGAGCAATTGGTCGATCGGGCTGTTTATACGGTCGAGGACCCGCGGGTGCGCAAGGTCGTTGAGGCGGTGGTGCGCGATCTCGTGCAGCGTTGCGGCCAGGGGCGGTTCATCTTCAATCGGGACGAGCTGGCCGAAGTGCTCCAGCGATACGAAGAGGCGGCCGGCATCCGCCTTGACACCGACCACGGGCGTGAGGGGGTGCTGCAATACCTGCTGTTGCAGTTCAACAGCCCGCTGATTCGTCAGAGCGTCGCCGGCTGGCTTGCCGAGAGCGATCTCTGTTTGCACCTTTACGGACAGGGGTGGGACCGGAATCCGCGGTTCGCTCGCTTCGCGCGGGGCGTAGCCGCCAACGGCGACCAACTCCGCCAGGTATTCCAGGGCGCCAAGATCAACCTCCAGGTTCAGCCCTTCGGCGCGGTCCATTCCAGATTGCTCGACGGCGTGGCAAGCGGCGGTTTCTTCCTGATCCACGCGTGTCCGGTGGATCAGGTGGGCCAGACGTTGCGGCAGCTCCATCGCTACGTTGAGCAGGCGGGCATCGGCGACTGCGAGGCGCTGCTGAATCACCCGGATCCGCAGGTGCAGGAGTGGATCGGGCATGTGAAGCGATGCACCGGCTGGGACCTGCGCCACCCGCATTTCGACCTGCTGGTCACGTTGCGATATGCAGCCAATGCCGACTTCGTCGGCTTTGGCGATGCGGTGATTCCGCACTACCACGACGTGGCCTTCAGTTCGAAGCAGGAACTGCTGGAGAAGGTCGAATACTTCCTGGCCCACGAGCAGGAGCGGGCGAGACTCACTCGCGAGATGCGCGAGGGTGTGATGCGCCGGTTTTCTTATCGCGACGGAACGCGACGCATGCTCGAGTTCGTCAAACGCACGCTCGTCGCGTCCAGCAAACCGTCGCCGGTCAGCGCAGACGTATGACGCAAGTACCAAGCCATCTGCTGATTGTTGACGACTCGTGCCATCAGGCCGACCCGTTGCAGGGCCGGCTGGCAACACGTCTGGTCAATCCGGGCGGGATTTTTGACCGGGCGTACGTTTGCGGCGCCCGCCGGCTGCCCGCCACGACGATAGCGCCCGATGTGCTGACCACGGTTGGCGGCCCGCATGTGCTTGAGGTTGGGTGCGAGTTCAGACAGCAAAGGGGCTGTCGGTGGCTGGCGGTCGTGACCGATGTCGCCCAGATCGCCCCCGACCTGATCGTCAAGGCCGACCGAATCGCCACCGTATCGCCCCGAATTGACGACGCCTTGATGGCGGCCGGCGTCGATTCAGCTCGCATCCTCTCGCTGCCGCTGCCGGTGGACGCACCCGCTCAGACGGATCAGGCCCGCGAGCGGCTGATCGTGCTGGATCCGGTCAACGCCGATCCACTGGCTGCGCTGCCGGACGACCTACGTCGGCCCGCGCAGCGCGTCACGCCGCAGCGCTGGAGCGAGGCGTGCCTGTCGGCCCGCGCCGCCTGGATTCCCACCGAGGCGGGCGACGCGCCGCTACAGATTGCCCAGGCGTTGGCGGCCGGCGTGCCGGTGGTGGCCGATCGATCGCGGACGAGCCTCGACCTGATCGAGCCCGCCCAGAGCGGCTACGCCGTAGCGCCAGGCGACCTCGCCGAAGCCGCAGCCGCTCTGACGGCTATTCTCCACCGGGACCGCGTTCACCAGCGCTTGGCGGAGCAGGCGGCGCAGTGGTCGTGGCCCCACCGTCTCGATCGGTTGGAGAGCGTCGCGGCCTGCATCTATCGATCGATTCTTCGCCCGTCGCGTCCGCTGGTCTCGGTCGTTCTGCCCACCTACAACCGAGCAGCTCGACTGCGTGCAGCCATTGCCTCGTGTCTGGCTCAGACGTATGAGAACCTGGAGTTGATCGTTGTCGACGACGGTTCGAGCGACGGTACATGCAACGTTGTGGATAGTTTTGGTGACCCGCGGCTGCGGTATGTCAGGCTCACACACGTTGGTCTGCCCAGAGCCCTGAATGCGGGGTTTGCAGCCGCACGCGGCAACTATCTGACCTGGACCAGCGACGACAACACGTACGAGCCCGACGCGATTGAGACCATGGTTAACGTCTTGAACCACGAGCGCGACGTGGGAATGGTCTGCTGCGGCTGCTGGCGCGTCGACGAGGGCGGAAGCGTGATCGGCCCGCGTTACCTCAAGCCGCCCGAGATGCTGTATGAGGGCAACTGCGTCGGCGCGTGCTTCCTTTATCGCGCCGAGTTGGCCCGTCGGATCGGGCCTTACCGGCCCGAACTGGCGCTAGCTGAGGACTACGACTACTGGTTGCGGCTGGCGCGCGTGGGGCGCATTCGTCGCCTGAACCGGCTGCTGTATCGATATTGCGAGCATTCCGGGGCGCTCTACGAGAGGCGGTACGGCAGGGTCCTCAAGCAGACCGTCGCGGCGCTGCGGCGCAATGCAACTTGCGCGGGTGAGCGGCGGCTGTACCAGCGGGGGCTGCGCGACCGGTTGGCCAAGGACGCGCAGATGTGGCTTCGCCGCGGCCGACTTCGACACGCCCTCGACGCCGGCCTGCGCTGGGCGGCTGCAACCGCCACGCTGTAGACGTCACCCTCCTTCGTCCTGTTGCTGATTGATCCACGGTGGGGCAAGAGTGATCGCGCCCGTCTGAGCGTTGCGGAGTTGGCCGAGTAGGGGACACCGTTTGGACTCCCGTACCAGAAACAGGAGATGCTTGCCATGCCAATCCGTTCCATGAGCGACTAAGACTGAGCCGGGCGCGACCAGATGGTTCTCAAGGTGGACCACGTCAAGCGGACGGGCACCTGTCCGGCTTGTAGAGACTCCGGCGCCTCACGTGTGGTCTCTGTGGAGAGTTGTCGGAGCGTTGTGCGGAGGCTGCATGGGAGCGCTAGCGAAGAGGTGGCGATTCTGTAAGATAGTACTCACGCAGAGATCGCGTGCATGTGCGGCGGTATCGAGGTGGCGTGCTATGCGGCAAGTCTGTTGCCTATAGGTTTCACCGAGGGAAGCACATAGGACGCAGTTGAACGGCGCGGAACAGCATATGGATATGGGGCTCAGAGCCAAAGTCGCTCTGATTACAGGATCGAACCACGGTATCGGGGCCGCTACGGCGAAGGGCTTTGCGTCAGTGGGGGCCAAGGTGTTCCTGTCCTATCTGCGGCAACCTCCGCAGGGGTGCGGAGCCGGCGAAGACGAATCAGCCGGGACGACGCCGGGGCCAGCTCTTGCCAGGGCCTTACGGGCGAGGTCTGCGGACGAAGTCGTAGTTGGCATCAAGAGCGCCGGAGGGGAGGCTGAATCGTGGGAAGCCGACCTGGCTGAGCCGGAGAACATTCCGTTACTTTTTGACCGAGCGGAATCGGCTTTCGGGCAAGTGGACGTGTTGGTGAACAATGCCGCCCATTGCGAGTATCCCAGCCGCGTCATGGATGCGTGCCAGGCGAGCATCGACCGGCATTTTGTGGTGAACACGCGGGCGGTGGCGCTGATGATGCGGGAGTACGGCAGGCGTCACATCAGCCGCGGCGGGCGGTGGGGACGGATCATCAACGTGAGCACCGATGCGGCCGATGCCTTCGGCGATAACGTCTGGTACGGTGCCAGCAAGTACGCGATGGAGAGCATCAGTCGAGTTGCCGCCAAGGAGCTTGGCCCTCACGGCGTGACGGTCAACGTTGTTGCTCCAGGACCTGTGCAAACCGGGGGCTACACACCTGAGAGCGTCGAGCGCGAGGCCGCGGCGTGTCCCTTGGGCCGGATTGGTTACCCGCAAGACATCGCGGACGTGATTGTGCTGCTCGCATCTGAACGGGCCCGGTGGATTTCGGGGCAGTTGATCCACGTGGGCGGCGGCTGCAGGATGTGAAGGTCAAAGGCGGAAGGGCAGCGTTCAACCACGGCGTCGACTGGAGGCGGACAAGCCGCGCCGCTGGTGCACGACGTCGGCTGTTACGGCAGGAGAGAGAATGAAGGACGTCATCAGCAAGTTTTCTGAGCATGCCCTTCTCAACGAGATGAACGAGCGGGCAACTAAGGGGATGTGGGAGTGGGAGTCCAGGGTCGTAGAAAAGCATTTCCCCCGCAAGGGAAGCGTGCTCAATATAGGCTGCGGCTGTGGCCGGGAGGCCATAGCCTTGGTAAAGATGGGGTACAAGGTATTTGCCGTCGATGTGGCTGCCAAACAGATTGCGATAGCGAAAGACAACGCACGTCGCGAACAGGTGCAGATCACATTCGCCGTAAGCGACGGAGTCTCTTTTCCCGTCGGTGAGGCCCTCTTCGACGTAATCGTGCTGTGGAGCCAGGTTCTTGGCAACATGGCATCCCGAACAGAGCAGCTTCGCCTTCTCGAATCGTGTAGGGACTCCTTGGGGCCCGACGGGCTTGTTTCGGCATCGGTTCACGAGCGAGACTTCTGCAGGCGGGACACGCCGCAATGCACTGATGAGAACTGGCTGTATCCCTGGGGCAGAGGGCAATTGCGCTACCAGCTCTTCACAAGGGACAGCCTTGACAGTCTGTTCAAAGAGGCAGGCTTGCGGACGGTTGTCACGGAAGTGCCCACCTCGCTAAGAGCGATCATCTACACCGTTGCCAGAAGAGCAGACGACAGCCAACCACCGCGTGTAGGCGAGGCGGAGAAGCCGCGCGGCTGACGCATCACGTTTAGGCTGGAATGAACACATGCAAAGCCAAGTGCCAATCTCCGGGTTGACGAAGGATCAAGCGCAGCGGCTGCTCGCGCCAGTCGGCCCCGTGTCCATCCTTGAGGTTAGTCGCGCCGCCACGAGCAATGATGTCTTCCGCGTGGCGACCGAGGCGCACGGAACGTACTACGTGAAATTTCATACGGCACGCTGGTATGCCGACCAGTCTGACACATTCTTCGTGGTCGAGCGGGAATGTGCGGTATGTGACTTCTTGCGCAGACGGAACATGCCTCTTCCATTCCGTGCTTGGGGTGACTTCACCAGAGCTATCGTGCCCCGGTCCGTCTTCATTTCTGAGGAGTTGCCAGGCATTCCTGTTCCCGATGCCTTGGTCCGATTCCCAGAACAGAGGCAAAACATCTTGCGGGCATTCGGACGGTACATGAGGCAACTGCATGAGATGGAGTTTTCCATCCCCGGGTTGTTTTCATACGCTCATGCGTACTTTGGCGACACGCGGCCCGTCCCACCGGTCTTTACATGGGACGAGGGGGCTCTTCACCACCCAGCACACCTTCAGCGTGACGCACTCCAGATGCTGGAGAAGAAAAGCACCATGCTCCCTGCGGCGGTGGTCCCTCGCCTAACCGACATGTTCCGGTCGTTGGCCGACGCAGTCAGAGCGGATTACAGCCCGCCGCGATTCACAGTCGGAAATTGCCACGCATGGCACTTCCACGTGGACAAAGCCAACGGCGCATGGGCGATTCAGGGGTTCTACGATTTCGAAGCCGTGTCCGCCGGTGATCCGAATATTGATCTCGTTGAGTTGGAGATCACGCTCACGCCTGCCCTACAAGCCCGATCCTGGCGCCAGCCCTTCTTCGAGGGGTACGGCGCTTGGCCGAGCTTTGACGGTCATAGGCGGCGTCTCCTTTATTATCTGCTCTGCGAACTTGGGAAACCCCGGAGCAAGGTGATCCCGGATACGCCATGGCTCTACAGTCAATGGCCGATGCTCGTCGAAGCCAGCAACTGGCCTCATTTGGCATGGTATCCTGAACGAGAGGCTGGGGCGGCACAACCAGGCGCTGGAACACTACGGTGATCCGCGGTGGTATCGAGATGGCGTGTTATGCGGCAGGTTTGCCGTCCATAGGTTTTATCGGGAAACCATATGAGACGTAGTTCGAAGTCAGAGATTCCGGAATGAAGAACAACAGTTGGGACAAGTACTGGAGCGACTCGAGCAATCATGAGTGGTGGGAACGTCCTGCCCCCGAAGTCGTTGCGTTCATCGAGTCCCAATCGCCCGAGTCGCATCCTGCTGTTCTCGATCTGGGGTGTGGTGTTGGCCGCCACGCCATTGCTTTCGCCAAGCAGGGGTTTCGGGTCACAGCCACTGACGCTTCGCAGCAGGCAATAGACCATCTGCAAAGCTGGACCGAGCAACTCGACCTGTCCATTGCGACGCACGTGTGTGGTATGCTTGAACAGCCATTCCATAAACCCTCATTTGATATTGTTCTGAGCTATAACGTCATCTACCACGGTCGAAAAAGCCAGTTCGCCGAAGCCATAAGGGCAGTTTGGAGCCTGCTAAAGCCCTCTGGCCTCTTCTTCTTCACATGCCCCACGCGTAAAGACGGGAAATACGGGCATGGTGAATGCGTCGCTCCTCATACCTATGCGTCAACGAAGTCAGTGACGCCAGGCGACACTCACTACTTTACAGACAGAACTGAACTCGACGAGATCCTTGCCGGTTTTATAGTCCGCAGTGTCAAGGCAGATGAGGGATACTGGAACAACAAGGGCGAGAAGCAGTTCTTCTCCAATTGGCATGTCCTTGCAGAGAAGATCGAATATGATTCGAACAGGCCGGATGCAGGCGACGGCTGACAGCCGCGCGTGACGGGCGACGTTGAGGCATGTGACGAAAGATGAGTGTCTTTGGCAGAGACTTCGCAGCGGTCTACAACGACAGGTGGGCCTTCTGGGGACTGAAGATGTGGCCCTTCCTTGCCGGCGTTGTCGCCAAAGAAGTGCCCCGCGCAGAGACGTGGCTGGACCTGTGCTGTGGCACGGGCTCGCTGCTTCGTCTCGTGTGTGAGAACGGCTTCGTCGTAACCGGCGTTGATGCGTCGAGGCATCAAGTTGCGCACGCGCGACGCAACGCGCCGAGCGCAAGAGTGATCGTGCAGGATATCCGGGAATTGTCGCTCTCCCGGGAGTTTGATGTGGTCACCTGCATGTTCGACAGCCTGAACTACCTGACGAGAAAGCAGGACTTGCTGAGGGCTTTCGGCAAAACGAAGCGCCACCTCTCGCACAGTGGTCGCTTTGCCTTCGACATGAACACGTTTGAAGGGTTGCAGGACCAATGGTGCAAAACCTCGGTGACACACGAGCGCGATCTGACTCTGCTGATGGAGAGTTCATTTGATGCCAGTCGAGCCATCGGTCGTTGTCTGATTACAGGATTCATCCGGAAGGGCAGAAGCTATCGCAGGTTCCAGGAGGAACATGTTGAGCGAGGCTACCGGGCAAGAGAGATCGAAGACCTCCTCGACCAAGCCGGCTTCTCATTCAGGAAACTCGACGGGCATAGTTTCGGTCGGCCAAAGAAGCGTTCTGCCCGTCTTCTGTATGTGTGCAAGAGAAAGAAGGCCCCAGCCAAGGCAGCCAGGCGACGCCTCTAAGGTCACGCTGCAGAGCTAACGCCTTCCTTCACCCTGTTGCTGATGGGTCTGCGGCGCGGTGGGAAGCATCCTGGCCGGCTGACCGGCGAGGAGTTGGCCGAGCAGGCGACACCATTTGGACTCGCTGGCGAGACGCAGGAGACGCTTGCCATGCCAATCCGTTCCATGACCGATCAAGACCGAGCCCGGCGCGACGAGATGGTTCTCAAGGCGGAGCATCTCAAGCAGGCGGGGATCTGTCCGGCGTGCAGAGACTTCGAGACGTCCGACGTCTACCCCGACCGGACGAGCCGGACGTTCTACGAGGACGAGACGTTCGTCTGCATGCTGGAGGCCTACCCCAGAACGCCAGGCCACAGCATCATCCTGGTCAAGCCGCACTACGAGGATCTTGCGGAACTGCCGCTGGCTGTCAGCTTGCGGATGGTCCCGGTGATCCATTCCGCAATCCGCGCACTTAAGGACGTCCTACGGGCGGAGAAGGTGTACGCCTGTACAATGTGCGACGGAGACCGAAACCACTTCCATCTCCAGCTTCTTTGCAGACTACCGGCGGAAACGACTCGCGGATCGAAGTTGCTCGTAAAGGAGCGCGGCGTCCTGTGTGACGACAGGGAAATGATCGACCGGCTGCGAGCCGCAATGAAAGCCCATATGATGGATGCAGCGGCACGGAACTGACAGGAGGTGTGGACATGCCCGGCCGTCGGTGTTTAATCGCGTGGGTTCTGGCGGGTGCGGTCTGTACGGCTGTGGTGGCGCAGGGGGAGAACGTCGACGTCAGAGCGGTGTTCGAAAAGCCCGTCGCGCTGCTCGACGCCGACGGCAAGGTGTTGATCACCGGCAAGGCTCTGGCGACACCGTATGCGGCTGACTTCGACGCCGACGGGGTCAACGACCTGATCCTGGGCGCCAAGATGGGTATGGACACGGCCAAGGGGGGCATCTGGCTGGTGCGCAACGTGGGTACGAACGCCCAACCGCAGTTCGACTGGGCGAATGCTTGGCCGGTGCCGATCGTGGCGGGCGAGGAAACCTGCGGGCTGGAAATGGACTGTGGCTGCAAGTCGGCGGGTTATGTGCCGGTGCAGGCGGCCGACTGGAACGCCGATGGCTGGCTGGACATTGTGTACACCGATACATATCGCGCGGCCTTCGTCCTGGTGAACAAGAAGGTGTCGCGTCGGTAGCCGGTCTTCGATCAGGTCAGGTGGTTCGATTTCGAGAAGACCAATCACGGCATGCTTGCCGGCGGGGGCGACTGGAACCACGACGGGGTTCGCGACTTTCTGCACATGCCGTTTGGCGGCAAGTACTACCGGGCGTTTGCGGGCGAGCGGGTAGACGGGGCGGGGCTGCGCTTTGCCGGCAGCGATGTGCGGAGCGGAACGCTGATCGACCTGACCGGGGATAAGGCCCCGGAGTGCGCGTGGGCGTGGGATTTCTCCGGCACGTGCAGGCCGGGGCAGGTGGAGTACGTGGGCGTGGCCGACAGCGAGAAGGGCGAGATCGGCCTGTTCCGCGTGGCCGACAAGGTCAGTCGAAAGGTGGGCACGGTGGCGACGTTTGAGGGCGGGTATGTGAAGCTTACTGCCTGTGACCTCAACGCCGACGGCAGGATGGACGTGCTCTATTCCGGCGGGGTGTTCGGCCATCCTGACAAAACAAAGGTGTTTGTGCTGTACGGCAAGGTGGGCAACGTCGAGGTGCAGCCCAGCGTTTTCGGTGCGGGGGCGACTCAGCCTAGACGGTAAGCTTCTCCCGCGGTAGCTCGCGTCTGAGCCGCCGGTGGGCGTAGTCGCGCATTTGCTGCATCCACTCCGGCCCGCGGCCATCTGAGAATCGGAAAACTCGCCCGGACTGTTCCTGGTAGCCGATCACGAAGTAATTGTCCCACTGGTTGGCTTCGATTTCCTCGGGGAAAAGCTCGATGCCAAACCGCTCGGGATGTCGGTAGGTCTCCGAGCCGGGCACGGGCACGAAGCTGGACATCAGCCAATCGTCGGGCTTGGTCGCGACCAAAAAGTCGACCGTTTCGTCGATCGTGTCCTGCGTATCGCCCGGGTTGCCGATGATAAACGACGCGCGGCATTTGATGCCTGCGCGTTTGGTCATTTCGATCGCCCGGCGATTCATCTCGACGGTTGTACCTTTGCGCATCCGTTTGAGGACCGCGTCGCTGCCGGACTCGACGCCGTAGCACAGCGCGTAGCAGCCGCTCTCGCGCATGAGGTACAGAAGCTCCTGGTCGATCGCATCGGTGCGCGTCCACCCGCGCCAAACCAGGTCGGGGTGCTCCTGCTTGATGAGTTCGCAGATGCGTACCATTCGCCGGCGGTTGGTGGTAAGCGTGTCGTCGAGGAACAGCACGTGGTTCGTACCGACGGTCTGCTTGATCTGTGCGATCTCGCGAATCACGTACTCGGGGCTGTGGAATCTTACTCGCCGCTCGTGGTGTTCGGTCGCACAAAAGGCACAGCGGTGGGGACACCCGCGCGACGTCATCAGGACCGCACATCGCTTGCCCAGGAGGGTCCGTGTGTACTGAGACCAGTCGATCAGACTGCGGTCCGGTATGGCCAGATCGTCCAGGTATTTGCCCACCAGCGCCTTGCCGAAGTTGACGGCCTGGGCACTTGCCCTGTCCGCAAGACAGAAGCCCGGTCGACGAAGTGACTCAAAGAACGTCTCCGTGCGGCCCAGGCGATCATAATCGCGCACGAGTTCGACGAAGGTCTGTTCCGCTTCGCCGACGGCGGCTACGTCGAAGGACGATCGCTCGATTACGCTGACAGGCTCGACTGTCGCATGAACACCGCCGGCCACGAGCAATACCTCGTCGCCGAGCCGTTCCTTGTAGAACTGGGCGACCTGCCGAGCGTAGGGGAACTGCGGGGAGGCGAACGACACACCCACGATGTCGGCGTTGTGGCGGGCAAGCTCCGCCTCGATCGCGGCGGGCGTGATGTCATCCAGCAGGTTCAGATCGACGAACTCAATGTTGTGGTAGCCGCCGCGCCGCAGAGCCGCGCTGAGATAGAGGATTCCCAGCGGGGGGTAAATCCTGCGATCGGTCATGTGCCGATTAGGTACGTAGACAAACAGGACTTTCATGCGGCGCGCTCCTTGGGCGCTGAAGTCACCAGTGAACCTATCGGCTGAACGGAGGCAACTTGTGAGAATGCCCCGTATCGGAAACTCGGTTGCGGTTGTGGAGGCGGGCGCAATTCCAGGCGACTTGGGTGGGCGAGCGTGAATCGCAAAGCTGTGTAACTTGTTCTATGGCAGTTAGTTACGGAGCGTGATGTAGTTTGAGTGGGTCGGCGACCGTCAACCTGATCGGGTGGTTCGAGCACGGTAACGCGGGCGATGATCGCATCGCGTCGTCGATGCGCGGCTGCTGGGCCACCCGCGGCATTGCGGTGAACCTGATCGATACCGACCCGCTCCGGCGGGCACAGAACCTGCCCCCGGCCGACTGGGCTGTGCTGGCCGGGGGGGATCACTGGCACGAGGATTTCGCCGAGAACTTCGCTAAGTTCCTTTCATATATGGAATTACCTTTCGCTGTGGCGGGCATGGGCGTCGCCGCCATGACCAACGGTATGCGCGAAGCGACCGAATCGCTGTTGGCCAAGTCGCGGTTTACTTGGCTGCGGGATCAGACCAGCTTTGTCCTGGTCGGCAACGACGGGCGATGTCGGCTCGGGCCCGACGTGACATGGGTCGATCCGGTCCCCGTTTCCCGCGCCGCCGGGCCGTTCAGAATCGGCGTGAATCTGCGTCCGTGGCCCCTGGGCACTTGGCGGGCCCCCGCGTGGGATGCGTCGTCCTGGCTGAGGGCGTTGGCTGGCCTGCGGGCCGAGCTGGTCCCGCTGCCGCTCTACGTGGGGCCGGGGCGTAACGATCGCCTCCTGCTGGCCGAGTTGGGTCGGCCGATGCCGGAGCGGTTCGACCCGACGCTGGTAGACGGCCTGAGCGTGGTGGTGAGCATGAGGCTGCACGGTCTGATCTTTGCGGCTCAGGCGGGGATACCGGTGGTGGGCATCGCCTATCAGCCGAAGTGCCGCCGTTTCATGGCTGAGCTTGGCCTGGAGCACTACTGCCTCGGTCTGGATGAGGCTGACCGGCTGGCTGAAACGGTCTTTTCGGCTATGAAACACCGCGAAAGCATCCGCGAGCGACTGCTTGCCATTCGTCAGAAGCTGCATACGCGGGCGACCGAGCTGATGGCCGAGCTTACGGGCCTCATCCTGGCGGACGGGCAGTAGTTCCCTGCCGGCAGTGCCGATAACTAGTGCGGGAGGACCGCGCCTGGGCTTATGGACAGCCAGACAGCAGAGCGAAAGCAAGCCGCTGAGCTGTCGTATTGGCAGAAGCTGTACGGCGAACTGGTTGGCGGGGCAGCAGACCCGGTCGATGCCCTCATGCGGGTCAGTTGCGAACGGACGTTCCCGCGGTATCTGCAGGACCTGGGGCTGCAAGTGGACAGCTTTGCGGGCAAGCTGGTTCTGGAGGTGGCTTGCGGTCCGAACGGGGGGCTGAACTGGTTCGAGGACTGCGTGGCGATCGGCGTGGACGAGCTGATCGAGCCGTACCAGCAGATCGGCTATCCCCTCTGGCGGCATCGGGTGCGATACGTGGCTGGCCGATCCGAGGCGCTGCCTGTGGCCGACGCGTCGGTGGATGCGGTGGTGATGACCAACGCGCTGGATCACGTGGAGGACCCGGCGCTGACGGTTGCAGAAATCCGGCGGGCGTTGCGGACGGGTGGCGTGTTCCACCTGGATGCAAACTATCAATACAAGGTGACCACGTGTGAGCCGCACCAGTTCAGCGACGAATCGTTAGGGAGCATGCTGGAGCCACACTTCGACGTTGTGAAGGTGCGCGAGTTGGATCGTCCGGAGCAGCGCTTGCGGCAAGCTCTTTTCCGATGCCGTGCCATCTGAGGTGCAGGTCGTGGGTCAACCCGAGGTCAGCCTGATCATTCCGACGCGCAACCGTTGGTCGGCCCTTGCGCGGACGCTTGAGGCGCTGGCGGGTCAGACGGTGTTGGGGCGCTTTGAGGTGATTGTGGCCGACGACGGCAGCGATCAGCTGCAGGCTGCCGATCTGTCGGGTGCCGACTGGCCGATGCCTGTGCGCCTGCTGAGGCTGGAGCACGTGGGGATCGGGCCGGCCAAGAACCGGGCGATCGCCGAGGCGCGAGGCCGTCTGTTGATCTTTATCAATGACGATACGTATCCCGAACCCGACTTCGTCGAGCAGCACCTTGCAGCCCGCGCCGACGCGGGGGGACACGAGTGGATGCATCTGGGTCTGACGCGATGGCGCGACTGGCCTGATGCGAATCTTTTCGATCGATTGATCGCCGAAAGCGGGATGATCTTTTTCTATCACAACCTCCAGCCACGAGCGCTGTACAACTTCCGCCATGCATGGAACTGCAATCTTTCAATCGACGCGCAGGCGGTTCGCGATGCGGGGGCGTTCAACGAACAGTTAGGGCCGTTTTTCTTTGAGGACCTGGAGTTGGCCTTCCGGCTCGAGCAGCGCGGCTGGCAGGTGCGCTATTGGCCGGAGGCTGTAACGACCCACGATCATCGTTACACGCCCGACGCCTACCTGCGGCGCGAACACCTGCTCGGGCGGATGGCTGTGTGGCTGTGGCGGGCCAATCCGCAGTGCTTCGAGGCTGTGTACGGGGCGCCGCTGGATCGCGAGTACGTGGCCTACTGCCGGAAGTTTATCGTTGATCAGCAGCATGAGGCCGAGCGCATGGCTGAGCGGTTCCGCTCGTGGGATCGGCTACCGGCTGATGTTCTGACGTCGTGGCCGACCGGCGGGTCGGCACTGGTCGAACTGCTGGTGGCGGCTCATCGTCTGTTGAAGCGGTGGACGTTCCGCTGCGGGTTGGTGGAGGAGGCCGACCGGCGCGGGGATCATCTGGGTGGCGGTGCGGCACGGCGGGTGCTGCGACGCAAACTCGACACGGCGATCGCATAGAGCGGCAGGGGTGCACGGGGGCGGAGTCATTGGCGGTGAAGGTTCTCCACATCGGCAGCTACTGGATGGGCGAGAACGACATTGTCCAGCGCATGGCCGCCGTGCTCTCGGAAATGGTCCCGACGGTGTGTATCGACACGCTGCTCTATCAGAACGGCTGGCACCGATGGGTTGAACGGGAAGGAGAAGTGTACTGGCTTCGGGAGGACGCACTGCTGCCCGTGGTGGAGCAGGAACGGCCGGACGTGATCGTGTGCAATGCGGGGGGGCACGGGATTCGACCTGAAACGCGTGCTCGCCTGGGAAAAGCAGTGCTGGTGGGCATCGCCCTGTCCGACCCTGACGTTTTTGACTATCAGACGCGATACATCGCGCCACACTTTGACCTGTTCTACACCAACTGCCCCGACCGCATCGGCGACTATGCGTCGATCGGGGTGGAGGCACGCCTGCTGCCGTTCGCGGTCGACCCGGCGTATTACCGACCGCTGGGATTGGAGCGTGACCTCGACGTGGTGTTAGTGGGTCACGCTCGTCCCGACCGCAAAGTGTTCGTGGCGCCATTGCAGAGGCACTTCCGGGTAGGTCTGTTCGGTCGCGGGTGGGGCGGCGGCTGTGGCGAGGCCACCGGGCGCGAGCATGTGCGGGCGATCAATCGAGGCAAGTTGTATCTGTCGCTGACGCGAACCCTGGCGCAGTTCCACAATACCAAGGGGGGTGTGTTTGAAGCGTCAGCCTGTCGAACCCCGGTGGTGACCGAGCACTTGGCGCAGACGGCCCGATATTTCGAGTTCGGGCGAGAGATCATCGGGTTCGATGGTGCGGACGACCTGCCGCAGGTGATCGCCGCGTATCTGAACGATGGGTCGCGTCGAGAGGCCGTCGCCGAGGCGGCCTACCGGCGCGTGTTGCGCGAACACACGTGGCAGAAACGATGGGAGCAGGTCCTTGACGACGTGCGTAGCCAAAGCCGATTGGGACCGGCTGTGGCAGGGCGGGTTTGACTACCAGCCGCTGACCGGGTGGGAGCGATCCGTCTTTGCCGAGCTGGCGGTGCTGCTGGCCGAGCGGGCCCGCGACGGTCTGAACATGCTTTCCGTCGGGTGCGGCCGAGCGGTTATCGACTACTGGCTGCACGTCGTCTTCGGCGAGCGGGTGACGGCGCTGGATACGTCGTCGACCTGCCTGCGGCAGATCCGGCAGAAGCAGTGTGCGGGACTGCTGTGCGTCCAGGCCGACGCCATGCGCTTGCCGTTTGGCGAGCGTGCGTTTTCGGTGGTGCACAATGAGGGCTTGTTGGAGCACTTTCCCGACGAGGAGGTCGGCCCTCTGGTGGCCGAGTTGGCTAGGTGTACGGACCAGTGCCTGCTGTTGGTCCAGCCGTATGCCGGATGCCGGCCGTATATCCTTGCCAAGACGTGGCTGGAGCAGAACAACCGCTGGCAGTGGGGGTACGAGCAGCCGAGGACGACGCTCGCGGGATGGGTCGAGCCGTGTGGGCTTCGCGTGGTGGCTGAGAAGACCATCGGTACGCAGCAGACCAATGAGAACTACCTGAACATGTGTCCGCCCGGCGTGGCGCGCGAGCTTCGCCAGCAGCTCAGCGAAGCGGAGATGCAGGTGGGTCCGCACCTTATGGCGGTGGCAGTTCGGGATTGAAGTGCATGAGGTCGGTCGGCTTCGGAAAGTGAGCATAGGCGCACCAGCAAGCGTCAACTACGACCTGTTCGCCGAGATCTACGACTGGGATATGGCTACGAACATCGGCCAGGCCGATCTGGGGGTGTACCACGCCGGACTGATGGGGTCTTATGGCCCCAGTTGGTTCATTGTCGCGCGCTATCGGGTGAGTTACGGGGCGGGGGTTCTCGACAGCGTCTCGTAGTAGCGTCGCAGGGCGTCGCGATAGGCCGGGGGGAAGTCGTCCTCGCGGACGTCGTAGATGTCGGTCCAGTTACGTCTGGCGGGGCCGGACGATGCGTCGCGGCGGAACCGTTGCGGGCCAGCCAGTGAGCCGTATAGCGTCTCCATCTCGCCGACCAGGACCCGCCTGCGACGCAGGGCATTGCGGTAGCGATAGTTCCGCAGGTCGTCCTCGGTAAGGCGCATGAGGCGGATGAGGCCGTCGAGACGGGCAAAGCTGTCGAGTTTGGCGCCCTGGAGCTGAATATCGATCTTCTCGGCGCGGTTGCGCAGCGATGCCTGGCGGCTGGCGAGCCGACCCAGCTCGCGCTTGATCTCGGGGGGGACGGGGCCTTCGAGACCTTCACCGCCGACGCCCGACAGCTTGCCGCCGCCGGTGGCCCCGCCCGGTGCTTCGCCTGAGGTGTCCTGAATCTCGCCGGCCTGGAAGGGGTCGGGCGAGAGTCGCGTTGGCGTGCGTCGGCCGCCCTTGCCGGTGGCGGTCTGTTCGACCATCTCGCCGACGGCCCGGCCGGTGCGGCCCTCGCCGCTTCGCCCGCCGATCTCGCTGGCGTTGGGCAGCAGGTTGCCCGTGACGCCCTTGGCGCTGAAATTGCTGATGGGTCCGTCCATGGCCGCCCAGCCTGCGCCTTTGTCGAGCGAGTCGGCCCAGCCGCTGGTGACATCCTCGATATCGTCGAACAGGTCTTCCTCCTGTTCGAGCAGTTCGCCGACGATGTCCTCCAGCTCGTCGGGCAGTTCGGCCATGGGCACGTCGATGTCTTCGAGCGGCTCCTCCATCGACCACTTGATGCGATCCGGCTCGTCGGGCAGCCATTTTTCGATCTGGGTGGTCAGGTCCTCCGCCAGTTCCAGACCGACCTGTTCCAGCGCGACGGCGATCTCGATGCTCTTGTTGTCCAGGGCGTTGACGGCCATCTTCACGTCGCTCTGGATCTCGACAAGTTCGGCCACCAAGGACGAGTTGGCGAAATCCTGCTTGGGCAGTTTGGAGAAGTCGCTGATCAGATCCCCGAGGAACTTTTCCCACTGCTCTTCGATGGTCCGCACTTGCTCCAACAGCGCCAACTCGGGCTGGCTGAAATCTTCGACGGGCATTTTGGCCAGCGACGTCGTGGCGTCGATGACCATGTGCTGTTGCTGGATGAACTGCTCAAGAGCTTCTGTAAGTCTGGCCAGCGCGGCGGGCTGGCTGGTGGGCATATCGCCGCCCGGCTCGGCGAGGTCGCTGGCAGCCGTTTGCTCCGGCGATGGTAACAGCGCGCCCAGTAGGCTCGCGATTGCCTCGATGATCCGGTCTTGCATGGCAATGAGCGTGTCGGCCGCCCGTAGGAATTGCTGTTCCTGCTGATATTGAGCCAGCGACGTGGCCGCCGCGACGGCCCGCTGCGCATAGTCGACCGACAATGATCGTAGTGTTTGGCGAATCGGTTCCATGTCGGGCTGGAAGGCGAACGTCTCCACGAGTTCGGCGAGCCCGTGGTGGACCTGGCGCTGCCCGTCGGCCACCTGCTTCACGTGCGTCGGCAGGGCGTCGTGTCCGATCATCTTCTTTGCGAGGACGGTGTCGCCTCGAACACTGACTTGCAGCTTGAGGAGCTTCTCCAGTCGCTGCCGCAGCCGCTCCCACGTGTCGAGCTTGCGCTGCTGCGCTTCGGCCTGGTCCACCACGATGATCTTGTATCGTTGGGCGGGGCGGTCAGCGTCGGCACTGGGTTGCGGGCTACGGCCGTCCGGCAGACTTTGATTGTCCCATGCGATGGCTCGGTAGGTGATGACATCGCCCGGGCGGTAGCGTGCCGGGTCGACGACGATGTCGGTCGCCAACTCGGCGCTGGTCGGAGCGTCGGTCGGCTCCTGACGGGTCAACATGCGCCGGCCAAGCCGTGCGTCGTCGCCGTGAATCTCGATGCGGCTGACTCCGTAGTCGTCGTCGGCTCGTACCCGCAGGCGCACTCGCTCGCCCACGACGGCGGCTACGTCGCGACCCGGCTCGACCACGGTGAGTGTGGGCGGGCGGTCGGGCACCATGCGAATGGGCCAGAAGCCTTGGGTGCGTTCCCCGTTGCTGAGTTGCCCTGTCAAAGAGGGCAGGCGCTTGGCGAGCTTGCCGTTGTGGCCGAACAGGGCGATGGCATACTCACCGTTCTCGATCGGCGCGACTTGGCCGACAAATCGGTGCCCGGCTTCGCGGCGTTGCATGGTTGCGTCAGGCTGGTCGGCGAACATGACGCGGGCCGATTCGAGCGGGTAGGCCAGGGTCAACCCGATTTCGACGACGGTGCCTTCCGGTGCCTCAATGGGTCCATCGGCTGAGCTAGCCTGCTTGGATGGCAGCCGGGTGTAGGTGGGATACCGGTAGAGGTGGTCGATGTTGATAACCGCGTTGGCATCGCGGACGGTGACGTGGTAGATCCGGCTCTGCGAATCGCCCACCTCAACGCGGTATCCGAACGAATCGACGACGGTCTGGAAGCGATGGGCGAATTGCACCGCATCTGTGGCGAGCGGCTGCATCGGCCACGAGCGGTCGGGCGTGTCGGGGCGCATTACGAACAGCCTGGCCTGGGGCGGCTGCATGCCGGCCGGGCGCTGCGAGGTCACCTTGACTTCGAGCGACTCGCCAGCAAGCAAGGTTACGTCGCCGGGCTCGACGCTGAGGATTTCGACGCCACCGGTGTGTGGAACGAAGCGCCCAGGATGGATCATGCTGGCCAGACCGGTGGCGAGATGTCCCCACGCCATCGATGCATACAAGATCGCCGCCGCCGATACGGCAGCGCTTACACCTGCCCAACGTTTCAGCCGTCTAATGGGCACGACCCGCGTCGGGTCGACTGCGCGGGTGGCCTGCGAGGCCTCGTGGACGGCTGCGCGGAGCATCGGTGCACGGTCGGCGGCGTGCTCGCGTGCAAGCTGGACGGCGTTGATCAGTCGGTTTTCCAGGCCGCCGAGCCGCTGCTCGATCCAGCGTGCCGATTGTTCGGTGGTGTGCCGGCTGAGAGCGGGGCGGACGATCCACCAGCCTGTCGAGACGATGGCCGTGGCGGCGACCAGCCCAAGCAGCGACGCTCGAAGCGACGGCTGGAGCGACGTGCTGGCGGCGACCCAACAGACGGCCAGCGCCACCCCCACCGTAAGGGCCACGGTAGCCAGCACGCCGGCCAGAAGGTGCACCCGCCGTCGGCGACGGTCGACCGCGGCCAACGTGTGGAGCACGGCTTGGTAGTCGGGATGCGAAGGCTGCTCGCCCATGCCCGTCAACCATCCCTTCTCCTGGATACTCTACCGCGCGCAACAGCGTCCCCCCAAACGTCTGTCTGAACTGAGCGGGCGCAAAAACAGGCCCTTGCGGCACGACGTTTGACGCAAGCGGCAAGGGCGAAATCGTTTGGCAAGCGAGAATTGCCCGTCCTCGGATCGGGCTGGGCTTACGACTGGGCGGGTGCCTCGTGCTTCCTGGCGATCTGGGGCAAGGATAGGAACAGCTTCTCCAGTGCCGGGGTGACGTCCTTCTTGCGGCGGCCCATCACCTTACGGGCCACCTCCAGACCGCGCTTGGCGTCGTATTCGGTCAGACCCTTGTCGGTATGCCAACTGAACGACGGTGTGAACTTGCCCGGGTGCGAACTGACGAACACGTTGCAGCAGGTTCCCAGGACGGAGCCGGTGGCAAACGCGGTGTTGATGCCCGTCTTGCTGTGGTCGCCCACCATCATGCCGACGAAGGTCTCACCGCTGTCGATCTCCTTCTGCCCATTGAGCGGCACGCGCACCGACCCGTAGGTGTTTTTCAGGTCCGAGTTGGTGCAGCCGGCGCCGAGGTTGATCCACTCGCAGACGTAGGCGTGGCCCAGAAACCCGGTGTGCTGCTTGTTGGAGTAGCCGTGGACGATCGAGCACTCGACCTCGCCGCCGACTTTGCAGACCTCGCCCAGCGAGGTGCCCTCGCGGATCATGGCCGTCGGTTGAATCAGGCACTTGCGGCCGATGTAGCAGGGCCCCTGAACGGTGACGTTCGGTGAGATGGTCACATCGTCGTCGATGTAGATGGGTCCGTCCTCGGCGTCGAGCACCGAGCAGGGCTTGATCACGCTTCCTTTGCCGACGTATACGGCCGACTCGTTGAGCACGTACGCCCCATCACAGAGCCGGCCCTCGATAGCGGCCCCGCCCGATCGCTTCCAGTCCTCGACCAGCTCATCTTCGTTGGCGTGTACCAGATCCCACGGGTATCTCATCAACCCGCGCTTGGGCAGCTCGCATTCGACCTGCTTCAGTGCGGCGAGGGAGGCTGTGAGTTTTTCGACATTCAGGAGCACGTCGGGGGTGAGCCTGGCGGCCGTCGCCGCGTCGGCCGAGATGTAGACCACCTCGCCGTTGCTGACGCCGTACGTGCCCGGCTTGATCTGTTCGGGCGAAAGCCCTTTGAGCAGGCGGCCGTTGACGAATACCGCTGCGCCGCCCGGCGCCTGGTTGACCGGCAGGGCGAGCCGTTCGGCCACCACGTCGGCGATCTCCGGCCGCACGGACAGGCGCACGGAGGCCTTGGGCCAGGTGCGTTGCTGCTTGTCCAGCAGCGACGTATACCCGCATCGCAGCTCACAGCACGCCCGCCAGTACACCAGCGGCAGAAGGTTTCGGTAACTCGAGTCCTCAAAAATGACCACTTGATCCATTCTCCGACCTCCCGATGTCTGTTGCAGGGGCGACATTATAGAGGGCGCGTCCAGCCCATGCCAGACGCGCCCCTGATTGGTAAAGAGAAAAGCTCCACTCCAGTGCCGGTGAGAGGGCTTTGATTGAACCCTTCCTCAACGTGGGTGGCTGTCGGCTCGCCCGGGCCGCCTCGAAGCCGAGGTACGCCTAGCACTTAGCCTGTCCAGCCTCCCAGGGTTCATATCATAGGTTCGTATCAAAGGATCCTCTCCGTCGAACACAGCAGAGGCTTTTCTCTATATCTTATCCTTACACATTTCCGCGTCGGAATCAACGCGCGATTCTCCGATGCTGCGTGAAGCGCTTCGGGCGCCCTTGACATTTGACGGCGGAGTTGTTCCGCGCGGGGCGGCGGCGCGGGGCTGGTGGCTCGTTGACGCTTGCTCGCCGGCCGCGTAGAATCCCGCCGCGTTCTTGTGTCGGTTACGCTGGCTGCATAGGAGGAGCGAATGCGCGAGGTGCGATCACAGCGATTGCAGGTGTTGCCGCCGTATCACTTTGTCGAGATCGACCGTAAGAAGCGTCGGGCCGTCGAAGCCGGGCGTGACGTGATCGATCTGGGCATCGGCGACCCGGACAAGCCCACGCCGAAGTTCATCCGCGAGCGTATGGCGCGGGCGATCGAGGATCCGGCCAACCATCGCTACCCCTTTGAGATTGGCGTTCCGGCGTTTCGGCAGAATGCGGCTGGGTTCATGCAGCATCGGTTTGGCGTGACGCTCGACCCGCAGACACAGGTCATGGCGGTGATGGGCAGCAAGGAGGCTTTGGCGCATCTGCCGCTGGCGGTTGTGAATCCGGGTCAGGTCGTGCTCGTGCCCGACCCGGGGTATACGGTCTACTACGCGGCTACGATCTTCGCCGGGGGCGAGCCCCATAGGATGGCGCTGAGTGAGAAGACCAGGTGGCTGCCCGATCTCGATGCGATTCCCGCCGACGTCTGCCGCAAAGCCCGGTTGATGTACCTGAACTACCCGAACAACCCGACGGCCGCCGTGGCCGACGAGCGTTTCTATCGCCGCGCGGTGGACTTTGCCCGCAAACACGACATTATCGTGGTGCAGGATGCGGCCTACAGCGAAGTCTATTTCGATACCCGCCCCCCCAGCATCCTCGAGGTCCCCGGCGCCGTCGACGTAGCCGTTGAGATCCATTCGCTCAGCAAGACGTTCAATATGACCGGATGGCGGATCGGGTTTGCGACGGGCAACGCCGAGGTGTTGGCGGCGTTGGCGGCGGTCAAGGCGAACGTCGACTCGGGCCAGTTCAACGCGATTCAGGCGGCGGCAGCCGAGGCCTTGGCCCAGGCCGACCACGTCGAAGTGAAGGCCCTGCTCGACATCTACCGCGAGCGGCGCGACGTGCTGGTACCTGGACTGGTCGATTCGGGCTTCGAGGTGCGCAAGCCCGAGGCCACTTTCTATGTGTGGGCTCGGTGCCCGAAGGGCCATTCGAGCATGGAGGTGGCGGGTCGGCTGTTGGACGAGGCCGACGTGAATATGGTTCCGGGGATCGGCTTCGGCGAGCCCGGGCGAGACTACGTTCGCGCGGCGCTGACCGCGCCGGTCGACCGCATTCGAGAGTCCATAGATCGGATTGCCCGCATAAAATGGTGATGGCCTCACGGGGGTGTGCGACGTACACAGCGTACATTGGCGTCGGGTCGAACATGGGCGACCGCCAGACGAACATCGACGCAGCCATACGGGCCCTGCGCAGCGTGGCGGGGGTCGAGTTCGTCGGGGCCTCGTCGATACGGCCGAGCCGGCCCGAGGGCGGACCGCCGGGTCAGCAGGACTACCTCAACGCCGTCGTGGCGATCCGCACCACATTGGGTCCGCGCCCGTTGCTGGATGTCCTGCGGCGGATCGAGCAGCAGCTTGGTCGGCGTCGCGTCGAGCGGTGGGGCCCGAGGACCATCGATCTCGACCTGCTCTTGTACGACCAGCAGGTGATTGACGAGCATGATCTGGTCGTTCCGCATCCGAGAATGCACCAGCGCCGTTTTGTCATGGCGCCGCTGGCGGAGATTGCCCCCGATACGATGCACCCGGTGCTCGGACGATCCGCTAACGAGATACTACGGGATCTACCGAACGATGTCGCTGAAGGTGGCAACGACTATTGACCAGGTCCGCGAGGCCGTGGGCCGGGCCAGGCAGGCGGGGCAGAGGATCGGGTTTGTCCCGACCATGGGTGCGCTGCATGCGGGGCACCTTTCGCTGATTCGTGCGGCGCGAGCCGACTGCTCGTTCGTGGTGGTCAGTCTGTTCGTCAATCCCACACAGTTCGCGCCCGGTGAGGACTACCAGAAGTATCCGCGCACGTTGGACGCCGACGTGCAGGCCTGTCGCCGAGAGGAGGTCGATCTGGTCTTCGCGCCGGCAGCGGATGTGATGTACGCCGCCCAACCACTGACCACCGTGCACGTGGCCAGGCTGACCGACGTGCTGTGCGGACCCCACCGCCCCGGCCACTTCGACGGCGTGACGACCGTCGTGGCCAAGCTTTTCAACATCGTGCAGCCCGACGCGGCATACTTCGGGCAGAAGGACGCCCAGCAGGCGGTGGTGATCAAGCAGATGACCGCCGATTTGCTCTTCCCGGTCGAGATCGTCGTCTGCCCCACGGTCCGAGAGGACGACGGGCTAGCCATGAGCAGTCGGGATGCGTATCTGTCGAGCCACGAGCGAGCGCAGGCCGCAGCGATTTATGCGGCGCTCGAGGCGGCGGCTGAACGGGTGGCACGCGGCGAACGGGCCGTGACGACGCTCGTCGAGCAGATCACAGCCGACCTGGAAGCAGCGGGTCCGTGCAAGATCGACTACGTCAGTATCGTCGATCCCGAGACGCTACAGGCCTTGCAGCGCGTGACCGGCCCGGCGCTGGTGGCCGTGGCCGTGCGTATCGGCTCGACCCGACTGATCGACAATCTGCTGGTGGACGCGGGCGGCGCCGTCGGCAACAATAATGGGGCACAACCGACGGGCGAGGCCCAGTGAGGCGCGGGTTTCGCGCGGCGCGGCACGAGACGGCGCGACGGCGCCGGTCAAGCGGCGTCGGACCGCACCATCAGGATCGGAGCAGATATGAACCCGTTTCTCTTCGAAATCCCCATCGTGGGTTGGACGGTCAAAGGCTACGGGCTGATGTTGATGATCGGCTTTCTGTTGGGCGTCTGGCTGGCGGCTCGACGTGCGATGAAGTGCAAGGCCGATCCCGACATGGTGCTCAACGTGGGCTTTGTCGCGCTGATCTGTGGCATAATCGGCGCGAGGCTTTGGTATTTCGTGCAGTACTACTCCGAGGGCTTCGCCCACCGGTCGCTGCTGCCGGCGTTTTTCGATTGTGCGGGCGGCGGCCTGACGTTCTACGGCGGACTCCTGGGTGGCTTGGGGGGCATCCTGGTGTACCTGCTGCTCAAGCGGGTTTCGCTGAGGCTGTATCTGGATATTATCGCACCCTCACTTGTGTTGGGCCTGGCGTTTGGCCGGATCGGATGTTTTCTGAACGGCTGCTGTTTCGGCGACGTGTGTGCCGATCGGGAAGGTCATAGGCGCGTGCCATGGACCGTGACGTTCCCCTACGGCAGTCCGGCACACCGCTTCCAGTGGCAGCGCCTGCAAACCGATCTGCCCAAGGAACTGGTCGTGGTAAGCGAGGTGGGTTGGGGCAGCGTCATCAACCGAGAAGCGATCTACGATCCGCCGACCACCCAGCAGATCGAGAAGCTTAAAGCGATTGAGAACCCGAGGAAGCGTGCCAAGGAACTGGCGCCGTTCACGGCCCTGCTTGGACAGGCGCACCGTTGGAAGATGACGCCGGACGAGCTGGCGGAGTTGGCGTCACAATATCGGTCGCTGCCGGTTCAGCCCACGCAGCTCTACAGTTGCATCAACGCGCTGATGATCTCGCTGATTCTATCGATCCTGTTCACTCGTCGGCGCCGGCATGGTATTCTGGTGAGTTGGACGTTCATCCTCTATGGAATATCCCGCTTTATTCTGGAGCAGATCCGCACGGAACCGCACGATGTGTGGATCTTCACCAATGCCCAGGCGGTCAGCGTCGTCTTGGTCGTATTGGGTTTAATCCTGCTTGTGATCTTGCGTTGCTTGCCGCTGACGTCCCCTCGGGCCGTGCCCGTGGTTCTGCCTGAGGCGGAATAGTCAGCGTACGCAGCCCAACGTCTGAATCCTCGCTCGATGGTCAGCACGTTTTGCGCGCGGTTACGTCGCGCGCCAAAGGTCCGCAGAGCCCCCTGCGGGTTGACCCAAAACGCTCGGTTGATTAGTCTAAATGCAGGCGTTGGGTGACCGTAGCTCCATTCGGTCAGACCGTGATGGGCGATCCGTCGATACAGGCCAGACGACCGGGCGCGGGCAGCCGTGCCGGCGGCGTCATTAGAGGGACCAGTCAGATGTACGCGTCCGAAGAAATTGCCGAGCACAGAAGGTATGTGGCTTTGCGCACGGTGTCTGTGATTTGTGGATTGGTCGTGAGCATCGGGGTCCTGTCGGGCTGCTGGGTGTTGGAGCAGCTTCCCGATCTGTTCGACGGTTCGGGCGGCGAGCAGCCACCTGCCGGCCAGGAGCTTCCTGCCGATCGACTGCCGGCTGCCGCGTCGGTCACGACCCGCGTGATCAACGAGGCCCGGGTGCCCGCCGACGTGCGTGTGGTCTATCTGATCGAACAAGACATGGTCCATCACGCCACCTCGCTACTCGGCGCCGCGCCCGATGCGACCAGCACCTCGGATGTGGGCCCGGATGAGGCCGACACAGTCGTCGTGGACGGCGCGTTCCTCTTCGACGAGGCCGGCGGGGCGCGCGTTGGCCAGGCGGCGCAGCCATTCGGTCCTCTGGTCTTCGTGTCCGGTGCGGACTTCCAGAGCGGCGATGTGTTGGAGGTTCGCCTGCGTCCCGACGGGGTGGAGGTGAATCGGCCGCCCACGGCCTTCGACGTGGAGGTGTCGGCCGAGCCCGGCAGCCCGACCCAGGTTACGTTGCAGGCGAGCGATCCTGACGGTGATCCGTTGACGTTCTCCATCGTGGACGAGCCGCTGCTTGGCTCGCTCACCGACCACGAGGACGGCGACGACACCGTGACCTATTGGCCGCCCGGAGAGTACTACGGGCCCGCCAGCTTCACCTTCGTGGCCAGTGACGGATTGGCCGTTTCGAACGTCGCCACGGTGTTCATCGACGTGCTGCCGCCCGACCAGCCGCCCTTTATCAATCTATTGCACCCTGACGGGCCGCTCTTTGTGCAGGTCGACCGCATTGTGGTGGTGCGCTGGGTTGACGACGACGACCTTGGCTCGGCCCAGATCAACGTCTGGTACAGCGACAGCAGCGAACTGGGAGGCGGCACCCAGGAGGGCCTGATCAACCCGTCGCCCATCGACCAGGCCACCGGTCCCGACCGGGTTGATTTTGACACGTCCGGGCTGAGCATGGGCACGCTCTGGTACGTCCACGCGGTGATCGACGACGGCGTGAACGCGCCGGTGATTTCCACGGGAGGGCCCATCACGCTGACCATCGAGCCCTACGGGCAGATGCAGGTTTCGGAAGGTCGATGGTACGAGGGCGAGCAGTGGCGCGTCCTGGGCGATCAGGACGGCGGTGCGATCGGCTCGCTGGCCGCCGGCGACGTGAATGACGACGCGGCAGATGACCTCGTGATCGGAGCCAGTCAATATGGCGATCATGGTCGCGTGTTCGTGCTCTACGGGCGCGACTCGCTATACGATCCGAACGACCCCAACGTGCCGATCTGGACGAATCAGATCGTCCCGCCGCTGGGCAACTATGTCGAGATCTATCAGGACCCGAACAGCCCCGACCCCAACGCTGGGCGTATCGGGCACGATGTGGCGTGCGGATACCTATTTGACTATCTCCAGCCGCCGGCGGCACCGGTAGAATCGGCCAGCACGCAAGGCGGCGCCGATGTGCTGATCGGTTCGCCGCAGGGGCGAGCGGTCGACGACCAGGGCGCCGGCGAGGCGGTCCTGCAGTTCGGCGGGCCGATCGCGTCCGGTCCGTCGCCGGTCGACTACGCCGACCTCTTTAGCAACAGCGCCGGCTACGCTTTGCCTGCGGATCCGATGTATCCAGCCCGGGGCGTCGGCTGGTCGGTGGCGATCGGCGACATCACCCACAACGGCGATAGGCCTCTGATCGGCGCCCCGAGCTACGGGCGCGGATACGTCTTTGCGATTGTGCAACCGCTCGTTGAACCGCCGTACCGCTCGCCCTTGGATACCGGGGCGGCGGTCTTTTACCTCGATCCGAACGGGCCGTCCGACTTCGCCCAGTTGGGCTGGGCGCTGGCTGGCGGGGGCGACCTGGATGCCAACGAGGGGCCCGATGTGGCCATGGGCGCTCCGACCGCCGATCTGGGTGGCGGGCCCAACGCCGGGTCGGTGTGGGTGGTCGCTGCAGAGCGGGAATATTACGACATGGGCGGACAATTCATGCTCCCGCAGGAGCCAAACATGCCCGTGTCCCCGTCGGCCAAGATGTGGCGTGTGGATGGGGCCGAGGCGGGTGATCAGTTCGGCTCGTCGTTGGTCTTTGCTAACTTGGACGGCGATTGGGCGGTCGACGATCTGATCGTCGGGGCGCCGAACTGGTTTGACGGTTCGGGCAAGGTGTACGCGATCGTTGGCGACGATCCGTACGACCCGAACGATCCGAACGCACCCGGCCTGGGCGATCAGACAGCCGCTCTCAACGCGGGCGACATCGCACCGATGGGCATGGGTTGGGAGTTCCGCGGCGCGCCAGGCGACCAGGCGGGTACGGCTGTGGCGATCAACGACTTTGATCTGGACGACGATAGCGACATCGTCATTGGCGCACCCGGCGCCGACGGCGGGGCGGGCGCCATCTATGTGGTTTATGCTCAGACGCTTGCATCGCTGCCTCGCGTGGTTGATCTGGCCGGGATCGGCGGCTCGCTGCCGGGCCTGAAGATCAGCGGGCAGCCGGGCGAGCGGCTCGGAAGCGATCTGACGGGTCTGGATTGGGACAGCCGCGGCCTCCAGCACGATCTGGCCGCAGCCGCGCCCGGCGCCGACACCGATGGTGCGGGAGGCGGCAGCAACCAGGGCGCGGTGTACCTGTTTCGGCTCCGACCGGCCGAGTGAGCCGGCGGGGCGTGCTGCACATTCTGCTGTAATCACAGGCACCGTGGGACGCTGCGATCGCCACCCCATGGCTGACCGCGTGCTGCTCAATGGCGGATAGGCGACTTTAGTGGACGCACGCGCAGCGTCAATGACCGAACCACCGCGGGCGATCCTTCTTGGGGGAGCGCCACGGTGTGGTAAGAGTATCGCCGCGCGCGCTATGTCGTCTCTACTGGGCTTTGGGGTCATCTCGACCGACGACCTCGGCGAAGCCGCTCGGGCCGTGACCGACCCGGTTGGTCATGCTGACCTTCACGCCTTCCAGGCGCAGGACCACCGCGAATACTACATTGCGCACTCCGTTGTGGAGTTAATAAATGACGCTCAGCGAGCCCATCGCGCGTTTTGGCCCGCCATTCGGTCGGTGATTCGAGCCCACTTGCATTGGGGTCGCCCCGCGATCATTGAGGGCTGGGCAATTCTGCCGGATCTGGTTGCGCAGGCTGGGTTCAACGAGGTATCTGCACTCTGGCTTGACGTTCCGGCGGCGTCGATTGAGTCGCGGGTGAGAGCCGATGTGGGGTTCTACGGCGGCGCGTCGGATCCGGAGCGAATGATCCGGCAGTTCGTTGGGCGCAGCGTTGCCTTCTCGTCGTGGCTTCAGCAACAGACCTCGACGCTGCGCCTGCCCTACCTTCAACTCTCGGGCACAGAGTCGCCAGACGAGGTCGCTGAACTGTGCCTCCGCACGATCGGTGTGAACTCAGCAGTCAACTGATAGGCTGCTGGGAGGTGAGCGCTCGATGCGTTAGGAGCTGGGTGAGGCCGAGGAATCGTGCCCTCTGCGCGGCACGAGGGCGGCGCAGGCGGCAGCCGGCAGCATGCCTAGCGCCATGACGGCGAAGGTAAGTTCGATCTGCTGGATCGCGCCTACCACCACGCCGGCGAGCACCGAGCCCAGCCCCCAACTGGCGCCCATCTGTAACGACGACGCCAGTCTTGCCCCAGCGGGCACCATCTGCTGACTCATGGCGATGGTGACCGGAATGGTCGCGTTGGCCAGAACGCCAGCCACCACCAGCATAGCCCACTGGTGCCACCCGCTGAGCATCGGAATCAGCCAGATCGTCGGCAGCGCAGCCAGCATCGTGAGCACCAGCAGAGGCTTTTCGGTGCGTTGGCGCGCCACGTAGCCGCACAGCAGGCCGCCCACGCCTCCCGAGAACACGAACGCCAGCACGAAACGCCCCGCCATCACCTCGTCGCCCCCTCGGCTGACGGCCAACCAGCTCAGACCCAGACACACCCCGAACGTGCTGAAAGCCCGAAGCGTGTTCACGCCCACGAGTAAGCCGATCGGCAGAACCTTGCCGCGGAACGCCTCGACCAAGCCCACCTGCTTCGGCGAGGACAGGTCGCGGGTGTGGCTCCGCCCGAATGCCGCCCACAGCGCGACCACCGCCGCCAGGGCCGGCAGCGCCACCAGCCAACTGTTGGCCGGCCCGTAGGCTTGGTTGACCCATGGGATGATCCCCGGGCCTGCCGCCAAGCCCACCGTGCCGGTGAACAGAAACAGTCCCGTCGCCAGGCTGCGATGTCGAGGAAGCGAATCGCCTGCCAGCACCGCCGCCTCGGGATGGTACACAGCCACGCCCAACCCGCTGATGACCAGCCAGAACATCGCCGCCCACAGATCGGTCGACATGATCGAAAACGCCAGCCCGACCCCCGCCAGCGCCGGGCCCGACAGGGCGATCCGCCGCGGCAGGCCGTGGTCGCTCAGCCAGGCCATCACCGGCTGAAGCGACGAGGTGGCCACCGCACTGAGCGATGGGATCAGGCTGGCCTGTTCCTGGGAAAGTCGATGACGGACCGCGAAGTACACCATCATCGGCGCCCAGACGATCGCGTAGGCGTCGACACAAATGTGCCCCAGCCCGAGGATCAGCAATCGCACTGCACGTCCGGACGGCATCGCAACTCCGCGGCAAGAGGGCGGATTGTAGCAGAAGCCCGCTGGCGGCGTGAGGCGACGCATTGTGGGGCGCGCTCGGCTATACGTAGGTGGGGGCAAATCCGCTCATGTGCCGATAAACACACGGGAGGCGTGTGCGCCGTCGCTGGTGGTCAGACGGCGTGCCCGATTGTCGGGTGGCATGCCTAAGTCCGCCGCGGCGGACGCAGGCATGGTGCTCGCCGTCGCTAGCTTTGACGGGGAGGTCGCCATGAGCGAGCAAGACGTCGGGCATAATGTGTGTCCCATCCGCATCGGCGATGCGGTGGTCGGTCCCGGTCAACGCGCGTACGTAATCGCCGAGGTCGGGGTCAATCACAACGGCGATGTGGAGACCGCCAAGCGGATGGTCGACGTCGCGCGGCAGGCCGGCGCCGACGCGGTCAAACTCCAGGCGTTCCGGGCCGAGCGGCTGGTGACCCGATCGGCCTCGATGGCCGATTACCAGAAGGGCCGTGCGCCCGGCGCATCGAGCCAATACGAGATGCTGCGCGAGCTGGAGCTTTGGCCCGATGCGTTTGCCGAGATTCGCACCCACTGCCGCCAGTGTGGCGTGGCGTTTCTGGCCACCCCGTTCGCGCCCGAAGACGTAGCCATGCTGGCCTCCCTCGATCCGGTGGCGATCAAGATTGCCTCCAGCGATCTGACCAACACGCCCTTGCTGGAAACGGCCGCCGACACGCACCTGCCGTTGATCGTGTCGACCGGCGCGGCCAAGGGCGACGAGATCGACGCCGGCATCGCCTGGCTGCGGCAGCGCGACGCAGCCGACAGGCTCGTCCTGCTCCACTGTGTCAGCAGCTATCCGACCGATCCGTGCGACGCCAACCTGCGAAGGATTGCGGTGCTGGCAGATCGGTTTGGCGTGCCCACGGGCTTCAGCGATCACACGGCCGGCATCGAAGCCGGCGCGCTGGCGGTTGCCGCCGGGGCGGTGATGATCGAAAAACATTTCACCCTCAATCGCAACCAGGTCGGGCCTGATCATTCGTTCAGCCTCGAACCGGACGCGCTGGCGGCGTATATCCGCAACATCCGCCTTGCCGAGCAGATGCTAGGCTCGGGCAATCTGGATTGCACCGACTGCGAGCAGCAGGTCCGCAACTTAAGTCGCGCCAGCGTGGTGGCCGCCGTCGACATCGCCGCCGGTCAGGTACTGAGGCCCCACATGCTGGCGGTGAAACGTCCCGCCGGCGGCATTGAACCGTTGCACCTGCACGAGCTGATCGGTCTGACCGCCGCGCAGGACATCCCCGCCGACACGGCGCTGATGTGGGAGATGATCGGTTCGCCGGCGCCCGTCGGGGTATGATCGCTGTGCTCACGCCCAGTGACGTGGGGCGGCAGGGCAGCCTCAGGCGAAGCCGTACGCCGGCGTTGCATGCCACCCGACCGTCACACGGTTCTTGTAACCCGTAGTCCCGTCGGCAAACATGTCACCTGTCGAGTGGTTGCGGGATCGTGAGGAGTCAAGTGCAGTGGATTCGAAGCAGCGAGTGACGGCGGCGATCGCCCGCCGAACCGTCGATCGCGTGCCGCTGGGTTTCTATGCGGTGGACCACGATACGGTTGAGAAGGTGCTTGGCCGTCCGACGTACGTGCGGAACAAGATCGCCATTCAGGTGGCGCTGTGGGAAGGCCGGCGCGACGAGGTGGCCGACAGCCTCAAGGAGGACACCGTCGAGTTCTACCGCAAGATCGACTGCGCGGACCTGATTCTGCCGAAAGAGGCGTGCCTGCTGCCGCCGAAGGACTACCAGCCCGATCCTCCCAAAAAGATCGCCGAGCATCAGTGGGAAGATCGTCAGGGGCGAATCTTTCAGGCCGTGCCGCACGTCAACGAGATCGGCGTCGTGCACGATCCGACTCGCGGAGCCAAGACCTACACCGAGGCCGACTTTGCCGGCCCGGCCGAAGCGGTCGAGCCCGACGCGTCCGCGTTCGAAGTGCTGGACTACGTGATCGAACATCTGGGTCGGGATCGCTATGTGTGCAGCGTCTCGGGGGGAATCACAGCCATGACCTTGCCGGGCGGCACGGAGCACGGGTTGATGATGTACGCCCTTCAGCCGGAGGTCATTCACGCAGCCAATCGGTTGAGCGTGGCGGAACAGAACCAGATGGATCGGTGGTATATCCGGCCCCGCTGTGGCGGCGTGCTGATGGAGGAGGATATGGCCGGCACGAACGGCCCGTTGATCTCGCCGGCGATGTTCCGGGATATGTGTCTGCCTTATCTCAAGGAGCGTATCGAGCACGTGAAGCAGACGGTCGATCAGGTCGTTCTCCACTGCTGCGGACATACGATCCCGCTGATGGACATGTTCATCGAGGCGGGCGTGGACTGCTATCAGTCGTTGCAGACCACGGCCGGCATGGAGGTCGGCACGCTGAAGAAGCTGTACGGCGATCGGCTGGCGTTCTGGGGCGGCGTGGGTGTCGAATCGCTGATCGCGGGCACGCCGGACGACGTACGCCGCGAGGTTCGCCTCGCCATGGAGCGTGGTGCGCCGGGCGGGGGCTTTATCCTGGGCCCGAGTCACTCCGTGGCCAAGAACACCAGGTATGAGAACTTCATGGCCATGCTGGACGAGTTCGTCGCCTTACGTGACAAGTTCTGACGCAACCCAGCCAGGCCGACGCTCGTTTATTTGCGCGTGGGCTCGTCTACCGAACTGAGTCGAACTGCTTGACGGAACGCGGGTTGGGTCGTACCATCCGCCCCGGTGTGGGCATTGGCGGGTGATGATGAACCGATTGGCGACATGCATGGCTGGCGTGGGTTTACTGTTTGCCCTCGGCTGCGCGCAGGACGGGGCGAGTTTGTCGGACCAGGCGCCGCGTTTGTACCAGCCCAAGCAGATCGAGATCCTGCCGTTCACCAAGATCCGTAGTTTCGACGACGACGAAATCCCCGACGGGGTGGAAGTGGTGCTGCGTCCGGTCGACGCGATGGGCGACGCGATGAAGGCCTACGGCCGCTACCACGTCGAGATGTACGAGTACCAGAAAGCAACGGCTCAGCGTGCCGGCGAGAGGTTGCTGTTCTGGCAGGTGCAGGTCAACTCGGTGGCCGACCAGCGGCGGTATTGGGACCGGATCACCCGGACCTATCAGTTTCAACTGGCGTGGGATCGGCCGCTTGTGCCCAATGAGAAATACTTGCTGCACGTGACCTACTTCCCGCCGGCTGAAGAGCAGCGGCGCCTGTATGCCGAGCACGTTCTGGACTTCCGCGTGCCGGTGGATCGGCTCCGCGAAGTCTGGCGGCAGTAGCAGGAGACTTTGCTGATGAACCGTATGGGCAGGATGCTGGTGGCTGTGACGGCGCTGGCGCTGGTGGTGCTGGCGACCGGCTGTGAGAAGAAGCTGACGTACAAGCGGTTCCAGATGGTTCGTGAGGGCTACGCCACGCACATGGACGTGGAGCAAACGCTGGGCGAGCCCGATCAGAAAGCCGGCGACGTATGGAACTGGCAGGACTTCGACCGACACATCACGTGCAATGTCTACTTCGACGACAAAGGCGTGGTGGATAAGAAGGAATGGATCGACGCCAAGAAAGGCCAGTGGGAGGGGTCGGCTCCGGGCGTCGAGGAGTCAGCCGGATCGGGCGACTCGTCTGAGCAGGGATCGTCGAGCGAGCGCACGATCATCCGCACGTATGACGTGCCGTAAGGCCCCTCGACCGGATTGGGCGGGCGGTTTTTCTTCCACCACTACGACGGCGCACGTATGGCTTTGCCGCGCACCGGCGGCGTCGGCCCCCGCGGCGCGCTACAAGCCTGCGGCACGGCGTAGGGCGGCAGCCTTGTTGGTCGCCTCCCACGTGAAGTTGGGCAGTTCACGGCCGAAGTGGCCGTGACGGGCGGTCTCCTTGAAGATGGGCCGCTTCAGCTTGAGATAGCGGATCATCTCGGCCGGCTTGAGGGGGAAGTGTTCGCGGACCATCGCCGCCAGCCGACTATCGTCGACGTGCCCCATGCCGCCGGTGTTGACCAGCACGCTGACCGGGTCGGCCACTCCGATGGCATAGGCCAGTTGCACCTCGCACTCGTCAACCAGTCCGGCTGCGACGATGTTCTTGGCGATGTGGCGGGCCATGTAACTGGCCGAGCGGTCGACCTTCGAGGGATCCTTGCCGCTGAAGGCCCCGCCGCCGTGACAGCCGCGACCGCCGTAGGTGTCGACGATGATCTTCCGTCCGGTCAGGCCGGTGTCGCCGTATGGGCCGCCGATGACGAATCGCCCGGTCGGGTTGATGTGGAACGTGATCTTGTCGTTCCACAGCCTGGGGCAGATGCGGTTGACGGTGGGCTTGATGACCTTGCGGATCAGCTCGGCCTTACCCCGATCGTTGAGGTTGCCGTGCCGATCGAGAATGGGCTTGTACTCGGTATGCTGGGTGGACAGCACGATGGTGTCCAGGCGGCTGGGCACGCCCCTGCGATACTCGACGGTGACTTGGCTCTTGCCGTCGGGTCGCAGCCATTTGACCAGCCCCTTCTGCCGGACCTCGGCCAGGCGCTCGCACAGTCGATGGGCAAGCTGAATGGGCAGGGGCATGAGCGACTTGGTCTCGCGGCACGCATAGCCGAACATCAAGCCCTGGTCGCCGGCGCCCTGTTCCTTCTTCTGCTTTTTGTCGGCCGTGACGCCCTGCGAGATGTCGGCTGACTGACCGTGGAGGGTCCGGATGACGGCGCAGCTCTGATAATCGAAGCGGGCAGTCGGATCGGTGTAACCGATTTCGCGGATGGTGTCGCGAGCGATCTGCTCGGCTGATTCGAGCGTTTCGATGGCCTTGTGATTGTGGACCGTCACCTCACCTGCGATCACGACCAAGCCCGTGGTGACGAGCGTCTCGCAGGCCACGCGGGCGTCGGGGTCGTTGGCGATGAGACTGTCGAGGATGGCGTCGGATATCTGATCGGCGACCTTGTCGGGGTGGCCCATGGTGACCGACTCGGAAGTAAACAACGTGGCGCCATCGCCGTTATTCATTGTCACAGCCAAGCTTGAACTCCTTTCACGATACAGGGCGTGCAGCTTTGCTTTCCGGAAACGGGCATGATAAGGGCGCTCGCCGGGTCGCACAAGCCCGCGGTCCTCACAGATGCAGGACCTCCGGAGGGTCGCGGGCAAGCCGGTCGAGCTTGTCTGCGCTGACCTCGACGCCCCATCCCGGCCCGCCGAGCGTGCGGAATCGGCCCCCGTAGCCAAACCGCACGGGCTTGGTGACCACGTCGTCGCGCAGGAGGAAGCGGCCGAAGCTGCCTTCGGCAAAGCGCACGCCGGGCACGAGTTGCAGCAGGCGTCGTCCGACGGCTGAGAGCAGGCTCGTTTCGCCAACCATGCAGCCAATCTGATAGCCGAGACCCGCCTGCCGTGCCAGGCCGGCCAGCCGCATCGCCGGCAGAAAGCCGCCGTTCTTGCTGATGCGGATGTTGAACAGGTCGACGGCCTGTTGGTCGATCAGGTTGCGTCCCTGCTGGTAGGTAATCAGCGATTCGTCGGCCATCAGCGGTAGCCGAACGCGGCGGCGAAGCTCGGGCAAGAGCCCGGCCTGGCCGGCGCCGATGGGCTCTTCGACACAGGCGATGGGCTGGTCAGTGAGTTGCTCGAGTCGCTCGGCGGCTGTCTGGTAGTCCCATCCGCCGTTGGCGTCGAGCCGCAGGGTGGCCCGCCCGCTGCGCAGTTTCGCGCGAAGGGCCTGCAAGACGGTCGAGAGCCTTGCCTCGTCGTCGGGCAGGGCGACCTTGAGCTTGAAGTCGCGCAGGCCGAAGAGACGCTGCTTGAACAGGCTGCGGCGAAGTTTGGCGGGCGGGCCGGCGCCGAGTACGCCGCTGTAGCGGACGCGGCCCGCGCTGCCCGGGCGACCGAAGTTGGCCAGACCCATCCAGCCGGCGGCCTCGTCGACGCTCCGCCGGAAATGCCGGCTGTAGGCGTCCAACAACGCCAGCTCGACGCCCGCCCGAGCGGCGGCGATGCACTGGCCGTCGGGTGCCGCAAACGGAAGTTCGCTCAACGCCTCCAGCGCCGCCGGGAACGAGTCGGGGTTCACACTCAGCAGCGAGGGGGCAAAAACCATTTCGATGGCCTTTGCGGCCGATTCGACTGTCTCACCCGTAACGTATGGGCGGGGGTGTGTTTCGCCAAACCCGAGCGTGCCGTCGGTTAGCTCCACTTTGATCATGAGCGGCTCGGAGATATCCCGCTCGCCGGCGGCATGGGCGAAGCGAACCTTCATCGGTATGGCAAGGCGATGAATGGTGATGCGCTGGATGGCGGCGTTCATGAGTAGTCGACTCGCGATCACCCGTTGGCCTCGAGTGCTGCGACGGTCTGTGATAGTACGGGGATCGCGCCCGGAAATAAACGATGCAGCGCCCGGTTGCGGCCGGGCTGTGGCGGACGGGCTGCGGACGGCGTTGCAATCAGGGCACCGCGAGGCTATGAATGCCTGGGTCGGCGTGGAGATGGGGTCGTGTCGATAGGGATCGGCGTGCGTGATTGACGTCGGGCTGGACAAACTGAGCAAGTCGTTCGGGCCGGTGGTCGCGGTCGACGATGTAAGTCTGGCGATACGGGCAGGCGAACTGTTCTTCGTACTGGGGCCCTCCGGATGCGGCAAGACGACGCTGCTGCGATGCGTGGCGGGTTTCTATGAGCCCGATGGGGGGCGGATTCTCTTCGGGCAGCGTGACGTTACCGATCTGCCTGCCCACCGGCGCAACACAGCCATGGTGTTTCAGAATTATGCGCTTTGGCCGCACATGACGGTGGCGCAGAACGTGGCGTTCGGGCTTCAGTGTCGCGGCGTCGATCGTCGGCAGCGTCGGCAGCTCGTGCGGGAGGAACTCACTCGCGTGCAGATGGCCGATCTGGCGGGGCGCAAGCCCAATGCCCTCTCTGGTGGGCAGCAGCAGCGGGTGGCGCTGGCGCGAGCGCTGATAGTCGAGCCGCAGTGCCTCCTGCTCGATGAGCCGTTGAGCAATCTGGACGCAAAGCTGCGGCTGGAGATGCGGTCGGAGATTCGGCGGATCTGCAAGCAGGCGAATCTGACGGCCATTTATGTGACGCACGATCAGGCCGAGGCGCTCTCGATGGCCGACCGCATAGCCGTATTGCGCGACGGTCGTCTGGAGCAGGTGGGTCCGCCGCGAGAGCTTTACGAGCGCCCGGCGAATCGCTTTGTGGCGGGATTTCTGGGTGAGACGAATCTCGTGGAGGGGCACGTGAGCGGCGCTCGCGGCCCGCAGGTGCTGGTGCGCACGGCGATCGGCGAGCTTCGTAGCGCTACGTTCGATCAGACGGTCGAGCAGGGCGACAAGGTGGTGTGCTCGATTCGTCCCGAGTCGGTGCGGCTGGGGCGGGCGACGGCTGAAGCGGGCAATCGGTTCGAGGGGACGCTGACCGGCACGATGTATCTGGGGCAGATGGCGCGGCATCAGTTGCGGGTGGATCGGACGGACCTGACGGTGTTCGAGCTTGACCCGGGTGGGGGCGCCGGCACGGTCGGCGGGGCGGTCGAGGCGTGGGTCGATCCGGTCAACGTCGTGGTCTTGCGATGATTCGGCTAAGCGAGGAACGAGCCATGCGTATCGTGGCGGCAGTCTTTTTGGCGTGTTCACTTGGATTGCTGGTTCTCGGGTGCGGCAAGGCCGAGACACAACCGGACGCGGACGTGGTGGTGATCATTTCGCCGCACAATCCGCACATTCGGTCGGAGTTCAGCCGGGCGTTCGAGCAGTGGTATCAGCAGCAGTTCGGCCGGTCGGTGCAGTTGAACTGGCGCGACGTGGGGGGCACGGGGCAGATCCTTCAGTTCCTGCGCGGCGAGTACGAAGCGGCCGACAAACGCGGCGTGGGCGACGAGGGGATCGGCGTGGATATCTTCTTTGGCGGCGGGCCCACCCACGAGCAGGCCAAGCAACTGGGGCTGACCATGCCGGCGCGGGTCAGCGACGAGGCGCTCAAGCAGATCCCGCCGGAGCTGAGCGGGGTGAAGCTGTATGACCCGGACAAGTACTGGTTTGGCGCGGCTTTAAGCGGGTTCGGGATCATCTATTTCGCCGAGGGTCTCACCGAACTGAGTATGGATCCTCCGACGAAGTGGGCCGACTTGGCCGACGGGCGGTACTGGGGCAGATTGGTGCTGGCCGATGGCAGCAAATCGGGCAGCGCCCGCGCATGTTATGAGATGATCCTGCAGAAGTATGGGTGGGAGGCGGGCCTGCCCCTGCTGCTGCGGACCGCGGGCAATACGCGGCAGTTCGTCGAGAGCGGCTCGACCGTGCCGCGCGAAGTGGCCAAGGGGTCGTGCCTGGCGGGGATGTGCATCGATTTCTACGGCTACGCCCAGATCGATCAGGTGGGCTCCGACAAGGCCAACTTCGTCCTGCCGGAGGGCGAGACGGCGATCGCGCCGGATCCGATCGGCCTTTTGCGGGGTGCGCCGCATCGCCAGGCCGCTGAGCGCCTGATTGAGTTCGTGCTCAGCGAGGCGGGTCAGAAGCTCTGGTGCCTACGGGCGGGCGCCCCTGGCGGGCCCGCCAAGTACTCTCTGTATCGCCTGCCGGTTCGCCCGGACATCTACACCAAGTACAAAAAAAAAGACTTGGTGGTCTACAGCAACCCGTTCGCCCAGAAGGCGGCGATGCAGTTCGATGACCAGGTCAATGCGCGGCGGTCGCAGTGGCTGGGGTGGCTGCTCAAGGCAGCGTGCGTCGACAACCAGAAGCTGCTGCGGCAGGCGTGGAAGGCGGTGATCGACTCGAACATGAATCCCAAGCTGGTGGCCGAGTTCGACCGGCTGCCGTGCAGCGAGGGCGAGGCGTTCACGCTCGGCGAGCAGTTGGCCGCCTCCGAAGAGGGCAGGGACAAGGTCACGCGGCAATGGTTTGACTTCTACCGGGCGAAGTATGAAACGATCCTGTCGATGGCGGGGGGAGGGTGATGGCCGTCGAGCTACGCCCGTTCGAGCCGTCGGATATCGACAGGGTCATGGGCTGGATCACCAGCCGCGAGCTTCTTCTGCTTTGGGCGGGTCCGTTCCTGTCGTGGCCGTTGCGGCGCGAGGCGCTGGAAGAGCACTTGGCCGCAGCCGGTGGCGAGAAGCCAAAGCTGCTGATCTACAAGGCGGTCGATGCGGAAACGGGTGAGGCGGTCGGCCACATCGAGTTGACGGAAATCGATCATCTGAATCGCAGCGCGCGGATTGGGCGGGTGCTGGTGGGTCCGGACCGGCTGCGCGGACAGGGGATTGGCCAAGCCATCACACGAGCCGTGCTGCCGATCGCATTGGAGCAGTTGGATATGCACCGAGTGGATTTGAACGTATTTGACTACAACGCCGGTGCAATCGCCTGCTACCAGAAGGTCGGCTTCAAGCTGGACGGGGTGATGCGTCACGCTCGCCGGGACGGCAAGAACTACATCAACGTCTGCGTGATGAGCATGCTGGAGGATGAGTGGCGGGCGCTGTCCAGGTAATCGGCGTCGGCGGCAGGCGCCGCGACGGTGCTGCGATTTGGCGCGGCAAGCGGTGTTGATCGGGGAGTAATCGGGCGTGCTCTGGCGGTTCAGTTTATACGGCTTTCTGAAGAACCAGCGCTACTTTGAGGCGTTTCTGTATCTGTTCTTCATCGAGCGTGGACTGAGCTTTGCGCTCATCGGTACGCTCATCGCCTTCCGCGAGATCTGCATCAACGTGATGGAGGTGCCCAGCGGGGCCGTGGCTGACCTTTATGGGCGCCGCCGATGCATGATGCTTTCCTTCTCGGCCTATATCGGGTCGTTCATCCTGTTCGGCATGGCGGACGCGTTATGGATGTTCTTCGCGGCGATGCTGCTGTTCGCGGTGGGCGAGGCGTTCCGGACGGGCACGCACAAGGCCATGATCTTTGACTGGCTCGCCAGCGAGGGACGAGCGAAGGAAAAAACGAAGTTCTACGGCTACACGCGATCGTGGTCACAATACGGGTCGGCGTTGTCCTATATCATTGGGCCGGTCATCGTGGCCATTACCGCGCAATACGCTTCGACGTTCTGGTTCTGCATCGTGCCCTACGTCTTCGGGCTGGCCAACTTTGCGGCCTATCCGGCCTTTCTTGACGGCCAGAGGCAAACCCGTGTGTCATTGAAGGCGCTGTTCCGTCATCTGCGTGAGGCGCTGAGGCAGTGCGTCGGTGTGGCTCAACTGCGTCGGCTGCTGGCCGAGTCGATGACTCACGACGGGATGTACAAGACGATCAAGGACTACGTGCAGCCTCTGCTGATGGCGACCGTCCTGGCGCTGCCTTTCTTGACCGATGTTGCAAACGCCCGGAGGGTGGCCTTCATGGTGCCGGTGGTCTACGTTCCCATGGCGCTGCTGGGGGCGCTGGGAGCGCGCCGCGCTCACAGGTTCAGTGAGGCGTGCGGTGGCGAGTGGGCTGCATCGAGAAGAGTATGGCTGCTCGAATTGGTGGTCTTCGCCGGGCTCATCCCGGCGTTCATCTACGGAGTGTATCCGGTGGCGATCCTCGCGTTTGTCGCGCTTGGGTTTTTCCAGAACGTATGGCGTCCAATCTTCCTGAGTCGCGTGGACGATTCGTCGGACGCAGAGCTTGGTGCGACGATCCTTTCGATTGAGTCGCAGGTGAGGTCGGGCTTTGTCATCGTGGCCGCGCCGCTTATCGGTTTGGCGGTGGACCACTTTGGCACCATCTGGCCGGACGGCACGGCGAAGTTCTGGCCGATCGGTGCCCTGGGCGTTCTCGCGGCGGCCGTCGTTCTGTTGACTGTAAACAGGCACGCCCCGCAGGTCGCTCACGAAATAGAGGGCTCCGCCGGCGGCGCGAGTGGGCCGGACAGGTGATGAGGATCCATAAGCAACAGGTGCCGGCGTACGTCGTGGCAGCGGTTGTGTTTGCGCTGCTGGCGATGTTTCTGCTATGGCCCATCGCCGCGACGTTACAGGCGGGGTTCTTCGTCGATGGCGAGTTCACTGTGCGACACATCGTCAACACGTTTCAGCACCCGCTCTACCGTGCGGGGCTGATCAACAGCTTGATGATCGCGGTCGCCACGACGCTGGCGTCGATTCTGCTGGGCGTGCCGCTGGCGCTGGTGGCCAATCGCTACCGGTTTGCGGGCAAGCGAATCTGGTCGGGTCTGATCCTCGTGCCGATGATCCTGCCGCCGTTCGTGGGGGCGATCGGCCTGAAGAACCTGCTCGACCTTCGCGGCTCGGTGAACATGCTTCTGCGTTCGATCGGGGTGCTCGGCAGCGGGCCCAATGACTACATCGATTGGCTGGGCCAGAGCGGGTTCTGGGGTGTGGTGATCATGGAGACGCTGCACCTGTACCCGATCATGTTCCTGAACGTGCAGGCGGCGCTGGCGAATGTCGACCCGTCGCTGGAGGAGGCGTCGCGCAACCTCGGCGCCGGCGGATGGCGGACGTTTCGGCGTGTGACGCTTCCGCTGGCGCGACCGGGGCTGTTCGCCGGTGCGACAATCGTGTTCATCTGGTCGTTCACCGAGCTGGGCACGCCGTTGATGCTCAGCTACAACGAGGTGACCTCGGTGCAGATCTTCGACTTCTTCCGTGTCGAGTCGGCCCGGATCCATCCCCAGGCGTTTGCTTTGGTCGTTGTGCTGCTGACGTTCAGCGCCGCGTTGTACCTGATTGGCAGGGTGCTGCTCGGCCGGGGCACGACGGCCATGCTCACCAAGGCCACACGCGGGGCGGTGGAGCGATCGCTAGGCGCCGTCGGCACGATCCTGGCGACGCTGCTGTTCGGCGTGACGACGTTGCTGGCCGTGCTGCCGCACATCGGCGTGGTGCTCGACAGTGTCGCCGGCGTGTGGACGGGAACCGTGCTGCCGACCGAGTACACGGGGGACCATTACGTCAATGCGATGGACCCGGAGTACGCCGCACTGCCCAGCATCGTCAACAGTCTGAAATACTCGGTGGTGGCGACGGGGTTGGACGTGGTGGTCGGCCTGGCGATCGGCTATCTGGTGGTGCGCACGCGGATTCGAGGCCGGCAGGTGCTCGACACGCTGGCCATGCTGCCGCTGGCCGTGCCCGGGCTGGTGATGGCGGCCGGATATATCGCCATCACTCGGGCGGGAACCATGCTGGAGGCCATCGGCCCGTGGAAGGATCCGACGATCCTGTTGATCATCGCGTACGCCGTCCGTCGCTTGCCCTATCTGGTGCGCAGTGTGGTGGCTGGCTTGCAGCAGACGTCGGTCGAGCTGGAGGAGGCCGCCCGCAATCTGGGAGCTTCACCGTTGCGGACCATCCGTAAGGTCACGCTGCCGTTGATCGCCGCCAATCTGATTGCCGGATCGCTGCTGACGTTCAGCTTTGCCATGCTCGAAGTGTCCGACTCGCTCATGCTGGCGGGCGACCAGGCTTATTACCCCATTACCAAGGCCATCTACGGCATGATGAGCATCGCCGATACGGTGGGGATCGCCACGTCCATGGGCGTGATGGGTATGCTGCTGCTGACGGGGACGATCCTGGCCGCGTCGCTGCTGATCGGGCGGAGACTCGGGGCGATCTTTCGGGTCTGATTGGGCACCACGCAGCCGCTCTGTCGAAGACGGCTCGGCGCCGCGTTCAGCCGTTTAGCGATCGGGTCAGGAACCGCTCGAAATTCGCCGCGAAGTAGGCTGCCTGATTTGCACGACTGACCTTCAACGCTGCGAGCAGCCTTTTGTCCTGCTGGGCGACACTCCTGGGCCATTTCGTGTCGCCGCCCGGTCGGCCGTCCGTGCCGAAGAACATCACGTCGGCAGAGACGTAGTAGAGCGCCTTTTTCAGGGCGTCGCGCCGCCAGAGCGGAGGCGTGCCGGGTGTGCAGTCGACATAGCACTGCTCGCCCTGGACGCCTCGCCGCCGACGAGTCTCGCGGATCTTGCCGACTACAGCCAGGCACTCGTCGACCCAAGGCCAGCCGATGTGGGCCAGCGAAAAGCGCAGCGTCGGAAACTCCATAAGGCACTCGTAGTTGGCCGGTCGGCAGAAGCGCGACGTGTCGCCATACGACCAGAGAATGCCCGAGTGAAACATCAGCGGCAGGTCGAACTCGGCGATCTGCTCGTACAGCCGCATGCAGGGCGGGTCGTAGGGCATCCATCCGTCGGGAATGATCTTGACGCCGACGATCCCCAGCTTCTCGACCGCCTCGCGCAGCACCGACTTGACCTGCCTGTAAGTCGGGTCCAGCCAGGCGAAGGGGATCACGCGGCCATCGCTCTTGCGGGCGACCTCGGCGACGTGGCGGACGCTCTGGCGAACCTCGGCTCCCTTGCGGTTGGGGCTTTGGGAAAAGCAGGCGACCTTCTCGAAGCCCGTGCTGTCGAGCCATTTGAGGGCCTGGTCGACGGTAAGGGATCTAGCCACGTGACAATGAGCGTCGATGATGTGCATGACGTTGGGCTCCGTAGTCTTCATTCGCACAGGACACAGTAACGGTCGGCAGCGTAGCGGCTTCGGCGGCTAGCGCCCAGGGGCGGGTGCGGCGGCGGGCTGGGGCTGGTCGGATTCGATCATGCGTCTTCGCCATGCGGGCCACTGCTCGGGCGTGCCTTCAGCCCACAGTCCGCGATGTTCGCGGCGGGCTGTGTCCTCCAGTTGGACGTACCGGTCCATGTACTGGTGGTCGAAGCGACGGTCGGCGTACGCGTGGCCGGTGGCCACGAGCAGTTCGTTAAGTACCTGACCGGTTTCGGGCACCACGACGTAAGCCAGCAGTCGACCATATTTGCCGCGCGTGTCCTTGTTGGGGTGCAGGTGAAGCTGGACGGCTTTGCCCTCCGCCCTGGCCAAGACGAACGCTGTGGCCTCATCGGCGAAGTGCATGGCTTCCCGCTTGCCCCGAGCCTTCTCGGGGGTGTCGACGCCCCACAAGCGCACCCGTGTCGTCTGCCGCTGCTGCTGAATGTCGGGCACGTCGAGGTCGACCGTGTCGCCGTCGACGACACGGCTGACCGTATAGATGTGTCCGTGGTAGCGCTGCCAGTCATCGGCTGGCAGGTGAGCCTGCCGGCTCGGCACCAGGACCAGCCGGTCGGCCACAACCAGAACCGCCAGCGCCGCAAAGGTGATGACCAGCAGCCATCTGCGGCGCGCAGTCAGAGGCACCCGTCGGCTACGACTGTGAACGGCCGACCGTCGTGTTGACATGGTTGCAGACCGATCGAAAATCGGCGAGGCCGGTGCGGCGACTAGCCCTCGTTGCCCTGGTTTTTATCGAGCTCGAACGCCGTGTGGAGCGCTTTCAGGGCCGTCTCGCCGTCTTTCTGACGCACGACGCAGCTTACAACGATCTCACTGGTCGAGATGTGCTCGATGTTGATATCCGCTGCGTAGAGGGCATCGAACATCTTGGCCGCTACGCCCGTGTGAGACCGCATACCGATGCCGACAATGCTGACCTTGGCTACACCCTCGTCGACCTCGACGCCGCGGAAGCCGAACTGGCTGCACAATCGGTCACCCAACGCCTTGGCTTCGGACAGGTCGCTGGAGGCGACGGTAAAGCCCACATTGGCCCGCTTGCCGTCTTCGTAGATGTTCTGAATGATGTCGTCGACGACGATGTTCTGCTCGGTAATATGGCCGAAGATCTTCGACGCCATACCCGGCTCGTTGGGCACGCCGATCAATACGACCGCTGCCAGATCGCGCTTGAGTGTTACGCCGCGGACGACTACGTCTTCCATTCCTGCTGTTTCGTGCATGATCATCGTTCCTGATACGTCGGTCAGGCTGCTTCGTACGTGGATGGGGACTGAATACTTGCTACCGAACTCGATGGCCCGCGAGTGCATTACGCCTGACCCCAAGGCCGCCAACTCGAGCATCTCGTCATACGTGATTTGGTCGATCTTGTGGGCCTCGGGCACGATCCGTGGGTCGGTGGTATACACGCCATCGACGTCGGTATAGATCTCGCACACGTCGGCCTGCACCGCCGCGGCCAGGGCGACCGCCGTCGTGTCCGACCCGCCGCGCCCCAGCGTGGTGATCGCCCCTTCCTCGGTGACGCCCTGGAAGCCGGCGACGATCACGATCTTGCCGGTTTTGAGGTGCTCCTTGATTCGATCGGCGTCAACCCGCTGAATCCGGGCTTTGGTGTGGTAGGCGTCGGTGATCATACCCACCTGCCCGCCCGTGAAGCTGATCGCCTCGTGCCCGGCTTCATGAATGGCCATCGCCATCAGCGAGATCGAGACCTGCTCGCCGGTGGTCAGCAGCATGTCCATCTCGCGTTTGGGCGGATCGTGGCTGATCTGGGCGGCCAGATCGACGAGATGATCGGTCGTCTTGCCCATAGCGGACACGACCATGATCACGTCGTTGCCCATCAGTTGGGTGCGGATGGCACGCCGGGCCGCCCGCTGGATCTTGGTGGCATCGCCCACGCTCGTCCCGCCGAATTTCTGCACTACGATTCCCATGAGCTTTCGTCCAATTCCTCCACAACCGTGACGCCCTGGGTCCGGTCGACCGGCCGAAGGCGGCCGCCCAACGGGCCGCGCATTGTAGCCAACGTCTGGAAAATCTCAACCGGTCAACGCCGACGGCAGGCCTTCCCTTGCGCCCGGGGCGAGGGCGATTGCGGGTTGCGGCTGTGTCCCTATAATCGCCGGGTCGGCTGGTTGGCAGACGTTTGGTCGTCGCTTCTCGGATCCGCTTATGAGCGCCGAACTGCTGATCTTTGCTCCCCATCCGGACGACGCCGAGTTGGGCATGGGCGGTGCCATTGCCCGGTGGGTGGCCCGGGGAAAGGGTGTCGCCGTCGTGGATATGTCCGATGGCGAGCCGACGCCCCATGGCTCGCCTCAGGTGCGCCGCGGCGAGGTGGCTGCGGCGAGTGAGGCCCTCGGCCTGGCCCAGCGTCAGCAGCTTGACTTTGTCAATCGCCTCTTTCGGCACGACGTGGAGTCGCGGCACAAAGTCGCCGCCGTGATCCGTCATTACCGCCCCCGGGTGGTCTTCGCCCCGTTCCTGCCCGATGCGCATCCGGACCACGTGGCAGCTACGCAGATCATTCGCGACGCCTGCTTCGACGCCAAGCTGACCCGGACGGACATCCCCGGTGAACCGCATCACCCGCAGAAGGTTGTCTACTACTACTGCACGCACCTGATGGTTCATCCGCAGCCGACGTTCGTCCTCGATGTCTCGGACGTGTACGAGCAGAAGGCGGCTGCTCTGCAAGCGTATCAGTCGCAGTTCTATATCAACCGTGGTGCGGACGCTGGCCGGGTGCCGGAGATAATCCGCGTGCGAGACCGATACTTCGGCAGTCGGATCGGCGTGCAATACGGTGAGCCGTTCTTTACACACGAGTTGGTGGGGCTGGCGGACATTGGGGCCTTACTGTGAGGGTGCGTCAGGTGGGACGGCGACCACGGCGGCGCCCAGTCGAACGTGTGATGGCGGACATACTGGCCTGATCGAGTTGGCGGTGTCATGTCGGTGCCGGACGGTTGGTTCATGCGGACAATTGCCTGCCGAACGACCGGAGCGTTGCCTTCGGTTGCCCGAGCGGGACTGACGGTGCTGTCCTGGCCGTATCGCCTGGCGGTGTCGCTGCGCAACTACTACTACCAAACGTCAGGGATGGCCGCACACGTGCGCGTGCCGGTCATCAGCGTAGGGAACATCACCACGGGCGGCACGGGCAAGACACCGTTCGTGGCCGCTCTGTTCCACAAGCTTGTCGACATGGGTTACCGCCCGGCCATTCTGCTTCGCGGCTACAAGGCCGCGACGGGTGAGTCGGCCGACGAGACAATCGAGTTGGCCCTGGCGGTGAATTGCGACCGCATTGTGCAGAATCCGGACCGCATCGCCGGGGCCGAAGAGGCACTGCTCAGGTTCGAGGTCGATACGCTCTTGCTGGATGACGGGTTCCAGCATCGGCGGATCGCACGCGATCTGGACATCGTCCTGGTCGACGCGACCCGTCCGTTCGGCTATGGGCACCTGCTCCCGAGGGGACTGTTGCGGGAGCCGCCCTCCAGCCTGGCGCGAGCCGATCTGATTGTGGTCACACGGTGTGATCAGGCGCCGCCGCCTGTGCTGGCTCGCCTGCACGAGCGGCTGAGCCGTCTTTCCCCGAGCACGCCGGTGGTCGAAGCGCGCCACCGGCCGACTGCGTTGGTCGGTCTGGACGGCAGCGTCAGGCATCTGCCCGGTCCGATACCCGAGCGAGTGGTCTGCGTGGCGGGCATTGCCAATCCCGCTTCCTTCGCTGCCACCGTCGGCGCGCTGGGCTCGCGAGTGGTGGCGACGCGATGGTGGCCCGACCACTATCGCTACGAACGGCGCGATCTGACGGCGCTCGGCGAACTGGCCCGTCAACACGACGCCGAGGCGCTGATAACCACGTGCAAAGACATGGTCAAGCTGCGGGCGCTTTCGGTCGACTGTAAGCTGCCGCTATGGGCGCTGCGGGTTACCATCGACTTGAGTCCCGAAGCCGATAGAATGCTGACCGGCTTGTTGCGGCGGGCGGTGGGTCGCGTGGGGCGTGGATTCCGCACAGCCGGCAAAGGTTGAGGCACCATGAGCGGACGGGCAGTCTTCTTCAATCGCGACGGCACGATCATTCCGGACTCCGACCTGTGTACCAGCCCCCAGCAGGCGCGCCTGTTGCCTGGCGTTGGGGCAGCCATCAAGCGGCTGCGACAAGCGGGCTTCAAGGGCGTGATGGTCACGAACCAGCCTGCGGTGGCCAGCGGGCTGTTGGACGAACAGCAGCTTTCGGCCATTCATGAGCGCTTGCAGACGGCGCTGGCCGAGCAAGGGGCGGGGTTGGACGCGGTGTACGCGTGTTCGTATGCGCCGGGGCCCGAGGCTGTCATCGAGCAATATCGCCGGGACAGCGACCTGATCAAGCCCGGGGCGGGTATGTTGCGCCAGGCGGCGGCCGAGTTGGATCTGGACCTGTCGGCCTGCTGGGTGGTTGGCAGCAAAGTCCGCGATGTCGAAGCCGGACGGACGGCCGGGTGTCGTACGATTCTCATCGGTGACGCCCAGCAGAGCCAGTCGGTCGCGCCCGACTTTGCGGCTGCTGATCTGGCCGGCGCGGTCGAGATCATTGTGCGCCAGCAGCCGGGCGGGCCGACCGTGCCTGCCGAGTCGCAGGACGGGCAGGATCGCATCGAGCGCCAGTTGGCCAAGGTCGCCCAACTACTGGAACAGCAGCAGCGCAGCCGCATGTATCAGGATTTCTCTCTGGCCAAGCTGACCGGTGCGGTCGTGCAGATGGTGGCCATCGGCTTGTTCGGGTGGGGGATGCTGGCGACGGTGGACGGGCGAATCGACGCAGCGTTCGTCCGTCTGCTGTCGGCTGTATTCATGCAACTTCTTGCTACGACGCTATTTCTGCTCCATCGTCACTCCTGACCCGCCGCGGCGGCGTTGTGGGCTGTCGGCAGGGGCGTTAAAATCTCTCACTTCGGGGACTGAGGAATCAGCGTGGAGCCAACTCGTATCCTTGTGGTGTTGCCCAATTGGGTCGGTGACGTCGCCATGGCCACCCCGGCATTGTCGGCCTTGAGGCGTCGTTTCCGCCAGTCGCACATGATCCTTCTTGCCCGTCCGTACGTCGCCGACCTCTTACAGGGGGCGGACTGGATGGATGAGATACTCCTCTGGCCCGGAGGTCAGACCAAGACCACCCGCCGAGAGGGTTTTGCCCGCCTGGCCTGCGAACTGCGGCGCCGCCGAATCGATCTTGCGGTGCTGCTGGCGAATTCGTTCCGATCGGCGCTGCTGGCGTCTCTGGCGGGGGCTCGCCAGCGGGTGGGCTACGACCGGGATGGCCGTGGGTTGCTGCTGACCGACCGGTTGGTGGCGCAACGGCTTGACGGCGACTTCGTTCCGGTCCCCATGGTGCGCTATTACAACGCCATCGCGGCGTTTCTGGGCTGTCGCGAGTTTCCCGAGGGCCTGGTTCTGCCGGCCGGGCCGGAAGACGACCGGCGATTCGCCGAGATCTGCCGGCAGTACCGGGTTGGACCCAAACGTCCGCTGGTGGTGGTCAATCCGGGGGCGGCCTACGGACAGGCCAAGTGCTGGTTGCCGGCTCGCTTCGCCGAGTTGTCTGACCGGTTGATTGACACGCAGGCGGCCCAGGTGGTCGTGACGTGTGGGCCTGGAGAGGTCTCCATTGCACGGAGAATCGAGGCGAATCTGCGACGCGAGGCGACCGTTCTGGCGGACGATCCGCTGTCGCTGCGCCAGTTGATGGGCTTGATCCGCCGGTGCGATCTGCTGGTCACGAACGACAGCGGCCCGCGTCACATCGCGGCCGCCTATGGCGTGCCGGTGGTGAGCATCTTCGGACCGACCGATCCTCGCTGGAGCGAAACCGGCTACCCGCTCGAACGCAAGGTGATCGCCGATGTGGACTGCACACACTGTATGAAACGGGTATGTCCGACGGATCACCGGTGCATGCGAGCGCTCACGGTGGAGATGGTATTGGGGCCCGCCAGCGAGCTGCTTGCCGCCCGTCGTGTGTCGCCGGTGAGCCCGGGCCCGCCCGATGATGGGAGAGCGGTTGACAACGCCGAGCAGAAAAGAGCTTGAAGACTCGATCGCCGCGCTAAGCGATGCGCGGGTCGGGGTGGTCGGGGACGTGATGGCCGACATCTACGTCTCCGGGCTAACTCAGCGTGTGTCGCGCGAGGCGCCGGTGGTGGTGGTCAAGCGCGAACGGCAGTGGCTGCTGCCCGGCGGTGCGGCGAATGTCGCAGCCAACGTCGCTTCGTTGGGCGCGACGGTGGAGATGGTGGGTATGGCCGGCGACGACGAGCCGGGCCGGGCTGTCCGGCAGGCGCTGGTCGAGCGTCGCGTGGGTACCGAGGGGTTGCTGCTGAGCAATCAGCATCAGACCATTACCAAGACGCGGTTCCTGGCCGGTGCGCTTCATACGTCGCGGCAGCAGGTATTACGCCTGGATCGCGCCCCCGACGGCGCGCCTCTGGACTCGCTCCGCTCGTTGCTGCGTGAAAGAATCGAGCGCGTCGACGAGCGGGTCGACGCCTGGGTGGTCAGTGACTACGGCTACGGCGTGTTCGACTCTCGGTTCAAGGACATGCTGAGGCAGCTCGCCCGCGTAAAGACCGTTGTGGTCGACTCGCGCTATGACGCACGGAGTTTCGGCGGCGTGACGGTCCTCAAACCGAACGAGGAGGAAGCGATTGAGGCTACGTCCGCCACCGACGGTTCACCCGAGCAAATGCACATCGCGGCCAGAGAGCTTGTCGACCGCCTGGAGTTGCAGGCCGTGCTCATCACACTGGGCAACCAGGGCATGTTGCTGCATCATCGCGGAGGGTCCTGCTGTTTGATCCCGGCGGTGGGGACGGACCAGATTGTCGATTTGACCGGGGCGGGCGATACGGTGGCGGCCGTTTTCACCACGGCGATGGCGGCCGGGCGGTCCGCGCTGGAAGCCGCGCATCTGGCTAACGCGGCGGCTTCGGTCGTCGTGATGTGCGAGGGCGTGGCTACGGTCAGTCCGGCCGAGTTGAGTCGGGCAATCCGCGAGAGTGGCGTTGCCGCCGAGGTGAGGTGATGACGGCCCGGATTGTCACCGATCTCAAGAAGTTGCGGGCAGAGCTGGATGGCCTGCGGGCCGAGTGCAAGACGATCGTGCTGGCCAACGGAAACTTCGACCTGTGGCACGTCGGTCACACGCGGTATCTGCGAGGCGCGGCGGCAGAGGGTGACGTGTTGGTGGTGGCGCTGAACTCGGATGAGTCGATTCGTGCCACGAAGGGCCCGGATCGGCCAGTCCATCCGCTCGCCGAACGTATGGAGGTCGTGGCGGGCATGGCGGGGGTCGACTACGTTACCAGTTTCGATACGCCTACCTGCGACGCTCTGCTCGATGCGCTCAGGCCGCACAAGCAGGCAAAGGGTCCCGACTATACGCCCGAGAACCTGCCCGAGCGCGCGACGCTGCGGCGCATCGGCGCCGAATTGGTGATCGTGGGTGATCCCAAGGACCATTCCAGCACCGAGATTCTCGAACGGCTGCGTGCCCGATCGAGCCCCTGATGCCCACCTATTACGATACGGTTTGCGTGGATCCGGATTGTGCCGAATGGCTGCAAGAGCTGGGTCTGTCCACGGTGGGCGGACTGCTCGAGTGTCTTGGTGACCAGGTCGTTGCCTGGAGCCGTAGCAGCGACACGATTCGGGTGCAGGCCGGTCGGCAGACGCGGTGGGTGTACGTCAAGCGCTATCACTACTCGACACGGGCGCGGCAGATGCGTGGGCTGCTGCGAGGCGTTTTCCTTGGGGCCAGCCGGGCGAGGCGGGAGTATGTTACGCTACAGGCGATGCGGTCGGCCGGCGTCCCGGCGGTGCGCCCTATTGCTTACGGTGAGCGGTGGCACTTGCTTCTGTTGCACAGTTGCGCGCTGGTCACCGAGGGAATACCGAATGGTCAAAGCTTGATGCGGCTTCTGCGTGGAGCCCTGGCGGATGTCGGGGTAGCCGAGGTGACCCGGGCGCGGCGGCGCCTGACGCGGGCGCTGGCCGAGCAGATCCGAGCCATGCACCAAATGGGCTATGCTCATGGAGCCCTGTTTTGGCGGAATGTCGTGGTCCGCCCGCTCGACGATGGCAGCTATGCATGTCACTTCCTCGATCCGAGCGGACGTGGCCGCATGGGGCGGCGCGGGCCCGGCGGGCGTAAGGCCGTCTGCGATATTGCCGCTCTTGCGGCGATGGCGCCTGGTCTGCTGACCCGTACCGAGTGCCTTCGGTTTGCCAAGTGGTACCTGGCGACAGACCGCCTCGACGCGGCGACGCGACGATGGATTACAAGAGTCCTAAAGATGTCGGCACGCTACCGAGATCACGAACTGTATCGTTGGCGGTTGGAGGCCCAACGCGACGGCCGCCAGGAAAGTACTCCGCCGGCGGTATGCAAAGCCAAGGTGGCGGCCGGATGGTTCGTACAATGAAGGATGGGGTCCGAGCACATCCGGATTTTAGTGAGTTGCTGCGCAAGAACGGTCTCGAGAGATTCGACGACTTCATGGGCCGTAAGATCGCCTGCGCAGGTCGCCCGGTGGGTGACGGCGGATCGAGCGTCCTGGCGCTCGACGGGTCGGACGGCCCGCGTGACCTGGTCTTCCATCGCAGCGATCGGTTGGGCTTGAGGCAGGTGTTGGATGATCTGTCTCGGCTGCGGTTGCCGAGCGCCCCGGTCGTTCGGCAGGCGCGGGTGGCCGAGGTTTGCCGCGAGTGCGGAATCGAGGCCGTAGCGGTGGTGGCGCAGGGGTGTCGCCGTCGACTCGGGCTCGGCTGGCAGGGGTTCCTGCTGACCGAGCGGGTTCCGTTCGGGCTGAGTGTTCCGCAGGTACTGCGAGCATGGCAAACGGACATGCCGCCGACGGCTCGGCAGGCCCATCGATTCTGCTACGAGTTGGGCCAGTTTGTGGGCCGGCTGCATCACAGTCATTTGGCTTTCGGTCGACCGAATCTTGGTCGCATCCACGCCAGCCCGCGGCGGTTTCCAAACGGCAGGGATCTATGGCGTTTCTGTCTGGCGGACTTCGAGGGGATGGTGCTGACGTCCTCGCGACGTCGTCATCGCAGTGACCTGCGCCGGCTTCTGCGGGCGGGCAGGGCGCTGTGTCCTGCCAGACGCGACCTGCTGCGCTTCGCACTGGGTTACGTGGCTGCACGACGTGACCCACGCGTGCAGCCGCGCAAGGCGCTCGCGCACAGCTTCGCTTGGGCAAAGCGGACGTGGCGCGTCTTCGCGGCTCGGTCGGCTCCGGCGAAGCTGGACGATTTCATCCGCATAGGGCGAGTTGTCGTGCACGCGGCGTACATGCCCCTGCTCCAGGAAAACGGCATCGGCAGTTTCCGCAATGTGTTCCAGTACGAGGGCGGCGTCCGTCTGGACAAGCCCGGGTTAGGCCAAAGAGAGCGCATTCGCGTGCAACTGCCCGGTTCGGACGGACAGCCCGTGACGCTCTATCTGAAGCGATATCGCCAGCCCGGGCTGCGGGATCAGTGGCGGCGCATACTCACCTGCCGGGCAGACCACTCCACGGCATGGTGGGAGTGGCAGCAGGTGCGCCGCCTGCGTCGCGCCGGTATTCCGACGCCCACACCGGTCGCCTTCGGCGAAAAGATGGGTGGCTGGCGGGAGAAGTGCAGCTTCATCGTGCTGGCCTCAGCCCCGGGCGAGTCGCTGGAGCGATGGGTTCCCCGTAACCTGATGGACGGACAGACAGTGGTCAGCGTCGAGGACAGGCGAAGGCTTGTTCGCCAAGTGGCTCTGCTGGCTCGCGCACTGCACCAAGCGCGCTTCTGCCACCGCGATTTGTATCTGTCGCACGTTTTTGTGGACATGACCGAGTTCAGCACGCCGAAACTGACGCTTATCGACTTACAGAGGGTGTTCCGGCCCAGGTGGCGCAAGCAGCGATGGCGCGTGAAGGATCTGGCGAGCCTGCACTTCTCGTGTCCTCGCCGGGCTGTCTCAGCCACCGACCGCCTGCGGTTTGTGCTTGCGTACCTAGCCGCCGACCGCCTGACGCCAACGGGCAAACGGCTCATTCGGCAGATCGAAACCAAGGCCGCCCGAATCGCCCGGCACAGCGCCGGCAAGGCAGCGGCAACGGTTGCCCACCCGAACGCAAATGGTTGACGACACAAGAGGTTAGGCCATACGATGACGGTTTGAAACGACCGCGGGAGCAGACCGAATCGATGTGTCATACGCTGCAAGAACTGGCTGAGCATTTGAAAGCGGGGGGTGCCGACTGTCAGGTAGTGGGCGACAGCGGGGTCGAGGTCTCTGCCGTGGCCAGCCTGGAGGACGCCCGCGAGGGGCAAATTAGCTTCCTGGCCAATCCCAAGTACGAGAAGATGCTGGCGACCACGCAGGCGTCGGCGGTTGTCGTCGGGCGGCGTGTCGAGGCGCCCGAGGGGCTGAATCTGCTGCGGGTGGGGGATCCGTATGCGGCGATCACGCGGCTGATCGTGCGGCTGCACGGCCCGCGGTCGCACCCGCAATGGGGCGTGAGCGAGTCGGCTGTGGTGTCGGCCGGCGCCCGGATCGGGGCTCGGCCCAACATCGCCCCGCAGGTGGTTATCGCCGATGACGTCGTGATCGGCGACGACGTGACGATCTATCCCGGCTGCTTCGTGGGTCCGGGGTGTCGGCTGGGGAACTCGGTGGTGCTCTTCCCCAACGTGGTGCTCTATGACGGAAGCATTCTGGGCGACCGGGTGACGATCCACGCCGGCACGGTCGTGGGCAACGACGGGCTGGGGTATGCCCCCGTGGGCGAGAAGTGGGAGAAGATCCCCCAGATCGGTTACGTCGAGATCGGCGACGACGTCGAGATCGGCAGCAACTGCTCGATCGATCGGGCGACGCTCGGCAAGACGGTGATCGGCTCGGGGACGAAGTTCAGCAACCTGATCGCGATCGGCCACGGCGCCAAGATTGACCGGGACTGCATGTTCGTGGCGCAGGTGGGGCTTGCCGGGTCGGTGACGGTGGGGAGGCACGTCACGATGGCCGGTCAGGCGGGCGTGGTGGGTCACGTGACCATCGGTGACAATGTTCAGGTCGCCGCCAAGTCGGGTGTGACCAACGATGTGGAGCCGGGCACGCGGGTGCTGGGCGCGCCGGCGATACCGATGTACGAGGCCAAACGCGTCTTAGCCGTCATGGCCCACCTGCCCGAGATGCGCGACCGGCTCAGGCAACTCGAAGCCGAGGTGGCCGAGCTTCGCAATCGGCTGGCGGAAGATGGGCGATCCCGTTAGGCACGGCGGTCAGGGGCGGCCCGTTTTGGGCCTGCTGGCAGGCTCGGGGCAGTTCCCGATGCTGGTGGCGTCGGGGGCTCGCCAGGCTGGCTGCCGGGTGGTGGTGATTGCCCTTCGCGGCGAGGCCGACCAACGCCTGCGCGACTTGGCTGATGCGTTCTACACCAGCGGCATCGTGCGGCTGGGCCGGTGGATACGGCTGTTTCGGCGGGAGGGTGCCGGGCAGGTCATCATGGCCGGCCGCGTGCGAAAGACTCGCGTCCACGGCTCGGCGAGGTGGCTTCAGTGGCTGCGCTACCTGCCCGACTGGACCAGCATCAAGGTCTGGTACTTCGCCAGCCGGGACAAGCGGAACGACTCGCTGCTGTCGGCCGTGGCCGAGCAGATGCAGCAAAAGGGCCTGACCGTGATCGATTCCACGCAGTACTGCCCTGAGGCGATGGCGCCCGAGGGGGTGCTGACCACTGCGTCGCCCACCGCGTCGCAGCACAAGGATATCGAGCTGGGGTGGCGGATCGCCAAGGAGATGGGGCGGCTGGACGTCGGCCAGTCGGTGGCTGTCAAGGAGCAGGACGTGATCGCCGTCGAGGCCGTCGAGGGCACCGACGCGATGATCGCCCGCGCGGGCGAGTTGGCGCGGTCGGGCGGGTGGACGCTGGTGAAGGTGGCCAAGCCGAACCAGGACATGCGGTTCGACGTGCCCACCGTCGGAGCCGACACGATCGAAAACCTCCACCGCGCCGGCGGGCGCGTGTTGGTGGTCGAAGCCGGCAAGACCCTCCTGATCGACCGCGACAAGACCGTCGAGCTGGCGAACCGATACGGCATCGCGGTGATCGGTCGTGGGCAAGGTACTTCGGCTGGGGACGCTTGAGGCCGCGCTAGCTTGGCGAGCGGCATATCCCCTCTAGTTCGATGCAGCGTAGTTTCTACCGGTTGTGTCGGTGTGATTGCAGGCGTGCGACATTGCAACGGGCGCGGGCTGCCTCACGGCCGCTCGGCTACGAGCAGCCGCGAACCCTGGCCTAGCCAGTCGCACGGAAGTATGAGGTAGTCGTCTACTCCTGCAACGTGATAACGCGCCTCGTAGGGGGGTCTTATGTTGGGACTGGGGTCCCAGTGGGCGATGCGCCGCGGGTGGGCGGGATCGGAGAGATCATACACGATCAGGCCGAAATCCTGCGTGGCGGCATAGAGCCGATCGCCGACGCGCCGGAGCCGCGGTGTTTGCCCGCTCAAAGCCATCTCCAGGAAACTGGCACGGCGTTGCCCCAACGATTGCCACTTACTGCCGTCCGGCGACAGGCGGTACAACCATAGGCCCTCGATGTTGGCCAAGCAGAGGACTTGACCATCGGTGGCAAAGGCGCTGCTCAAAGGCAACCGCCAAGGCATAGAATCAGCGTCAAGGTCGGGTAATGCCGGCAGGCGGCGTGGTTTGGTCGGGTGGACTGATATATCGAACCGAACGGCGAATTCCCAGCTGTGCGGCGTTGCGATATGGGTCCGCGCTCTGGCGCGGGTCGAGGTGAGCGCCGGCAACGACCATGGCCCGTACTCAGTGGGTGTGACGACCAGGATACTCCCATGCAATTCGATACTCGGCCCGGGCCAGTAACAGGCGTCGAGGATGGTCTGTTCGTGCACAACAGCTGGCTCGGGAGTCTGCGAAAGATCCAGAACACGTAGCGAGAGCGGACCGCGCCTCTGGGAAATGTGGGACCCAACACGGTCAGCCGTATCGGATTCAACCCAAAGCAAATACCCGTAATGTCCTTTGACGACCAACTGGACGCCTACGTATGTCGGCCCGCGTTCCTGTCGGCGGTACAACACCAGAGGTGCCTGCGTAGCAAGTTCGCCTGACTCTTGCACACGGACGCGAAGCAGGTCGATGCCGTCAAAGGTGCTGCCCGACTCGTGCTCGTGCCGTGCATACCGTTCCCGAACAAGCCACACGTCGTCTCCATCGTCCAGTGTCATCGACAGAACCCGAGCGAACGTGCCGTCAAAAACACGGTTGACTTCCAGCTTGCGGTGCGCGGTCAGCCCCTCTGCGGGATCCCATTCGAAGCAGTGCAGGACCCAGTCAGTCGCGACATAGACAAAACGGCCGTTGGCCACGACAGGACCGACGTGAAGAACGCCCCTGTGCCCAAATTCCTTGAACGTTCCCGGCGGTGTGGACATCGACTCGACGATTCGGAGGTTGTTGCCGACCTGGCGAGTGATCCCCACGAACATGGCCAGGATGACGGCGGCGCCGGCGATGGCCAGGTGTTTGGGGCGCACCTGCCGGCGCGCCGGCCACCGGGCCAGAGCGACGCAGAGCACGGCGGCCAGAGCAGCCAGGCCGAGCAGCCACACGGCCGCGGTAAGGCGAACTCCCACGCTTGACCCTGGATAGCCGGCAACTGCGGAGGCGGTGAGGAAACTGAAGGGCCACGACCCTCGCAGGATCAGCGGCAGTGTGCACCATAACGCTACGAAAAACAGGCCGACCAGCGCGGCCGACGTGGTGCGGCGCAGCCACACGGCGGCTGCGGCTGTGGTGGCAAAGATCGCGACCACCAGCGGCAGTTCTACAGTCGCAGTCTCCGCGAACTCGCGCGGGACTCCTTCCATCTGGTCCAATGTGCCCGTCAAGGCAGCCAGCAGTGTCTCCAGGCCCAGTGACACGACGACGACCGCGGCGAGGACGGCGAAGCCCGCGGCGAACTTCGCTGCCACCACGGTCGAGGTGCGTACGGGTTTGGACAGCAGGAACGTCTCGGTGTCGCCGCCGAAGTCGCGGCAGAAGATGCGGGCGGCAAGGATCACCGCCAGCAGCGGAGCGGTGAGAATCAGCACCAACAGAGTGGCCCCGGGAGCCCAGAGCACGTCGACGCCGCCCGTGGCGTGGTGGAAGTAGCGAAACATGACAGCCGCCAGCAGCGGCATGGCGACTATCGCGATCAAGGCGCCAGCCAGAAGTTGCCGCGACTGCCGCCACTCTTTCCAGAGCACAGGACTCATGCTCGAAGCTCCTGCGTCGGCGACACCGCCATCCGGCGACGGGTCAGCCAGCCGAGGACGACAATCGGGCCGATCCACCAGAGCACCGCAGAGACGGCGATCGTCTCGACCATGACGTCCCCGGTCGCACGACGGTTCTCCATACTGACCGCGTATGCCCATGCCCCGCACGCCATCGGATGGGCCACGCCCACCAGGGCCGAGATGCTCAGGAGTGGATCACCCTCCCTTTGCATCGCGGCGACGAGGAACCAGAGGGCTCCGATAATCGACACGCACAGAACCATCATGGCCGCTTCGTACTCGTTGCGGCTTCGTAGCGTGGCCAGAAGGACGACCGTGTACCAGCCACCCAGGCCGAAGGCCGCCAAAAGCCCCGACGAGACGAGCCATTGCGTCGGTATGAACAGCCCGTGTCCGGCAAGCCAACCGGTCAGTGTGGCGAGCAGCACGATGCCGACCACACTCAGCACACCGAAGAGCCACTTGGCTAGGATAATGGTTGCGCCCGGTACCGGCAGGGCCCGCAGGTGTCGCCACGTCCCATTGGCCCGTTCGCTGCCGATCGGCCCGATGGCCAAGAAGCCCGTCAGCACGAAGCCGCCGATCCACAGGATCAACGTTCCTGCCTCGCGGGTGGAAATCAGTTGTGCGCGGACCGTGGCCGCCAATAGCACGCTCATGACCACCGCGCAGAGCACCACCTGCCACCGCTGTTGCTGCCACTGGCTGCGTAGCAGTGGTCGGAGCAGCCGCACCCAGTCAGGCACACGGCTGCTCGGTTCTTCCCCGCGACTCCCCTTAGTCTGATGCGCTGTCTGGTCCGACACCTGCCAACTCCCTGCGGCCGATCACGTAGGCCTCGAAGATCTCGTCGAGGTTCAGGTCGGTAATCTCCAACCCATCGGCGCTACACCGGTCGAGCGCCCCCCGTGCGACATTCAAATCTTCCACAACGACGGACACCCGCCGATCGACCTGTTGAACGTCGAGAATGCCAGGCACCTCTGCTAGCGAAGAGCCGTCGCGCGGGCGAAGCATCACACTCTTGACACTCTCGCGCAGGGCGTCGGTCCGACTGATCTTGAGTGCCTTTCCCTCGTGCAGGATGCAGACCCAGTCGACGACGGGTTCAATCTCGTACAACAGGTGCGAGCTGAAAAACACCGTGACGCCTCGCGACTGAAGCTGCCCGATCACGTCGCGCATGAAGTCGCGCCGGGCGATCGGGTCGAGCCCGAGGGTCGGGTCGTCCAGGATCACCAGTTCGGGACGGTGGGCCAGCGCCAGCAAGAGCGCGAGTTTGCTCGTCTGGCCTTTCGATAGGACGCCGACCTTGTCGGTGGGGGTAAGCTGCATCTGCTCGCACAAGGCGGCGGCCAGCGAGTCGTCCCAGGTCGGATAGAAGCGGCCCACCCAGTGGATGATCTGCTTGACCGTCATGAAGTCGTACATCTTCTGGCTTTCGGCCATGTAGCCGACGCGTTGGCGTATCGCGAGCGATTGACGCGCCGCGTCGAGCCCGAGCACCCGACACTCACCGCCCTGGTATCGCTGGAGGCCCAGCAGGCACTGGATGGTGGTCGTCTTGCCGGCACCGTTGAGCCCGACGAACCCGAAGATGCTGCCGCGCGGTACCGACAGGCTGAGTCCTTCCAGCACGCGCTTGCGGCCATAGCTTTTGGTCAGGTCGTCGATCCGGATGGCGGGTTCATCCTGATTCATGGCGCGTTCTGTCCTTTTGGATGGCGTCGATTTCCGCGTTGAGCAGGTCGTGCAGTTCCTGCCGATCGATCTGGAAATGTACGGCCTGCGTTGCAGCCTGCGCGAGTATCTGTCCGACGCGGCGATGTCGCTCGGTGCGGGTCAGGGCGTCGGGCGATCGAGCGACGAACGTGCCGTCGCCCTGTCGGCGGACGACCCAGCCGTCGCCGCCCAACAAGTCGTAGACCTTAACGATCGTGTTCTGGTTGGTGGCCAGACGTCGTGCCAGCTCGCGCACGCTGGGCAGCCGGTCGCCCGGGGCGAGCGTGCCGTTGGCGATCTGATACTTCACCTGATCCATGATCTGGCGGTAGATGGGCACGCGCGAGGCTGGTTCGATGCGGACAAACATGTGAGTGACCTACTGTTATAGCGAAGTATAACACCAGTTCGCTTGGTGTCAAGTCGGCTGGCGGACTATGCCTGGCACTCCAGCGTCGGTTTGGGGTGACGTGGGGGTTGGGTGGCATTGTAAGTTTCTTAGCAGCAAGGATTTGTTGCGTGGCGCTATCAAACGGCAGGTGGGGAGGCTTCTTCTTGGCAGGCGGGGTGATCTGGCTTAGGATTGGGGGGGTTCTGAGGTTGATTGCTCGTGGCGGAAGAGGGCGAACACACGCAGGGCATGAGCGAGTCGGACCGCGGGCAGCGCGCCGCGGCCGACGAGGCGGCCGGTCGAGCCAGGCCTGCGAACGTGTCATTGCCGCCACTGGTGCGTCTGGGGCCTCGCGTCAGGCCGGTGGCGGCGAGGCTTGCGGCGGTGGGTGTACTGGTTGGGGTCGGGGTGGTACTGTACTTTGCTGCCTGGAAGCTGGGCTACAAAGACGGCCCGTCGCGGCCGGGGCAAACCATGATGCCCCCATGCGGTTTTTTGGTGACGACGGGCTATCCGTGCCCGACATGCGGGATGACCAGGGCTTTCCAGTACGTGGTGCGCGGCAGGCTGGTGGCGGGCCTGAAGTCCCAACCAATGGGGGCGTTGCTGTGCTTGGCGATGATCCTGGCGATCCCGGGGGCGTTGGTGGTGCTTGTGACCGGCCGCGGCTGGCAGGTGGACTGGTATCGTATCAGGCCGGATCGACTGTTGTGGCTGCTGCTGGCGGTTTTCCTGGCGGCGTGGGGGTACAAATTCATCCAGGCCTGGTGGGCGAAAGGCCCGTGAGAACCTGAATGCGCTGGCGAACAGATGACAACGGGGTCCGGCCAGGGGCCGAGATCGGGCTGGGGCATCGCATGGCTGTGTTGGGGTCGGCGCTGCTGCTGGCAGGCCTGTGTTCCTGCCAGGCATTGCTGTATCCGATTATTGCGACGGCCCCTGATCCGACCAAAAAGGTTGCGGCCGAGTTCGGTCGGTTGGCCGGCCATCGTGTGGCGATCGTGGTTTGGGCCGATCAGGGAACTCTGTTCGAGTATCCATTCATTCGTTTTGAGTTGGCCGAGTATATCGCCTATCACCTCAAGCAGAAGATTCGTCCGATCGGGCTGGTGTCCAACCGCGAGATTGCGGCGTATCAGCAGTCGCACTACGACTGGGACTCGGTGGCGCCGGCCCGCATCGGGCAGCAGTTCGATGCCGACCTGGTGCTGTACGTGGAGGTGCTGGAGTACACCACACGGGGCGGCGGCACGGAGTACCTGCTTAGCGGTCGTGGGCGGGTAGCCCTGGCCGTTCATGATGTGCGGGCTGAACCGGACCGACAGCGGGTGTACCACGGTGAGGCGCAGGTCCGCTATCCCGAGTCGGGCAGCCTGGGCTCGACCGAGGCCACAACGGCCGTCGTGCATCGCAGGACCCTGGATCTGCTGGCGCAGGCGGTGGCGAAGAAGTTTTACGATCATGAAGAACCACTTTGACCTGCAGCGGGTGGGTACAGCCCTTCGGGGGCTGAGTCTGGCGGCGGCTGTGCTTCTGGGCGGGTGCGGGCCGCAGGCCGGCGCCGCGCTGTATTGGATGGGGGTGGGGCAGGGCAAGAAGATCAAAGCCCAGTTCACCCTGACGAAGGGGCCGTTGGCGGTGTTTGTCGACGATCCGTCCGGCTTGGTAAGTGTTCCGGAGGCCACGACCCTGTTGATCACGGAGCTGGATAGGAACTTCCGCACCCGCAAGGTCAATACGAATGTGGTCAGCCCTGAGAAACTTGTTCGCGTGGTCTACAGCCACCCCGAGAGCCAGAACTGGTCGATTCGGCAGGTGGGCGAGAAACTGGGCGCCGAGCAAGTGCTGCACATCAGGGTGCGTCGCTTCCGCCTGCATGACGAACCGGGCGATCCTCTCTACAAGGGCCAGTGGCAGGTCACAATTAAGGTCGTCTCCACGCAGCGGCAGCCGGACGTGCGCCTCTGGCCGAAGTCGATAGAAGGTCACGACATGGCGGTCGTCACGTCGTCCGAGCATAGCGACGACGAGGCATTCGGGGTGGAACTGGCGCGTCGGATGGCCCGCATGCTGGCGCAGCAGATTACCTTTCTGTTCTGTGACCATACTGCGCAGGAGCAGGAGGAGGCGGCCCAGCTATGACGTCGTCGCGGGCGTTGGCGCACGTTCTGGCCGATTGCGACGCGGCGACGTTGGACTGTGTGGCCCGGCTGCTGAAACGGGCAGCGGAATGGGGATGGCACCAGCGTGTGGTGTGCCTTGAGCCGACGTTGCTTGACCGCGTGCGAAGCCGGCTGGGCTGCCCGGTCCGTGTGGCCGCCCGACGGTTCGGGTGGACGGGGCTCGGTGCCGTGTCGTTGCGTCGCTGTGTGGCCGATCTGGACCTCCGGTTGATGCTGGCTTGGGGGGCACCGGCGGCGGCGACGTGTCGGGCGGGCAGGTCCGACGTTGCCTTGGCGGTTGTGCTGCGTAATTTGGCGACAGCGGATCGACTTTCTCGCTGGGTGCGGTCCGTCCCGGACGTCGGAATGGCCTTGGTGGCACCGTCGCAGTTGTTACGCCGACGGTTGATCGAAGCCGGGGCGGATCCACGGCAGTGCCGGCTGATTCGCCCGCCGGTTGATTTTGCGCTATTCCGGTCGGTCGACGCGGAGCGTGTGGCGGCGGAGTTGGCGCTGCCGGCCGAAGCGCCCGTGCTCTTGATGCCGGGCCCGCCCAGTCGCACCGGTGGGCATCGCTACGGGGTGTGGGCGGCGGGCCTGCTTCAACAGAGGTGGGCCGACGTGCGTGTCATCGTCCCCGGATCTTCGCAGGAGCAGCGGCGCCTGCGGCGGTTCGCCGAGGGAATCGGGCAGGCAGGCATGACGGTGTTCACCGGTGATCGGTACGACTGGCCGGAGTTGTTGGCCGTTGCCGACGTGTTGCTTGTCCCGGCAACCGGCGACGTCGACACCACGCCTCTGGCCTGGGCGATGGCTGCAGGCGTGCCGATCATCGGTACGGCCACCCCGGCCGTGGAGGAGTTGATCGTGGGGGGGCGTACGGGATTGCTGGCCGAGCCGAGGGTTCTGCCGAGCCTGACCAGCATGGTCATGCACGTGATGGATCAGCAGTCGGTCAGAAGACGCATCGTGGAGCAGGCTCGCAGCCTGGCGTTCGAGTTGTTCAGTGGGGCGGGTTTTGACGCTGCCTATCACAGTCTCTGTGAGGAGTTGGCGCCGCGCGACGATCCCCGTTGGGCCGAGCGCAGCGGCTGGCGGTCTCCGGCCAGGCTGTCGGGTGATGATGCAGCCGTCGGCGGCTAGTGGTCTCCGAGCCCTTGCAGCATCTCGTGGAGTTTTTCGGCTGTGTGGGGTTCAGCCGCTCGCCGGGCGGCCTCGATGCCGGCGGTGATCGTCTGTCGGGCAGCATCCGGCTGCTTCATTTCAATAAGGATTCGTGCCTTCTGAACGTAAGCGGCTGTGTAGTCGGGATCGAGTTCAATCACACGGCTGAAATGCGAAAGGGCCTCGCCCGATCGACCGACCTTGGCCAGCTCCATGGCCAGAGCGAAGTGGAGGAACACATCGTCGGGTTCTGCCGCCAGCAAGCTTGTGAGTTGCTCGATTCTCGACATCGGGTTGTGTTATCTCCGGTGGGCTGAGGTCTGGCCTCGTCGATCCGGTCCGGCGGCGAGCGGTCACGACCGCAGCAGTTCAATGACGTCTTCGGGCGTGGGCATGGAGGGCTGGGCGCCGAACTTCCTACAGGCGGCGGCGCCGGCGGCGTTGGCGTATCGTGCGGCATCGGCCAGGTTGTGGCCCCGCGCGCGGGCGACGGCCAGGGCGCCGGTGAAGGCGTCTCCCGCGGCCGTCGTGTCCACAGGCGCGATCTTGTGAGGCCCGATTTGCTCGAAGCGCTCGCCATCGAACACCAAGGCGCCGCGTTCTGCCAGTTTCAGCACGACTTTGCGGGCGCCGCGTGACACGAGGGCGGCGGCGGCGGCCTTGGCCTCGCGAACCTTTTCGTTGCGTTCGTGCGTGAGCACTTCCGCCTCATTCTGATTGGGGGTGATCAGATCGGCCTCGAACAGCGCGTCGGGTGCGTTGGGTGGGGCCGGAGCCGGGTCCAATATGGTCTCGACGCCGTGTTTGCGGCACAGGCGGATCGCATGGACGACCGTGTCGACGGGCAACTCCAATTGCAGCAGGCACACTTTTGCGGCGGCTATCGCCTGTTCGGCGGCGTCGACGTCTTCGGGCGTGACTCTGTAGTTGGCCCCGCTGGCGACGCAGATCGCGTTCTCGCCGACCTGATCGACCACAATCAGGGCCACGCCGGTGGGGGTGCCTTCCGTGACGACGATGTGCGATACCTCAACCTTGCTGGCGGCCAGACTGGTCAGAAGGCGCTGTCCGAACTCATCGTCTCCGACGCGCCCGATCATCCAGCAGGGCAGTCCGAGGCGGGCTACGGCGACGGCCTGGTTGGCGCCTTTGCCACCGGGAATGGTCTGCAGATCGCGACCGAGTACCGTTTCGCCGGGTGCCGGGGCGTGTGACGTGCGAACGACGAGGTCCATGTTGATGCTGCCGATGACCGCGACGCTGGGGCGGCTGGGGTCACTCATGGGCGGCTCCTATCCGGACGAGGTGGCCTGGCCGGGTCGCGCCATCCAAGCAGCACCCGGCTGGGCGATCATTGAAGCACGGTCGGGTTGACGTGTCCACCTTACACCGCTAATGTCTGCGCCGGGAGGCGCGAACGGGGACGATGGTAGCGAGGTGCCGTTGATTGCTGACCCAGGGCGGTCCGAAGGAACATTGTGGGTTGTTCGGCATCTTCGGTCATTCGGATGCCGCACAACTGACCTATCTGGCGCTGTTTGCTCAACAACATCGCGGACAGGAGTCGGCCGGCATATGCACGTCTGACGGCCAGCGGATCATTCGCTACGCCGGGCTGGGGCTGGTCAGTGAGGTGTTCGAACCCCGACATCTGGCGAGACTGGCCAATCCCAACGCGATCGGGCACATCCGTTACTCGACCACCGGCTCACCCAACGTCAACAACGTCCAGCCGCTGATGGTGGAATACGCGCGCGGGCAGGTGGCCGTCTGCCACAACGGCAATCTGATCAACGCAGGCCTGCTGCGGCACACGTATGAGGAGCAGGGCCGCATCTTCCAGACCACCAGTGACACGGAGGTCATTATCCACCTGCTGGCCGATCCGGAGCACATGGATCTGCCGGATCCTCTCAGCCCTGTACTGACCCATCTTCAGGGGGCGTTCAGTCTGCTGGTGATGTTCCCCGACCGGATTGAGGCTGCGCGCGACCCTCACGGTATCAGGCCGTTGTGTATCGGTCGGATGCCCGAGGGTGCGTATTGCGCAGCCAGTGAGACGATCGCGCTGGACGTGGTCGGCGCCCAGTACGTTCGAGACGTCGAGCCGGGCGAGATCGTGACGCTGGACAAGGGGGGGCTTCACAGTCGCTTCTATGTCGAGCCAAAGCGATATCGCCCTGCGAGCTGCATTTTTGAACTGGTGTACTTCGCCGACCCGTCGAGCAATGTTTTCAATCAGAACGTGCACCTGGCGCGGGTGGCGATGGGGCGGCAGCTGGCACGGGAAGCTCCGGCGAGGGCCGACATGGTCATGGCCGTGCCCAACTGTGCGCGGTGTGCGGCGGTGGGCTACAGCCACGAGAGCGGGATCCCGTTCGGGCGCGGTTTTACGACGAGTCACTACACGGGTCGCAGCTTCATCATGCCCAACCAGGAAATGCGCGACACCGTCGTGCGAATGAAGCTCAACGTGATTCGAGACGCCGTGCGCGGCAAGCGCCTCGTGGTGATCGAGGATTCCATCGTTCGCGGGACCACGACGAAGAGCAAGATGGGCGCGTTGCGCCAAGCGGGCGCCAAGGAGATTCACGTTCGGGTGGCCAGCCCGCCGATCCGGCATCCCTGTTACTACGGGATCGACTTCCCTACTAGCGAGGAGCTGGTGGCTGCCAGGATGGGCCGCGTGGAAGCGATACGGGACTATCTCGATGTGGATTCGCTGGCCTATTTGTCGTTGGAGGGCATGCTGGGCTGCGTGAAGCCGCCTGCCGAGCACTACTGCACGTCGTGCTTCTCGGGCCAATACCCCGTGCCGATTGACCATCAGGTGCACAAGTTCGCCCTGGAGCGATATCAGTTGCCCATGTTTGACTGATCGGGTGGGTGGCCCGGATGAGGGATGTTGGCATGGCAGAGGTGAAGCTGCTGAGGGCGAGCCAGGTGGTCGTACAGCACCAGGAGTGGGGTGCCCTGTATTGGTATGCGGGCGACAAGCTGGGCAACTCGCAGCACATGACCGTCGGCAAATGCGTGCTCAAGCCGGGCTGCGAGAATCCTCGCCACCGACATCCTAATTGCGAGGAGGTGTTGCACGTTGTCGCCGGTCGGATCGTGCATTCGGTAGAGGGTAAGCCTGATGTCGAGATGGGCGAGGGCGACACGATCGCCATTCCACCTGAGGTGCTTCACAACGCCCGAAACGTCGGCAGCGAAGAGGCGGCGCTGCTGATTGCGTTCTCATCGGCCGATCGTCAGACGGAGGGGGAGTGAGGTTGCCGGTCGGAGGGTTCCGCTCGTCTCCCGCCTGAGCCTTGTGGTATCTGATGGGTAAGCACCGACTAAGGGGGGCTGCATACGGCGTCACGTTGGGCGGTGCGGGCCTGTCTGATAGGGGCGGCGCGTGACCCCCTTGCAGACCTTAGCGCCTGCCGTATGATGGGACGGTCCGTGATGGCACGCAGGGGGGTGCGTCGGATGGCTCGGACCTCGACTTGCTCGTGGAGTGCCCATGGAGCAGACGCCTACGTTCGATCAACTGGCGGTCATCGTCGAAGAGGCCAAGAAGTACTATTACATGGGTGGCGAGGTCGTCAAGGCTCTGGACGGCGTGGACGTGCAGATCCGCAAGGGGGAGTATGTTTCCATCATGGGTCCGAGCGGCTCGGGCAAGACGACGCTGTTCAACGTCGTCGGCGGGCTGACCAAGCCCACGTCGGGCCGCGTGTTCATCGACAAGACCGACATCTCGAAGCTTGACGCCACCGAGCTGGCGTGGCTTCGCTGCCGCAAGATCGGGTACATCTTCCAGACGTTCAATCTCATTCCGATCATGACGGCGCTACAGAACGTGACGCTGCCGATGATCTTCGCCGGGGTGCCGCGTTCCGAGCGAGAGGATCGCGCGTTCAAGTTGCTGCAAATGGTCGGGCTGGATGATCGCGCCGGGCACAAGCCGACGGAACTGTCGGGGGGGCAACAGCAGCGCGTCGCGATCGCACGGGCCTTTGCCAATCGGCCTTCCATCGTGCTTGCCGACGAGCCGACGGGGAATCTGGACCTGAAGACCGGGCTGGAGATCATCAACCTGATGATCGAGATGAACCGTCGACAGGACGTCACCATTATGTGCAATACGCACGATCTGAAAATCATCGATGCCTCGGACCGGATCGTATGGATCCGCGACGGGCTGGTGGATCGCATCGAGACCAAAGATGAAGTGGAGATCACCGTCGGGCAGATGCGAGATCGAACGACCGGGCGCTTGGCCGAGGAGCAGTAGGGGTAGAGTCGGGGCGGAAGCAGGGATGGTCTGAGCGACGGTGATGGCTATCGAGTCCGGGCACAGCACGCTGCCGTTGTCAGCCTCTATAGGCTTTGCGTTGCAGGGACTGCGTTTGCGTCTGGGGCGGATGGCATTGGTGCTGGCGGGTGTTTCGACAGCCGTCGCGTTCATGGTGACGTTGCTGGTGCTCGATCAACTGTACGATCGGGTGCCGGCGGCTATGCGGGGTGAGCAATCGGCCGGTGCGGCGGGCGCTTTCCGCTGGATGTGGATCGGGGTGGCGCTGCTTATCAGCACGACCGGCACGTTCAATGCCATCCTGATGAGCGTAACCGAGCGGGTGAAGGAAATCGGGACGCTCAAGTGTTTGGGGGCTCGTGATCGGCACGTGATTCAGATTTTCCTGTTCGAGAGCGTTGTGTTGGGTGGAGTGGCCGGACTGGTGGGGGGGGCGGCGGGTGTGGGGGTGGCCGGTGCGATGTTCGCCGCCCAAGCGGGCGCGCGCTACCTGACCGTGCCGGCCGTCGTGGTCGATGACGAGGCGGGCGGATTCTCCGTGGCTACCGGGGCGTGGTATCGGCCGAAGCTTGGGTATGCATTTCGTTCCGATCAGACCAACAAGGTGGTACTGAGCAAGACCAACAAGCCGCCGAAGGTGACCCCCGGCGGTTGCGGTGAAGAGGCGTGGAAACTCCTCGATCGTCTGACGGATCGGAGAGGGCGACAGTTGATCCGTCCGCCCACACACCCCGACGCAGCCACCAGCGCGATGCTCCAGACTCTGCCTTCCGCGCCGTTCATGGTGGTGGAGCGCTCGGCAGGGCGGGCGTCGGCGGCGTGGCGGATGTCGGCGTCGGTGGCCGGGCCCTACGACGTGGAGGTGTTTATCCCGAACCAGGCAGGCCTCGACGCGGACGCACGATACCGGCTGGTCTATCCCACCGGCAGTCGCGAGGTGTCGGTGGATCAGTCGGACCCGCAGAATCGCGGCAGATGGGTTCCATTGGGCCAGGTGGATCTGGACGCCGGGGCTACGCTGGGAGTCGAACTGCACGTTGAGCCCGGCGCCACCGCGGCGGCTGACCGCGTGCGGGTGGACAACGCGTTTTCCGCGCCGTTGGTGCGCGTGTTGCCGTGGGTGATCTATGGGGCGGGCGTGAGCACGCTGTTGTCGTTGTTGGCGGCGGTGGTGCCGGTCTGGATCGCGGCGAAGATCGAGCCGGCCTCGGCGATGCGGTACGACGTGTGAGGCGGCCCGGAATGATTCCAAGCAAAGCCGACAGCCCAGCAACGCAGCGAGCCATCACACCAAGGAGCCTGTTGATCTGCGCGTTGATGGTCCTGATGTGGACCGGGCTGGTCTGCTTCATGGCCGTCCATGAGACGGTGTACAAGTACATGTTTCTGATGGTGCTTGGCTTCGGCGCCATCATGACCGTCTTCCTGCTGAAGTTTCCTCGTTTTTTCGTGGGCATGTTGCTGATCCTGTGGGCGGGTACGGCCGCTCTGATGTACTACCACGCGACGCCCGACCAGTACACGCGGCTGTTGTGGGGCAACATTCGTGGGCTGGGGGTGTTGGCGATTCTGGCGGGTCTGGCATGGTACCTGCATCGGCGCCCACTCCGCCGGCCGGAGCTGGCGGCCGTCTTCGCAGCCGTGGTCATTACGATCCCCTGGTCCATCACGATCAAGGCATGCCTGGAGAGCAGTGTCTCGAATCTCTTCGAGTCGACACGTCGCGCCGAGGAGCGCATCTTCCAATGGTCCAAGAACCTGCCGTGGTGGGGGCCCACCGTGGTGACGGACGCCGACGAACTGACGCCGGAGACGAAAGCGGCGCTGGAGGGCTTCCGGCTGGGCAACGGCGGCGACGTGCCGTGGCGGCTGTGGTGGCGGCCGATGGTGTACTGGACGGCCGTCTGTGTGTGTTTTGAAGCGATGCTGATGGGCCTGCTGCTGATGCTCCGCAAACGATGGATCGAGCATGAGCGGTTGCCGTTCACCTGGGCCCAGCCTGCGTTAAGCGTCATCCAGGCCGATGACCACCCAATGGTCTGGCAGCGCTGGGCGGTGTTTGCGGTCGGACTGGCGATGTGTCTGCCGGCTACGTACTACGCGGCCGGCGAGGCGGCCGCGAGCCTGCCGATCCCCATGCTGCCGTGGGCGAGTAACGAGGGGGTGCTGGGCGGGTTCGATTTGACCCGTCTGAATATCCTGCCGCAGGTGCCGTTGAAGCTGTTTTGGGGACCGATGGTCCTGGCGATGTTCCTGCTCATGCCGACCGACGTGCTGCTGACGGTGGCGCTGACGTACGTGCTGGTGAGCCTGTTGGCGCCAAGCATCTTCGCCTGGCTGGGCTTGGAGGTGGGGCGGACGCATTGGGACGGTTTCGTCAAGGGGGCCATCCGCTCGGGCGGCTGTGCGGGGTTGTTCATCTGGAGCATTTGGTTCAACCGGCGGACGATTTGGGGCTACCTGCGTTCGCTGTGGGGCGGCAGGCCGACCGACCCGGAGAGCGACGACGAGCTGGGACGCTGGCCAATTACCGTCGCGATGATCGTCGGCACGATCGGATTCGTGGCCCTGGCGTGCTATGCGACAAGTCTGGCACAGATGTTATTTCTTCTTTTGTTTATCCTATATTACTGCATCGCCCAGACGCGTCAGCGGGCTGAGGGTATGCTGGCGACGTATGAGAACAACATCGCCTCCCACGAGATGGTGAGCATACAGCGGGATGTGCTGCACGATCACCCCAGTATCTCGACGCTGCCGGGCTACGAGCATTTGGCCACCTCGGGCAACTCGTGGGCCATCCATTGGATGCAATGGGGCTTTGCCGGGCAGCTCAAGACCTATGGGCCGCACAACATGCTGTTGGAGGCGTTTAAGGTTGGGCATGAGGTGCGGGCCAACGTGCGCGACATCGCCAAGATCATCTTTTTCAGCATGGTCGTGGTCGCGGTGGTGACCGGACCGTTGTACCTGACGCTGATGTACAATTACGGATTTGAGAACAGCTATCAGCGGGCACCGACGGTTTACCAGTCGTTCACCAACTGGAGCGAACGTGCGATCGCGTACGGGGTGCGCAGTACCTCGCGCGTGTACTACTACGAAAGCGCGTCCAGCTTCTACTATCGCTACGAGGGCATTATCAATCTCGGGTGGGGGATCCTGCTGACGGGGTTGCTGTTCTACCTGAGGCGGGAATACACATGGTTTCCGTTGTCGCCGGTGGGGTTCGTGATCGCCGCTGAAACCTGGTCCCACGATCGTTTGATGATCACGCCGTATTACGTTTGGTTCAGCTTCCTGCTGGCGTGGCTGATCAAGTCGATGATTTTCCGCTGGCTGGGGGTGCGCTATTTCCGCGAGCGCGTGCAGCCGGCGGTGGTGTTGCTGTTATGTGGCATGATTTTCGGCATCGTGGTCTTCATGGCCAAGCACGTGGCCATCGGTAAGGGCTTTCTACTTTGATTCGGCGTGTGGTGATCGGCGGGGTTCTGGCGTTGGCCCTGGCTGGCTGCGGACCCTCCAGCAGGCCGGGAGAGCCCGCGCCGATCGATTATAAGGCATTGTCCGACACCGTGGATGCCATGCTGCCGAGTATTCGCCGGCATGCGGCTACGATCGCGTCGTTCGGATCGCGGCAAACCGGTCAGATCGGATGCGAGCGCACGTTCGAGTACGTTCGCTCGGCGTTCGAGGAGGTGGACGGTGGCGCCGGGACGGTGCGCTGCTTCTCCAGCGAGGTGACCGTGCCGGTCGATCGCTTTGGCGCCGACCACGCCGCCCGCGAGCACACCACCGTGACGGCGCATGGTCTGGGCGGGGAGCCGCAGACGTGGCAGGCGTTTGCCCTGATGCCCAACTGCATTCAGCCATGCCGCACGCGGGCGGAGGACGAGCAACCGCGCAGACTCATCGATCTGGGCGATGGTCGGATCGAGCGTTGGCAGAACGTGGACGTTCGCGACGCGGTGGTTCTGCTGGATTTCAACAGCGGCCAGGCTTGGCTTCGTGCACGCGAACTCGGCGCCTACGCCGCGGTGTTCGTCGAGCCGGAGTTTACCACTGTCGATCAGGCCGACCTGAAGTACCTCGAAATCCTGCCCTTGTACATGCCGCGGGTCTGGCTGGCGCGCGAGCATGGGCTGGCGTTGCGCCAGGCCCTGACGTCCGGCCAGGACGTGCGAGTGACGGTGCGCACGCGTCTGGACTGGGCCAAGGTCCGAGCGCCGAGCGTCGAGATGACCGTGCCGGGTGAGGATCGCTCGCGGACGTTCGTGGTGGCGGCTCACTTCGACGCACGCGGCATCGTGCCGGACCTCTCGCTGGGCGGCGACGGGATATGGGGGATATCGGCCCTGCTGGAGATCGCACAGTACTTCAAGCAGCATCGGCCGGCGTGCGATCTGCGGTTTGTCGCCGTCTCGGGCCATTGGCAGTCGCAACGATGCACGCGCGATTATATTGCATATCCCGGTCCCGGCTTCGACGAGGTGGGCCGGCAGGTGAAGCTTGCCATCGGTCTGGATTACTCCACCGAGAACCCGAATCTCAGTCTTATGCGCGAGCACGCGTGGGACACCAATCCGGAGCGATCGTATTTGTGGCTCCGCCGGGCGCTGTTCAACCGCGGCGGCTGGCGGGATAGCGTGCTCGAGGGGTTTGGCGATCGCGTTGGGGGTGCGGAGGTTTTTGGGGGGACCAGGCCGATGCTGCCGGTTGCCGAGGACGACCCGATGGCGCCGCGCGATGATCGCAGCCCCATGGCCTTTGCGCCCGGTTTTCCGACGGCCAACGAAGCGTGGAGCGCGCTGAACCTGCCGAGTTTTTCGTTCCAGACAGCATGGTTGTATCGATTGACGCACTTCACGCCGTTGGATACGTTCCAGCGCAGCAACGCCGACGAGCGCTTCGAGCATCTCGGACCGCAAGTCAAGATCAGCCTCGCGATGATGCGACAACTGCTGCACTACCCAGCGCAACAGTGGCCGCGAGTCTTTCCGAAACTCCGGCAGAAACGGGACTACGGCCTGTTTGCCCGCCTGCGAGGCGGAGTGCAGGTCTGGGACCCCAGCACCGGTTGGTTCGCCGAGCGGCTGCCCGGGCAGGGGCAAGACAACTCCTATCGAACGTTCGTTTACTCCTATCCCATGAGCGCCAAGTATCGTGGCCTCGGGCAGCGTCTGCGCAATTACCTCTATGTGCCGCTGGCTCCCAGTCGGCTGCGACACCGCAATCTCCAGTGCTTCATGTTCCGGGACCTGGAGCTGTTGGACGAGCCTTCGTTTCTCTTCAATACGCTGCACTGTCCGCTGCCGACGTTCACGCAGAACACGGTGGCGTATTCGTTGGATAAAGAGGGACGTATTGTCTACGCCACCGACTATGGCATGCACGGCGACGGCGCGCCCGGCTTTCAGTGCACCGATCGTCCCCTGGACTACTGGGATCTGTATGTGCCGGTCACGCTCTTTGAGTGCGGCAGCGTGGAGTTGTTCAGCCTGATCGATCCCGATCGACGGCGCTTCAATGCCGATGTGGTCGATCAATGGTATATGTACTGGGGCGATCCGGGTAACGATCAGGACCGGGGGGTCGATCCATACGTACGCGTGAACGAAGTGCGGAACATCGCCACGCACACCGAGTTGAGCAGTTGGGGGTATACACAGTGGCAGGGCACGGCCTTGGTGTTCCTGCCGCCGTCGTCGGAGAAGGTAAAGGCGACCGAGAGCAGCGCGGCCGAGATTCTGTTGGGTACACCGTTGGCGAAGTTCACGGCGTTGACCAACGCCGGCGCCGACGGTGTGCCTCGCGGCTACCGGGTACGCAGCGGCGAGACGGTTCGGTTCGGCCAAGAGGGCGAGGCCGATTCCCTGGCCTACGTTCAGCAACTGTATCGGCTGAACCGACGCCGACTGAGTGAGTTCGAGGCGTATGACGTCGGCAGCCCGCTCGCGCAGAAGTATCACACTCGGACCCGGGAGATCCTGTCGCGGCTGGAGGACCAGCAGGCTCAGACCGGTTGGCAACGGAAACTGGCTGACAACATGTTCGCCTGGAACAACGAGGCTGAGGCGTATAGCCGGGTCCGGCGCTTGCTGTATGACGTCGTGTCCACAACGGTCTTCTACTTCGTCCTGTTGATTCCCTTTGCCCTGTTGGTGGAGCGTCTGCTGCTGCCGCAGCCCACCGTGTTGCGGACCTGCCTGGTGGCGGCTGTCGTCTTCGCGGTGTTCGTGCTGCTGCTCTATATCTTCCACCCGGGATTTCACCTGGCGGCCAACATCGTGGTGACGGTGGTGGCGTTCGTGATCGTGGTGTTGACGATTCCGGCGCTGATTCTTCTGAGCACGCGTGGGGTGGCGATGCTGCGAGCGATCGGCTCGAAGGCGCTTCTGACGCAGCGCAGCGAGGCCGAACGCGCCGGCGTGATTTCCGCCGCCTTGTCTCTGAGCGTGTCCAACATGCGTCGCCGCCGCCTTCGCACCGGCCTGACCCTCACGACCATTACCGTGCTGGTGACTGCGCTTGTGCTGCTGACCACGTCGAGCACGTTCCAGTTCAAGCTGCGCGAACCGGTCGAGATTAATTCATCGAGTTTCCTCGGCGTGCAGGTGTACAACGCCTCGGACCACAACAAGGGTCTGAAGAAGGAAATGGTCGATATGTACGAAGGCCTCTTGCAGGACGAGGCCACGGTGATCCGCCGCGAGTACGTCAATTACGGCTACGACAACTACTCGAAGAACGGACAGATATACGTACGCGCCAACGGCAGGAAGGTGGGTGTGCCGTACCTTCAGATCATGGACGACAAGGAGACGCTGCTGCAGTACAGCTACCTGGCCCCCGACGGACAGCGGCAGACGGTCAGCATCGATGATCTTATGACGGGTCGATGGATCGGGCCGAATGACGTGGAGGCAATTCTCCTTCCCAATACCACCGCCGAGGCACTGGGCGTATCGGTGGGTGACAAGGTGGAACTGAAGACTCTCCCGTTGGAGGTCATCGGCATCTGGGAGGCCGAGCAGCCCATCACGCAGCCGGACGGAACCACCGCAGCCGTAGTCGGCCCGCTCGATCAACTCAGCGACCTGGACGGCCTGCCCATCACGCCGATCGACTCGGCGAGTGCCAGCACTGCCGAGCCTCTCAGACCGCTTCACGCCGCCAGCAAGCAGATGGTCATCCTGCCCCGAAGGCTCCTGGACAAGTATCGGATTCTCCCGCCCGTGGTCATGTCGATGGTGGTGGTTCCGCACGACCTGGAGAAGATTCGCTCGCTGGCCGACACGCTGAGCAACGAGATCCGCAACGTAGACGTCTTCAGTCATTACATCGATTCGGTGACCGGTCAGAACCGCGTCGAGATGATCTCGATGCGATTGGCCACGCAGGTCAGCGGCTCGGGGATGATGTGGCTGATGCTGGCCATTGCCGTGCTGATGATCATGGCGATCATGACCGGCACGGTGTACGAGCGGATTCGGGAGATCAATATCTACAGTTCCGTGGGTCTGGCGCCCGGGCACGTGGCAAGCATGTTTCTGATCGAGTCGCTGGTGTATGCGGGTCTGGCCAGCGTTCTCGGCTATTTCGTGGGCATCATCATCTTGCGGACGCTTTCGTTCTGCGATCTCCTGCCCCCGAATTTCTACCCGAACTACCTGGGCGTCTACGTGCTGATCGCAACGCTGGTGGCGGTGGCGGCCATGCTGCTGAGCAGCATCTACCCGATTAGTGTGGCGGCGCGGACGGTGAATCCGTCGCTGGAGCGGACCTGGCGCGTGGAGACCGAGCCGGACGGCGACGACTGGCGGATTCCGCTGCCTTTCATCGCCACGAGCGAGGGCGAACTCGACGGGATCATGACCTATGCGCTGGACTTCCTGATGATCCACCAGGGCGAGCGGTCGGGGCGGTTTGTCTGTCAGACGCCGCCTACCCCCGGACGAACCGACGGCTGGCACAGCATCGAGATGGAGGTGTGGCTCGCGCCGTTCGAGAGGAACGTCACCCAATACGTGAGCCTCGAGGCCGTCGCCGTGCGGGCCGATCGCTGGCAGTTCGTCTTGCGGCTTCGCAGGCTTAGCGGACCCGACTATTTGTGGCACAAGGGCACGCGTGTGTTTGTGGACGCGCTGCGCAAGCATATGCTGAACTGGCGGGCCATGACGTCCGAGCAGTGGGACGCGTTTGCCGACCGCGCGGGCGAACTCTTCGGCGGAGTGCCCGTCCATGCCTGAGCAGGCAACAACCGCGATGGCCGATGCCGAGGTCCCCGAACTGACCGGGAAGCTGGAAAGCGGGCTGACCGCGCGCACCTGGCCGGTGATTCTCTACGGCGCGCTGATCCTCATGCCGGCCAACATCTACCTGCTCCTGGTGGCCGGCCAGAGCCTGCTCGGGCCGATCAGCTTCATCGCCCTCATTCTGTGGGTCGAGGCTGCACGCCTGTCGCGGCGCCCGCTGACCACGGCTGAAGCGTTCATCGTGTATGCGGTGTCGGCCGTGGCGGCCGGTCAGATGCTGTTTTATCTCTACGCGATCCACCCGGCCTACTTCCGTGTATGCGATATCGCCAATTCCGAGATCTTCAGCTACTTCGACAAGAAGCTAAACCGCATGGTCACGTTCGGCGAGGCCGCGCCGACCTGGTGGGCGCCGCCGCGCGAAGTCGTCGAGCAACGGTCGTTCCTGCACCGGGCGTGGCTTGTGCCGATCCTGGTGGGCACGGCCTCGTGGATCTTCCACATGCTCGCCGATCTGTCCATGGGTGTCATCGGACGCGAGCTGTTCATCAAGGTGGAAAAGCTCCCGTTCCCCTTTGCCCATCCGCCCGCCGACGCGTGCAAAGCGCTCACCCGCGACGATCCGGCTCCGAAGCGAACGTTCACCGTCTGCGGGTTGATCGGGACGGTGTGGGGGCTGGTCGTCTACTTCCCGGTCGCCCTGGGCAAGAAAATCGTCAACTACCCCATCCCCTGGATCGACTTCAACCGCGGATTGCACAACGAGCTGCGCGGCGCGTCGTTCGGCATCGCCACCGATATTCTGGCCTTCACCGGCGGCTTCATCATTCCGTTCCGCGTGGTCGTCAGCATGCTGATCGGTGCGTTGGCGGTGCAGTTCGTGGGCAACGCGTGGGCGGTCGGCGGGTTGGACGATTTCCTGGCCCGCATTGGCCTCGGCAGCGTGGTGCAGGCGCTGCCTTGGCTGGACGGGGTGAATTCCACCGGCGGGCAGTACTTTGACCGCTATGTGCAAGGCATGGGCATCAAGCAGATGGTGCCCAACCAGCTCTTCGTCTGGATGCCGGTGTTTATCGGTGCGATGGTAGCGGCGGGCCTGCTGCACATCTTCGCCCAGCCGCGCGAGCTGATTCGCACGTTCAAAGGGCTGGCAGCCACCGGTCGCGGGGTTCGGGCCGAGCGCACGGTGGCGATTGGTCCGCTGCTGGTGATCTTCGCGGCCAGCATTGTGGGATGTGTGGTGCTGTTCCGTATCCTCATTCCGGAGTTTCCGTGGATAATCATCGCGCCGTTCGCCTTGTTCTGGTCGCTCTTGTTCAGCCTGATCGATATCCGCGCGATCGGTACCACCGGCTTCCGCGTCGATCCGCCCTACGTACGCGAGGGGCTGATTCTCGCGATCCGGCCCGAGAACATCGGCGTGTGGTTTGCCCCGTGGCCCATCGCCCTGGGGTCGAGCTACTGGGTGCAGGACTTCAAGACGGCCGAGCTGGTGGGCTGCACGCCCCGCAGTCTCATCATTGCCAAGCTGGCTGCCTATCCGGTGGGTATGGCGGCCAATCTCCTGTTCATCAGCATCTTCTGGGCCATCGCGCCGATCCCGTCGGCGGCCTATCCCTATGCCGATGTGATCCTGCCGGTCTGGGCCAATCAGCTGTGTATCTGGATCTCGGCGTCCATGGAGAACATCAACCCAGCCACCCAGGCGATGCTGAATCAGTTGTTCAATCTCCAGTGGATGTTCGGTACGTTCGCCATCTTCACCGGCGTCTACATCGTCGGGCGGCTGTTCAAGCGGGTCCAGCTTTCGCTGATCGGACTGGCGGTGGGGATGGTCATGCCCATTCCGTTCGCCGTGTCCCTGTTCATCGGGGGGCTGGTGGCCAAGCGCGTCGCCAAGAGTACCGGACCGGAGTGGTTCGGCGCCAACCGCAACGTGATTGTGGCCGGCCTGGCGGTGGGGGAGGGGGTGGTCATCGGCCTGTTCGCCGCCATCGCCGCGCTGAGCAACTCCCTGGTCGCACTGCCCTACTGACGGTGTCGCCCCATTTTGTCGAGGCGGCTACGGTGGGCCAAGCAGCCGGTGTGGTGGGCCTAAAGTCCCCACTGGCTCGGGCCGTCGATCGGTGGGGGCGATTGGCTCTTGCCAACCTCACCAGCGGGGCGATAATGATCGCTCCTGCCCCACGACGGTCGTGGGCGGGATGCACCCGGATGTTCTCGTCGAGTCAGCTCGCCCCGGCCAGCACAACTCGCGAATCCGGTTGGGTCTGTATGGCACGTCAACAGTATTCGTCTATTTGTGAGATAGACCTATGAGCGAACCGACCGTGACAGCGCCGGCAAGAGACAAGTACTCCGTCAACGGGTTGACCTACACGAAGATGGGTCTGATCGCCCTGTTCGGATGGCTGCTCTGGGGCGATTTTTGCTTCTCCATGATGGAGATTCTCAAGCCCAAGTTGCTGCCGTTGCTCTTGCAGAAAGAGTCCTTCGGCCTGAACGCCAGCAGTTTTGCGTTCATGATCATGTTCGGCACCATACCCGGGATTACCGGCATCCTGATCGGTCCGGCCGTCAGTTTCAAAAGCGATCGCTACCGCGGTCGGCGAGGCCGACGTATCCCGTTTATCACATGGACGATGGTGCCTCTGGTTCTCAGCCTGTGCGGGATCGGCCTGGGCACGCACATTCGCGACTTCTTGGCGGGCACTTGGTACAGGACTCAGGCCGTTACCGTGAGGGCTCCCGGTGACGCTACGGTCGAAGGGAGTCACAGCTCGGCCATTACGCACACGGCGGCGAGCGCCGATTCCATGTACGAAGGCGTCGCGGTCAACGACGTATCGGCACCGCTGAAGTACACGAGCCCCGTCAAAATCACCCCAACCGACGATTCGACGGGAGTCAACGAAACCGCGCCCTACTGGGGCCTGTTCGGGCCCTCTTCGGACAAGTACACCGTCGTCCTGCGCAGCAAACCGACGGCGGACGTGACGATCACCGTCGATCCCGATCCTCAGACCGACCTGGGCGAGGGACCGGGCGAAGCCATTAGCCTGACGTTCACCGCGAGGAACTGGGATTCGCCTCAGAAGGTGAAAGTCAGAGCCGTCGACGATGAAGCGCCGGAGGGTCCCCACAAAGCAACGATCACGCACACCGCCGCCAGTGCCGATCCGACGTACAACGGCGTTGCGATCGATGACCTGGTCGTGGACGTGACCGACAACGACCTTCCTGGCGTCACCATTACCGAGAGCAAAGCTGACAAAGACAGCCCCGAATCGACGGACGTCCGCGAGAACGGGACCTCTTCGGATAGGTACACCGTCGTTCTGGACACCGAGCCGACGGCGGACGTGACGATCACTGCCACGCCCGATCCTCAGACCGACCTGGGCGCCGGGCCTGGTAAGGCCATCAGTCTGACATTCACCGCCGACAACTGGAGGTCGGTTCAGACGGTGACGGTCACCGCCGTCGACGATGACGCATCCGAGGGTCCGCATGTCTCGACGATTGCGCATACCGCGGCCAGCGATGATGCCACGTACAATGGCGTGGCCATCGATGACGTTGTGGCGAACGTGGCCGACAACGACCGTCCTGGCGTCACCATTACCGAGAGCAAAGCTGACAAAGACAGCCCCGAATCGACGGACGTCCGCGAGAACGGGACCTCGTCGGATACGTACACCGTCGTTCTGGGCACCAAGCCGACGGCGGATGTGAAGATCACCGTAACCGCCGATGGCCAGACCGACCTGGGTGAGGGGCCTGGCAAGGCCGTCGAACTGGTATTCACCGAAGATGACTGGGATGAGCCTCAGACGGTAACGGTCACTGCCATCGACGATGACGCGTCCGAGGGGCCGCATGTCTCGACGATTGCGCACACCGCGACCAGCGACGATGCTACCTACAATGGCATCGCCATCGATGACGTTGTGGCGAACGTGGCCGACAACGACCGTCCTGGCGTCATGATCACCAGGAGCGACGACGGGAAGGACCCCACCAAGTACACCTACACCGTCGTCCTGGACAGCGAACCGAAGGAAGATGTGGCGATTACCCTCGCCCCCGACGCCCGGACCGACCTGGGCGCCGGGGTGGGCAAGGCCCTTACCCTGACCTTCAGTCCTCCGCAGATCGGGCTGTGGGGGCTGGACCCGCTGATGATCACGGTGCTGCTGATCGGCATCTCCGTCGCGCTATTCCACTGTATGGATGAGTTCGTCAATTGCGTGTACTGGTATCTGTTTGCCGACGTGGTGCCCGAAGCGTTCATCGGACGATTTGCCGCGCTGTTCCGGCTGGTGGGCGTGGGTGCGACTTCGCTGTTCATGTTGTTCATCTTTCCTCACGCTGAAACGCACTTCAGTCAAATCTTCTTCGGCATCGCGCTGCTGTACCTGTTCGGCTTTGGGGTGATGTGCACAATGGTCAAGGAAGGCGAGTACCCGCCGCCCGATGACATCGGCGAGAACCCAAGCATTCTCAAGCAAGCCAAGATCTATGTTACCGAATGCTTCAGCCACAAGATTTATGTGAGCCTGTTCCTGTATTCCATCTTCTCGTATATGGGGATGAGTCTCGCCTTGGCCAATGTCGTCATTTTTCACACCGATGGTATCGGCCTGTCGCTTGGCCAGATAGGCTGGGTAGCCGGGGTCATCGGTATAGCGACGGCCATTCTGGCGTACCCGTCGGGGTGGTTGGTGGACAAGTTCAATGCCCTGCGTGTTACGCTACTGATGGTTGTCCCGATCGTTGTGCTTCAGGGCGCGAGTTTCTTTTTCATGCGGGACTTCAACTCGTTCGTTGTTCTCGAGGGTAGCAAGGCGGTATTTATGTCGCTGATCGGTGCGGCCATGTATCCCATGCTCATCGTCATTTTCCCCAAGGACAAATTCGGGCAGTTCTGTTCCTGCAACGGGGCGATGAGGTCGGTGGCGATGATGTTCGCAGCGCCGCTGTTGGGATTCCTTCTCGACATGCTGACTCAGAAGGGAGCGGATAAGTTCGCTTTCCGCTGGACCTATATGTTGGGGACGATCTGTTACGCCTGCGCCATCTTCTTCCTGTACAACGTGTACTTGGTCTGGCGATCCCGCGGCGGCACCAAAGGCTACGTTGCGCCGGGTTCGGCCATTGAAAAGGAAATGCTGGCCAAGGCGGCCGCCGAGGCGACCTCCGGCGTGCCCGCTGACGGCGGAACGACCCAATAACGGTTCGGCTGGCAACAGCTCCTCGAGTCTGTTAGCTTTTGCGATTGCAGACTGAAAGTGGCATCGCGATGGCACAGACCGAATCACTGTTGCGGGCGACACGCAAGAACTGGCCGGCATACCTCTATCTGCTGCCGGCGGCGCTGGTTTTCGCTGCATTCGTGATCTATCCAATCGGGCGGGCGGCGGTGTGGAGCTTCACCGACCTGTCGCTGCTCGATCCGGCCAGCGCCCGGTACGTTGGCTGGGACAACTATCGGGCGATTCTCTCTGATGAAGATGTGGGGCTCGATCCCAAAACGCTTGCCGACTGGCGCTCGATGTTCCGGGCCGGCGACGATCCCGCCCGCCCCACGTGGAAGCGCTGGCTGACGTTCGACTGGCCCGGCGGGGCGGTGTGGAACACGGTCAAATTCACCGTGCTCTTCCTGCCGGTATACGTGATCATCCCCCTGATCATCGCAGCCATGCTCGACCATGTGCGGACCGGGTCGGTGTTTCTGCGGACGGTGATCTTCATCCCCGTGATCATCTCGGTCGCGGTCGCCAGCGTCATCTGGATCATCCTATACAACCCGAACTACGGCATATTCAACCTCGCGATCGCCCTGGTGCGAGATGCCCTCAATTGGATCGTCGGCCTGGTCAGCACCAACGAGGCCTACTTCACGTTCACCGGCCCGAACTGGCTGGGCGACCGGCTCTGGGCGATGCCTGCGATCGCCTTCATGTGCTTCTGGAACGGCATGGGGCTCAACGTGCTGTTGTATCTGGTCGGCCTGAACCGCATCGACAGCGAGCTGTATGAGGCTGCGGTGGTCGACGGCGCTACGCCGCGCCAGCAGTTCCTGCGGATCACGCTGCCGCTGCTTCGGCCGACGACCTATCTGGTGGTGCTGCTGTCGCTGATCGGCTCGCTGCGGGTCTTCGGGCAGATGTGGATCATGACCGAGGGTGGGCCTCAAGACAGCACCGTCAGCTATGTCATGTATCTCTACCGCGTGGCGTTCCATCCCACGCGAGACTTCGAGTTCGGCTACGCGTCGGCGCTGGCGTTTGTGCTGGCGGCGGTGATCTTCGTGTTGACGGCCTGCACCCAACGGTTCAGTCGGGCGGTGGAGCAATAGGGTCATGACGGTCGGCAAAAGGCCCATCATCTCCTATACGCTGCTGATCGTCATCGCGATCGCGGGCATCGTTCCGTTTACATGGGTGATTTACGGCTCGTTCATGCCTCGGTCGGATATCGATGCAGGCCGGCTCTGGCCCTCCGACGGCACCGACGGCTTCACGCTGGCCAACTACCGTCTGACGTTCGACAAGCTCCAGGGCTTCGATCTCTACTATCGAAACAGTCTGCTGCTCGCCGTTGGCGGCACGTTCCTCGTGCTGCTGGCCGGGTCGCTGGCTGCGTTCGCGTTGGCACGCTACCGGTTCCTCGGCAACCGGCTGATCTTCCTGATCTTCCTGTTGACGATCATGGTTCCCGCCGAGGTGACCCTGATGGGCCAGTTCGACCTGCTGCTGGCGACCGGCCTGTACAGCACGCTGACGGGTCTGTGTCTCAGCTACGTAGCGGGCAACCTGGTGCTGACCATCTTCCTTATGCGAAACGTCTTCGCCGGCATCCCGAACGACGTAATCGACGCCGCCGCCATCGACGGGGCCAGCCGCTGGCAGGTCTTCTGGCAGGTGTGCATGCCCATCGGCGCCAACGGGCTGTCAGCCTGTGCGATCCTGACCTTCTTGAACATCTGGAACGAGTTTACGTTCGCCCTGACCATGACCGTGACCGACAAGGCTATGACCCTGCCCGTGGGCATCACGCTCTTGCAGGGCCAGTGGTCGGTGACGCATTCGGGTGCGTTGTTCGCCACCGTGATGATGAGCTTCGTGCCGATGGCGCTGGTGTTTGTCCTTTTGCAGAAGTACTTCGTGCGAGGCCTGACGGCCGGGGCCGTGAAGGGATAGTCGATGCTCCGGTGGATTTGCGCCATCATGCTCCTGTTGGTCGTGGCGGCCGTCGTGGCCGAACAGTACGTCGTCCGCACCGGCAGGACGGTTACCGGCAAGCCGGTCGTGCGGGTAGCGTGCGCATCGTGGCAAATGGGCGAGATGCCGTTTGAGCCCTTCATCGAAGCGTACCGGCAGACCCATCCCGAGGTGGAAGTCGAGCTGGCCATCCTCCCGGACGACTCGAACAACAAGCTGGTCATGCTCTGGCAGCACGACCAGACGCCCTACGATGTGCTCATCGCCTACGCCGACGAGGAAATCCACACGTTCATCCGCCAGGGGCTGCTGGCCGACGTGTCCGAGTACCTCACGCCCGAGCAGATGGCCACGTTCGTGCCTGCCAGCATGGCTGGTTCGACTGTGGTCGGCCCCGACGGCAGGCCGCGGCGATACATGGTGCCCTTCACCATCGAAATGATGACGCTGAACGTCCAGGCTCATCTGCTGCGCCAACGCGGCCACACCAAGCCTCCTGCTACGTGGGACGAGCTCCGTCGCATGGCTGCCGACTGCAAAGGATTCGAGTCGGCGGGGCGGACAGTCTGGCCGATGGCGTGTGATTTCGGGCAGGGATTCTTCTTCGGCCAGAACTACTACATCCCGCTGCTGGCTGCCTTCACCGAGGGTCACATCGCCGATGCTGAAGGTCGCCTTGTCATCACCGGCCCGGCGGCCGAGCGGGCCTTCGCCGAGGCCAAGCAGTGGTACCTCGACGGTCTGGTCAGCGAGTCGGCGAAAGTCTTCGAGCAGGCCGATCGCGACTTCATGGCCGGTCTGGCCGTCATCTACCCCCACTGGCAAAGCCGTTCCGCCTACGCCCAGCTCGAGTTTCCGAACGCCGAGTTTGCTCCCTGGCCCGTGCCCGGCTCCGATGTCGCCGGATCACTGGTCAGTTGCTACGGCGCGGTGGTGCCCAAGGCTAGTCTTGTTAAAGAGCAGGCCGTGCAATTCGCCTACGAGTGCCTGTCTCAGTGGATCCAGCCGGCTGTCGTCGTCACCGGCAAGATGCCTCCGGTAAGCGACGTGTACGACCACGGCTTCGACAAGAGCCCTGCATGGTTGCAGAAGCTGCAAGAGCGATTCGCCCGCGGCAAGCCTGAATGGCTCGAAGCCGTTGAGAAGGTTTACGCCCAAGCCAGGCTGCCGCAGTGGATGGTCGACCTGCGCCCTGCCCTTCAGAAGGGCTACAGCTTTCCCGACAAGTTGATGTGGCCCAAGGTCAACCACGAATTGGCCATCGAATTCCAGCGATATCTTGATGGCATACACGCCACCCCGGCCGACGCACTGGCCGCCCTGAAAAAGAGCGTCGACGCGATGTACGAGCGCCGCCGCGAGCGGGGGATGTGAACTCGGTCCAGACGCAGGCGCGCTCGGGTGCCATCCGCCAGTGCCCCGGACGGCGTACCGTCGGGAGAACCCGTTTTTTCAGCCAGAGGTTAAGCCTTTGCCTCGACCAAGCGGCATAACCCCGCCTTGGCCGCCAACTCGAACAGCGCCAGTAGGTTCGTCTGCGGCTTGCCGCCTACCTCCAGTTGCACCAACTCGGCGATCTGTGCGACGGTGCGCTTCCCGTCGGCCCAGTACCAGGCGCCGTTGTACCGTTCGCTCCACCGGGGCGAGCCGAAGGTCCGCTGCTCGGGCGGCAGCGACTCGAACGTGAGCGTACCCCATGTCTTGCGCACCGGCACGACGTCGGCCGCGCGGGGGTCGTCCATCTCCAGCCCTTCAGGCATGAACTGGTCGGCGGGCCACTTGTCTGCCATCGCTGCGACGCGCTGGCGACCGTCTTCTGTCTCGGCCAATTCCGCTGCCTTGAGCAGATGTTGTTTAAGAGCCCACCGCCAGAAGGCTTCGCTGCCGGGCACGTCGCCGTCGATCCGGTCCTGCAGCTCTTCCTGCAAGAGTGGGACCATGGCTTCAGCCAGCCACCCCGCCTCGACGTCGCCTGCCGAGGCCAGGAAGTACGCGTAGGCCGCAGCCAGAATGCTCGAGCCGGCCATGGTGGTCTCGTCCAGCAACTCCGGCAGATCGTCGCTGCAGTGCCAGGCTGGGAACTCCTGTCCGCGGCCGATCCACGGTGTGGCAATCCCGACCATCGGGTCGGTGATCATGTGGTCGGCCAACCCCAGCTCGTTCTCGTACCTCCAGAAGTACGCTTCGGCTATGTCCTCCGGCAACGCCTGGAGCACGAGTCCTGCCATCGCATTTGCCACCGAGGGCGTGGCGGCGCCGATACGGTGCAGTTTGAATGGGTAGTCGGCCCGGCCGGCATCGCCGACGGTGTCGAGGTAGAGACCTATAAAGCCGTGGCGGGCGATTTCCGGTCGCTGTGTCATCAGACCCACCGCGCCGTAACATTCGTTGGTGACAAACCATCGGATGCTGCGACGTGGGGTCGGCAGCTTGCCCGATGCGATGAGTTGTCCCAGCACGCGAGCCGCCTCCAGGATGGCCGCCACCCCCGACGCGTTGTCGTTGGCCCCGCTCTCGAAGCCATGGGCCATGACCAGCACCTCCTGGGTGTGGTCGCGACCGGCCAGCCGAGCGGTGGTCACCGGCATGGTGCCCGGCCCGACGCTGCCGTCGATCCTGCCGGCCAGTTCCACGTTGTTGCCGCCTTCCGCCAGTTCGCGAAGTTCCTGCCCCACGCGCGGCGGAATCATGAAGATCGGCACCGTGGGCTGATCCGCCCGCAATCCCCAGCAGCCGTCCGTCGAGATGTTGTTGCACCAAGTCGTGCGGTGGTCGGCGTAGCCCTTGACGACCCACGAGCTGACAAGGGCGGCCACGCCTGCCTCAGCGGCGGCCGCCAGAACGGCTGTGGGGTGCTGGTCGGTCAGGACGAACGCGCCGCTCTGCGGGGTCTCGCCCTCGCGCAATACCTGTAACGGCCCGCGAACCTCTCCGTCGGTCGGCGCCGACCACATGCCGACACAACGCGGCTCGTCCTGTCGTCGGCAGAGCAGTTTTTCGGCCGGCTGGGTCAGGCGAAGCTCGCCCTCGTCGCACTCCCACGCCAGCGGCATGGTCCAGTCCTGCATTCGGGTTCGGCCATCGGCGGGCAGTTGGACCACTTCGGCGTCGACCATGCCCGACTCGGCCAACTGCTCTTTGGTCCATTGAGCCGATTGTTGAAACGCGGAATTGCTGAAGAGCCGATCTCGTGCGTTGACCTCGCGGCCAAACCAACAAGCTCGGGCGCCGTCAACCGCATCGGCGATCGTGGAAACAAGCTGCTTAATCATGCTCCATAGACTCCTTCTTTTAGGGCGTCTGATATGCTAACAGAATCGGCGGGCCCGACAAGTGAACACGCACGCCCGTCCGAACGCTGAACTCGGCCGGAACGAAATCGCAAGGCTGCAAAAGGACTATTGCTGTCGGTAGAAGACGAAATCGGCTACAGCCGCCAGGGCGTCGCGCGCCGCCGAAGGTTCAAGGACCTCCAGATTCCGGCAGGCTTGCTCTATTCGCTGCCGGGCTGTGCTCATCGCGTACTCGATACTCTGGCTGTTCGACAGCAGTTGGTAAATCGTCTCGGCGCGCCCCAGGTGCCCGTTGCCCAGCACGCCCAGGGCTTCGGAACGGCTGGCCGGGTCAGCATGTCGCAAATAGTGGACCAGCGGCAGGGTCAACTCGCCCTGCTCCAGATCGCGCCCAAGTGTCTTGCCTGTGCTTTCCTGATGTCCGACCACGTCCAGTACATCGTCGACAATCTGGAAGGCCACGCCAACCTCGTACCCGTAATGCCTCAGGGCTGAGATCACTTCGGCTCCCGCACCGGCATAGTAGGCGCCCAGCACGCAGCAGGTGGCCGTCAGACTTGCCGTTTTGCGCCCGATGATCTGGAAGTACTCGTCTTCGGTCAGGGCCCAGTTGCCCCGATGATGCACCTGGAGCAGCTCCCCCTCGCAAATGGTGTTCGTCGTGCGACCGATCAGGTCCGAGCCGAACGGCAGACCCAAGCTGTTGCAGTAGCGGAAGGCGTGAGCGATCAGATGGTCGCCCAGCAGCACCGCCGCCTCGTTGCCTTTCAGGTGATTGACGGTGGGGACTCGCCGACGAACATCAGACTCGTCCAGGACATCGTCATGCACCAGCGTGGCCATGTGGACCATTTCGACCACGGTGGCGAGTCCGACGTGGTCCTGCCGCAGCCGCCCGCACGCCTGACCCGTCAGCAGGACCAAAGCGGGGCGCAGCATCTTGCCCCGGAACTGCGTGATGTGCTCACACAAGTCGTTCACGAAGGGCACGTCGCTGCGTATCTGAGCGTCGAAGATGCGCCGCACCTCCACCAACGGCTCAGCGATACTCTCATACAGCGAGGCCAAAACAGCCATGTCAGAAGCTCCAGGTGCGCCAGCCTGCTAACAGCCCACCCCGGCGCGACTTAGCGGCATTTTAGTGCGACTCGACCTGAGCAGCATATGTTTTTAAAATTTTTGAAAACTTGATGGCGATGCGTCCTCGCCTAGGCAGGCGGGCGAGCGCAAGTGTGTATTATATAGTTAGTTAAAAGTAGGTGCGTGCCTGGCCCGGTCGTGGGGCTCGTCGGCCCGACCAGGGGCTACTGTGATGTTCGGTTGTCGAATTCAAACGGCTTGTGCCCGATCGTCGGCGGGCGCCGCTGGGCGATGTTAATGACGATGCCGATCGCCAGGAAGCTGCTGACCATGCTGCTGCCGCCGAAGCTCACAAGCGGGAGCGTCATGCCGGTGATGGGCGTCAGCCCTACGGTCATGCCCACGTTGAACAGGCACTGTACGCCCAGCAGCGCCACCATACCGATGGCCAGCAGTCGGGCGAACGGGTCGTCGGTCCGTGTGGATACCTCAAACCCCACCATCACAATGATGCCAAAGCAGGCCAATATCGCGACGGTGCCGGCCAGTCCCCACTGGTTGCCGATCACCGAGAAGATGAAGTCGTTGTGACGGTCGGGCAGGAAACGGGAGTAGCGAATATAGGGGCCGCCCAGCATGCCGTGGCCGCCCACACCGCCGCTGCCCAACGCGATCTTACTGTGGATCAATTGATAGCCCTGCTCGAAATCCCAGCGACGGATGTCGGCAGGTTGGATGCCCGTCAGCCGGCGGAGGCGGTCGCTGTTCTGCAGGCATTGGCGGAACCGTTCGCTCTGCATCAGCGGGCCCAATACGCGCATTTTCTGATAGTCGCGCATCACGCAGGTGAACATCAACGGCGCCGCCAACACACAAGCCGCCAGCACGGCCAGGAGATGACGCGCCTTGGCTCCCGCGGCGAACAACATCAGCAGCAGGATGGGCATCAACAGCACGACCGTACCCAAGTCCGGCTCGAGCAGGATCAGCACCATGGGAACGATCGTCAGGACGAATGGGCCGATCAGTCCGACCAGGCGGCGGTAGTTCTTGCGGTACCGCAGGTACCATGCCAAGGCCATCACGTAAGCCAACTTGGCAAACTCAGATGGCTGGACTTGCAGGAACGGCACCTGCGGCAGACGAAGCCACCGCCGCGCGCCCGTCTCGCGAACATCGGACGGCACAAAAGGCAGGTCGACGAAGCGGTCGACCAGCAGGATCGCCAGCACGACAAGCGTGAAGGCATAGATGCCGTACGACCATTGCCCCAGACGCCTGTGGCCGACCCTCGTAATGGCCAGCATCGCCAGCAGACCGGCGCCCACGTAGGCGATCTGCCGTAGGGTATAGCCCAGACCGTCGCCGGCCAGTTTGCGCTCGCTGGCATGCACTGCCAGCACGCCGAAGAGGCAGAGCAGCGATGCTGCGGCCAGCAGCATCCAACCGTACTGTGTGGGGTTGTATCGAGCCCACGATCGCATACCGTTCGTACCTGCCGGGGCTATTGGCCAGTCGCCGCCAAAAGATATTCGTGCCGGTCGTTAAGAATTTTCGCCAGGATCTGCCGCGCGACGGGTCCGGCTATCCTTCCTCCGCTGCCACCGTGCTCGATCACCACAGCCAGTGCCAGTTTCGGCTGTCGGTACGGCGCGTAGCCCATGAACCAGGCGTGCGTGGCGCGATCCGATCTGCCGGTTTGCGCGCTGCCGGTCTTGCCGCAGACTTCGACGGCCTCCATTCGAACCGTGTGATAGGCTGTCCCTCCCGGTTCGTTGACCGCGCGGTACATGCCCTCGCGAATCACTCGCCATTGCGCTTCGGGCAGATCGAGTATGAACATCGGGCGATCCCGCCAGTCGTTCATTAGAATCGTGGGCGGCAGCCAGCGGCCGGTCGCCAGGGTAGCGGCGATGTTGGCTACGTGAAGCGGCGTCGCCGTCAGATCGCCCTGGCCGATAGCCAGGTTGCGGGCGTCCCCGATGCGCAGCGAGCCACGACCGTGCTGCTCCCGCCAGTCACGCGTAGGCACGATGCCGGACCGCTCCTCGATCAGCCCGGTGCCCGGATCGCGCCCGAGCCCGAACCGTTGGAGCCAGTTGACCAGGCGATCCGGGCCCACGTCCTGAGCGATCTGGTAGAAGTAGACGTTGCAGCTCTTCTTGATCGCTTCGCTGGCGTCGACCCAGCCGTGACCGGGCAGGTTGCGCCAGTGCGTCCAGCAGTGCCACCCGTCGACATCCTCGAACAGGCGGCCCGTGCACAGCTTCTTGTCGCTCGGGCCGACCACACCCGTGCTCAGAGCTGCCGAAAGCGCGATGGGTTTGATCACCGAGCCGGGGTTGTAGGTGGCCGAGACGGCGCGAGCCAGCAAGGGAGCGGCCCGCCGTTGGGCGGCCAATTCCTGGTAGAGTTCCGTCCGCCGATCGGGATCGAACGTTGGATAGCTCACCAGCGCCAGGACGTGACGTGTCTCCACGTCCAGCACCACGGCAGACGCGCCGCCGCCTCGTGCGTCGGGGTTCGACTGCACCGCATCGGCCAACAGATGCAGGATGGCTTCCTGAAGGTCGGTATCGATCGTCAACCGCAGATCGCGGCCCGGCTGAGGTTCGATCCGCTCCAGGGCGTTGCCGTGGAAATCCTCTCGCACCAGGCCGCGTCGCCCTCGCAGAATCCGCTCGCCCAGACGCTCGACACCTGAGTAGCCCATGGTGTCGTCCAGCCAGTACCGGTTCAACACGTCGGCCTGGAGGTTGTCTGCATCTTCCACCACCTCGCGCGTGACCGGGCCGAGAATCCCCATGATGTGGCAAAGGGCCTCTGCGCCGTCACGGTAGATCCGCTCATTGGCCACGCACACTTGTGCCCACGAGTACTGCTCGAGCGCCAGCCGCAGGTCGATCGCCTCCTGATCGCTGAGCCCGCCGACGATCGGATGAAACGTTTCCTGCTCCTCAATTCGGGTCTCGATCCCGCGTCTCTTGCTGACAGCCTGCGCCACGGCGTGGACACGCTGGCAGACTCTCTGTTGCCGACGACGCAACTCGCGCGCCTCGACGCCTGTCAACTCCTCGACTTCGGTCCACATCGTCTCAAGGCGACGGCGGAGGTGGCGCGCGACGCGCTGGATTTCGTCGCGGGGGCTGCGACGGCCGATGCTGCGACGCGCCAAGTTGACGAAGTAGCGATCCGCCTCGGCCGGATCGAGCACCGCGTAGTCCACCCGTAACTCCCATCGCGGTTGGTCCTCGGCCAGCACACGTCCGTGGCGATCGACAATCCTGCCGCGAACGGTCGGGATCAGACGCGAGGGTCTTCTCATCCATTCCGCGGCGCGCTGCTGGAACTGCCTGGCGTGGACCGCCTGGAGGTCGATGAGGCGAACGACCACAGTCAACGCCGCGCTGCTCAGAATCGCCAGCATGATCTTGAGTCGCCGGTTGTACATCCTTGCCCTTGCAAGCGGACGGCGCCCCCGCAGCGCCCAGAGGTCGCAGGTCTTACGCGTTGCGCCGTGGCCGGAGCCGACTGGGCGTCCTGAGGCCAAGCAACCCACGCAATCGCAACATCAACCATAGCACATAGGGCGCGAGGACGGCGGTGTAAAGAGCGGTGTAGAGGGCGCCCAGGAGAACGTCGGTCGGACTCCAGGACAGCCTCGGCTCGAGCACGGCCGTCACCGATCGTGCGACCACTTGGATCAGTTCACAGCCGACCAGGGCCAGGAACAACTGCGTGACGGGATGGTCGCGGAACACGAGTTGGCGCAGGCGAACCAGTGCCAGGCCCACAAGCCCGAAGCTGAAGGCAAACGTGCCTAGGCGCACCTCGCTGAACAGGTCCAGGGCCAGTCCCGCCAGCCACGCGGCGATCAGTGCGTCAAGCGGCTCGGCGTGGAGCAGGTAGAACAGCGCCAACAGGAAAACAAGATCGGGTCCGATCCGCTGGATGCGGATCCACGACACCACAGTGCTTTGCAGCACGGCGACGATAGCCAACAGAATGAGAAACCCTACCCACCGCATGCGCCGGCGCCTGCCCGCTCCGACTATACTTCACTGCGCTACTGCGCCGCCTGGCCGGCCGTACGATCGGCGTGGGGACTCCCGGCGGAACGTCGGTCGACGATTTCCACGATGGCCTTGGCTGCAGCAACCCGCACCTCTGGCGCGTCGGTGCGCATGGCCTGAGCCAGCGCCCCAAGGCCGGATTCGTCGCCGATAGCCCCGAGGGCCAAAGCGGCCATGGCACGTTTACGTCCAATCTGCTGTTCGGGCGGGTCGACTTTGACCACCTCAGGCGACTGGTCGGGCTGATCGAAGCGCAGCGACCCCAGCGCCAGGCGCAGGCCATCCGTCTGCCCCAGCCGCCCGAGCCCGCGAGCGGCAACCAGCCTCGTTTCCGGATGCGGACCTTCCTCCAAACGATACCGGAACAGGCTCTCGCACTTGGGCTCCCCCAGCAGGGCCAGCTCCAACAACGCGAAGGTTTGCCTGTCACTGAAGCCGCTGTGAGCCGAGTATACCAGTTGCTGGATGGCCTTCTCGCTGCCCAGTCGAGCCATCGCCGCGGTCGCTTCCCATCGGACGCCCTGATCGCGGTCGTGCACCGCGCGAGTCAGGAGCACCATCGACTTCGGTTCGCCAAGCCGCCCCAGCAACTGGGCGGTCAATCGCCGAACCGCCGCATCTTCGTGTTCGAGCAGAAGCGATGCGAGTTCACTGGTGCGGGATTGATCTCCCATTCGGTGCAGTGCCCAGATCGCCGCCGCTCGGACCGCGTCGTGGCTGTCCTGAAGGCGCTCCCGCAGAAGGTGCATCGCATCCTGGTCGTGCGCCTCGCCCAGCCCCACGCACGCCTCGAACCGCACGCCCCAATAATCATCTGACAGGGCATACCGAAATCGCTCGACCGCTTCTGCGGCAGACGTGTCGGACAAGGCCTCGAGTGCGCGGACCCGTATCGTCGCCGAATCGTCCAGGCAGTACCACTTGAGGTAACCCACCGCCTCGATGCGCAGTTGATTCGGGTCGATCGGAGCGAGATGACTGCATCCTACCGCGCCCGTGAGCGCCCACATGGCGGCCAACGGGATCATTAGCCCAGATGGTAAGGCGATTCTCGACATGATCCCTTCATCCGGACTGCGTGGCGCCCGCCTGATCCGCAGACCGATGCAGCTTCCACCACCGCCGAAGCCTGGCGATGACCGACTCGGCCAGCACTGCCGCGACCAGCAAGCCGCACATCATCGCGAACCAATCTCCCCATCGCGTGTAGGGCGCGAACCGATCCGAGAGCTTTAGCGTTCTGACCAGATACCCCGTTTCACCCTCGTCGATCATGCCGTGAACGCGGCCGACCGGGTCGATGAACGCACTGACGCCTGTGTTGACCGCTCGGGCGATGGCCACGCGGTTCTCGACCGCACGGAACACGCATATCGCCAAGTGCTGCATGTGCTCGGCCCCGTGGTGAAACCATCCGTCATTGCTGATGTTCAGCAGAAAGTCGGCCTGTTTCGCCTCGTGTCCTTGCCCAACGAACGCTCGGCAGACGTACGGCATGCAGTCTTCATAGCAGATGGGTACACCGAAGCGGTACGTACGACCGTTCTGCGAGTTCGCCCGCATCGTCAGCACCTTGAACTGAGATCCGGCCGTCAGCGAGTACTCCGACCCGCTGCGACCCCAAGGCGTGATGCTGTTGAGGCTCTGGTACAGCAAGTGGAGCCGTCCGTCACGAAACGGCACGAACTCACCGAACAGCACCAGGTGCACCTTATCGTAGCGATCGGGTTCCTCTCGTCCGGTCGACTCGTAGAGGTACGCCGAATTGTACCGCTTGATCTTAGGGTACACCGCCGTGGGGAAAAGCTCGTACGCCATCGAGCCGACGAGCACATAGGTTGGGCTCAGTCCGTTGGCATCGCCCATCCCAATACCCAGTGCCTCCAGATGGGTAACGAGGGCCCGTTCGTCGCCCCGGGCCAGGGCGCGCAGGATCGCATCGGTGCGTCGTGAGTATAGCTGTCTGGCCCGGCCGACATAACCTGCAATGAGCTGTTTCGCCTCCAGAAAATCCGGATTTAGCACGTCACCCCATGCCGTTTCCGGGAAGGCAAGGATATCCGGCTCATCGTGCGCCGCCTGGATGGCCAGTCTGAGATGCGCCGCCAACTTCTCGAATGCAGACGGCCCTTCGCCTTCGTCGAGCACCTCAAGTGGATAGTCCTCCTGAATCACCGCTACCCGCGGGCCCTCCGCAAGCGCGATGGTGGCAAGACGGTAACGCCCATACGCGATCGTGGCTGCCACGCCCAACACGGTGACCACGACCGACGCACGCACCATCCGGCGCCGAATGCGCCACGGATGGCGCCGCACCAGCAGCCACCCCAGCAGCAGGTCGGCCGCACACCCGTTCACCATCGCGATGACGAAAGTCACCCCGTATGCGCCCACCAGGTCGCTCACCTGGATCAGGGCAAGCACGCGGTAATGGCTGTGCGACAGGAAGAACCATGGAAAGCCGGTCATCACCCATGCCCGCAACATCTCGTTGGCCACCCAGACGACCGGAAAAACGATGGCCGCGGGCAGACGCCACCGCACGCACGCATGGTGCACGGGCCACGCCGACAGAGGAAAATAGACCGCCAGGTACACGGCCATCGCAAACGTTCCTGCCGGCCAACGCACCCCCAACGCCTCAATGAACGCGACATCCCACAGCCAGTGCAGGTTGAGGAAGAAGAAGATGAACCCCGCCACATAGCTGCTGGCATACAGCCAGCCCTGCCGTTCGGCGGTGCAGACGGCCAGCAGCCATGGCACCATGCACACGTAACTGAGGGGCCAGCAATTGACTGGCGCGAAGATCAGGCTCAACAGCAACGCCGTCAGCATGGACAGCCCGAGCACTGCCCATCGCGAACGAATCCGCAACGGCTTGCGCTCGTCCGTGTCCCGTCGTCTTGGGTCGGTCTTGGACGTGCCTGAAGAAGTCTTCAATCGTGCTTCCTGTCGCCCGTGTATACCACAGCTCGATTGTGGGAGTGCAACCGGCTGCGCCGGTGACGTACGCATGGTGCGTCCGTCCTGGACGGGCGCAATGGCCCGCTCAACGCCACATACCGCTGCGTCATTGTGGCAGAACGCTTCGTACCAATCAAGCGGAGCTTTGCGAGCGCGGCCCGACAGCGTCGTAGCCGTTCGGGTGGGCGGCAAACCACCGCCACGCCGTCTGGACGATGTCGTCGATGTCCTCGAACTGCGGGTGCCAACCCAACTCCGAGCGGAGTTTGCCTGCATCGGCGTATAGCTCGGGTGGGTCGCCGGGGCGGCGATCAGCCTCACCGACGCTCATGGATCGACCGATGACTCGGCCGATGGTGTCGAGCACTTCGCGAACGCTGTACCCGCGACCGATTCCGCAGTTGTACGCGCGCATCACCCCCGGCTCGGCCGCCTCGAGCGCCAGCAAGTGGGCCGCAGCCAGATCGTCGACGTGAACGTAGTCGCGTATGCACGTGCCGTCGGGGGTGGGATAGTCGGTACCATAGATCTTGAAGCCATCGAGCCGGCCCATCGCCGCCAGCAGACCGCGAGGGATCAAATGGATCTCGGGATCGTGATCCTCCCCAAGCGTCCCGTCCGCCGCACACCCCGATGCATTGAAATACCGAAGCGCTACCGCCGCCAGGCCCCAGGCCGAACCGCAATCTCGCAACATGTGCTCGACCGTCAGCTTGCTCCGTCCGTACGGCGTAACCGGATTCTGTGGGTGCTCCTCCGTGATCGGCAGCTTCTGCGGCACGCCGTACGTGGCACAGGTGGAGCTGAACACGATGCGCCGAACGCCAGCCTGCTTCATATGCTGGAGCAGAACGACCGTCTTGGCGACGTTGTTCTCATAGTACTTGAGGGGTTGGGCAACCGACTCAGACACATTGAGATGGCCCGCCAAGTGAATCACCCCATCAACCCGATGCTCAGCCAGCAGGCTCCCGAGAGCCGACCGATCGGCTACGTCCGCCCGGATCAGCACAGCCTTGCGATGGACGGCAGCCGCGTGGCCGGCTGACAGATCGTCCAGCACCACCACCTGATGGCTACGCTCGCAGAGCAGCTTTACACAGTGACTGCCGATGTACCCCGCACCGCCGGTAACCAACACCTTCATCCGGGTTCCCTTCCTCCCGCCACTGCGTCCCTGGCGGCTGTCTCTGGACTCCTAGCTGATGACCTCGTCCAGCAGCGACGCGCTGATTACCACCGTCCGCATGACAAAAACGCGACCGCGAGTGGCGCGTATTCCGTGCAGGCTCACCTCCAGTACGTATAGCTCCTTCGACGCCTGCCCGTCGTTTCGGTCGTGCACATCCGCCTCAGTCAGCCAGTACCCTTCCCGATTGATTCGTTCGAGCGTGCCGATATACACAATCGGCCCTGCTGTATCCAGCACCACCTGCCGACCGACCCACTCACCCAGTTCCGAAGCGCCTTGCACAGCGAACACCCGCCTGCAACCATAGTGATGCTCCTGTATACTACGTCTCACTTTCGGAGGCGGTCAAGGCGTCTGGGGGCACGGGCGTGGGTGGGTCTTGCTTGGCCTCGCAGCGGCTGGCTTGCGATGGAGGCAGCGGTGTCCTTGCTCCGATCGGGTCCTGCGCGAGAACTGGTCGACGTCGTGCGTCGACGTCACTTCGTCATGCACCGTACCGATCCGTTTGATCTGCCCTCACGCTATGCTGCACTGTACCTCTTCACGATCGGTCACGATCGTCGGGTGGTCTGGGCGGCGTCGGGCGCCCACCCGGCCGGGCAACTGATGGCGTTCCAGTACACGCATAGGCTCGGCGCCTCCCAGCGCTGGGCACGCGTGGTCTGGACGGTGGCCGTGCTGGAGAGCGCCACGCCTCGCCCCGGCACTTTGTTGCAGGGAATGGTCGAGCCAATCGCCGTTGGACCCTTTGCCCGATACTGTCACGTACCCCTGGAAGGTGCCACCGAACCGATGGAGTCACAGAAGGCGTTTTGTGAGTCGGCAGTGACCTTGCGCTGCTGGTTGGACGAGGGCTTGGTGGGTTTTCTCGGCGAGCAGGACCCGCGTACGGCCTGGGAGTTGCGGGGGTGCCTCGTTGCCGGATACCGACCCGATCCGGCCGACGCCGCCGAAGTCGATCGCCTGCTGGATGCGGTCGTGCGGCTCCACGGTCTGACCTGCTCCCGCCGGGCATGAGTGATCACGCCCGAACCGGGCAGAACGGCCATGCATCCAGCGGAGCCATGGCCTTATAATCACCCGGGTCGCTCGAACGACGAGGAGGAAATATGAGCTCTTTGATGGGACTTTTCATGGCTATGGTCGTTTCGCCGGCTCCAGCAACAACGCAGCCCGCGGTACAAGGCGTGGTCATCTCGCCACGCGTAACCGTGGAGGGTCAGCCCGACTACAGCGATCTGGGCCGCTTCGTCCAGTTCTTCAAGGACAGGGGACTATCCGGGCAGGGCCTCGCCGTTGCCTTGTGGCAGCGCTTGTGCGGGACCGAGACCGGGCTGTACCACTTTAACGAGATCTTTGAAGGTCGTGAAACCGACTACGCGCTGGGCAACATTCGCGACCCGCTCAAGAACATGAACGTGCACAATCACGGCTTCTGCGGCATCCAGGGGCCGGTGTTGGCCGGCGTGTTTCGAGAGGCTGGCTTCGAGGCCCGCAGCTTCAGCGTGCCTGCCTGGAGTCATGTGGCCACCGAGGTGTGGTACGACGGGCAGTGGCACTACTTCGATCTGGACCTGCGAGGTGCTCTGATGCGACCCGACGGCGTGGTCGCGTCGGCGGCCGAGGCCCGCACCCAAAGGGAGTTGTGGACCGACCCGCAGCAGACGATCGAGCCCTTCTTTCCGAACGTTCGATCCAAATCGATCGGTTTCGAGCGGTTCTCAGCCAAACCTCTCGACACGCAGTATCACTGGTCCATACACGGTTGGACGACCGACCATGTGCTTCGCCCCGGCGAGTCGCTGACCCGCTGGTGGCAAAATCAGGGCGGCCGGTGGCATCACTGGCCGACCTATGTCGAGTGGATGCGCAAGCTGCTGGAAAAGCTCCCGCGGGGCATCAAGCCAAACCACGCCAATTTCAGCATCTGGGGCGTGGGCTCTGCCCTGATGCACTACGTGCCCGATCTGACGCATCGCACCCGCGACGTTGAGTTGGGTGCGTATCGGATCGACAACCTCAAGACCACGCCGAAGGGACTCACGCCCGTCGAGCCTGGTCGAGGGTCCGTTGTCTTCGAGGTGCTCAGTCCTTACATCATTGTGCCGATCATGGACGATCTGGATGACCCGAACAACCTCCAACTCAACCGCGACGCAGCCACCGTTATGGTCGATGCAACCTCGCCGGTCGAGGGCGAGGTCAGCACCGACGGCGGGCGAACCTGGACGCCCCTCGGAACGCTGCCGAACAGGGCCCGCCTCGATCTGACACGCCTCGTGCGAGGGACGTATCAATACCTGCTCCGGCTCGCCGTCGACGGTCAGCCGGACGCAGCCACACTACAAGGCCTGGAGCTGCGCACGTGGGGCCAGGTTGCCCCCATCTCTATCCCGAGACTCGCCAAGGGCACCAACGTGCTGCACCTAGCCGTCAACGATCCGCGGGGACGGCCCACGCGACTGCTGCCCGTGCTGCCCTATCTGGGCGATCCGGACGATGTCACGAAGTTCAACATTCAGATCGACGGTGAGTATCAGCCCCAGAAGCCCACCGAGCGACTGACCGGTCGGGCGCTCGTGCCGGTGCAGGCCCCGCCCGGTCAGCAGATCGAGTGGCTCAGCGTCGGGGGAATGTTCCGGGCGCATCGTCTGGCGCGGGCCCACCTGACGGCCAACAAGATCGAGATTGCGCCCTCGCCAACCGGGCCGTTCAAAACCGTCTACGACGCGACCGGTACGGTGGCCGACTGGAACGATCATTGGCACTACGCCATGGATGTCGACGTCGTGTTGGACGAACCGGCACCCGTCGTCTACGTCCGCTATACCGGCGATCCTGCCTGCAACGCGATACGGATCTACGCGCACTGTAGCGACACGCGCCCGGCCAACGTCGGGCAGATTCGGGTGACGCACGACTACTGCATCGGCGACGAGCGAATCATCAAGTCGGTGGACGTGCCGGCCGCCGGCGGCTCGTACTCGATCGAGTGTCCGTCCGCGCCGACGAACGTCTCACTCAAGCTCGAAGTGCCCCATGCCGCGCGGGCCCAGCCGTCCCAGGACTGAGGATCGAGGCGTCGATCCGCCGGACCGTCGCAACGGACAGGCGCGCGGGCAATAGCGACGTCGCAGTCGGAAGGCGGCGCGGAGTGCGTGGGATGATCAGTCGCGGAGCAGCGCCGGTACTTGCAGTGAGAGCTGCTGGCACAGGCGAGCGTAGGTCATCTCAAGCTGCCGACCCACGTCCTGTGGCGGGACGTAGGCGTAATCCTCAACCGTCTGATGCAGCATTTGGCGGGCGCGGTCGAGCGCGTCCTCTTCGCTGCCCTCCAGCCACGCGCTGGTCATGCCATAGTCAAACAGCTTCGGTGCCCAGTACATCCGCTGATACTGCGCCAAGGTCTGCTCGTGCGAGAGGAACTCCCCGCTGGCAGCCACCTGATCGATTGCGGCAAGGCCCAGGGCTTCCTCGTCGAAGTCGACGCCCGCGGCAAAGCGCTCCGCCCAGTCGCGAATTTCGCAGTCGATCACCAACTGCAACCCGGAGAAAACCTCGTCCAGACTCAGCAGCCCGGCCCCGCTGAACATGCGCGAGCCTGCCAGGGCGCCGGCGACCGCGCTGGCCGCACGCTCCGCGGAAGCCTGAACGCCGGGTTTCTTGGCCATGCTGCGTATGCTCCGCGTCGCCGTCTCCTGCACGCCGTAGAAGCGGTTGACCTCCATGCGGGCGATTTCTGCCAGGTTGTGCTCGGGACTTCCATAGACCATGCCGCCCCTCTTGATGTCCATGCACAGCAGGGCGATCGAAAAGGTCACTGGAAGGTCCGGCCACAGGAGGCGTGCCAGGACGTACGCACCCAACACCTCTGCAATCCCCACGATTAGCCCGCCAGGCACGAACAGTGGCGCCGTCGCACCGCACATCGGCATGCTGCTGATGTGCAACCCCGCCAGCCGATCGTGCACGGCTCGCACGATGTCCAGCTCGTTTCCCTCCAGCCGCAACGGGCTGATGACGTGCATCGACCAATGGCAGGGCTGTTCGGCCGCTTCGTACAGATCCAGGATGGGGCGCATCTGCTCGGCCGATTGAGCCGGACCGTAAACCGGCCGACCGGCATAACGAAGAGATACGTACGTCTGAGTGGCTGCCTGCAACGGCCCGGGCACATCCTGCGGGACCCCGCATGTGCTGCCGACAACGCGCTGGCGACGCAGGCCGTGGATCAACTTGGTCGCCGTGAGCACGTCGGCGAGGGTGACCGGGCGAACACGGTCAGCGTCCGGATCGTGCCACCACCTTCCGTGCGAGCCGGCGGCCAGCCAGATCGCCTCGCCCGGCTCGACGTAGGCGGGAACAGCAGGGCCATCTGGCTCGGTGGGCGCCCGCCCCGACATCTGCCGACGGTGTTCATCCACCATATCGTCGACCAGGGATCGATCGATGCACGCCCGGTCCTGGCTAAAGTGCACTCCACTGTGGCGGCTGAGACTGTCGCGGAGATCGCCATCGGTAACCTTGATTCCAATTCTCTCAATAACACCCAGCGCTTCGGCATGCAGGCGAGTCAACTGCTCGGTCGAGAAGATCGGTGGCAATCGCAAGCGGTTACTCCGCATCGGCGGTCCGGTACATCACAGCAAGGCAACGATGCGGTAAGCTAGCAGATCGCCCGTTGGTTCGCAGCGCCGCAGCCGCGTGAAGTCTCACGACGCGATCAAGACGGGCCCACCCGGAACGGCAAGGCTTGTAAGTTCTTTTATACAAGCATCTTAGAATTGCTTCGGGCGGCAAGCCGCTTCTGGAGACGTATCGTGCAGTTCGGTCTTTACCGCCTTGTCCACACGTACCTCCCAAAGGGGCCGGGCGTCTTGATGGCCTTGAGGTGGGGGCGTTTTCCGCCCCCCGGTTCGACAAGAGTACGCACGACAAGACCGTTTGGGTGCGCCAATCAACTCGGTGCAGCGAGCGCGGGCGTTGAAGGGCAGGCGCCGGCGCGCGTATAATGTGCCGATAGCAGCGAACCGTTCACTTCAACGTAAGCTGGGTCTAAGGAGTTTGACGGTCATGTCTGGAGACGCCCTGTACACCATTCAGCAAACCATGGAGCGCCTCGCGATCGGCGAAGAAGAGCTGAAACAGTTGATCAAGAACGCCAAGCTTCACATGATCAAGAACGGGGCTGAGTTGGCCTTTCGCGCCGAGGAGGTGGATCAAGTTCTGGCCGAGCGCGAGCAGCCCGAGCCGCTGGTGGCCAGCCTCGACGACACCGATGTGGAGGCTCAAGCCGAGCAGGAGGAAGACGAACCCATCAGCCTGACCGATGAGCCCGAGCGAAAAGCCGAGACCGGAAGCAAGATCCGCAGCTTTGGCGAAGGCGGCATCACAGCCGGCAAGGGGGTGGTCGACACGTCGGGGCTCAAGCGCTCGCTGCTCAAGGGGGCGGCGGCCACGCGATGTCGTGCCTTCCACGCCAAGTTGAGTGATGCAGCCGTAGCCTATATGAACAATCAGATCAACGAGTGGGTCGACTCGGACCCCGAGATCGAGATCAAGTTCGCCACGTCGACGATCGGCGTCTTCGAGGGCAAGCACGCCGAACAGAATCTGATTATAACGATCTTCTATTGATACGCGGGCAAGAGACCCGGGGGCCCGAGTACTTCGTTCAGTTGGGGATGGGACGGGTACGCCCATGTGTATGCCGGGAGAACGTGTCGGCACCCCGTGCAGTTCCAGGTTCCATGTCTTGGGCTGCCCGCGCGGCGAATGTGGCTTTCGTGGCGGCGATGAAGCAGGCCGCCTGCCGCGGTTTCAGCCGTCACGATGCCGGCCGAGAGAATGCACCTACGGTCGGACTTTCGACGTGCTGATAGTCCTGATAGCGCATACGGATCGATTCGGTGTGCGCCCCGGCGTTGAAGTTGATCTGCTCACACTCGGCCAAGCCTGCGTCGCAGAAGGTGGGCAGGCCAAAAAGGCTGCCAAATGGGGGTATCGAGCCGGGCTCCAGACCGGTTAACTCTGCGACCTCCTCGCGTGTGGCGAACCGTAGCGACTTACTGCCGGCGAGTCTCTTGGTCGCTTTGCTGTCCAGCTTGCAGTCCCCGGGCAGCACCAGCAGGACGAAGCCCGAATCGGTCTTGACCAACAAGGCCTTGGCGCCGCTGTGAAGCGACTCGCCGCGGACCTCAGCGGCGTCGGCGCTGGTGTACACCGGCCTGTGTGAACTCCGGTCGAACAAAACCTGATGTCGTTCGAGAAGATCGACAATTCGCCCCGGAACGGTCGTCTCTGATTCGTCGGCCATGAATCCTCCCGCCCTCGTCAAACAGAACGCACCCGCGCCGACGAACGCGGTGCGGGTGCGCTGCTATCGAGATCCCTTTCCCTTGGTCTACTCTTCCTGATGCTTCCACGAGCCGTCCAGGAATCCCTCGAGCTTCCGCGACCTGACGGGATGCTGCAACTTGCGGATAGCCTTGGCCTCCACCTGTCGGACGCGTTCACGGGTCACCTTGAAGATCTTGCCCACCTCTTCCAGCGTATAGGTGTATCCGTCCCCGATCCCGTACCGCAGCTTGATGATCTCGCGCTCGCGGTACGTTAGCGTCTTGAGGACCTGTTCGATGCGGTCCTTCAACATCTCCTGGCTGGCCGTCTGCGCAGGCGACTCGGTGCCCTCGTCTTCGATGAAGTCGCCGAAGAACGAATCCTCGCTTTCACCAACCGGCCGCTCCAGCGAGATCGGGTGCCGACTGATCTCCAACACCCGTCTGGCCTCGCCTACGGGCATCTTGGCCTGATTGGCGATCTCTTCGATCGTGGGTTCGCGGCCCAGCTCTTGGAGCAACTGCTTGGCGATGTTTCGCAGCCGGCTCATCGTCTCGATCATGTGCACCGGGATGCGGATCGTCCGGGCGTGGTCGGCGATGGCGCGCGTGATCGCCTGCCGGATCCACCAGGTGGCGTACGTGCTGAACTTGTAGCCCCGGCGGTATTCGTACTTGTCCACCGCACGCATCAAACCCGTGTTGCCTTCCTGGATAATGTCCAGAAAACTCAGACCCCGATTCCGGTATTTCTTGGCGATCGAGACCACCAGCCGCAGGTTCCCGCCCGACAGCTTCCGCTTCGCGTCTTCGTACTCGCCGAAGACCCGGCGGATGGACTTCAATCGCTTCGTCAGGGCGGGGACGTCCTCCAGGGCCAGGCGCTTCAGCCCAGCCAGCTCATCCTTCATGGCCCGAAGGTCTTCCGGGGCCATCGAGGGCCGTCTGCCTTCCGCGCCGATCTGCGCCTCCAACTCGAGCATTTTCGCTAACAGCCCTTCCAGACGCTTCATCATGGGGATAATGCGACTCGTCCGCAGCGATAGCTCCTCTAGAAGCGTCACTGCACGCCGACGCCGTTGGTTGGTCCGTTTTTGAAGCGGCTTCCTGACCGGCGCGCTAAGTCGAGCATCCTGGAGTCGCTCCCAATCGGCTTCGTTCTGACTCATCAGTTTGTATAGCGTGCCCAGATTCACTGGCAGCCGCCGCGTGATGGTTGGCTTGCCCAGATTCTCCGCCGTCGAGATACGCATCGTCCGGTCGAACGGGAGCTGGCCGTCCCGCACTTGGCAGAGCGTCTGCACGGCTTGCGCCATGCAGTAGTCGCTCTCCAGGACCTTCCGACGAAACGCCATCCGCGTCAGCTCAATCTTCTTGGCCAGGAAGATTTCCTCGGGCCGCGTCAGCAGCGGAATCTCGCCCATCTGCGTCAGGTACATCCGCACCGGGTCGTCAATCCGTCGCGCGCTGGCTTCTTCCGCCAGTTGCGCCTTGGTCAGCAGCTTTTCCTGGCGGTCCTCCAGCCGATTGGGTTTGCTGTCCTCGAACTTGAGCTTGCCGGCCTCGGCCTCGTCGATCATCTCGATGCCATGCTCTTCGAGTTGCAGCAGGATCGACTCGAGCTTGTCCGGGCAGATGGCCTCATCCGGCAGCAGCTCGTTCATCTCCTCCCACGTCAGCCATCGCCGTGCCTTACCGCGATCGATAAGCTCCTTGACGGCTTCGTCCACCGGATCCATCAAGAGGGCCTGAACTTCCGACATCCTTGACCTCCAACTCTTCTATCAGCGACGATCATCTGGCAGCTTGCTTCCTGCTGTCCGTTGCTTCTCGCTGCCGATATCCGCCTGTCCGCCGATCATCTTAGGCGGCAAAACGTGCCTGTGTGTCCTGGCCTTGTCCACTAACGAAGACCAGTGTTCCTGTACTGCATCCGACTCCCCCGCTCTGCGGATCGCCTGCCCCGCGTCCTTGAGCTCCCGGCGAAGCTCGATATGCTCCAGCCGACGCACCGCTCCCTCGATCGTTTCGGCGTAGTTGCCTCGACGCTGGCCCGCAATTTGCAGGTCCGTGATCACTTGCCCATAGTCCGGATGCTCAAAACGTCCGACGAACGCCGCCAATTCCACCGCCGCACCCCCACACCGACGCAATTCGGCGACGATCGCTGCGAGCCTCGGCTCCTCAACCTGCTCCGGATCCAGATACGCAGCGACCCGCTCATACTCACGTGGGTCGTTCAGCAGCACCTCGACCATGTCGCGGATGGCGCGGTCTCGGGCACTGGGCGACGCCAGCGACGGGCTGCTCTCCTGCACGCGGCCTGTGCGCCCCGAGCGAGCCGCCGCGCGACGCGCGGACCCCAGCCTCCCTCGCACCTGTTCCCCCGACATACCCAGCAGCTTTCCCATCCGATTCAGCAGTAAACCTTGCCGGATGGCGTCCACCGCCCCGAATGCTTCAGATGTCGCAACGGTCCGTAGAAACTCATCCACCGCACGCAACTGGCCGGCTGGGGTTTCGTCGGCCCGACAGGCGACCGCGACAGCCCGCCACCTGTGCTCCAAAGCGTCGATCGCCTCGCCCAACAGGGCCTCGAAGGCCTCACGCCCTTGCGTCAGCAGAAAGTCACACGGGTCTTTGCCCTCAGGCACCTGGGCCAGACGCACCGCCAACTGCTGCGTCAGGAACAGCTCGATCGCCCGATCGGCCGCACGCTGACCGGCCTCGTCGGAGTCGAATACGACGGTCACTCGCTCGGCGAAGCGCCGAAGCAGTTGGACCTGCCTCTCCGTAAGTGCGGTGCCCAGGGTCGCCACCACGTGCCGCAACCCGTGTTGATGGGCCATCAGGCAGTCGGTGTAGCCCTCTACCAGGACCGCATGGCCCTCTTCGGCAATGGCCTGCCGTGCCTGGTCCAGACCGTAGAGGTTCTGTCCCTTCTCGAACAGCGCCGTCTCCGCCGAGTTGAGGTACTTGGCCGGATCGTCGCCAAGGGCCCGCCCTCCGAATCCGATGACTCGATCCGAGAGGTCGCGGATAGGAAAGATCAGACGATGGCGGAACACATCGTAGTGCCCGCTCCCCTCACGGCGGGACCGCACAAGGCCGGCCGCCAACAGCAGCTTGACCGGTATGCTCTGTCCGGCTGCCGTCGATAGCAGTCCGTCCCACCTGTCATGTGCGTACCCCAGTCCGAAGCGGTCGGCGGTCTCGGGCGTGATCCGCCGCTGCTGAAGGTACTGCCGAGCCGGCTGCCCCGTAGTCAACCCGGTTAGTTGCTTGCGGAAATACTCAGCCGCCCATTTGTTCACACGGGCCAGTTGGCGGCGATCCGGGCGGTCGTCACTGCCCGGTCGTCCGGCGTCCAGCCTGATGCCCGCACGCTCGCCCAGCATGGTCCGGGCCTCGGAAAAGCTCACGCCTTCCCGTAACTGCACAAACTTGAACACGTCCCCGCCCGCCCCGCACCCGAAGCACTTAAAAATCTGCTTGGACGCGCTGACATGGAAAGACGGGGTCTTCTCACTGTGGAACGGACACAGGCCCCTGTGGTTGCTTCCAGCCGATTTGAGCGCAACCTGCTCGCCGACCAACTCGACAATGTCGGTTGCTTCGCGGATCTGGTTCGTGAGGGCTTCAGCTTGCGGACTGACCACGAGCGACACCACCCATGCTCGGCGGGAGTATTCGCCCCGAAACTACCTATTGCCTATCCATGCAACTGGCCGCCCCCGTGGCCAGAAATCCTCGCTCAACGCAATCACGCAAGTATATCACGGAAACAGGCAGCCGTCAAACCGGCCAACCCAGCCAAACCCCCCTATCAGTAGTGATGACAGCAACTTGCAATTCCTAGGACGCTTCATCAAAAAGCTGGATTGCGTCGTGTCCACACCCCCCGAGCGCGCCGCCTGCCTGTGACGTGCTTGCGCCAGTCAGAACGCCTGCGGCGGGAATCCGTCGGCCCCGAACATCAACCCGTTCATTCGGATGTTTATGAACCAGATAAACAGAGGCGCGGGGCGCACCGGCTTCGCCGACGACGTCATAGCCCCATGCTCAGCAAGGAGGTGGCCAGCAGCAGGTAGATCGCCCAACTTGAACTGTCATTGAGCGTCGTGACCAACGGCGCAGAGGCCAAGGCCGGATCGACCCCTAGTCGCCTCAAAGCAAAGGGCAGGAGAATCCCCAGCGTCGTCGCATACAGAATAGCCAGAAACATGGCCCCCCCAACCGCCCAGGCTACCAGTGCAGGCGAAACCTCGGGGTGCATTCGCCCCGTGCGCTCGATGAGGGGCAGGATCAACCATGTTATCAAGCCGGCCAATACGCCGAACAGCACCGCCAGACAGCCGGCCACCCGGACCTCGCGCAGGTACGTTCGCCTCAGGCTCTTGCCGGCCAGTCCGCCGGTCGCCAACCCCAGAATTGTCAGCGTAGAGGTCTGCACGCCGCTGTTGCCGCTCATCGCCGCGATCGACGGGCCAAACAACACCAATATCGCGAACACCTGAAGGCTCAACTGCCCCTTGAAAAACGCGGCCACGGCCACGGTCACCAGCGTGCCCACCATGCAGGCGGCCAGCCAACTGGCCCGAACGCCGACCACTCTCATGGCCGAAGCTGATTCCAGCTCCCTCGGATCCGTGCCCGCCATGATCAGCAAGTCTTCCTCGGCCTCCTCGTCAGCAACATCCATCGCATCGTCGTAGGTGATCCGCCCCAGCAGCCTCCCTTCATCATCCACCACGGGGACGGCGGCAAGGTCGTACTTGCGGAACACGTTGGCTACCTCTTCCTGGTCCTGGTCGGCCCGGATCGTGATCAGTTCCGGCAACATGACCTTGCCGACCGGGGTGTCCGGCGGAGTCGTCACCAGGAGGCGAAGCGGAATGACGCCTTTCAGATGCCTCTGGGAGTCCAGCACGTACAGGTAAAACAGATCCCCCCCAATGCCACTGTTGCGGATGCGAACGACCGCCTCACTGACGGTGGCGTCTTCGGGCACCACTACCAAGACCGGCGTCATCAACCCGCCGGCGGTGTCCTCCGGGTAGCGCATCAGGTCTTCCACCTGACGCGACTGCTCCGTGGGCATGCGACTGAGGACCTGCTCGGTCTGGTCGGGCGGCAGCTCACCCAGAACGTCGGCCGCGTCGTCCGGCTCGAGGGTCCTGACCATGGCCGTCAGTTCCTGGTTGGTCAGGTCGTCCACGACCTCGCCGCGCGTGGCTTCGTCCAGCAGCGTCAGCACCTCGCCAGCCGAGTCCGGATTGAGGGCGCGCAAGACGGTCTGCTGCTCGTCCTCCTCCAGCAGCTCGATAACCTCCGCCAGGTCCTCTTCCGGCGCCTGGGACAGAAAGTGGCATAAGGCCGCAACATCATCGCTGGCGAGCAGGCCGCGGATCTTCTCCAGCATCTGTTCGAGTTCTTCGGGCATAGTTCACACGTCCCGTTCGGCGCAGACCCTATTATCTGCTCGACCGTCCGCAAACGTCAAAGCTAAAGAAGTGCTCGTTGGGGATTTAGGGTCAGGGCGGCAGCCTAGTGATCCCGGATGTCTGTCTGGCCGAAGCGCTTCCGTGCGTCCTCGTTGGCCATGCGTCGTCGGCGCCAGTATGTCAGAATCGGCAACGCCACAAGCACGCCGAATGCTACCAGGATGACCAGCGCTTCACGTAGCCCAATCGCTGGTGCACAGAAAAACCAGGCTGGTGACATACGTCAGCTCGTCTCAGGGGGTGGGGGCGAGGCGTTCGGCCTCTCCCCGCTGGAGCCATTCTCACTGCCCACGAGATAGATACGGTTCTTGCCCGCGCCCTTGGCCTGCCGCAACGCGGCGTCGGCCGCCCGCAGCAGCTCATCAGCGTCGCTCGCGTCCCAGGGGAAACTGGCCAGCCCCCCGCTAACCGTCAGCCGTCCGCGACCTGACGGCCCGAGTGCGGGAAACTCGTGCCGTTGCAGCGCCTTGCAAAAACGCTTCAACACCTCGAGGGCGCTGGACGGGTGCTTGGATCCGGCGACGCGCGGCTGGTCGGCGTCCCAGAAGACCACGCAAAACTCGTCGCCTCCGTAGCGCGTGACGACGTCATGCTTGCGGCAGTGCCGACGAAAGAGCTGACCGGTCTCGCGGATCAGCTCATCGCCGACGATGTGTCCGAACTGGTCGTTGTATCCTTTGAAGTCGTCCAGGTCGAAAATGAGCACCGTTACCCGAAAGCGATTTCGGGCCGCCCGCGGCAACAGATCCGGTAGAAACTGCATCAGATAGCGGCGGTTCGGAAGGCTCGTCAGGTCGTCCGTCAGGGCCTGAAGGCGCCATTGCCTGTTGTGCTTGGCTGCGACCAAAACCGCGGCGATAAGCCTGCCGTAGCGCGCGAGTCGCTCAGCCTGCTCGGCTTGGTACCCACCGGGTGTCTTGCCAAGCATGATCCGCCCCAGCACCTTGCCCTCATGCTCGATCGGCTGGGTAAACACGGCTTCCGACAGATGCGGGCCCGCCTGCCCCGCCGACTCGGTCGTCTTGATGCAGACCGCTTCGGCACCGAAGACATTCCGCAACAGTCCACACAGCCGGTCGAGCAGCCTCCCGGCCGGCTCGTCCAGCTTACCAAGGACCTCTGCCAAACCTTCCAGTTCTTCGCCGGCGGCTGCGCGAGCGACCTTGGGTAGGGGTAGGGCACGCAGCGTTGCAGCCGTGTCCGTGGCGGGCATGTGCAGCGCCTGATCGAGTTCCTCCCCGTCGGCAGGGAGGATCACATAGTCGTTGGCGCCGGCCTGCCTGGCGAACGGCTCCAGCGCCGGTTCGCAGCACAGCACGATTCGCGTCTGCCCGTCGACTTGTCTCAGGCCGGCAAGTGCCTCGGGTAGACGCCACGACGCCGCGTCCACCGACGCGAGAACCGCTCGCGCGGGCCGATGCGCCAGCTCGGCAATCGCCGCGAGGAAGCTGTTGCAGTGAACCACCTCGGCTTGGGCAAAGCGCTGCTCCACCGTGCGCAGCAGCTCGGGACACTCGCCGATGACCACGAGTCGGCTCTGGCGGGCAGGCTCGTCGATCATGGCTGCGGCTCCTGCGAGTCGGTGTGCCCGTCGCGGCCCAGCAGCGCTGCCAACTCCTCCTGCGTCAGCAGAACGTCGGGGTGATCCTCGACCGGGTGGCTGTCGGGTGCCGACGGGGGACGACGCGTGGGGGGCTTTGCCGCCTGGTGCGGCTGGACGGGCAGGTCCGACTGCTGGTCATCGTGCACGCCCGCGGTGACGGGCTCCGTGGCTGCCTCAAGGGGTTCGCAGGGCTGCTCCGGCGGAGCTGTGCCTTCGGCAGGAGGCGCCGCTGTCGGTTCCGGCCGCCCCCACCCGTCGTTTGCTGAGTCGGCACGCAACGCGTCGAGGACGGACGGCATTTCAGACGGCACCACCGACGAAGCCAGGTGCTGGTTGGCCAACGGCTCGGCGCGGGACGCGTCAGGCCCAGACGCATACACATAGAGCGCCAACTCGGGTCGGCATCGGTGGACCAGTTCGAAGAACTCAAGTTCGGCATCGGTGACAGAGTCGAGGCACACCAGCACGGTGTCAGGGGCGTCTTGCCCGTGCGGCTGCACCGTCCGGGCCAGGGCTTCGTATACGTTGTGGGCCTGCACGCAGAGTGCACCGGAATCGGCAATGGCCCGGTTGAACTGCTCAGAGCGTTGTGACGCGGTGCTGGTAAGATGGAGCACTACCGGTCGGCCAGCCCGCTGGGTCTGCGGTCTCAAGCCCGTCGCTCCCGAATCGGCACCTCGCTGCTATGCGATCGGTCCTCATACTAACTTTAGCATATTGGACGCGCGGGTGTCAAACCGCTTGCCTGCCGGAGAAGTGCGCTTACACTGTCCGCGATGGCTGCAACGCGCCATGTAGTAACAGGCGACAGACTCTCCTTGGCGGCTGTATGGTTGATTGGAGCATCCCTACTGGCCGCTTCCACAGCGCAGGCGTCGGCCCGGTCACAGACGGGCGGGGACGAAGACGCCGTATCGGTTCTCCGGCGAGTCGCTTCGGAGTTGTCGGCGGACGGCGTCCAGTTGGGCTTCCATGCCGTCGACCTGGGCACCGGCCAGACGATCTGGCAGCATCAGCCCGACGAACTGCTGATCCCGGCCAGCAATGTTAAGCTGGCCGTCACTACCGCCGCGCTGGCGCGGCTGGGCAAGGGCTTCGAGTTCCGGACCCAATTGATTCGCTGGGGGGCACACCTTGCGGTGGTCGGCGGCGGCGACCCGGCCATCGGCGACCCACGAATCTGCGACGCCCAGGATGAGCAGATTACCGACGTGTTCCAGCGGTGGGCGGCTGCCGCTCGTTCACGCGGCTTGACGAGTATAAAGGGCGACCTGCTGATCGATGACAGCGTGTTCGAGGCGCAGCGAGTGCATCCGCGCTGGGCGGGTCAGCAATACGCGGCCTGGTATCGCGCGCCCGTAGGCGGGCTCAACTTCAATGACAACTGCATCGATGTGGAGGTATGGCCCTCCAGCAAGCTCGGCGCCCCGGCGGTTTTCCAGCTTGTCCCCCCGGCGCCGCACGTGCAGGTAACCAACAAGTGCATCACGAGCAAGCGAAACAAGCCTGTCGTCTGGCGCGCGCCGGACGAGGATCGGCTGGTCATAAGCGGTCGCTGCTCGCGGCGATGTCGGCTCGCGCCGGCAGCAGTCGTCGATCCCGGCTTACTGTTTGGATGGGCCTGTCACACCGTGCTTAGGGACAACGGCGTCGAGGTCGCCGGCACCGTCCGGCGCCAACGACTCTGCCGACCGGACGGGTCTCTACCTGAGGGCGCGGAACTCATCGCCGAGCACCGCACGTCGCTGCCGGTCGTGCTCAATCGCTGTAACAAGCGGAGTCAGAATCTCTTTGCCGAATGCCTGCTGAAGATGATCGGCCTGCAGGTCCGGGGTGAGGGGTCGTGGCAGGCAGGGGTCGATGCCATCACCGACTTCCTGCACGGAGCAGGCATCCGCTCCGAAGGGTTCCGCCTCGACGACGGCAGCGGGCTCAGTCTTGACAATCGCATGTCGGCCCGGGCGCTGACCGACATTTTGACGTGGGTGTGGCACCACCCCGACGGACAACTGTTGGTTGCCAGCCTGCCAGAGGCCGGTGTCGATGGTTCATTGAAGACCAGGCTGCGCGACCCGAACTTGCGGGGCAAGATCAGAGCCAAGACCGGCTCGCTGAACGGCGTCCGCGCTCTTAGCGGCTACGCCGACGCGCCCGGCGGTACGATTGTCTTCTCCATGTTGTTTAACGAAATCGGACGTCACGGCAAACAGGTCATCGCCGCCGAGCACCGGCTGTGTCGAGCGCTTTTGGCGTGGGACTCGGCCGTCGTCGGACCCATGCAGGCCGCTGGCCCGCAGTAGCCGGCGCGTTGGGCGGACGGATGATCCTCAGGGCGATGGGTGGTCGGGCCTGCTGGTGGGGGGCTGCGGTTCGATGGTCAGACGCACATTGTCCCAGTAATACACGTCAGCCGGCCAGTGAGCGTACAGTACGATCCGCAGCCATCTGACGTCCTCGGTGGGCCGAAAACGTTGCCAGTAGTGTCGCCACTCATTATCAGCATTGCGGCACGCCAGATACGTGCGCCAGACTTCCTGTCGCACCGGGTTGGTCGAACCGACCAGTCCATAGCCCTTCACAAAGACCTTGGGCGCACCGACCCTTCCCCGGCTGGACGCCCTTACGTCCGCGCTGATGCGGTACTGGCGATGCGGCTCGACCGGGTAGGAATCGCTGGTATAGTGGACGCCGGCTCCGGCCCCCACGCTGTCGTAGTGTGGTGGACGGCTGTAGGCCGGCTCGGGCGCATCGCCTGCCGTCGCGCCGTCACGCCAGCGCTGCCACCACTCCGACGCCTGCGACTCGAGGATACGCGTATCCATTTGTAAGACGCGGCCGCGCTCGCGGCCGTCCGGGCTCTGTATCCAGAGCGTGGTCAGACCATCAACGCGGTCCCAGCCCAATGGCCTGTCACCTGGGCCTTGTTCCAGCCCGGGATTGACGTTCACCAATTCACCGGCTGGCGGCTCCGGGCCGGTGTCGGTTTGGGCAGGCTTGGGTGTCGGTCGGCCCACCAGCGCCGCCACGAGCTGGTCAGCCAGCAGGGCCACGGCGCGTTCGCCTGACGCGCGGAAGGTTGTATCCAGAACTACCGCCGACCGCGGTCGAAGCTCGGCCGCTCGCACGTGCAGGCAGAAGGTGCCGTCGGTTGCCGCCAAGGTGCCCCAGACGGCTACGTCAACGGCGGCTGGCGCCAACCGGTTGGCTACGGCATTCGGGTCGGTTGCCGCGCCTGCCGGTTCCGCCGCCGGCCACAATTGATCGGTCTCCACCGCGCTGAGCACGATGGCTGGATGGACGCCTCGCCCGGGTATGCCCGCATTCCGGCGCCATTTCACCCGCAGCGCATCAGTGAGTTTGTGGGCAAGTTCAGGGTTATCGGACTCAATGGGAAGCACCACCGCACACGCAGATGGCGGCTGCACGACTTGCTGCACGGATATGCACAGCATCAGGAGGCATACAGTCATGAGTTGAGCCCCACTCGCAACGACCCCGGCAATCACTGGGCCGACTTGGCGTCGCACACGTCCATGGCCAGCCACACCCGTCAATCGCCGATAAGCCTAACGGTTGGCGAGAGCGGATCAACCGCACTCGGGTTGTTGTACTTGGACATCGCCCTAGAATGGGTCCCTGCCTGTCGACTGAGACGGACGTATGAAGCGCGGTACTCGAAAGTTGGGTCTCTTGGCGGTCTGGACGGTCGTGTGCGTCGTGGCCATGGGGTACGTGCTCAAGCAGGTGCCCTGGCACGACTACGTTACGTTGCCGGACGGACGTCGACTCCAGGTGCTCGAATACCATCATGCCGCCGATGGGCGCCTTGACCTGGTCACGTTGCGGCTGGCGGACGGATCGACGATCGACGTCCAGACCGACCAACTCGCCCATGCCGGCACCACGACTGACGAGCCCAAAATCGAGCAGGGCCTGTCGCGGATCGGTCGGCGATTCAATTGGTCAGGCGGTCTGCTCGGACTGGCGATTTTTGCGCCGGTTCCGTGGTTTCTCGGTTGGCGTCTGAGGGTGCTGGCCGCTGTTCAATCGATCGACTTGAGCCTCGTGCGGGCCACGATCATTACCTACAGCGGTAATTTTCTGAACTTCTTCCTGGTTGGCCTGACCGGGGGCGATGTGGTCAAGGCCGTGTGTGTGTCACGCAGGACCAGCCTTAAGCACGAGGCGGTCACGATGGTGTTTTTTGACCGGGTCCTCGGCTTGGCCTGTATGATTCTGTTGGCTGGCGGGATGGTTCTGGTGGGCTGGCGGGATCCGGCGCTGTCGGGTTGGGGCCTCTACATCGGCACGCTGGTGCTGGTGTGCGCGGTGGCGGTGGTGGCCTACTGGTCGCGCTGGCTCAGGCGGGTCCTGAGAATCGACCGGCTGGTCGGGCTGTTACCTTTGAGCGGACACGTACGACGAGTGGATCAGGCTGTCTTGGCTTTCGGGGGCGATAAGCCCCGAGTGGCGGTAGCTGTCGTCGCCACACTGGGGGCGCAACTGTTCTCCATTTTGGCCGTCTTCGTGGTGGCGCGGGCTCTGGGTATGACCGGGTCGGTGGTGGCGTATCTGGTCTATGTCCCGCTGGGCTGGATCGTGGCGGCCATCCCGATCAGCTTCCAGGGGCTGGGTGTGATGGAGGCGGCGTATATCCAGTTCTTTGTGGCCAGTGGGATGGGAGTTGCCTGGCAGGCGTTTGCTCTGGCGATGCTTTCACGGGTTCTGCAGATTATATGGTCTCTGCCGGGCCTGCCGCTTATGCCGGTTGCGCTGGCTGGCGCGAAGCTGTCGCAGGTCGAGGACGCGGTCCCGTGAATTGCCTCTGGGGGCTCGAATCGGGTTTTCACCAGACATCTTGGCCGCGCATATCGTAAGGATAGGAGAGCGGGGCGATTCGCGCCGAGCGAGTGTTACCGGCCTGTCTGACGGTTTGCTGGCGATGTGGTTGCCAGTGCAGGCAGCGCGGTCGGCAACGCGGCATGGTGCTTAAGTACGGGCTCGTCTCAACCGACAAGACAGTCACGGCGGCTTGCACACCGCGGGGGGCAAGGAGGTCCCGTGAATCGAGCCTATGCCGTAGTTCGAGGCGCTCGGCCGTCGCGACTGAGCAGTCGGTGGCCGTCTGGCAGCGCGAGGCCCGGCTCATCGGGAGTGCCAAGGTGAAATACGCAATCGATCTAAGCCCACGGCAGGCGGCGCGTGTCTTCGAGCAGGGGGTCCGTAGCCACGCAACGATCCTTCTGGAACCGAGCGTGTGGGGTTACTTCGATGGTTTGAAGGGCTTCGTGGCCTCGGGTGATCCGAATACGTTGATGGTTGAAATTACCGAGCCGCCTCCGCAGCCGTTAGAAGGTGTCCGGGGTCTGTACTGTGATGTGGAGATGCTGTTGGGCGGGCATCGGTACATGTTCTGTGCGGACATCATTGATGTCCGCCAACTGTCCGACCGGCCGACACTGGTGCTATCCAGGCCCAACACGCTGCAGGTCGCACAGCGGCGACGGTTTCGCCGAGCGGGTCTGGCCGAGCCTTCGGCCGTGCACCTCGTTCCGCCAAACGGGCAGGCGAATGCGCAAGTGGCCCTGCTTTTCAACATCAGTCCCGAAGGCATGGCGTGTCGCGCCACACGGGAGACGGCCGACGCTGTGTTGATCGGTGATGTGGTTTCAGTGGCGTTTGAGCTACCGGGGTGCAGCCATCATTTCGAACTGTGCGCAACCGTGTGCAACAAGACACCAGCCGCCACCGACGAGCGGATCATCCTCGGTATGCAGTTTCTGCGGGATGCGCCGGACGCGCCGACGGCAGAGGCCTTACAGCGGCTGGAGGCGTTTCTGGCCGAACACCACCAGGCGGCGTCAGATCGAGGCTAGAGGTGATGACTCGCAAACACTTCAGGCAGCCCGTTCCGGTTGCTGAACTGCTGGTAGAGGCGGCATCGAAGCGCACGCCGGCTGTGTTGAGCTGCAAGGACGGCCAACAGTGGGTGAGTGTCAAGAGCCGCCTGCTGGACGCTTCGCAGGCAGACGGCCGCCTCGTCGTGGAGTACCCGGCCGGACAGCAGGGGCAGCGTGCCCCCGATATCACTCGCGGGCAGTACGTGGGCGTGGCGTTCCGCCGAGGACACAAGAAGTGTGTCTTTGGCAGCTATGTTGTGGGCAAGGAGCGTTTCCAACTGGACCGACGGAACCTCGTCGGCGCGTTAATGCTCGGCTGGCCTGCCGAGATCGGCCAGTTCCAACGGCGGGCCTACTTCCGTGTTGAGGTGCCGCCTGGGCAGACGGTGGCCACGTACCTGTGGCCAGGCGGCGCGACAGCCCGGCCGCGCGCGGGCTCACCAGGTTGGCCGCTGTACGTGACCCAACTGGTGGACCTGTCGGCTGGCGGCTTCCGCGTAGAGGTGCCCGTCGACGAAGACCCGAAGTTCGCCGTTGAGCAGACGGTCGGGATGGAGTTTGTGGTCGAGCCCAATCGCCCGCCAATCATTGCGGATGCCAATTTCCGCCACAGCGAACCCGGACCGGAAGGACGCGTTCACCTCGGTTTTCAATTCGTGGGTCTGGAGTTGGACGGGCGCGGGCGAACTCTGTTGGAGAGGCTGGCCCGGATCACGTCGCACTGGCGCCAGGGGCAATTGAAGGTCGGTGCCAGCCGTCGGTAGTCTGGATGCTCGATCAACTGGCGTGTATGCAGTCGGGGGTGGATAATCCACGGCGTGACGCGCTATGCACTGGTCGAGACCGCATGGGGGCTGCTGGCTTTCTTCGTGGGGCCTGGGGGACTTCGGCGGGTGTTTCTGCCGGGGTCGCACCAAGATGAGTTGATTGGCCGGGTATGTGACGATGGTTCCGGCGCGGTGTACGACCCGAGACTGTGGCTGTCCTTTCAAAAGAAACTAAAGCGTTACTTCGATGGCTGCAACGTAAGCTTCGACGAGCAAATCGATCTGCGGGACTGCACTCCCTTTTTCACGAGTGTATACCGACGGTGCCAGCAGGTGCGGCGCGGTCGGGTTATCAGCTATGGTGCACTGGCCCGGGCGGTTGGCCGGCCCGCAGCGGCGCGTGCCGTGGGTGTGGCCATGAGCCGTAATCCGTGCCCTTTGGTCGTGCCGTGTCATAGGGTGGTCGCCAGCGACGGCAGTCTGCGAGGGTTCTCGGCGTCGGGGGGGGTGTCGTTGAAGCGGCGGATGCTGGCGCTGGAGGGCTGGGTTGGGGTACCGGGCACGAGAGGCTCGGCAGGGGACAGGCAGCAGGTGCTTGGTTGCAGAGGTGGGTGAGCCTTGCCGCGGTGCGGGCCCTTGCCAGCACGGCCGAAGCCATGATGCGCCGTGTCACGACTCGTAACTGGCGATGATGCGGTAAAGCTCGTCGGCGGACTCGGCGTTGAACATATCGGATCGCACCGACTCGATGGTCATGATTCGGCTGATACGTGCCAGGGCCTGGATGTGAGGTCCGGTCTGGTCCACGGGGCTGGCTAGCAGGACGATGATCTGCGCCGGCTGCCCGTCAATGCTGTCGAAGGCGATGGGCTCAGCCGGCTTGCCTATCGCCATCACAAGTTCGTCGCAAGCGCTGCTCTTGCCGTGCGGGATTGCCAGCCCGTGGCCGATACCAGTGCTGCGCCGGGCCTCTCGCTCGAGGACGGACTGCAGGACGGCCTCGCGGTCGCGAATGACGCCGGCTTTATTCAGGAGATCGACGAGTTCGACGATCGCCTGAGTCTTGTCCTTGGCGGCCAGGGGGGCCTTGACGCAATCGGGTCTCAGCACGTCGGTCAGCTTCATCTCCACACCGTGATAGCGATCCGCCCGAAACCCCTATGATAGTCGCCCGGGCGACGCGCGGCAACGCGGCGGTCGTCCGTTGCTTCGGCCTTGCTCGTGGCGACCGACGGACCTGCGCCTGGAACGCAGCCGGCGGCTTTGCCTGCCTACGCTCGACCGGGCGGCGAGCCCTGCCTTTCTGGTAATATCGGGTGTTCTGCTCCGTGTGTGCAGCCGGGCCGAACCACGCGGCGCGGGGCGGCCAGCCGGGCGGCGGGTGACTCACTCGGGTGCTTCGCTGCGGGCCAGGAGGACAGGTCAGTTGTCGACGATGGACGAGTCGAGCGAGTTGCCGGAGGCCCCGAATACCGACTATCGATGCCCTCAGTGCGGCGAGGTTTTCCACCGGTACCAGACGCGATGCCCCGCTTGCGGCGCGCCAATCGATCAGGTCTTCAGCGGCCAATACCACCCGCCGCGAGGTCGAGCGACCCGCTGGTTCGCTTGGGCGATTCTCGTGATGTTCGTGCTGAGTGTCGCGGCGGCCGTTCTGCTGGCGATTTGCTCGCTGGGGTTGCCGTGATCTGCTAGAACTCCTCGGCCAGCAATTCGCCCAGTTTCTTTAGGGCCTCGTTCTCGATCTGTCGGACCCGTTCGCGCGTGAGCCCGATCCGCTGACCGATTTCCTTGAGGGTTTTCGGCGTCGCTCGCCGCACGTAGGTCTCGTACCGCTTCTCGAGTTGCCTGATGCGCCGGCGCACCTCATCGGGGTCCAGCTTCACTTCACGAGCGATCTGCTCCGGCGTAGCCCGGACGGTCTGTTCGGTACCCATGCCCGTGGCCCGCTGAAAGATGCGACGATCGGTCTGGTTCAACGACTCGAGGAACTGCGTGCCGAGGTCCTCGCCGTTGTCGAGGCTGAATCGCATCGCGAGGATTTTGGCCTCGCGTTCGTCGACTCGGTCGAGCAGCTTCTGGATGGTCTGCGACTCGGCCTCGGTGAAGACCGACTCATCCGGCGGCGGCGTTTTGGCGTCGGCCAGCATCTCCGAAAGGCTGAGCCCCCCTTCGGCGTCGCCCGACTGATGACCCGAGCCGAACGCGCGGATGGCGCGCTTGATCATGCGGATCTTGCGTTCGGGCAGATCGAGGTGGTCAGCCAATTCCTGCACGGTGGGCTGGCGGCCCAGGCGCTCTTCGAGCACGCTCTGCGCCTGCTTCCATTTGGCGACCATCTCCACCATATATGCCGGCACGTGGACCGGCTGCACGCTGTTCATGAGGGCGCGTTTGATCGCCTGCTTGATCCACCACGATGCGTACGTACTGAAGCGCGACCCCTGATCGGGATCGAAACCCTCCACGGCTCGCAACAGGCCCAGGTTGCCCTCCTCTACCAGGTCGGCAAGCGACAGACCGCGATTCGTGTAGTTCTTGGCGATGTTGACGACCAAGCGAAGGTTTGAGCGGATCATCTGCTCGCGTGCCTCGAGGTCATTGTCCTCGAGGATGCGGCGCGCAAGCGACTTTTCCTGCTCGGCCGTCAGCAGGTTGGCCTCATTGATCTGCCGCAGATAGAGCTGTAGACCGGATTCGAGAGCGATGACGCAACCCTCCCTCACAATCCCGAGACGTTACACCGCCGCAGGCAGGACAGACCTGCGCATCGTTATCGGTCCCGGTGCCCGCGATCAGGAACCGGCCTCGTCCGTCTGCCCCTCCGGTTGGGAGCGATGCCCTTCTTCTTCGGGCGCATCGGTATTCTTCGGCTGCTCGAGTGCCGAGGTTTCGGAACTCTTGGAATCTTCTGTCTCGGCCGACTCGGGCTGTTGTTGTGTAGGGGCGGTTAGGTCGATATCGCGCGGCTGGTGGAAGACGACTTCGTTGATGATGCCTTCGGCCAGCTCGCCCGGTCCGTGCAGGCCTCCTCGCCGTGGACGGGGCGGCTTTTGCTGGCCCTCCCCGTCCTCTTCAGCGGCCCACTCGGCCCGCTTCTTGCTCAGACCGATCTTGCGTTCGGCCGTGTCCACCCGGAGGATTTTGACCTCGAGGTCGTCGCCGACCTTGACCTCCTGGTGGGGGTCTTCCACTTTGTGATCGGCCAGTTCCGAGACGTGCAGCAGACCCTCCAAATCGGGCTCAAGTTGGATAAACACGCCGAAATTGGTGATCTTGGTCACCTTGCCCTGGACGATCTGGCCGGGGATGTACTTATCGGGAACGGCCCGCACCCAGGGATCCTCGGTGAGCTGCTTGAGCCCGAGGGCGATTCGCTGCTTCTCCTGGTCGACGTTCAGCACGACGCAACGGACGGAGTCGTTCTTCTTAAGCAGCTCGGACGGATGACCGATCTTTTTGGTCCAACTCATGTCCGATATGTGCAGCAAGCCGTCGATCCCTTCCTCGATCTCGATGAAGGCGCCGTAGTTGGCCAGGTTGCGGACGCGCCCCTCCACGATGGTATTGGGTGGGTACTTTTCGGCCACGCGCGTCCACGGGTTGATTTCGGTCTGCTTGAGCCCCAGGCTGATTTCCTGCTTGTGCTTGTCGATATCCAAGACGACGGCTTCGGCTGATTCACCTACGCTGAGCACCTCCGAGGGATGGTTAATCCGCCGCGTCCAGCTCATTTCCGAAATGTGGATCAGTCCTTCGACGCCGGGCTCGAGCTTGACGAATGCCCCGTAGTTGACGATGTTGACCACCTCGCCCGTGACCTTTGAGTCTACCGGATAACGCTCGTCCACCGTCTCCCAGGGGTTCTCCCGTGTCTGTTTCAGCCCGAGCGCGATCTTTTCTTTCTCGCGATCGATGTTGAGGACTTTGACCTCGACTTCCTCATCGATCTGGAGCATCTCCGACGGGTGATTGATGCGGTCCCAGCTCATATCGGTGATGTGCAGCAGCCCGTCGATCCCACCGAGGTCGATGAATGCCCCGAAGTCGGCGATATTCTTGACCTGCCCCTTGCGGAGCTGGCCTTCCTTCAGTTCGTCCAGCAGCTTGGCCTTCGCCTCGGCGCGCTGCTGATCGAGCAGCTTTCGCCGAGAGACGACGATGTTGCGGCGGTCGGTGTCGATCTTAAGAATCTTTGCCTGGATGGAGCGGCCGATGTACTCGCCGATGTCCGGCGGTCGGCGGATGTCAACCTGGGAGGCCGGCAGAAACGCCGGTACACCGATGTCCACCAGCAGACCGCCCTTGATCTTACGGGTTACGGTGCCGGTGACCACATCGCCCTCTTTGGCCGAACTGATGATCCGCTCCCACCCGCGGATCCGGTCGGCTTTTCGCTTCGACAGGAGCACCAGCCCGCTGTCGCCCTCGACGGCCTCAAGGAGCACCTCGACCCTATCTCCGGGGTCAACGGCTGACTTGTCCTCCCACTCGTTCAGGGGGATGACACCTTCGCTTTTCAGACCGACGTCGACCACTACATCGTCGCCGACGATCCCCACAACCCTCCCGGTCAGGATGCTGCCCGGCTGAAAGCTGCCGATAGTCTGGTCGATGGTCTGCTCGATCCTGCTCCGATCGGGCTGTTCGCCGAACGCCGCTTCGAGTTCGCGCTCGACCGCCTCATCGCTTACGTCGATTTCCCTTATCAGGTTGTAGTCGACCATAGGTCTCCTCAGTTGGCGACCGGCGTAACCCAAACCGGCCGCCCCATCCTGCCATACGAAAGCACGTAATTGGATGCCCCTGCCGTGGCCGGCATCCGAAAGTCCCTACACCAGACCCCGTGCGCGGACCGCCCGCGCTGGCTCCGAGTTTGGTGAGCAACAGATTACTATATCGGCCCGCACAGCGTGTGCCAAGGCCTGCGCAAGAGGATCCTGCCGCGGCTGGTCGTCCGACACATCCGATCGACGCATCAGCAGTCGTCTGGCAGGGCGAGCCGACAGACGTCATCTGGTGCGCCAGCACCGCAGGCACGAGCCGAAGGCGCGCAAGCCGCTGTTCTGCAATCGGTTAGGCTTCGCGTGAACGCACCGGCGGGCGGGGCCCGGTCTTATGGCCGTACGTTGCCTTTGCGCTTTTCGTCGAGCGCCGACAGCTTGCACAACTGCTCGGCGTTGCCGTGCGAGACGCGTTGCAGCACCTCGTCAGGCAGTCTCAGTTGCCTGACATAGCGCAGATGACCGAGGAAGGCCTGGAACACGTACTCCTGGGTGGCCTCGACGCCAATGCCGCAATCGGTGCCGAACAGGATACGTTCGGCGTGGCGGCAGAAGAACTTTCGCCCGCGTTGACGATCGGTCTTGTACAGTCGGTCGCCCCAGCGGACAAAGCAGCCGCAACTCGTGTCGATGTGCAGGTTCGGGTGCTTCGGCAGCAGCTCGTCGAGCTTGTCGAAGCCCACGTGGAGCTGGTGGGCGCCGATGAAGGGGATGTCCGGCCAGCGGCTACAGACCTCCAGGAACACGTCGAGGAGGTTCTGGTTTGTGCACGTAAGGCCCTTGGCCCATGCCTCGGTCCAGTAGGACTGCAACCCGCCGCCCGTGTAGGGCGATGCGGTATGGCGCTGGGTGACGTGCCAGAGCACAGGCAGCTTGGCGGCTGAAAGGTGATCGAAGACCGGTCGCCAGTCGGCACTCAGCCACACCTTGCAGTCGTCGCCTTTGGTGAGGACGGGTGCATTGTGCAGCTTCACGCCGCAGGCACCGGCCTCGATGGCCTTGTCGACGAAATCCACGTCGGGCTCGTCGTGGCGGGGCCAGATCATCCAGCAGAAGCGGTCATCCTCTCTGGCGAGTTCAGAGAACGCTTCGAGCGTCTCGGGCCTGCCGTCCATGGCGATGATGCGCCGTAGACGCCACGCGTCGAGCCGGTCGAAGTACTCGCGGACGGCACGGGCGGCCACATCCTTGGTCTTGTCGCTCAAGTGGACGTGGCAATCGACCACATAGGCCTCACTGGGCTGGAAATGCGCTCCCCAGCCGCGCGAGAAACCATCGTCTGCGGTTTCTCGCTCGGCGACGTCTGGGGCATACGGTGTGTCGTTGTGATTACTGCGTTTACTCATAGGGGCGATTTTAGCGGGTTGCGGCACCGAGGCCAGCCGTCCTAGGAAAAAAGGCAAAGCGAGGCGTGCAGCAAAAGGCAAAGCCCTCGGCGGGGGGGACCGAGGGCTTGGGGGGATGCCACTATTGCTAGTGGCACCTTGATTATAGAGCGTGCGGTGTACGCTACAAGGCGAAATTCAAAAATTTTCGCCGGATGGTGCCGACGGGCGTCCACCTTTGTCGAGACGTACCTAACTGACCTGAAAACAGATGGTTACGATTCGTCCTTCTTCTTGCGGACCAACTCGTGCACGGTCATGTTGGCCCATAATTCACGAGGTATAGTGCCCTGAAGCGCCTGGCCGGCCAGGTGACGCTCAAGCTCGTCAATGACGTATCGGCTGTAGTTCCGCTCGTTGCCGCCGCCGGCCATGTGGGGGGCCAGGATGACGTTCGGCAGTGTACGCAGCGGGCTGTCGGGCGGGAGCGGCTCGACGTCGTAGACGTCCAAGGCCGCTAGGAAGCGCCCCGGCTTGAGCGCCTCGACCAGTGCCTGTTCGTCGATGATGGCGCCGCGCCCGGTGTTGATGAGGATAGCTCCGTCCTTGATCAGAGCGAGCCGCTCGGCGTTGAGCAGGTGGCGGGTCTTCTCGGTCAAGCCGCAGAGTACGTTGATCGCGTCGCAGGTGCGTAAAAGCTCCTCCAGCGTGACCAGCTTGATGCCAAGCTGTTTGGCCTCGTCCGGCTTGGTGTGGCGGCTGTAGAGCAGGATCTCCGGCTCCATGGGCTGAAGCATGCGGATGACCCAGCGTGAGATGGCGCCGAGTCCGATAATGCCCACCTTGGCGCCGAGCATGGGGCGAGGGGCGACTTCGCTGGACATCGAGCCCCGCCACTCGTACTGCTTGCCGGAGGCGTGCATGGGGTCGCAGAAGTAGCGGTAATGACGCAACCCCATCAGCATGAGCATGACGTTGAACTCGGCCACTTGGCGAGCCATCACGTCGTTGGCGGTGGTCACGACGATGCCGCGGTCGTAGACGGCTTCGCTGGCGATCGAGCCGACCGACCCGGCCGAGTGGCCCACGAAGGACAGGTCCTTGGCGTCGGCGATGACCTCCGCGGTCAGACGGTTCGTGCCCCAGCCGGTGATCACGGCGTGCTTGTCTCGCAGCTCGGCGGCGAGTTGCTCGGGCGTGTAATTCTTCTCGGAAGGGTTCCAGGTGACCTGGCCGATGGCCTCGAGGCGTTTGACCTGCTCGGGTGGGAAGATGGCCTTTCGGACCCAGTCGTCGGGCCACGTGACCAGGATGCGTACGGGATCGGGCATGGGGTTCTCCTTGCGTTGCTCTTAAGACAGACCGTGAGTGTAATCCCATGCTTCGACGTTTGGAACCCTTGGGGGCATGCGGTCGTCTGATGGGTGGACGCGGCATCTGCGTAGATCCGCGCTCCCCTTCGGGTCGCCGCTAAACGGGTACTGTTGCGATCGTTGGGGGGGGCGCTGAACGAGTACTCCGCGCTCCCCTTCGGGTCGCCGCTAAACGGGTGCTGCTCTTGTGATCGTCGGGGTTGGCGCTAAACGGGTAGTGTTGTCTCTGTCGGGGTCGCCGCTGGAGGTCGCTGGCAGGTCGTGGTCGGGCGGATTATGCTTGTTGACCCAAGTGTCTGCCGGCGTGGAGGGAGTGACGGCAGGCGTCGACGTGTCGGGCACGTGTCGGGTTTGAATCGGAAAGGGCAGGGATCATGAGGACGACGCCGATCGGGCTGGCCATGCTCAACGATGAGCGGCCCCACGTGTGGCAGCAGAACAACGAGCAGAACACGAAGGTGCTCCGGGCGTGGGCCCAAGTGCTGCAAGATGGGCTGAAGAACCACGACGGCAGCACGCCCGAGGTGGTGGTGGCCGACAAGATCATCGTGTCGGTGCGGACGGCGCAGGAGGTGGGCGAGCAGCTTCGCCGGGCTGGGTGCCGGTCGGTGGTGATGTGCTACAACGTGTGGAACTTCCCGTTCTTGGCGTGGCCTTTCGTGAACACGTTGGGGGCGGGCGTGCCGCGGGCGATGCCCATCCTTTCGTTGTCGAACAACAACGGTCAGTTCCCGGGCAACGTGGGGCTGCTGGCGACCGATGGGGCTTTGCGGCAGGCGGGCCTGCGGACGCATCGGATCGTCGGCCAGATCGACGACGAGTTGACGCAGCGGCGGGTGCTGGACTGGGTGCGTGCCGCTCAGGCGGTCACGACGATTCGCAGCGAGTGCTACGGCCTCTACGGCGGGCACTCGATGGGCATGGAGACGGGGTACTATCACCTCACGCCTACGCTGAAGGCGTTGGGCACGACCTGCCGGCAGATCGATCAGCTCTGGCTGGTGAAGGTGATGGAGAACGAGGTCGACGCGGCCGAGGTCGAAAAGGGCTTTGCCTGGCTGACGAAGATGCTGGGCGATCGGATTCGCTACGACGGCAAGATGCTGACGCCCGAGACGCTCAAGACGCAGATCCGGCTGTACCTGGCGATGAAGATGGTCAACGAAGAGCGGGGCTTTGATTTCTGCGGGCTCAAGGGGCAGCGCGAGCTGACCGAGCACGTGTGTCTGGGCGATCTGCCGGAAATGATCATGAACGACCCGTACGACTGGAACGGGTCGAAGGAGCCTGTGGTCTGTGCCACCGAGGCCGACGCCTTCGCGGCGGTGACGATGCAGTTGCTCAAGTATGTCTCGGGCGGGCTGCCGTCGCTGTTTATGGACGTGCGTTTGTATCTGCCGGAGCTTGGGCTGTGGGACATGTGCAATTCGGGCAACCACTCGTCGTGGTACGCGGCGAGGTCGTTCGATCCGGCGGAGAACTTCGGGCGGATCCACCTGCACCCGGCGCTCGAATACTACTTCAAGGCGGGTGGAGCGTCGGTGGAGTTTGACGCGGCACCGGGCGAGCTGACGTTTGCGCGACTCGGGTTGTGGGACGAGAAGCCGTATCTGCTGATTTTAACGGCTGAGGCGGTGGAACTGCCGGCCAAGCAGCGTCGCGAGATCAACGAGGGTACCAACCCGACGTGGCCTCACGTGCACGCGCGGCTGCACTGCGACGACCAGGAGTTTATCGCGACGTTTCCGTGCAATCACGCTCAGGCGGTGGCCGGCGACGTGAGCCGCTCGCTGATCGATCTATGCGAGATGACGGGCATCACGCCGGTGGTGCTGGGCGAGGCGGGCGAGGGTCGTATGCCGCCGATTTGGGAGCGCGTGCGGTAGGGGGGCGCAGGACCGATGGGCGAGGCACACGGACGATTTATCGGTGTGGATCTGGGGGCGTCGTCGGGGCGGGTGTTTGCCGGGCTGCTGGATGATGGCGGCTTGGCGATGCACGAGTTGCACCGCTTCGACAACGAGCCAATCACGATCGATCGGACCCTCTGCTGGGATATCCAAAGGCTGTTCGGCCAGATCAAGCGGGGGCTTGCCGAGTTTGCGCGGGCGTTTGGGCCCGAGGCCGACGGCGTGGGGATTGACACGTGGGGTGTGGATTTCGGTCTGGTGGGGGCCGACGGGTCGATGCTGGGCCATCCGGCGCACTATCGCGACCGGCGGACGGAGGGCATGGCCGAGAAGGTGCACGCTCGCATCGACAGCGGCAGGCTCTACGAGATTACGGGCATCCAGTTTTTGCCGTTCAACACGATCTTTCAGTTGATGTCGATGGTCGATGCGGCGTCGCCGGCGCTGCAAGACGCCGAGACGCTGCTGTTTGTGCCCGATCTACTCAACTACATGCTGACGGGCCGACGGGTGAGCGAGCACACCATCGCCTCGACCAGCCAGATGCTTGACGCCCGGGGGCGAAACTGGTCGGACCCGATCGTGCGGGCGCTGGGGCTGCCGCGAGAGCTGATGCCGCCGCTGGTGGCGCCAGGCAGCGTGGTCGGGCAGTTGGGCAGCGGCGTGGCCGAGGAGGTGGGGCTGAGTGCATGTCCGGTGATTGCCCCGGCCGGTCACGACACGGCGTCGGCGGTGGCGGCGGTTCCAGCGGAAGGGTCGTCCCGCTGGGCGTACATCTCCAGCGGCACGTGGTCGCTGATGGGGGTGGAACTGCCCGAGCCGCTGATCAACGAGCGGGCCATGGCGGCGAACTTCACCAACGAGGCGGGCGTGGGAGGGACCGTGCGGTTCCTCAAGAACATTGCCGGATTGTGGTTGATGCAGCAGTGCCGCAAGGTGTGGCAGGAGCAGGGCCTGGATTGCCGCTTCGAACAACTCACCGGCGAAGCTGAGCGGGCCGAGCCGTTCCGCTCGTTGGTCGATCCGGACGATGGGTGCTTTCTGGATCCGCCGGACATGACCGCGGCGATCACCGCGTTTTGCGGCAGGACGAATCAGCCCGCGCCGCAGACGCCGGGCGAGTTTACCCGCTGCATCTACGAGAGCCTGGCTTTGGCTTATCGGCGAACGCTGGGGACGTTGGAGGGGCTTACCGGGTCGCGCATGGAGGTGCTGCACGTCGTGGGCGGTGGGTCGCGCGACGCGTTGTTGTGCCAGGCGACGGCTGACGCATGCGGCGTGGAGGTGGAAGCAGGTCCGGCTGAGGCGACCAGCGTGGGCAACGTGTTGATGCAGGCGATGGCCGTCGGGCGCCTGGGGTCGCTGGAGCAACTGCGGGAGTTTTCGCGCCGAAGCAGCGACCTTCGGCGATATCGGCCACAGCAGACGTCGGCATGGCAGCGGCAGGCGGCGCGGTTCGAGGCGCTGGCGGGCTCGTCGCCGGGTCAGTAGGATGGCCGATGGTGTACGCGCGGTCGGCTGTCGTCCTGTGGCGGCGTCTGTGGCGCGGTCGGGCCTGAACCGAATGAACATGCGGTGGCGACGATCTGAAGGAGTGTGCGCTCTATGGACGTTCTGCTGCTGAGTCGACTCCAGTTCGCCCTGACGATCGCGTTTCACTACCTGTTTCCCCCCTTGAGCATCGGGCTGGGCGTGATTCTGGTGATCATGGAGGCAGCGTATCTGAAGACGAAGAGTCCTCTGTACCGTCGCATGACTCGCTTTTGGGTGGGGGTCTTCGGGCTGATCTTTGCGATGGGGGTGGCGACGGGGATCGTGATGGAGTTCCAGTTTGGGACGAACTGGTCGACGTATTCTCGCTTCGTGGGCGACGTGTTCGGCAGCGCGCTGGCTGCCGAGGGGATCTTCGCGTTCTTTCTGGAGTCGGGGTTTCTGGCGATTCTCCTGTTCGGGTGGGGCAAGGTGCGGGACGGCACGCACTTTCTTGCGACGGTGCTGGTGTGCGTGGGCGCGCACTTCAGCGCGGTGTGGATCGTGGTGGCCAACTCGTGGCAGCAAACGCCGGCGGGGCACCACATCGTGCAGCACGGCGAGGGCGTGCGGGCCGAGATCACGGACTTCTGGGCGTTGGTGTTCAATCCGTCGAGCATGGATCGGCTGAGTCACGTGATCCTGGGTGCGTGGCAGGCGGGGGCGTTCCTGGTGCTCAGCGTCGGTGCATATTACCTGCTGAAGCATCGGCATGAGGACTTCGCCAAGGCATCGATGAAGATCGCACTGGTGGTGGCTGTGATCGGCTCGGTCGGGCAACTGGTGACCGGCCATTCCAGCGCCCTGGGTGTGGCGGAGAACCAACCGGCCAAGCTGGCGGCGATGGAAGGGCACTACGCCGAGTCGGCGGCGGCCGACCTGTATATGTTCGGTTGGGTGGACGAGCAGGCTGAACAGGTGCGCTATGGGGTGAAACTGCCCAGGATGCTGAGTTGGATGGTGCACGGCGATCGGCAGCGGGCCATCGTCGGCCTGTCGGCGTTTGCACGGGGCGATCGCCCGCCGGTCAACGCGGTGTTCCAGGCGTACCACGCGATGGTGGGTATCGGCACGGGTCTGATCGGGCTGAGTGTTGTGGGGTTGCTGATGTGGTGGCGCGGCGCGCTGTGGCGGGCGAGATGGCTGCTGGGGGTGTTCGTGATAGCCGTTTTGGGCCCGCAGGCGGCCAATCAGTTGGGGTGGTTGGTGGCCGAACTCGGGCGGCAGCCGTGGGTGGTGTACAACCTGCTTCGCACATCGGATGCTTTTTCGCCGGTGCTGAGCAGCTCGGACGTGGCGGCGTCGCTGGTGATGTTTCTGGTGGTCTACGCTCTGTTGTTCGCCCTGTTTATCTACCTGCTGGACCACAAGATCAGGAAGGGCCCGGCGGATGGACCGGCTGAGTCGGGGAGGCATCTGGCATGAGCCTGAGTCTGGATCTGCAAACGGTGTGGTTCGTGCTGGTGGGGGTGTTGTTTGCGGGCTATGCAATTCTGGACGGCTTCGACCTGGGTGTGGGTGCGCTGCATTTGCTCACCGAGACGGATACCGAGCGGCGGACCATGCTCAATGCCATCGGGCCGGTATGGGACGGCAACGAGGTGTGGCTGGTGACCGGAGGTGGGGCGCTGTTTGCGGCGTTTCCGGAGGCGTACGCGACGGCGTTTTCGGGCTTCTACCTGGCGTTTATGGCGCTGCTGTGCACGCTGATCTTCCGCGCGGTATCGATCGAGTTTCGCAGCAAGCAGCCGGGGCGGCTTTGGCGAGGGGTGTGGGATGTGGGCTTCAGCGTGGGCAGCATTGTGTCGGCGATTCTGATGGGTGTGGCGCTGGGGAACATGGTATGGGGGATACCACTGGGGCCGGATTACGAGTTCGCCGGCACGTTTGTGGGGCTGCTGCACCCGTACGCGCTTCTGGTGGGTTTGATGACGGTGGCGCTGTTCATGATGCACGGCGCCATTTACGTGGTGCTCAAGACGGAGGGGCCTTTGCAGGAGAAGGCCCGCGGCTGGGTTACCAAGACGATCATCTTTTTCATCGTGTCGTACGGATGCGTGACGTTGGCGACGCTGATCTATGCGCCGCATATGGTGACGTGGATTCGCCAGCATCCGATCCTGTTTGCGGTGCCGATCCTGAGTCTGCTGGCGATCGCGAACATTCCCCGGGCGATCCATCACGGGCGCGACTTTCGGGCGTTCCTTTCGTCGGGTGCGGCGATGGCGGGACTGATGGCTTTGTTCGCGATCGGGGTGTACCCGTATATGATCCGGTCGAATCCCGTGGTGGAAAACAGTCTGACGATTCACAGCGCCGCGTCGTCGACGAAGACATTGACCATCATGCTGATCATCGCGGCCATCGGCATGCCTCTGGTGATCGCGTATACGGTGAGCATTTACTGGGTTTTTCGGGGGAAGGTGCAGCTCGACGAGAGCAGCTACTGACCGTCGCAGCCACCGGCGAACGCGTGAGTCGAGCGGGGTGCGGCGGCGTCGGTCCACTTGACACCTCTGGGACGGCTGAGTCTACTTGCCCGCGATACCTGCGCTGGGTGTCCTGCCGGGGCCACATGCGAAGATGGGCACTGGTGGCGTACGTCGGGCAGGCCGATGCGCTGGGGGTCGCCGGGCCGTGAGTGGTTGGAGGGAATTTGGCTGAATGAACGTTGTGTTCATACTTTCCGATCAGCACAATCCGTTCTTCAGCGGCTGCTACGGCAACTCGATCACGCGGACGCCGGCGATCGATTCGATTGCCGAGCGGGGTCTGCGGTTCGAGACCGCCTACTGCGCTTCGCCGCTGTGTGTGCCTACTCGTGCGGCCATGTTCACAGGCCGGTGGGTGCACGAAGTGGGCACATGGGACAACGCATTGCCGTGGACCGGTGTGCCGCGGGGCTGGTCGCACTATTTCCGCGACAGCGGGGTGCGGCTGACCACCGTGGGCAAGCTGGACTTCAAGCCGGACGTGGATCACGGCATCGAGGACGAGCGTTTGCCCGCGCATCGCGGGAGTCTGGACATTCATTCGCTGTTCCGCGAGCAGGAGATCGTGCCGCGCTACTCGAAGTGGCGGCAGATGCAGGCGACGCGGTCGCGGGACGACTATCCTGAGTTGACGAACGACGATCGTGTGGAGCGAGAGGCGATTCGCTGGCTGCGCGAGGACCGTCCCAACGACCGACCGTGGGTCCTCAATATCAATTTCACGAATCCGCATCCGGGGTGGGCGCCGCCGTCGAGGCTGTGGGATTATTACGAGCAGCGGGTCAGGCTGGAGGACCTGCCGGAGAAATACTTCGAGTCGCCCGACAAGCTGCATCCCTATCACCGCGCGTTTGCCCGGCACCAATGCGGCGACATCGCCACCGACGAGGACATGCGCAAGGGCCACGTCGGCTACCACGCGACGTGCGAGATCGTCGACGGCAACGTGGGCCGCGTGCTGGACGCCATGGCGGAGCTGGGCATCCTCGACGAGACGCTGGTCATCTATGCGTCCGACCACGGCGAGACGTGCCGGGCCCATGCCTCGTGGGGCAAGATGACGATGTACGAGGACTCGATCCGCATTCCGCTGGTGGTGATGGGTCCGGGGGTGCGGGCCGGGGCGGTGGAGACGTCGCCGGTGTCGCACCTCGATCTGTTTCCGACGATCTGCGAGGCGACGGGGCTGGGGGTCCCCGAGCAGTTTCGCGGCCTGTCGCTGTGGGGACAGCTGAGGGGGCAGCCCGACGCGCCGCGGAACGAGTTCGTGCTGTCGGAGTATCACGCCAACGGCTTTCCGGGCGGAGCGTTTGCCGTTTGCGGCGGGCGATACAAGTACGTCGAGTGCGTTGGGGAAAGGCCGATGCTGTTCGACTTGCAGGACGACCCGCAGGAGTTGCACGACTTGGTGGTGCACCGGGCGGATGATCCGGACGTGCAGCGCACCATCCGCCGGCTGCGAAGCATGCTCCGTGAGATTTGCTCGCCGGAGGGCGTGGATGTGCGGGCCAAGGGTGATCAGCGGGCGCTTCGGGCGGAGCTACTGGCGAGCGGGCAGTTGGTGGAGGAGATGTACAAGCGGGGTTACGAGAGGGTCCCCGATCGTCTGATTACGCGGAAGGAGATTCTGCCGGACGGGGTAACGGCCTGAGCAAGCCACGGCCGGGGACGAATGGTTGCAGCAGCGTGTGAGGACTGGAGGTATCGAGTGATGGTTCACGTTACGCTAAAGGGTGCACTGATAGGAATGCCGCTGGTATTGCTGAGCGTGGTGCTGTATGCGACGGGGTCGGAGTCGGCGGGAAATAATGCCGACAGCCAGCCGACGTCGCGTCCGGCTAGCCAGCCGGCTGGGCCGGTGCGGGTGGTGATGGACACCTCGTTGGGCGAGGTTGTCATCGAGTTGGACCCGGTCAAGGCGCCGGCTACGGTGAAGAGCTTTCTGGAGTACGTGGATGCCGGGTTCTACGACGGGACGGTTTTTCACCGGGTGATCGCAAACTTCATGATCCAGGGCGGGGGCTTTGCGGTCGATCTGAAGCAGAAGCCCACGCGCGGCCCGATCAAGAATGAGGCCAAGAACGGGCTGAAGAACGAGCGGGGCACGATCGCGATGGCTCGCCAGCCGGATCCGCACTCGGCGACGAGTCAGTTCTTCATCAACGTGGTCGACAATCGCGCACTGGATTATCCCAGCCGGGACGGATGGGGATACTGCGTGTTCGGGCGCGTGGTGAAGGGGATGGACGTGGTGGATAAGATCCGGCAGGTGCCGACGGGCAGCGCGTCGGGAAAATCGCTTTTGCAGTCGTGGGGCAAGGAGCTGAGGTACGTCGACGCCCCGCTGGGGGATGTCCCGAAGGAGCCGGTGATCGTCCGGTCGGTCCGTCGGCAGTAGGCAGAGACTGCTTTGGGGGCGTGCAGCCAAAGGGGCCGTTTGGCGGGCGTCGGATACTCAGGTCGAATCTCTTGAAGCAGGCGACCGGGTCGGCATACTAGCGCCCCGGTCGGCCCGCCACGAGGCGGGTCGAGGCCGGATACCGTAACCAGCGGGACATTTGCCTTGGCCGTTCAGCATCCCATCGATACAGAAGGTCGTCCCATCGGGCCGTTGCGGCTGCGCCGCGGCATGATCCTCAACGTCATCGGCGGCTGCATGATCATGGTGACGATGGCGGTGATGTCGCCGGGCTCCATGATCGGCACGGTCTTTCTGCGCGAGCAGTTAGGTGCGTCGCACAGTCTGATCGGTTTGAACAGCACACTGTGGATGGCGGCGGTGGTTTTCGGCCTGCCTGGCGCGTGGCTGTTCAACCGGCTTCGCGCCCGCAGACCCACCTGGGTAGTGTTGCTGGCGGTGGGCCGGGCTTTCCTGTTGCTCGTTGCGGTGGCGGCCCTGCTGTCGGGGCAAGAGGCGTGGCGCCCGATACTCGTGTGGGTGGTCCTGGGCGCCAACTTTGCATCCGCGGTGTTCGGTGGATTTATCGGGGCGGGGTGGTGGGCGTGGATGGCGGACCTGATACCCGAGTCGATTCGGGGGCTTTTCTTCGGGAGGCGGTACCGGGCCATGGTACTGGCGACGGCGGTGGGCGTGGTGCTTGCCGGCCTGGTGCTGGACCACTTTCCATCCGAGCCCGGGGTGTTGTACTTCGCCATTTTCCTGGTGGCGGCCACGCTTGGGGTGATCGATCCGATCCTGTTCTGGTGGGTTCCTGAACCGGCGCGGGGACCGCGGCCGCGCATTGGGTTGATGCATTCGGTGGGCCTGTTTCTGGCGCCGCTGAAAGACCGGGCCTTTGCGGCGTTGATCTGGCCGGCAGCCCTTCAGACGCTGCTGGCCACAATGCCGGGCCAGTTTTTCTGGCTGTACCAGCGTGGCGAGACACTGGATGGTTACACGGTCGGCTGCGGCGCGTCGCTCCAGTTCATGGCCATGTTGCAGGTGGGCTGGCTTGTGATGACGGCGATCGTGGCAGCACACTGGGGGTACCTGGCTGACCGCATCGGTCATCGCACTGTGTACGTCCTCGGCAGCCTGGCGATCTTCACGACGTCGGCGTACTTCATACTGGGTCCGCAGAACTACCGATGGCTCTTGCCGGTGCAGGTGCTGCTGCACGGTCTGATAGCCGCCGGCGCGCCGGTGGCGATGCAGAACCTGATGATCGGCATCGCGCCGAAGGAGCAGCGGGAGTACTACGTATCCACCTTCTGGGTGGTGGTGGCTGGGGCCGGGGCGGTCGGTCCGTCGTTAGGCGGGTTGCTGGCCGACGCGGTACCGACCCTTCCCGCCGTTACCTTGCCCAACGGACAGCCGGCCAGTTATTTGCACCTGCTGCTGGTGATTTGCTACGCGGGCACGTTGCTGAGCATTCCGCTGATGATGCGGATTCCGGACGTGAGGGGCGAGGCGCTGCTGCCATGGCTGGCACGGATGGTCAGTGGGGGCCTGCTGCGGACGGCGTGGAACCTCAGCGCGGTCGCCGGTGCCGCCACTCCGGGGCGCCGCACGCGGGCGCTGCGAGGCATTCGGTCGTCGGACGGGAATGTGGTGCTCCAGGACGTCGCCGAGGCGTTGGAGGATCCCGATCCGCAGGTTCGTCGCGAGGCGCTGCTGGCGCTGGGTCGAATCGGGACCGACGAGGCGATCGAGTTGTTGATGTGGTACCTGCACGAGCCGGACCGGCTGACACGAACGGTGTCGGCCGAGGCGCTGGGCGTGTCGCGGTCGAATGAGGGGACCGTTCCCCTGGTGGCGGCGCTCAACGACGACGATAGCCACGTTCGGCGAGCCGCAGCCGATGCGCTGGGTCGGCGTGGCGATGCGCGGGCTTCGGAGATTCTGCTGCGTCTGTTGGGGCGCGAAAAGGATGCCGAAGTGCTGGTGAGTGTGGCATCGGCGTTGTCGCGCGTCCGCGAGTTTCGCGCCGTGCGGCAGATGCTGGCCATGGCTCTCGAGAATCCCAATCGGATGGTCAGGACGCAGATGGTCGTGGCGTTGGGGGACCTATTGGGTACGCCCGGGCAGTTCTATAAGCTGTGGCGCACGGAGCGTCGCCTGCCGGGAGCCGCTACGGCGAGGCTGGCCCGTCGCATTCGCCGTCAGAGCCGTGCCATGTACCGTCTGCGCCGCGTGGTGCGAGGTCGACCGACTGATCTGGGGCAGGGCGATTTGCTGGCGAGCGTTCGAGAGGCGTTGATCGCGTTCGTAGATTCCAGCCAGCAGGAGGATTGGGCCGGTTCCCTCGAGGCGGTGCACAGAGTCTCTGTTGACCTGCTAAGACTGGGTTACGACTATCACGGCGAGGCAGAGCATGCGCTGCAATTTGTGGCAGCGGTCGATCCGGTCATGGCCGAGCGGCACTGGCTGGTGGTCTACCTGGGGCAGACCAGCAAAGCCGATAAGGCGCCGGATGCGGCTTGGGACGGCTTGTCGCTGCTGTCGGCGTGGGCGATCCTGCACGGTCAGCCGCCCGCCTGACCCCCAGCGGACATGTTGCCCGGCGGTGTGGCGATGGGGGGATCAGTCCTGCTGAGCAGTTGGCCAAACGAGTTGCCCGTCTTCCCAACGGCGAATGATCTGGTTGTCGACTCCGTAGAAGAACTCGTGACCGTGGGCCCGAGGGCTGTGCCACATGCGCTGCACGATGGATGGATCGCAACGCATCTGGTCCAGTGTAGCCAGTCGCGTGTTGTCCAGCGTGTGGAACCAGATGCCCAGCATGCCGTCAATGACGACTCGGCCGATCGGCGTGTCGAGAAGGGTGGCCAAGTGCCCGCGCAGGCCCATCGAGTAGCCTCGAAGCGGCACGCGGAGCTTCTGGCCGATTTTCTCAGCCATCGCGGCGCCCAGGCGGGCGGTGTCGCCGCAGAAGCTGCCGCCCAGCCTTGGGATGGTATCGATCGATGCGGCGCCGGAGACGCGCGACCAGGTGCTGGAGTGACGGTGGATTAGCGGGTGATGGATCCACATGGCCAGTGCACAGAGGGCGTCCTGCCAGTCGTCGAACCGAGCGGCCAGCATCGCAGCGATCTGGTCGAGGGCGTCGGGCGCCAACAGATCGGCATGAACCTTGCCGGCCTTGTCCTCGAGATAGAAATCCGACGGCGCGCCTTGCCGGGTGGTGCGAAGTCTGTAGTCCGGCAGCCGGGCAAGGATGTAGGCGCGGAAGCGCTCAACAAAGTCGGAACTGGACGGCTGAGGGCGTGTCGGCGGCGCGCCATGGCTGCCGTATCGCTCGCGGACGACGATCCCGCCGTCGAACGCAAACGGATAGGAGCCGACCCACAGCGGGCGCCCGTCCGGATCGCGGACGGTGAGCCTGAGGCGGCCCACAGCCAACAGGTCGTTGGCCCACTTGGCCCGGTGGGGGAACGTGATGGTAGCTTGGGTCTGAAAATCCGATCCGTCGCTCTGCCAGGGCGTTTCCGTTCGATCGCTGGCGTCTTCACCCGGCAGGATGATCTCGGCAAGCACGGTGCCCGTGCGTGGTGCGTCATCGGCGAGCGAACCTCGAATGTTGAGAGTGCTTGCCGGCGGCCCCCACACGGGTTCCGGCACCTCGAGGCGCTCGATGCGCAACAGGGTCTGGTGACGATACAGGTCGCCGAAGATCAAAGGCACGGGCTTGGTCCACGCGACCGGTTCGGGCCACGTCAACGGCTCGGGGATGCACTCCTCGTGAAAGCCAACCCTTATCATCAGCCCCGCGGGGATATGCGATTGCGGCCAGATGGCTGGGGTAGGCACGCGCAGGCGAGCGACGAACCGATCCTGATCGAGCTGTCGGAACTCGCCCTGTGCGGCAGGCGGATCGTCCAGGGGCTTGGACATGACATCGGTGGCTTCCTCGCCGGGTACGGCCCACATGGACGAGGCAATGACCTTGCCGGTGTCGTCGACTGCGTAAAGCCACTGTGTGGCGTGATCGTGGCGTGGGTTCAGCATGACGGCAAGATGGGCCCGACTGTGCCATTCGGGGTGCAGCGGCCGGGGTCCGGCATAGCTCGGGCGCGTGGCCAGGGCGAGGAACTCTGTGATTTGCTCATCGGCTGCAACCGTTACCCAGGCGGTTCGGCCTTGTGAGTCGGGGCCCATTTGCCCCGCGGCTTCCAGGCGGTCCGGCGGTTCGTCGGTCGGTGGCGGGACGCGGGGGCAGGCGTCCCAATGCGGTGAGTACAAGGTGAGTGAGTGACGCACGTTGTTGGCTCCTTGCGACGTGGTCGTCTTTGTCGAGTCTATCGAGGCGGCGCGGCGTTGGCCAGCAGGGTGAGGGCTGGGTTGAGCGGGTCTGTCCAATCCTATTTGCCGACGCAGCGGTAGGTGCGGAGCGGGTTACGTCGCGACCGGCCGGGTGGTACACTTCCTGGAGGCGAGCGTACCGGTCTGTGTCACCGTCGATGTGTGGCCGTTGCGAGCCTGGGCGGCGGCGTCGGTAATCAAAGGAGCGTCTGGGATGCGAGTCGAGCCGTGGAGCCTCGGGACCTGGCGTGCTCGTCAGGCTCTTCAGCAGCCCGAATATCCGGATCCGGCGGCGTATGAGGCGGCGCTGACGCAGATCCGTGAGTACCCGCCGCTCGTGTCGGTGGGTGAGGTGGAAAAGCTCAAGGAGAAGATCGCGGCTGCGGGGCAGGGCAAGGCGTTCATCCTTCAAGGGGGCAACTGTGCGGAGCGCTTCATCGACTGTCGTGCCGGCAGCATCGCCAACAAGCTCAAGATTCTCTTGCAGATGAGCGTGATTCTTACTTATGGCGTGCGCAGGCCGGTGATACGCATCGGGCGGTTCGGGGGTCAGTATGCCAAGCCTCGCTCGAATGAGTTTGAGGATGTCGATGGCCGGTCGCTGCCCAGCTACCGGGGCGATGCGGTCAACGCCGTCGAGGCGACGGCCGAAGCGAGGACGGCTGACCCCTCCCGGCTGCTATCGAGCTATTTCTTTTCGGCCACCACGCTGAACCACATTCGTGCTTTGATGGATGGCGGGTTTGCTGATCTCCATCATCCGTATAAGTGGAATCTGCATCCGATAGACAAGAGCCACAAGTGGCCCGAGTACAAGCACGTCGTCGAACGGATTCTCGACGCGGTTCACTTTATGGAATCGCTGGGAGCCCAGGTGGAGACACTCGGTCGCGTCGATTTTTTTGCCTCCCACGAGGGGCTGCTGCTTGGCTACGAGGAGGCCCTGACGCGGGAGGATACAGACACGGGTCGGCACTACAACCTTGGGGCTCACATGTTGTGGATCGGGGCGCGCACGCGGCAACTGGACGGCGCGCACGTGGAGTACTTTCGAGGGATCGGAAACCCCGTCGGGGTGAAGATCGACTCGGCCTGCACGCCCGATGAGTTGGTGGCGCTTCTGGCGGCGCTCAATCACAGCGATGAGCCCGGTCGCGTGACGCTGATCACGCGGCTGGGGGCTGACCGTGTTGAGCAGGTTCTGCCGGGATTGATCCGTGCTGCTGGCGAGGCCGGCCATCACCCCGTGTGGAGCTGCGATCCGATGCACGGCAACACCGTGACGACCGCCGAAGGGCACAAGACGCGTGACTTCTCGGTGATTCTGGAGGAGTTCCAGCGCACGTTTCGCACGCACAAGGAATGCGGTTCTCGCTTGGCGGGCGTACACTTCGAGATGACGGCCGACGACGTGACCGAGTGCGTCGGGGGCGCCGAAGCACTGACCAGTCACGATCTGCATCGCCGGTACGAAACCTACTGCGATCCGAGGTTGAACGCGTCGCAGAGCCTGGAAATGGCCTTTCTGATCGTCCAGTTGCTGCAAACGTCGTAGGGTTGGGGGCTCGTTGGTCTGTACCGACCCATGTTGTTTTCGCGCGTGTAGGTGAGTGGGCGGCGCCTGCAAGGGGCGAAGTCGCCGTCTCCTGCCGTGTGGGTCAGGGCTCGACCTGCTTCTGCTCGGTAAAGTCGAGTGCGGCTGAGTTGACGCAGTAGCGCAGACCGGTGGGCCGGGGGCCGTCATCAAAGACGTGACCGAGGTGAGCCCCGCAGCGGCTGCACACCACCTCGGTGCGGCGCATGCCGTGGCTGTTGTCCTGTTCGGTCTGGATGCTCTGTGCGTCAGCGGGCTGAAAGAAGCTGGGCCATCCCGAGCCGGACTCGAACTTGGCGTCCGAGCGGAAAAGCGTGTGCCCACAGCCGACGCATCGGTAGATACCTTGACCCTTGTGGTTCCAGTACTGGCCGGAGAACGCGCGCTCGGTGCCCTTCTGGCGCGTGACGCAAAACTGGATCTCGGTAAGCTGGTCGCGCCACTGCTGTGGAGTCTTCTCGACCTTTTGACCCATACCCATCTCTCCTGGTTGGCCATCGTTGGCATGGACGGCGGGTGAATCTGTCGTTTGACCTTGCTCGCCTGGCGATGCCTGAGCCGGTGGAGCAGGATGGTCGCATCCGACCGACAGGCCCATCGTCAGCATCGTGCATGCACAGATGAAGTGCCTCATGGGCTATTCTAGGCGCTCGCGTGAGGTGGCGCATGACTTTGCGGGGCGAACCCATCGCAGGGGGTCGGCACTGACGGATTTGTGTAAGGGCTTGGTAGAGAAGAGGTTACGGCTTCCGCTGGCCGACCGACGCGTCGACGCAGGTGACGGCGCCGCCGGAGCGTCGTTGAGTGAGTGGCTGGATTGGCGGCGGAGTGGTAGACTTTCGGTTTTGCTGCGCAGAACGTTGGCGCTGCACCGACAGTTACACGATCTCACGATTGACGGACCCATGCACAAGACCTCTGATCTATTGGCTGCGTTCGCCGAACTCGGCCTGACCACTCCATTGCTGCAAGCCGTTGAGGCGATGGGCTTTACAGAGCCCACCGATGTTCAGCAAAAGATGATTCCCCTGGTATTGGCGGGCCGGGACGTGCTTGTCCAGGCCCGCACCGGCACGGGTAAGACGGCTGCGTTCGGGTTGCCCATTCTTCAGATGATCGACCTGGAGGACCGGCTTCAGGCGATCATCCTCGCGCCGACTCGTGAGCTGGCCGTGCAGGTGGCCGCTGAGTTGAGGCGCCTTCGCCCGTCTGAGCGTTTGCACGTGGTGCCGGTGTACGGTGGGCAGAAGATCCGGCATCAACTGCACCTTCTGGGCAGGAAGCCTCACGTTGTGGTGGCCACCCCCGGCCGCCTGATCGACCTGCTGAACCGGAGGGCGTTGGTCTTCGACCGGATTCGCGTTGCGGTGCTCGACGAGGTGGACAGGATGTTGGATATCGGCTTTCGAGACGACATCCGCAACATCCTTTCGCGAGTCAAGCAGGGGCATCAGACGTTGCTGGCTTCGGCTACGGTCGGAGACGAGATCAAGCGTTTGGCGGCCGAGTACATGACCGACCCGATTGAACTCGACGTGTCGCGCGACGAGTTGACGGTGGAGGAAGTCACGCAGGTATACGTAACGGCCGACCCGTGGGACAAGTTTCGGCTGCTGATGCGGCTGCTGGAGTCGGAGGCGCCTCGTCTGGCGATCATATTCTGCAATACCAAGCATACGGTTCGGAGGCTCACCAAGCGTCTGTACGGGGCCGGCGTGGACGCCAAGGAGATTCACGGCGATCTGGTCCAGCGGAAGCGCGAGCGGATCATGGACCGGTTCCGGCGACACAACCTGAACGTATTGGTGGCGACCGACCTGGCGGCGCGGGGGATCGACGTGCGAGGCATTACGCACATCATCAACTACGATCTTCCGGAAGATTCGAATGTGTACGTGCACCGCATCGGGCGGACGGCCCGCATGGGCACGTTCGGCAAGGCGATCAGCCTGGTCACACGCGACGAGGGCAATCAGCTCACAGAGATCGAACGTCTGATCAACAAGGAGATTTCGCAGCAGCAGTTGGAGGGGTTTGAGCCTTCCGTGGCGCCGCAAATTGGCGAGGTGCAGGCTGTGCCCGTCGGTGCGGGGGCTGCGTCGGTTGCCGCGGGTGGGGAATCGCGCCCCCGGAGTCTGGGCGGAAAATTCCGCCCGGCCCGACGGCGAAGGCGCCGGTGACGTCGCTGGTCTGGGGAGGGGTGACGCAAGCTGTGGGGCTCGTGGCGGCTTTGCGTGCATGGGATGGGTAGGTCGGCCGACGGTCGTGGGTCATGGATGGTGAATCCAGAGTTCACTTTGTCGGGGCGGGGCCCGCTTACGACGCAAAAGCGCTTCGCGTCGGGCAGCCCTGTACGATCGTGATCTTCGGGGCGACGGGCGATTTGACGGCCCGCAAGCTCATTCCTGCTTTGCACAGTCTGCACCTGCAAGGGTTTCTACCCGAGTCGATGGCCGTCGTGGGCGTGGCCCGGAGGGACTGGACGGACGATCTGTTCCGCGAAGCGATGCACCGCGCGACCGAAACCCATTCGCGAACCCAGCCGGTGACCTTGCAGCAGTGGGAGCCGTTTGCAGAGCATTTGACGTATTGTCAGGCTGACTTCAGCGAGGGGTCGGGCCTGAAGGAACTTGCGCGGCGGCTGGGGCAACTGGAGGCGGGTCGGTCCGCGCCGGTCCTTCGGCTGTACTACCTTGCGGTGGCTCCCTCGTTGTTCGCGCCGCTTGTTACCAAGATGGGCGAGGTTGGGCTGATCCGGCGGGACAGCAGCGGGTCGCCGCGACTGATCGTGGAGAAGCCGTTCGGACACGATCTGGCGTCGGCTTCTGAACTGCTACGTCGCACCGAGTCGTTGCTGGCCGAGGATCAGATCTATCGAATTGACCACTATCTCGGTAAGGACACCGTCCAGAACATTCTCTCGTTTCGCTTCGGCAACGCGGTCTTCGAGCCGTTGTTCAATAAGCATTACGTCGATCACGTGCAGATCACCGTGGCTGAGTCGATTGGCATGGAGGGGCGGCGAGGCGCGTACTACGAGTCGGCCGGTGCGCTGCGCGACGTGATTCAGAACCATGCACTACAGTTGCTGTGTCTGGTGGCGATGGAGCCTCCGGCGGCCTTTCGCGCGAAGGAGATCCGCGACGAGAAGGTCAAGGTGCTCCAATCGCTTCAGCCGCTACGTGTGGATGCAGCCGAGCAGGTTGTGGTTCGAGGTCAGTACACCGGCGGGGCGGCGCAGGGCGAAGTGGTGGCGGCCTATCGTGAGGAAGACGGCGTTGGTGCGCAATCGCAGACGGAGACGTTCGTCGCGATGCGCGTGGGCATCGACAACTGGCGGTGGGCGGGCGTACCGTTTCTGATTCGCACGGGCAAGCGACTTGCGAGGCGGGTGACGGAGATCGCCGTGCATTTCAGGCAGCCGCCGTTGCAGTTTTTTACGACGGTGGAATGCGAGGGGGATGTCTGTGATATCAGTCGTGCCAGGCCGAACGTCCTGGTATTTCGCATTCAGCCGAACGAGGGCATCAGCCTTCAGTTCTCGGCGAAACGCCCCGGGATGCAGTTTGAGATTCATCCGGTGGAGATGGATTTCGTGTATGGCGAGTCGTTCGCTTTTGCCATGCCCGAGGCGTACGAGCGCTTGCTGCTGGATGCCCTGCGAGGCGACTCGACGCTGTTTGCGCGAAGCGACGAGATCGAATCTGCATGGCGTTTTATCGATCCGCTGCTGGAGGCTTTCGGCGCCGGCAAGCCGCCGTTGCGGCTCTACGAGGCGGGCACCTGGGGACCGCCCGAGGCCGATCGATTGTTTGCCGGGTGCGAAGGCTCCTGGCGGAACTCGCGTCTCGCTTAGGTCACATGGCATCGCCGAATCCGGACATTCGCGTTCTTGCCGACTTTGCGGGTGAAGCGGCGGAACTGCTCGCGCAGTATTTGAGCGACTGCATTGACGCGCGTGGGATGGTGCGGGTGGCGCTGGCTGGGGCGAAAAAGGCCGAGGCCGGTGTACGAGCGACTCGCGTGCCCGCCTGTGCGAGACGTCGTCAACTGGCGGGCCGTCGAGGTGTTTCAACCCGACGAGCGCCCCGTGCAGCCGGGTCATGCGGATTCGAACTGGGGCATGCTTGAAGATGCATTGCTGCGTCAGGTCGAGGTAGCTGCGGGGGAACGGCACCGCATGGAGGGGGAAGCTGCCGATTTGACTGGTGCAGCCGCCCGATATGAGGCCATCCTCGGCGAGCGGATGGGTGGGGGGCCGATGCCCGTGTTCGACCTGGTTCTGCTGGGCCTCGGCGAGGACGGGCACACGGCGTCGGTGTTTCCCGGCACGCCGGCGGTGGACGAGGCCAAGCGGCTCGTCGTGGCGAACCCCGTCCGGCAGTTGGGCTCAACGCGGCTAACCCTCACGTTTCCGGTCATCCATGCGGCGCGGGAGGTGTGGTTCCTGGTGACCGGGTCTGGCAAGGCCAATGCGGTGCGACGGGTCGTTCGCGAGCGAGACATGTCCCTGCCCGCTTCCCGCGTGCGTCCGGGTGAGGGCAGGTGTTGTTGGCTGCTCGGCCGGCCGGCCGCGGCTGGCTTGGCAAAGTGAGTAACGGGATGTTTGGGGGCTGCTTCGGTTCATGCAGGGGCCCGCATTAGTGCCCAGAGTTGGTGCATCGCGCTGTCGGAGTTTCGGCGGGATACGCGTCAGACCACTGATTCCAGGCGGTCCGCCACTTTGGCCATCTTTTCGATGACCGCCACCCCGAAGGGGCAACGTTTTTCGCATCCGCCGCACGCGGTGCAGGCTGAGGCCTTGGCGGCAAGCTGGTCGTATTCACTTTGAACCGCGCCGTCGGACTCAAGTTCGGCACGGTCGCCCAGGCGAAGCGTTGCGCCGATGTCGAGGTGAACAGGACACGGCAGACAGTGGTTGCAGTAGACGCACTCTCCCCGACGATGCTGCGAAATGCTGGCGAGCATGGGGCCGTAGTCGCGCTGCTGGTCGCCGGATGTGAGGTAGTCCAGCGCTTCGTCGAGCTGCAAGTCGTCGGCAATGCCCGGTATGACCGTGCTTACCCCGATCTGACTGAGCACGTAGCTTAGACACTGCACGGCTGAGACGGCTGCTGGTCGGTCGATTTGAACGTTCTTGAAATCGCCGTGCTCGCCAGACTGGGCGCGAGTCAGCTTGATCGACGCCGCCTCGTCGAACAGTCGGCCGCCGGCAAAGGGCTTCATCGCGATCAGCCCGACGTCGTGCTCGAGGCAGGCGGACAACAGCGTCTGGCGATCGGGCATGGCGTCGTTGGCGGCACTGAGTGGGAACATCAGCACGTCGACGTCGCCGCTGCGCACCGCCCGCAGCGCCACGGCCATGTCATGGCTGCTCAGGCCAACGTGGCGGACCTTGCCCTGTTGTTGATACCGCCCGGCCAGTTCCAGCATTTCGGCGCCCCAGGTGTCATACTCGTGGTCGCTGTCCACCATATGGGCGAACAGCACGTCGATGTGGTCGGTGTCGAGCCGCTGCAATGTTTCGGCGAACAGACGCTCGCAATCGGGCGGGCTGTTGAAATACGCGATCTGCCCGTTCTTGGAGCCAGAGCCCATATGGGCCGCCAGGTACACCCGCTCGCGACAGCCCCGCAGCGTTACGCCGAACTGGTCGAGAAAATGGTCCACGCCATACAGCAGGTCGATGAAGTTGACCCCCGCATCGATCGCACGATGGACCACCGAATGCACCGTTTCCTGGGGCTTGCCGATCAGGTATTCGGTGCCGAGCCCCAGCTCGCCGACCGACAGCTTGGTCCTGCCAAGCGTGCGATACTTCATCGTGATCCCTCGCAACCGACGGACACTACGAAACCAGTGCCTCTGGCAGCGGGTACGATAGGGGGGCGTTGCATGTGAACGCCCCTGGACCCTGTAGCACTACAGGCACCTGGGATATAAGTCTATTGGGTTTGACGTGGGCCACAAGCACGCCGTTGCGGGGATCGTCCAGCCCGGTCGGGCCTTCTGGATTTGTGGCCCCCCGGAACGCAGCGATCGTGGGAATTCCGGCGTTGCACGATGGTCAGCGGATCGGCTGCCGGCGGCGAGCCTATAATTGAGTGCGGGGCATCCCGTCAGTGTCTCCGGTCCGAATGACGCCCCGTGTTGGCGGCGGTGCCGTTGCTTTTCCTCTTTTCCACGGCATCGCCGCTGTTGTGTTGGGCCGGCGGGTTGGTGGAATCGGGCGAGGGGGTCATAGCTGTCGGTCGAGGCGGCGGTATTGGATGGCTTCGGAGACGTGCTCGGGGCGGATCGAGTCGGAGTCGGCGATGTCGGCGATGGTTCGGGCCACGCGGAGGATCTTGTCGTGGGCCCGGGCGCTGAGGCCCAGCTCGGTCATTGCCTGGCGCAATAGCGCTTCGCCGCTGGAATCGAGTTTGCACGACCGCCGCAACTGGCGCGGGCGCATGCGGGCGTTGAGCATGGTCGAGTCGCCGTCGAAGCGGTGCTTCTGTTGCTCTCGGGCAGCCAACACCTGGGTGCGCATCGTTGCACTATCGGTGCCCGACCGGTCGTCGCGCAACTGGCGGTAGGGCACAGCAGGCACCTCGATGTGGATGTCGATGCGGTCGATCAACGGGCCGCTGATGCGAGACAGGTATTGCTCGATCTGCCTGGGCGAGCATTTGCAGGGCCGGCGGGGGTCGGTGAAGTAGCCACACGGGCAGGGGTTCATCGCGGCGACCAGCATGAACCACGCGGGAAACTGCACGCTGCTGTGGGCACGGGCGATGGTGACCACGCCGTCTTCGAGCGGCTGGCGGAGCGTTTCGAGCGCCTTTCGGGGGAACTCGGGGAACTCGTCGAGGAATAGGATTCCATGATGGGCCAGCGAAACCTCGCCGGCCGTCGGAATGGTTCCCCCGCCCACCAAGGCCGGTGCGCTGGCCGAGTGATGCGGCATGCGGACCGGTCGCGTCGCCAGCAGCGAGGTGCCGGCGGGCATTTGCCCAGCGGCCGAGTAGATTCGCGTGGTCTCGAGCGACTCGGGCAAACTCAGGGGCGGCAGGACGGTTGGCAGGCGTCGGGCGAGCATGGTTTTGCCGGCGCCGGGCGGACCGATGAGCAGAATGTTGTGCCCGCCCGCGCCGGCGACGGTGAGGGCTCGTTTGACGGGCTCCTGGCCGCGAACTTCGCCGAAGTCGACGTCGTAGCGCGACGCATCCTGAAACACCTTGTCGAGGTCAACGGTGGCTGGTTCCAGATCGAGTTGTGCGCTGATGAAGCCGACGGCCTGTGTGAGTGACTCGACCGGAATCACCTCGATGTCGGTGACGACGGCTGCCTCGTCGCCATTGGCCCGCGGCACGATCACCCCCCGGAGTCCGCGGTGGCGGGCGAGCATGGCCATCGACAGGGCTCCCTTGACCGTCCGCACGCGCCCGTCGAGGGCGAGCTCGCCGGCGACCAGGTAGTCTTCGGTTACATCGCTGGTTATGCCGCCATCGCCGAGGAGAAGCCCGAGAGCGATTGGCAGGTCGAAGGCCGGGCCTTCCTTGCGGAGATCGGCAGGGGCGAGGTTGACGAGCGTCTTGGTCTTGGGGAACCCGAAGCCGCTGTTGATCATCGAGCTGCGGACGCGGTCGACGGATTCCTTGACGGCCGGGTCGGGCAGGCCGACGATCGTTGTATGGGTGAGCCCGCGGCCCGAGACGTCGACCTCCACCTCGCAGGCCACCGCCTCGATTCCCACCAGCGCCACGCTATGAAGCCGAGCTAACACGCCCGGATTCTAGCCGGTGGATGGGGCGCGTCGCAAGTGTTTTGGACTCATTTGGCCGGAGTTTCGCTAGCCCCAGAATAAGCGATCTCCGATCGCGTTTCGCACAGGAAAAGGCCTTCAAGCGGCGGTATACTGTAGTTTGATAGAAAACAACACCCGCCGGCAAGGAGGCCTTTCAAGTGAAGCATTCTACACGATCCGGACGT